>DHVE01000117.1 GCA_002412495.1 Betaproteobacteria bacterium UBA5216
ATGCGATTCATCTTGTTGATGGTTTCGATCATGTGCACCGGAATACGAATGGTGCGCGCCTGATCGGCGATGGAACGCGTGATCGCCTGACGAATCCACCAGGTTGCATAAGTCGAAAACTTGTAGCCACGACGGTATTCGAATTTATCCACCGCCTTCATCAGACCGATGTTGCCTTCTTGGATCAGATCCAGAAATTGCAGGCCGCGATTGGTGTATTTCTTGGCAATTGAAATCACCAGACGCAGGTTGGCCTCGGTCATTTCGCGCTTGGCGCGACGTGCCTTGGCTTCGCCATTGTTCATCTGGCGATTGATTTCCTTGATATCCTTGATCGGCAAGCCCACGCGGGTTTGCAAATCGAGCATTTTCTGCTGCTGCTCAACCACATGCGGCTCAAAACGGGTCAGCACGGCGCTCCACGGATGTCCGCCGTCGATTTCACCCCGCACCCAGCGCAGATTGACTTCCTTGCCCGGAAACTCCTTGATGAAATGGGTGCGTGGCATGTTCGCCTTGTTGACGCACAGATCCAGCACGCTGCGCTCGTAGCGGCGTATTTCCTCCACCAGCCGGCGCACCGAATCACACAACGCCTCGATCTGCTTGGCCGAAAAACGGATGTTCATCAGCTCATTGGTGATGTCTTCGCGCGCTTCGAGATACGCGGGGCTGCGCGCGCCATTGCGCGCCAGCGCCTTCATCATGCGGCCATAGTGCCCGCGAATAACGCCAAAACGCTTGAGGGATTCTTCCTTGAGGCGCAGCAAGTCGGCGGTTTGCACCGCGGCCTTGGCTTCCTCGTCCTCTTCTTCGTCTTCTTCGGCGTCGCTGGTGATGTCTTCGTCGCCTTCGTCGTCTTCCTCGGGCAGGGGGGCCGCCTGCATCGCCTGTTCCACCGGCGCGTTCGGATCGATCAGGCCGTCAACGATTTCATCGGCGCGAATTTCGTCTTTTTCCACGCGTTCGGCAAGCGCCAGAATTTCCGCGATGGTGGTCGGGCAGGCCGAGATCGCCTGCACCATGTGTTTCAGACCGTCTTCGATGCGTTTGGCGATTTCAATTTCGCCCTCGCGCGTGAGCAACTCCACCGAGCCCATTTCGCGCATGTACATGCGCACCGGATCGGTGGTGCGGCCAAACTCGGAATCCACCGTGGACAGCGCGGCTTCCGCCTCGGCGGCGGCCTCTTCGTCGGCCACCGGCGGCGCCGCATCGTTGATCAGCAACGTCTCGGCATCGGGCGCGGTGTCATACACCTGAATGCCCATGTCGTTGATCATGCCGATGATGATTTCGAGCTGCTCGGCGTCAAGCATTTCATCCGGCAGGTGATCGTTGATCTCGGCGTACGTCAGGTAGCTGCGTTCCTTGCCCAGCATCACCAGATTCTTCAAACGGATGCGGCGCGCCTCGGCTTCTTCGGGCCGCAATTCCTTGCGCTCAAACTCCTTGACCAGCGCCTTTTCCTTGGCAGTCAATCCGCGGGTCGGCTTTTTGCGCGCGTCCTTGGCCGACGGCGCCTGCGGCGTGGGAGAAGCCGACGTGAGAGCACCTTCAATCGCCTTGGCCTTAACCTTGGCCTTGGACTGCGCCATCTGCTCCGCGACGGCCTTGAGATTCGCCAGCCGTTGTTCCTTGGCCGTCAGCGGCTTGGTTTTACCGACGCGCGCCGCTTCAGCGGCCTTGGCAACTTTTGAGACCTTGGGTGTCTTGACTAACGCGGCCTTCGTTTCCTTGGCAACCTTGGTTACCTTGGCGGCCTTCGCCACGACCGCAGGCATTTTTGTTTTCTGCGGCGCCTTGGCTTTGACCACCACCTTTTTCTGCGGCTTGACCGGCGCGCGTGACGCCTTCGGCTTGGCGGATTTCGTTTTCGCGGCAGCGCTGCTCACGGACTTGGGCCGCGACACGGTTTTGGCCTTGGCCGACTTATGCGCGACCGGGCGCTTGACCGCCGCAGACGAGCTTTTCGCGAGGGACTTGCTTGCGTGGGTGGCGTGCTGCTTGGACGCTTTCTTCGGCTTGGCCATGAATTGAATTCCGCGTAATAAGGGAAATAAGGGCGATAACGTTACGAAACGACGCTACGAATCGTTGCGCGCCAGCGACACGTTCGCGGGCGCGAAGAAAACCATTGATTATACCTTAAAGTGAGTCAGTACTCACCTCGTTGAATTGACTGTAACTGGTTGTTGTAAAAGAAGAAATTGCGACTGCTCCTCGGGCGTCCAAGGCTGCTGCCGAGACTTCGCCAACAGGGCGTTCGTGCGCGCCTTGCGGATGCGCTCGACCAACTGCCGCCAGGCCCCGGCAAATTCGGCCTCGAGTTCTTCGCCGCTAAAGCCCTGTTCCTGGCGCCATAGCACGCCCACCTCGACCGCGGAAAACAAATCACTGTGTTCGGTATCTCTGAAATATTCTCCGATGTTCAAGGGTTTGCCGTCGGCAGCCAGTAGTTCCAGCAATCGATTCAGGGCGGCAAGTTCGTGTTGATCGATGCCCGCCAATCCGATGCCGGGCGCGAGCAACGCGCGATCCGCCAGCCGCGCCAGCGCGCCGTCCAGCACCAGTAGTTCAATTACCGTTTGCGTGATGGATCGCTGTGCCGGCGCCGTTCGCCGCGCGGGTGCTGCTTTTGGTGCTGTTTTGATCTGAAACTCGCCATCGAGTTCCTGCTGTGTGATGCCGGTGATTTCCGCCAGCTGCTTGCGCATCATCAACGACAACATTGGTGCAGTGATTTGCTTGATCAGCGGCTTGGCTTCCTGCAACAGTTTTGCGCGGCCTTCGTGGGTGTTGCGATCCCCGTGAGACGATAATTCATTCAGCAAAAATTGCGACAGCGGAATCGCCGAATCCAGCAACTTCTCAAATTGCTCCTTGCCGTGCTGCCGCACGTACGAATCCGGGTCTTCGCCCTGCGGCAAAAACAGAAAGCGCACTTCCTTGCCGTCCGCCAGTTGGGCCAGACTGTTTTCCAGCGCGCGCCACGCGGCGCGGCGGCCCGCGTTATCGCCATCAAAGCAAAACACAATTTCATCGGTCTGGCGCAACAACTTTTGCACATGCGTCGGCGTGGTCGCCGTGCCCAGCGTTGCCACCGCGTATTCGACGCCATGTTGTGCCAGCGCCACCACATCCATGTAGCCTTCGACCACGATCACGCGGCCCGCATCGCGGATCGCGCGCCGCGCCTGGTACAGCCCATACAACTCGCGGCCCTTTTCGAACAGCGGCGTCTCCGGTGAATTCAGGTACTTGGGTTCACCCGAATCGAGCACGCGCCCGCCGAAGCCGATGACATTGCCCTTGACATCGACAATCGGAAACATGATGCGATCGCGAAAAATATCGTAGCGGCGGCCTTCGTCGTTTTGCTTGACCAGCCCCAGCGTGGTGAGGGCGCTGGATTGATAATTCGGAAACGCGCGCTCCAGATTCTGCCAGCCCTCGGGCGCGTAACCCACGCCGAATTTCTTGGCGATATCGCCCGACAAGCCGCGCTTTTTCAGATACGCAATCGCCTGCGGTGCATCTTTCAGCGCATTGCGGAAAAACTGCGCGGCGGTAAGCATGAGTTCATTCAGGTCTTCACCGTTCTCGCCTTCGGTGCGCGCGCGCCGTGGTTGATCGCCACGTTCCTCCGGCACGGTCATGCCCACGCTCTGCGCGAGATCCTTGATCGCCTCGACAAAGCCGAGTCCCGAATATTCCATCAGAAACCCAACCGCCGTGCCATGCGCGCCGCAGCCGAAGCAGTGATAAAACTGCTTGGTCTGACTGACGGTAAACGAGGGCGATTTTTCGGAATGAAACGGGCAGCAAGCGGCGTAATTCGCGCCCGCCTTTTTCAGCTTAACGTGGCGGTCGATCACGTCGACGATATCGACGCGATGCAATAAGTCCTGAATGAACGACTGGGGAATCATGGTGAGTGGTGAGTATAACTACTCGTCAGCCCGCTCAAGGATGAATCCAGCGCACCTGCGGCGCAGGTGGCGAATCAATTAAATATCTTTTAAAAACAAATACTTAAAAATCATCCCGCCAGCTTCGCTTTGACCAATCCGGATACTTTGGACATATCGGCGCGACCTGCCAGCTTGGGTTTCAACACCGCCATCACCTTGCCCATGTCCGCCGGGCTCTTGGCGCCGCTTTCGGCTATCGATACCGCCACGGCCTCGGCGATTTCCGCTTCCGACAGCGCCTGCGGCATGTAGGCTTGCAGCACGCTCAATTCAAATTTTTCGGTATCGGCCAGATCCTGCCGGCCGCCTTTTTCAAACTGTGCAATGGAGTCACGCCGCTGCTTGATCATTTTGTCGATGATCGCCACCACGTCCGCGTCCGCCAGCGTCACGCGTTCATCCACTTCTTTTTGCTTCAGCGCGGCGGTCAGCAAACGCAGCGCGTCGCGCTTGCGGGTATCGCCCGCGCGCATCGCATCCTTGAGTTCGTTACTGATTTGGTCTCTGAGCGACAGCGCCATATCTGACTCCCTGGAATCGACTCCTCTAAAAACGCAAAAAGGGCGAAGGCTTCTTACCTTCACCCCTTACATACGTCCAACCGTGACGCCCACCCGCGCATCTGCACCCTACTGCTCAATCGCCTTCAAGCCACGCGGCGCACGAAGGGTCACGCAACGGCGTGGCGAATCAATACATCTTCGGCGGCAACGTTTGCGAACGCAGACGCTTGTGCGTGCGCTTGACCGCGGCAGCCAGCTTGCGCTTGCGCTCGGCGGTGGGCTTTTCGTAGAACTCGCGCGCGCGCAAATCGGTCAACAGGCCGGTTTTTTCAACCGTGCGCTTGAAGCGTCGCAGGGCGACTTCAAAGGGTTCGTTTTCTTTGATGCGAACAGTAGTCATCAGCGTACCTAAATCCCTTCAGTGTTAATCTTGGGGTTTGTCTTGGGGGCAACCGCGCCTTGCGGGACGGCGTTAATCAACCACGAGCCGACCCGCACCAGACGGAAAGTCTCGTATTATAACAAGCAACGGGCTTTTTTTGAAGTACCCTGAAACACCGCCCGTCTAGCCCCACCCACCGACCACGAAAGCCAAGTCATTGTTAATATTGGGAATTGAGACCTCCTGCGATGATACCGGAGTCGCGCTGTACGACGACGTCATGGGTCTGTTGGGTCACAAACTGCACAGTCAGGTCGCCATGCATGCCGATTACGGCGGCGTGGTGCCGGAACTCGCCTCGCGCGACCACATCCGCCGCGTGCTGCCCCTGACGCGTGAGTTGCTGGCCGGCGCCGGCAAGGCGCTCACCGATCTAAATGCCATTGCCTACACCCAGGGGCCGGGACTAGCCGGCGCGTTGTTAGTGGGCGCCAGCATCGCGCAAGGGTTAGCCTACTCGCTCCAAATTCCGGCCATCGGGATACACCATCTTGAAGGGCACTTGCTGTCGCCCCTGTTGGCCGACCCGGCACCCAGCTTTCCGTTTGTCGCGTTGCTGGTGTCGGGTGGCCATACCCAGTTAATGCAGGTGACAGGCGTCGGCGCCTACACCCTGCTCGGCGAAACCGTGGATGATGCAGCTGGCGAGGCATTCGACAAGACCGCGCAGTTACTTGGCCTTGGCTACCCCGGCGGACCGAACATTGCGGCGCTGGCCGAACAGGGCAGGCCCTGGCATTACAAATTGCCCCGGCCGATGCTCAACAGCGGCAACTTTAACTTCAGTTTCAGCGGCCTGAAAACTGCCGTCCTCACGGCCATTCGCGGCCAAACCCTGACGCAACAGGACAAAGCCGATCTCGCGGCGGAATTCCAGGCCGCCGCCGTCGATGTGCTGGTGGCGAAATCCTTGGCGGCGCTCGACAAAACCGAGCTGACACAACTGGTCGTGGCCGGCGGCGTCGGGGCCAATCGATTGTTGCGCGAGCGGCTCACCCGGCAAGCCGCGCAACGAGGTTGCCGCGTGTTTTATCCGCCACTGGAGTTGTGTACTGACAACGGCGCGATGATTGCCCTGGCTGGGGCGCTGCGGTTAGCGCCCCGGCTTCGTGATGATTCGGGGGCGATCCGGTTAGCGTCTCATATTGCTGATGATGCGCGCGGTAACGCCACGTCGCACGCCTTCACCGTGCGCCCGCGCTGGGATCTTGAAGAGCTGCGCCCCGCCTAAACCTTGGCTTTCTGTCCGAGCTTGCTCTCGGTGCCATTAAGAATTTTCCGGATGTTCGCGTGATGCCGGTAAATCAGCAACACCGCCACCACCGCGACGCTTGCGAAAAAGGGATGCGCGAAACCATAAAACATCCATGTCGCAAAGGGCGCAAACGCGGCTGCGGTGATGGACGCCAGCGACGATATGCGAAAAAACACCACCATGATGATCCACGTGCCCGCGGCACCCAAGGCGATATACAGGTGGTATCCCAACAACACGCCCAGCGCTGTTGCGACGCCCTTGCCACCCTGAAAACGGTGAAACACCGGCACCATATGTCCGATCACCGACAGCGCGCCCGCCAACGCCATAGTCAACTCGGCTTCGCCTGGCGTTGCATAACGCGCGGCCAGCCACACCGCCACCCAGCCCTTGAGCGCATCACCAAGCAAAGTGATAACCGCCGCCGACTTGCGCCCGGAACGCAGCACATTGGTGGCGCCGGGATTTCCCGAACCATACGTGCGCGGATCGGGCAAGCCAAACGCGCGGCTCACGATCACCGCAAACGATATCGAGCCGATGAGATAGGCCGCCACCGCCAGAAGCGCTGTGTTCATGTTACCGTGCTCCTGTAATATCAAATAGAATCACGGTCGATTTTAGCCGATTTATTCGCATCTATTCGAACTGGCACAAGCCCGCATGGACATCATCTTCATCAGCGAATTGCGCTTAAGCGTCAAGCTCGGCATCTATGCGTGGGAAAAAATCGCGCCGCAAAACGCGCAATTCGATCTGGAAATCGGCTTGCCGGGCCAGCCTGGCGCGCAACACGGGCGCGCGGCGCAGACCAATTCGATAGACGACACCATCGATTATGCCAAGGTGGTGGCGCGCATCGAAATGCTCACGCGCGACACGCACTTTCCGCTGGTGGAAAAACTCGCCGAGGATATCGCGCAAATCATCATTGGCGAATTCAAGGCGCCGTGGGTCAAGGTCAGCGTGGCCAAGCTTGCGGCACTTAAGAACGTGAAACGGCTGGGCGTCACTATTGAGAGGGGCTTGAGGCTTGAGGCTTGAGGCGAAGTCCGCCGCATGCCCCGATTTCGCCTTACGCCTTAAACCTTACCTCTTGCTTCGTACGCCTCACACTTCCCCCTCATCCTCGCGGATGATGCCTGGCATGCAACTGTTTTAGCCGCTCGCGCGCCACGTGTGTATAAATCTGCGTGGTTGAAATATCCGAATGTCCCAGCAGCAGTTGCACCACGCGCAAATCGGCGCCGTGGTTCAACAGGTGCGTGGCAAAGGCATGGCGCAAAACGTGCGGCGAGATGGTTGCGTGCAAACCGGCCTGCGATGCGTAGCGCTTGATGATGTGCCAGAACGCCTGCCGCGTCATTGCCGCGCCACGCGACGTCACGAAAAGATCGTCACTACCCTTGCCCGCGAGCAGCGCCGGGCGACCCGCCGCGACATAACGTTTCACCCACGCCAGCGATTCTTCCCCCAGCGGCACCAGCCGTTCCTTGGAGCCTTTGCCCAGCACGCGCACCACGCCCATGTCCTGACTGACCTGCGGCAACTTCAGGGTCACCAGTTCCGACACGCGCAAGCCACTGGCGTAGAGTATTTCCAGCATCGCCTTGTCACGCTCGCCGCGCGGCGTTTCCACGTCGGGGGCCACAAGCAGACTTTCGACATCTTTTTCCGTCAGGCTTTTCGGCAGCGAACGCGGCAACTTGGGCGTATCGATATTGAGCGTCGGGTCGATAGCGATGCGATTCTGCCGTTGCAGCCAGCGAAACAGGCGTTTGAGGCTCGACAACAGGCGCGCCGCGCTGGATGCGCGGATTTTTTTCCGGAACTGGTGCGCCAGGTAGGCCTGCAGGTCGCCATGATCCGCTGTCGGCAAATTCTTGCCGCGCTGTTTTTCCAGCCACGACACGAACTGCGCCAGATCACGCCGATACGCATCGAGCGTATTGCGCGCGAGGCCGTCCTCCAGCCACAGCGCGTCGCAGAATTCGTCAATCAGCAGTGAGTCTGACACCCTCGTGCCTCAGCAACCATTTCTTGATGGTGATCGGATCTCCCGCACGCGCGTGCATGAAACCGCCGATGCCGCCCGACGCGAGCACGCGATGACACGGAATCAGCAAAGGAAGACGATTTTTGCCACAGGCACCGCCCACCGGGCGCGGCGCACTCCTCAGGCACTCGGCAAGCTCCTTATACGTGCGGGTTTGTCCGGCGGAAATACCGGAGATCTCGCGCCACACGCGGCACTGAAAATCCGTGCCGCGATATTCAAACGGCAAACTGAATCGAAACCGCGGATCATCGATATAACGCTCGATCTGTTTGCACGCGCGCTCCGCCAGTTTATTCAACGGCGCCAGGGTTGCGACGCCGCGCGGCAAGTATTCAATATCCGTCAACAACTCGCCCACCGTGCGTATGCCCAGCACCGCGAACGGCGTGGCGATTTTCGCCTGAAATAACTCAAGCGACACGTCGTCACCCGGCGACGGGCCGCACAACACCCTTGCGCACTTTTTGCAGCATGATGGCCACCACGATGAGACTGATGCCGATCACGTCGAACATCGCTTTAGGATACACCAGCGCAAGCCCCGCGATAATCAGCAACCAGCGCTCCAGTCGCGTGGTTTGCCGGAACATCCAGCCCTGCACGCCCGCCGCCAGCGCCGCGATGCCAATCATCGCAGTCACGCTGACGATCGCGATATCCACCACCGATGCCTTGGCGAGCGCCTTGAATGAGCCCATCAGCAGCAAGCCGAGTCCGGCCGGATCAAGCACGAACATGAACGGCACCAGAAATGCCGGCATGGTGTACTTCCAGGATTGGAGCGTCGTCTTGTACGGGTCACCGCCGGTAATCGCTGCCGCCGCGAACGGTGACAACGCCGTGGGCGGCGATACCTCGGACAACACTGCGTAGTAGAAAATAAACATGTGCGCCGCGAAATCCGCCACGCCAAGCTGGATCAGCGCCGGCGCCGCGATCACCGCGCAAATGATGTAACTCGCCGTCACCGGCACCGCAAGGCCGACGATCCACACAATGAGCGAAGTAAACAGCGCCGTCAGCAGCAATTTCACGTCGTGCAGTAGCGCAGGCGTGGGCGACACGCCGATCATCGCCAGCCCATTCACAATGCCCTGGCTCCACGAGTCTGCGTAGGTCAGCACAATGGAACTGAATTTCAGCCCCAAACCCGTAAGCGTCACCACGCCGACAATCAACCCGGCCGCCGCGCAAGTGGCCGCCACATTCAGCACGCCGATCGAACCGCCTTCCATGGCCTTGCGCAGACCGGAATTCCACAGCCCCTTGGCAAACGCCGTCTTCCGCGTGAACACTTCATAGGGTATCAAGGCGCAAGTGGGATGCAAAAAGCTCACCAGGAATGCCACCACCGTGGCGTAAAAGACCGACGCCAGCGGCGAAAATCCCCACACCATGAAGGCAATTATCGCGATCAGCGACAAGAAGTGAAAACCAAACCGCCGGGTGAGATTCCATACCGTATCGGCCTTGTTGATTTCAACCTGCTTCATGCCGAATTTGCGTGCATCGATTTCAACCATCAGAAACAGCGCAAAATAAAACAGCAGCGTGGGTATCGTCGCCATCAACAACACTTCGAGATAGGATACGCGCAAGAACTCGGCGATCAAAAACGCCGCCGCGCCCAGCACGGGCGGCGAAATAATCGCCCCGAGTCCGCCCGCCGCCAGCAGGCCGCCCGCCGCATCCTTGCCGTAACCGGCTTTCACCAGCATGGGATAGGCCACCGAGCCCAGCGTTACCGTGGTGGCCACGCCGCTGCCCGAAGGCCCGCCGAGCAGGAACGACGACAGCACGATGGTGCGTCCCGCGCCGGCCGGCCGTCCGCCCATCGCCGCGAACGAAAAGTCGATATAAAACTTGCCCGCGTTGGAATGTTGCAAAAACGCGCCGTAAATCGTGAACAAAATAATCAGCGTGGATGACACATCGACGGCGGTGCCGAAGATGCCTTCAAGCGTCATGTACATGTGACCGACGATGCGCGCCACGTCCATGCCCTGATGCGTCCACGGCGGCGGCAACTTCGAGCCGATGAGGGCGTAGAACAGAAAAAGCAGCACCACGAAGGGCATGATCCAGCCGGAGCAGCGCCGCACGGCTTCGAGTATCAACAACATCAACGCCACGCCGCAGAATGTATCAAGCGTGCCGGGTGCGGTGCTGCGCTCCAGAAATGCGTCGCCGCCAAAGAGCAGGTGTCCCATCACATAGAGTGACAGTATCGCCAGCAGCCAATCCCACCACCACACACGATTGCGAAACCGTTTCGCCATCGGAAACAGCAGGAACACCAGGAACAACATGAACGTTACATGGATGCCGCGCAAGATGTGCGTGGGCATGATGCTCATCGCCGCGTACAGATGAAACACCGTCATCGCGATGGCGAGTACCGCCACCATCGTGCCCAGCCAGCCGGTCAGCTTGTTGGATGCGCCTTCCTCGACCTCGATGAATTCCTCGGCCTTCTTGAGGGCTTCGTCACTGATGGTCGCAGGCGCGGTGGGTGTTGCGGGTGTGCTCATGATCGGAAGGTTCTTGGTAACGCGTACCGCACAAAAAACCCCGCCTCGAATCGAGAGCGGGGTCTAACACGATTGCGGCGCAGTGTGCGTAACACTTTTTGCTATTGGACTTTCACACCCTTTTCGGCGAAGTATTTGATCGCGCCCGGATGAAATGGCACCACCGAAGCCGCGTTGGTTTGGTATTTCAAATCGAAATTGCGCGATTCAGGGTGCACCCGTTCCATCTCGGCCTTTCGGTCGAATATGGTTTTCACGATGTCATAGGCCACCTGATCCGAAACATCGGCACGCGCCAGCAACACGTTCCACACCGTTGCTATGCGATTCGGCTGTTCCTGCCCCGGATAGGCCTTGGCGGGTATGGTGTCGCGCACATACAGCGGCCCGTAAATCTTGTTCATGCCTGCCACGCCGTCGTCATGATCAATGAGTTTGATCTTCACGCCCGGCGTCGCCGCCAGTTCAGTGACCGCCGCCGTGGGAATGCCACCCACCCAGAAAAATGCATCGAGTTTTTTGTCCTTGATCGCGTCAGCCGACTTGCCCGGATCAAGACGTTCCTGCGTGAAATCCTTGAACGTCATGCCGTGCGCCTCGGTCAGGCGCAGCGCCATCACTTCAGTGGCGCTGTTGACCGCCCCCGTTGAAACGCGCTTGCCCTTCAGATCGGCAAACTTGTTGATGCCCGTGCCGTCAATGGTCACCACATGCATGCGGTTCGGGTACAGCACCATCAGCGCGCGCACGGGCACTGCCCCCGCCGCGAACTTGTGTTGCCCCTTGAAGGCATCCCAACTCGCATCCGCCATGGAAAACGACACGTCGGCTTTTTTATTGGCCATCAATTGCAGATTCGCCACCGAACCCGCCGTGGTACCAGCCGTCGCATTGAGCGTAGGCACGTACTTGGTGAGCAAATCCGCCAAGCCGCCGCCCATCGGGTAATACACGCCCGCCGTTGGCCCAGTGGCGATAAAAATATTGAGTTTGTCCTGCGCCGCGACCGGCAAGGCAATCGCCACAAAGACAATTGCCAACCATTTGTTTATAAAAGACATTTATCCGCCTCCAGTTGGGATTTTCGGCTCGCTGTAGTGTAGGCCGTTAACGGCGTTGGGGCAAACTACACCTTGGCAAACAGTTTACTCGGGTCTTTAAACGCCTTGAACTCCAACGCATTGCCACTGGGATCCAGAAAAAACATGCTGGATTGCTCTCCGATGGTGCCAACAAACCGCACATCGGGTTCGATCAGGAATTTCGTGCCCGCCTTCACCAGCCGGTCGCGCAGCGACTCCCATTTCGGCATCGGCAGTACCAGGCCAAAATGTCGTATCGGCACGGCGTCGCCGTCCACCCCCGACGTGGCGGCCTTGCCCGTGGCGTGCGGCGCGCGATAGGCGACGATCTGATGACCGAAAAAATTAAAGTCGATCCAGTCCCCATCCGCACGGCCTTCGGTACAGCCGAGCAAACCGCCATAAAACGCGCGCGCTTCGGCCAGATCGTTGACGGGAAAGGCGAGGTGAAACGGGGCAAGTGTCATCGGCAAATCATCCACGGCATGGGAAACCTGCGCGGATTTTACATGGGCCGCCCCATGAAACGCTTGACCCCGGTCAGGTCAGCCCGGAAAACGCCGGTTCAAATCGGCGATTTGTTCCGCCGTCAGCAAACGGACCGGCTGCCCCTTCAGCAGCAACATCAGCCGCGCGGTTTGCTCCAGTTCCTCGATGGCATACACCGCCGCCGTCAATGACGTGCCGGCGACCACGGGGCCGTGATGCGCCAACAAAATCGCGTGGTGTTTGCCCGCGAGCTTGCGCACCGCCTCCGCCAACGCCATATCCCCCGGCGCGTAATAGGGCGCCAGCGCGAGCTTACCCACCTGCATTACCGCATAGGCCGTGATGGGCGGAAACACATCCGCCGGATTCAGCCCGTCGAGGCACGACACCGCCACCGCGTGCAGGCTGTGCAGATGCACCACCGCCGTACTCGTGGGACGCTCGCCATACATGCCCAGATGCAGGAACGCTTCTTTCGAGGGTGTATCGCCACTGATCAGTCTGCCGTTGCCGTCCAGCCGTGAAATTTTAGCGGGGTCAAGCCGGCCAAGGCATGAGTTGGTGGGCGTCAGCAGGTAGCCATCGGCCAGCTTCACGCTGATGTTGCCCGCGCTGCCGTGCGCGAGGCCACGATCGTAGAGCGACTTGCCGAGCTCGGCTATTTGATCGCGTAACGCGTTTTCATTCATCGTTGCAGCACCTGAAAAGCTTTCACAAAAAAGTCCTCGCCGCCAAAGTTGCCGGACTTCAACACCAATGCAATGCGCTTATCGCCGATGCTCATGGTCCACGGCACGCCGGGATCGATTTGAGGCCCGATGCGCAGCGCCTCGATGCCCAGCGCCTGCACCACCGCGCCGGATGTTTCGCCACCTGCCACCACCATTTGATCAACGCCCGCTTCGACCAGCGCGCTCGCAAGCGACGCCAGCGCATTTTCAATTAACTGCCCCGCGTTCGCCGCGCCGAGACGGGATTGTATCGCCTGCACATCCGCGGGTTCGGCCGTCGAATAGATCAACACCGGGCTGGTTGCCAGTAACGGCTTTGCCCAGTCGAGCAAACACGCGATTTCCGGCTCGCCGGCCGCGAGCTTTGCCACATCCAGTGCGCGCGCCGCGCCGCCCTGCCGTTTGAAATGCGCCACCTGTGCATTGGTCGCCACGGAACAACTGCCCGAGACGACGGCGCGAAAACCATTTACACGCGGCAAAGCGTTCGCCACCACGCCGGATAACGCATAATTCTGCGGCAGGCCGATGGCCACACCTGATCCCGCGGTCACCAGCGGCAGATCGCGCACCGCGCACCCCAGCCGCAACAGATCCTCGTTATTCAACACATCCACGATTGCGGCTTTCACGCCCGCGGCCTTCAGCGCGTCGATGCGCGCGCGTATCGCCTCCGGCCCGCGCGCGACATCCGCGTAATCGATCAAGCCAACCTTGCCTTGCATCTGCGCCTGCAGAACGCGCACCAGATTGGCGTCGCGCATCGGCGTCAGCGGGTGATCGCGCATGCCCGATTCATCCAGCGGCACATCGCCGACGAACAAATGGCCCTTATAGATCGTGCGTCCCGCCGCTGGGAACGCCGGGCAGGCAATGGTGAAATCGCAGTTGAGCGCCTGCATCAGCGCCTCGGTCACCGGGCCGATATTGCCCGCCGGCGTGGAATCGAACGTCGAGCAATACTTTAAATAAATCTGTTTGCAATCCTGTTGTCGCAACCACTTTAGCGCGGCGAGCGATTGCGCCACGGCGTCCGCGGCCGCGATGGTGCGCGACTTCAATGCCACCACGACGGCATCCACGTCTTCCTGTAATGGTTGATGCGGAACACCCACCGTTTGCACCGTACGCAGGCCGCCGCGCACGAGGTTATTCGCGAGATCGGTGGCGCCGGTGAAATCGTCGGCAATGCAGCCCAATAACATGCTAGTCCACAAAAAAACGGCTGAAATGCTCAACAATCCGGTCCGGCATTTCTTCCTGCATGTAGTGGCCGCAATTCATCGCATCGGTGTCGGTGATGTTGCTTGCGTACTGTTGCCAGATAGTCAGAAACTCTTTCGCGCGTTCCGGTGAATGCCCGCGCGCGCCCCATAGCAACATCAGCGGCATGGCGAGCTTTTTGTCCTTGTCCGCGGTGTCCATCACAAAATCGCAGGTCGCCGTCGCACGATAATCGCGGCACGACCCGGTGATGGTTTTCAGCGTATAGCAGCGTATGTATTCGGCCATCGCGCCCTCGGTCAAAAACCCCAAGCCCGTGCCGCCGCGAATCACCATGCGACTTTTCAGAAAATATTCCGCCGGCACCGCGCTGATCATGCGCTCCGGAAACGGCTCGGGTTGCGCCATGAAAGCCCAATGCCAGGTGCCGATCACCCACGCCTTGGTCGGGTGATTCCACACGTAGTGATTGGGAATAATATCCATCAGGCACACCTTGCGAATGCGCTCCGGATGATCGGTGCACAACCGATGCACCGTGCGCCCGCCGCGATCATGGCCTGCAACAAAAAACGTGTCGTAGCCCAACTGATCCATGATTTCCAGCAGATCATTCGCCATCGAACGAAAGCTGTAATTGACGTGATCCGCGCCCGGCTCCGGCAGCGAGCTGTCGCCGTAGCCGCGCAAATCAGGAAGGATCACGTGATAGTGTTGCGCAAGCCGCGCGGCGACCTTGTACCAGCAGGTATGGTTTTGCGGATTGCCATGCACCAGCAACAGCGGGGGCTTGCCACCGCCCGTGCCCGAATGCCCACTGTGGCGTAAGCGAATCGTCGCGCCACGGGCGCGTACATCCATATGCTCAAAGCCGGGAAAATGCGCGGCCACTTCGGCGCTGCCCCAGCGCGTGGGGTCGCGCGTGTAATCGTCTGCCGTGGCGGCGGCCATGATATTCAAAGGCATTTACTTGCGCTCCCGGATTGATTGTTGCGGCTTCATTGTTTATCGTGCGTATCGTGTCAAGGCGAATTTTAACAATAAGAGTGCCTAACATAATGAAACGCATGCGCCGTTGTGTCCAAAATCGGTGGTGGCGCGAAGGACGAGGAGACTCATATCGCGAATATGATCGACGAGTCCGACAAAGCCAGCATCAATTTTGGACACAACCCGGAGGGCTGGCGTGAGTTTTGCCTCAGGGCTTTGTCGCACGGCTTGCGCATATTCGCGATATGCTCTGCGCCGCGCTTCGCGCCCTGAAGCAAAATCGTGCCAGCGTCGCATGCGTTTCATTATGCTAGGCACTCTAACAAGGAACCCCCATGAAAATTCTCGTACTCCCCGGTGACGGCATCGGCCCTGAAATCACCCAAGCCACGCTCACGGTGCTCAATCGCGCCAACGACAAATTCAAACTCGGCCTAGAATGGGATCAACGCGACATGGGCTTGGTCACGCTGAAATCCAAAGGCTCCACGCTGCCCGACGACGTGATGGAAGCCGCGCGCAAGGCGCCGGGCATCATCCTTGGCCCCGTGGATCACCTGATCTACCCGACGCGCGAAAAAGGCGGCATCAATCCGTCGGGCGAATTTCGCACCAAGCTGGATTTGTTCGCCAACATCCGCCCGGCGATTTCGCGCATGGGCACGGGGCTGACCGGCAAGCCGATTGATCTGGTGATTTTCCGCGAATGCACCGAAGGGTTTTATTCGGATCGCAATATGTTCATGGGCAAAGCGGAATTCATGCCCACCGAAGACATGGCGATTGCCGTGCGCAAAGTCACCGCGCGCCAGTGCGAACGCATCACACGCGTGGCGTTTGACTGGGCGCGCAAGCGCCGCAAAAAAGTCACCGCCGTGCACAAGGCCAACGTGTTTCATATTTCCGACGGTTTATTTTTGCGCGAAGTACGCAAGGTCGCCAAGGAGTATCCGGACGTCGAACTCGACGAAAAAATCGTTGATGCCATGGCGGCACTGCTGGTGCGCCACCCCGACCGTTTTGACTGCATCGTCACCGGCAATATGTTCGGCGACATTTTGTCGGACGAAGCCTCCGAAATTTCCGGCGGCCTGGGCCTCGCCGCGTCCACCATGGCGGGTGACGACGCCTGTTGCGCGCAAGCCCAGCACGGCTCCGCACCCGACATCGCGGGCATGGACAAAGCCAATCCCACGTCGCTGATATTGTCGGCGGCGATGCTGCTCGACTGGCTGAGCATTCGTCACAAGCGCGCCGAATTCGACGCCGCCGCCAAGGCGATTGACGCGGCCATCAACACCGCGCTGCAAAAACCCGAAACCCGCACGCCGGATATCGGCGGCAAGCTGGGCACGCAGGCGTTTGCCAAACACGTGGCGTCGTTGGTGTAAAAAACAATTTAAAAATAAATACTTAACAAACGCACCCCAAGGCACAAAGGAAGCGCAAAGAAATCCGGAACGGCCTTGCCTTTCTTTGCGGGGTTTCTTTGCGCCTTTGCGGTGCTTTTTTGTTCTACTGGAACCCATGCCCATCAATGCCGAACGTCTGATTGATTTCGCCACCGCAGTCTACGCCAGCGCTGGCGTACCCGAAGCCGACGCGCGCCTCGTCGCCGACACGCTGGTACAGGCCGATCTGTGGGGCCACCAATCGCACGGCGTATTGCGCCTCGGTTGGTATCTCGACCGCATTCGCAACGGCGTGATGAAGCCCGTCACCACGCCGGAATTCGTGGTGGACGCCGGCGCCATCGCGGTAATCGACGCGCACGACGGCGTGGGTCACGTGGCGACAATGCTCGCCACCCACGAAGCCATCAAACGAGCCAAACAGCATGGCATCGGCGCGGTGGCCGTGCGCAACTCCAATCACTTCGGTACCTGCATGTATTACACGCGCCGCGTCGCGGCGGCGGGTTGCACGGCCATGCTCACCAGCAATGGCGGCCCGGCGATGGCGCCGTGGGGCGGACGCAAAAAAATCATCGGCACCAATCCGTTTTCCGTCGCCGCCCCTGTGAGTGCCGATGGTACGCGCGCACCCTTCGTGGTGGACATGGCCGCCACCGGCGTGGCCCGCGGCAAAATATATCTCGCGCGCAACAAAAACCTGCCAATTCCGCTGGGTTGGGCCATCAGCAAAGACGGCGCGCCCACCACCGATCCGCAGGAAGCCATCGACGGCATCATCCTGCCGATGGCCGAACACAAAGGCTACGCCATCGCTGCGATGGTGGACATGATGTCCGGCGTGCTGACCGGGAGCGGCTTCTTGTCAGCCGTGCACAGCCCCTACAAAACCGCCGAAAAAAGTAACTGCGGCCACTTGATGATCGCCATGGACATCGCCAAGTTTCAACCGCTCGAACAGTTTCATGCGCGCATGCAGGACTTCACCAGCGAAATCAAATCCGTGCCGCTCGCCAAGGGCTTTGACGAAGTGTTTTATCCGGGCGAGATGGAAAATAACAGCGACGCCAAGCTCAGGTGCGAGGGCTTGCAGTTGCCAGAGGATACGCTTGCGGATTTGCGGCGAATTGCGAAGGAGACGGGATTGGAGGAAAAGCTGCTACTGTAGTCAATATACAGAGAATCAAGCCATGGCCCACCCACCAACTCAGGTAGAAGAGAACCGCGACCTTACCGCCAAGGAGAGGGAATTGGTTCAATGGCTACTGGAGCACGGAAATGCTAATGCGCGTAATTTCATTCCACAGTTAATGCAAGCCAGCGTTCGTTCACGCTGCTCCTGCGGTTGCGCCAGCATCGATTTTGCTATTGCGGGACAGCGGCCCAAACATTTCGCCATGCGAGTGCTTTCTGATTTCCAGTGGAAAGACCAAAATCAGCATCTGTTCGGCGCTTTTGTGTTTGAGCAGGATGGCCTATTGGCTGGATTGGATCTGTGGTCAGTTGATGGCAAATCCACCCCTTCCAAACTTCCGCCCATTGAGGCACTTGTTCCGTTTGGCACGCCGCAACAAGCCTAGTTCGTTTCTCGCCGAATACTTTCGGCAGCATCCCTCACTCCGCCTTAATCCCCGCATCCCGCGCCACCTTGGATAGCCGCGCAACCTCCGATTTAATCGTCTCACCAAACGCCTCTGGCGACGGACTCGCCACCAACTGAATGCTGCGCTCTGTAAAGCGTTTGATGAGTTCGGGCTGCTGATAAGCCTTCACCACCTCGGCGTGAAGTTTGGTGACGATATCCTTCGGCGTGCCCGCCGGTGCGAGCAAAAAATTCAGCGTGACATCTTCGTAGCCGGGATAACCCGATTCGGCCATGGTGCGCACATCGGGGAACATGTTCGCGCGCTGGGCGCTGGTGACTGCCAGCGCACGCAGCTTGCCGGCTTTGACGTAAGGACCAGAGGTGCTGATCTGGTCGAACATGAGCATGGCCTGACCGCTGATGACATCCAGCACGGCCTGTGCACTGCCTTTGTAAAACACGTTAAGCAGTTTGACGCCCGCGCGGCTGGCGAAAACTTCGCCGGCCATGTGCCCGGTGGAACCATTGCCGGAATTGGCGTTTGAAACGTAACCAGGTTGGGCTTTGGCAATAGCCACGAGGTCGGCCACGTTGCGCGCCGGTACGCTGGGATGCACTTCCATGAACATGGGCGCCTTGCAGGTGAGCGTGATCGGCGCGAAATCCCTGATCGGGTCGTAGCCGGCATTGGCCGATATCGTGGGCGCACTGAAATAAGTGCTCGAATGCGCGAGCAGCGTGTAGCCATCGGGCGCGGCCTTGGCCACCTGTTGCGTGCCAATCAGTGACGCGGCGCTCGGGCGGTTTTCGACGATCACCGTTTGACCCAGACTCTTGGTCAGTTCAGCGGCAAGGGTTCGCGCAACGATATCCACATTGCCGCCCGGCGCCACTGGCACAATGATGCGGATGGATTTCGTTGGGTAACCCTGCGCCAGCACAGGCCCGCCGCAAATCGCTGCAATACCCAACACAACAAGTTCTATCCTGAATTTCATCTCAAGCCCCAGTTACCTCAGTTACATGAATGCGTGCATCATCAATGTGAAGGTTTGCATTCCCCATCCGCCGCCATCATCAAACACTATTCCGCCTTCACGCCCGCCCGCTTCACCACGCCGCCCCACAAGGCATAGTCCGCGCGGATCTGCTTATCAAATTCCTCCGGCGTGCTGGGCGAGGGCGTCATTCCCAACGCGCGAATGCGCTCCTGCACTTCAGGCATGTTCAATACACGCACGAGGCCCGCGTTCAGTGCGTTGATAATCGGGCGCGGCGTTGCAGCCGGCGCCAGCATGCCGTACCACTCGATCACGTTGGTGAACTCCGGAAAGCCGGCTTCGGCCGCCGTCTGCACATCGCGCAGCGCCTCGATACGCGTGCCGCCCATCACCCCCAGCGGCTTGAGCTTGCCGGTTTTGATGTGCGGCACGACCGAGGTGGGATTGGAAATCATGGTGTGAATGTTGCCGCCCAGCAGATCCAGCACTGCCGGGCCCGCGCCCTTGTACGGTACATGCGTCATGTTCACGCCCGCCGCGAGCTTGAACAACTCGCCGCCCAGATGCTGTAACGATGCGCTGGAGGCAAACGTCACCTTGCCGGGATTCTGTTTCGCGTAGGCGGCAAGGTCCTTCAGCGAATTCGCCGGCAGCGAGGGATGCGCGGTCATGATCATCGGTTGCTGCGTGTAACGCGTGATCGCGGCAAGGTCCTTTACGGTGTCGTAGCCGACCTCGCGATAAATATGCGGATTGACCGCCACCGGGCCGGAATACGCAAACACAATGGTGTAGCCATCCGGCGCGGATTTCGCCGCCAACGCAGTGCCAAGGCTGCCCTGCACGCCGCCGCGATTGTCGATCACGATCTGCTGCTTCCACAATTCGATCAGTCGGGGCGCCATGATGCGCGACACGGCATCGGTGCCGCCGCCGGGCGGCGAGGGGACGATCCAGCGTATCGGCCGGTTGGGGAATGTTTCCTGCGCGTTCGCAGATGCCACGCCAGCACACAAGAACCACAAAAGTGTTTTCACCGCGGATTGCATCGCGTTCTCCTTGATAACCTTGAACCGTTGCCGCGAGTATACTCGTGGAAATTCTTTCCAACGTGGGAGTCGTGATGTCAGGTTCATTGAAGGGAAAAACCGCGCTCGTCACCGGCTCCACCGGCGGCATCGGCGAAGCGTTCGCGCGCGCCTTCGCCGCCGAAGGCTGCAACGTGATGATGAACGGGCTGGGCGAACCCACCGCGATAGAAAAACTGCGTGCCGCCATCGCGGCGGAGCATGACGTAAAAGTCGAGTACCACGGTGCGGATGTCGGCAAGCCCGCCGACATTGACGCCATGGTGCGTGCCACCGAACACCAACTCGGCCCCATCGATATCCTCGTCAACAACGCCGTGGTGCGTCACTACCACAAGGTCGAGGATTTTCCGCCGGAAGAATGGGATCGCGCCATCGCCGTTGATCTGTCGGCGGCGTTTCACACGATTCGCCTCACGATACGCGGCATGAAGCAGCGTGGCTGGGGACGCATCATCAACATGTCGTCGATTCATGGCCGCATGGCCGTGCCCAACCGCGTTGATTACGTCACCGCCAAGCATGCGCTGATCGGCATGACACGCGGCATCGCGCTCGAATGCGCGGAGACTGGCGTCACCATCAACGCGCTGATGCCGGGCTGGGTGCTCACGCCACACGCCGAAGGCCAGATCACGCGCCAGATGGCCGCCACCGGCGACAGCCGCGAAAAAGCGTTACACACACTGATGAGCGTGCGCCAGCCCAGTCAGCGGCCGATCCTGCCCTCCGACATCGCCGCGTTTGGCGTGTTTTTGTGCAGCGGCCCCGGCGCGCATATCAATGGCGCATCGCTGCCCATGGATGGCGCATGGCAAACGGGCTTCAATCTGACCGTCGGAAACTCAAAATAACATAACCTATTGTTTTTGAAAACTTATTAATGACATCGATTCCAGTATTTCGTTCAAACGGCATCGTAATCCCACGGCTGGGTTTCGGCACGGGGCGCATCGGCGACAAGACAAGCCTCGACGGGTACGGTGAACTTGTCACGCATGCGCTGAAGCTCGGCTATCGCCACATCGACACCGCGTGGAAGTACAAAACCGAAAAGGCCGTGGGCGAAGGTATCCGTGCGAGCGGCGTGCCGCGCAACGAAATTTTCCTGACCACCAAGGTGTCGCACGAATATCTGCGCGCCGATGATGTCGCGCGCATGGTCGATGAAAGCCTGAAAAATCTGGCGGTGGACTATGTGGATTTGCTGATGGTGCACTGGCCCAGCCCGGACAACGTTCCCCTGTCGGAAACCATGGCCGCGCTCGCCAAGGCCAAGCGCCAGGGCAAGGCGCTTCACCTCGGGGTGGCCAACTTCAATATCGCGCAGCTCGAAGAAGCCATGCGCCTGTGCCCCGAGCCGATTGAAAACCTGCAGGTCGAATATCATCCGTATCTCGATCAGTCGCGCGTGCTGGCTGTGGTGCGCCGCCTGGGTTTGCCGATGACGGCCTACTGCCCGCTTGGACGCGGACGCTTGATCAACGATCCGGTGGTGACCGACATCGCGCGCGCCAAAGGCAAAACGGCGGCGCAGGTGGTGCTGCGCTGGCATTTGCAGCAAGACTACGTAATCCCGATTCCACGCTCCACCAATCCGCGGCGCCAGGCGGAAAACCTGGATGTTTTCGACTTTACCCTGAGCGATGACGACATGCGGCGCATCCATGCGCTGGCGCGGCCCGACCGACGCATCGCCAATCCGCCGGGACGCGCACCGGATTGGGATTAGCACGCACGCGTTTAGCGCACTAGCGCAGCGTAATTGCCCCCGACTTGAATACCTTGGTCCATTTGGCGATCTCGGTTTCAATCAACTCCCTGAACGCCGCCGGCGTGGTCGCCGAGGCAATCGTGCCGCTTGCCGCGAACTGTTGCCTGGCGGACTCGGTGGAAACCGCCTTAGCGACGGCGGCATTCAAAGCCGATATAACGCTGCCTGCCGTTTTGGCCGGGGCCAAAATTCCATACCATTGGGTCACTTCATAACCATCCAGCGTTTCCGCGATGGCGGGAATTTCCGGCGCGGAAGGCGAACGCCGGGCGCTCGTCACGGCGATCACGCGCAGCCGCCCGTTCGCCTTGAACGGCAACACGGTGGGCAACGACGAAAACGAAACCGGCACCTCTCCGCTCAACAAGGCCGCCATCACCGGCGATCCCCCCTTGTAAGGCACATGCAACAGTTTGACGGCACCCAGATGATTCAGCAGTTCTCCCGCGAGGTGCGGCCCGCCCGCCACGCCGGTTGACCCAAAGGCCACTTCGCCCGGCCGTGATTTTGCAAGTGCAATCAGTTCCTTTACGCTGCGCGCCGGCAGCGACGGGTGAACGGTCAGCGCATACTCGGATACAGCCACCAAAGATACCGGCGCAAAATCGCTCACCGCGTCATACGGCAGCTTCGCGCCGCTCGCGGGCAGGATGGCGTTGGGACCGACGCTTCCGAGTAGCAAAACATAACCGTCCGGCGTGGCGCGCGCGACCATCTCGGTGCCGATCTGACCGCTGGCGCCCGGCCGGTTGTCCACCACAAACTGCTGTCGGGTTACATCGCTCAGCGCCCGCGCCACAATCCGCGCGGCCGTGTCCGCGCCGCCGGCTGGCGGATAAGGCGTGATCAGGCGAACCGGCTTCGAAGGGTAAGTCTGCGCCAGCGCCCAGCTTGGCAGCAGCGCGGCGAAAATCATCGACGTCACCAGCATCCGCACAGTCACTGGCACAGCCATCACAATCTTCATTACGACCGCCTTCGCGCCTTCGATCAATCCCTGCCATCTCATATTGCCTGCTCCCGAATGCATGCCGCAAGAGTCCGTGGTGCGGGCACCGAAATTTGAATCATTGGAATCATATGCTATGCTCGTTCGCAAGTCAGCCAGTCGATACAGTCGATGGTCCCCTTGGGCACGGGGTGACGCCCCCGGCCCTCAAACCGGATTGCTTGCCACCATGAGTGAAACACCGTCGCGGGTTCTCGAAGACAGTCAGGGTCCGCGTGCCTCGTTTGACGATATCAAGATCGGACAGTCGCTGGGCGAAATGGAATGGCAAATCACCGATGATCTTATCGATTTGCAATGCCAGCTCGATCAGGATTTCGACCCGCTCTATTGCCTTCCCGGCGCGAGTGGCAAGCGCCTTGCGCCGCCGCAAATCACCTACCGGCCGCCCCGCTGGTTGTTTTCGCGCACCTACAATGTGCGTGGATTGTTCGTCGGCTGGGAGATGGAATCGATTGCACCCATTACCTCCGGCATGACCTTGCGCGTATCAGCGGTAATCACTGAAAAGTTCATCAAGAACAACCGCGAATTTGTGGTGTATCAGGCCGAAGGCAAAAGCGCCGACGGCACGCTGTTGTTTCGCAGCAAGCGTACCCATGTGCTTGATTTTGTCGAACGCACGGCGCCCCGTCGCGGCGCCGGCATCGATTCCGGCATCAAGCCTGAAAAAATCTGACTGTTTCCGTCAGCACCCGCGCCGCAATAACGTAACCAGCGTAGCCACCGTAGCCCATGCCTGTCCTTACCTCCGCAGTCACCAAGGGCTTTGAACTGCCCACCGTTTCCAAGAAGTTTCGTCTCGAGGATTTCAAGCGCGGCGACGAAAAAACCATACACACCGATTATGAAGCGGCGGCGCGCGAAGGGCTGCCCGCGCCGGTCGCCATCGGCCCGCAGGTCGCGGCGCTTACGTTCCGGCAATTGCGGCTGTGTTTCGGCGAACACTGGCTCACCGGTGGCAAGTGGAACCTGACTTTTCGCAGACCCGTACTGGTCACCGACTTTTGCGTCGCGCGCGGCGTGGTGACACAAACCGAAAAATTGACGGACAGCGTGCGCATTTATTGCGACGTCTGGATCGAGAATCAAAAAGGCGAAAAAGTCATCGCGGGAACGGCCAGCGGCCTGATTCCACTGTGAGCGCCACCCGCGCTCCCGACGCGGCGCTGCCACTCGCCGGCATCCGTGTGATCGACCTGACGCAAGTGGTCGCGGGGCCATACTGCACCATGCTGCTGGCGGACATGGGCGCCGAAGTGGTCAAGATAGAACGCAGTGGCCACGGCGACGACCTGCGCCGCACGGTGCCTTACAAGGGACGCGAAGGCCATCAGGATTATTTCAATGCGCTGAACCGCTCCAAGAAAAGCGTTGCCTTCAATCTCAAGGACGAACATGACCGGGCGCTGGCATTACAGTTGATCGAGCGCGCCGACGTGGTGGTGGAAAACTTTTCACCCGGCACGGTGGATCGCCTGGGCGTCGGCTGGGAAGCCGCGCATGCGCGCAACCCGCGCCTCATTTATTGCGCGCTGTCCGGCTTTGGCCAGACCGGGCCGTACCGCAATCGACCGGCGCTGGACCCGATCATCCAGGCCGTGACCGGCATCATGAGCGTGACGGGCGAAGCAGACCGCGACCCTATGATGGTAGGCGCGCCGCTGGCGGACGTCATCGCCGGCATGTTTGCCGCCTACGCCATTGTCAATGCATTGCGGCTGGTGACGCCGGAAGGCGGCGGCCAGTACATCGACCTCAGCATGCAGGATGCCTTGCTCGCCGCCGTGGGCACACGCATGGGTGAAACCCTGCAGGCCGGTGTGGTGCCCGGCCGCCTCGGCAATGGCAATCCGCTGCGCGTGCCCGCGAACACCTACAAAACGGCGGATGGCCGCCATATTTCGCTCATGGTGCACGATCAGGCACAATGGCCGCCGTTTTGCCGGGCCGTCGCCATGGAATCATGGCTTGATGACGAACGCTTTCGCACCATGCCCTTGCGTCTGGCCAATCGCAAAGACATGGACGACGCCGTTGCACAACGGCTCGCCGCGCACGACGCCCGGTATTGGCATGAACGCTTTGAAGCGCATGGAATTCCCCATGCCCTGGTCAATGATTACGCGGGGGCGCTGGATGACCCGCAGGCCGTGCACCGCGGCATCGTGCGCGAAATCGATCATCCCGCCAGCGGCAAGATCAAGGTGGTCGGCCCCCCTTGGCAAATGAGCGCCATGCCGACGCCCATCGCACCGCCACCCTTGCTCGGGCAGCACACCCAGGCAGTGCTTGATGACTGGCTGGGATCGCGGGACGCGTCAGCGCCCGCGCCGAACAACAATTAACCAGCGTGCCTCCAATGCCATCACATACCACGGTGGCTCTCGTTGCAATGGCCGGCATGATTCCGGCGTTCACGGCGGCGCAGACCTTCCCTACCCGCCCGCGGTGTATAGTGCTGGCGCGCAATCCTGTCCGGAAAAGGCGCTAGAACAATCCACCGGCCGTGTGGTGTATCCTTGAAACCCGTGGCATTCAGGGATAACCCATTATCGTGACCGCTGGCCATTCCGACGCTGCGATCCGTGCCAGCGGCATTACCTATCTCTATCCCGGCACGCGCGCGCTTGATAACGTCTCTTTCGACATCACGCGTGGCAGCGTCACCGCGCTGGTCGGACCCAACGGCGCCGGCAAGACCACGTTGTTGCGCTGCCTTGCCGGGCTGGATCGCCCGCTTACCGGCAGCATCTCCGTGGCCGGCATCGACGTGCTGGAAGAGCCGCGCCTTGCCCACGCCAGCATGGGATATCTGTCCGATTTTTTCGGGCTGTACGACACGCTGACTGTCCGGCAGAGTCTCGCGCATGCCGCCAGCGCCAACGGCGTGCCGGATGCCACGGTGGCCGCCACGGTCGAGCGTACCGCCCAACGTCTCGACCTCACCGACCGGCTTGATCAGCGTTGCGCGGCGCTGTCGCGCGGCCTGCGCCAACGCGTGGCCATCGGGCAGGCGATTGTGCATGCACCCGCCGTGCTGCTGCTCGACGAACCCGCTTCCGGACTAGACCCGGAAGCGCGGCATGCGCTCGCCACGCTGTTCACGCGGCTGCGCGACGAAGGCATGGCGCTGGTGGTCTCGTCGCACATACTCGCTGAACTGGATGAATACTCCACGCACATGCTGGTGCTGCGCGGCGGCAAGGTCATCGAACATCGCCCGTTGGGCAATGCGCGCGCATCCGTCAACGAACGCCCCGTGCGCGCCACGCTGGCCGCGCCCCACGCCGACTGGCGTGACCTGCTGGCCGCGCTCAACAACGTGCGTATTCTCGAAGCCGGCGAACACATGGCGCTGCTGGCGATACCAGGCGGCGCGCACGAACAGGCGCGCGTGCTGCGCGACCTCATTTCGGCCGGCGCGCCGCTGGCAAGCTTCGCGGAAGAAACCGAGAACCTGCATCAATCCTATCTGCGTACCGTGCAGCCGGAGGCGAGCGCATGAATACGGCCAACCCCGAACTGCGCCGCAATCTGTGGCTGGAATTTTCGATACACCGCGTGATCGCCGCGCCGGTGGTAATCGGCCTGATAGCACTGCTGTTTCTGTCAGCGGAAAGCAAAGAGGTGATGAACAACATCGCCATGGCCGCCGCGTTTGGTTATGTCGTGGTGGTGCTGCTGTGGGGCACCAAACTCGCGGGCGACAGCGTGATCGAGGAAGCGCGCGACCGCACGTGGGACGCGCAGCGCATGTCGTCCATCACGCCATGGCGCATGACGTGGGGCAAGCTGCTGGGCGCGCCGTCGTTTGCATGGTACGTCGGCGGCATTCTGTTGGTAATTTTCATGGCGGCGGGCAGCACGATGGACATGCCCGTATTGCGCCAGGCCTTGCTGATGCTATGCGTCGCGATCATGATGCATGCGATGGCGCTCAATGGCAGCGTGCTCGCGGCGCGAAAAGGCGTATCGCGGCGCGGCGCCGGCACTATACTCATTCTCGTCCTCGCTTTTCTATGGCTGGGGACCGGATTGCGCCTGCTCGACGACATGGAGAAATCCGTGGCATGGTGGGGCTTGTCGATTTCAAAGCTGAATTTTGCGCTTTGTTCGGCGGTGGCTTTCGGCGCGTGGGCGGTGCTGGGCGCGTATCGTTCGATGTGCAACGAACTGGAAATTCGCACCACGCCGTGGGCCTTGCCGGCCTTCATGCTGTTCACTGCGGCTTACTTCGCCGGTTTTCCGCTGCGGGAAATTCACAGCGCAAGCAGCCTGCGGGCGTTTTTCGGCGTGATGGCGACGGGCGTGATCATTGCGATGGTGTTCAGCTATGCACTGCTGTTCGCAGAGAAAAGTGGCGCCACCGAGTGGCAGCGTTTGCGCGCGCGCGTGATAACGCAGCAGTGGCGCCGCGCTTTGCAGGAAATGCCGTTGTGGCTGGTGGCGCTCACGCTGGGCGTGTGCATGGCGCTCGCGGCCAGCGTCACCGGTGGTTCGGACAACGGCCGGTTGCTGCATCAGATCGGCACCGCGCCGGTTGCGCTGATGTTGTTTGCCATACGCGATGCGGCGATTTTTCAGTTCTTCGCGCTCGCGCGCCAACCGCGCCGCGTCGAAGCCGCCACGCTGTTTTACCTAGTGTTGCTGTACGGTCTGCTGCCCGGACTGCTCAAGGCATTTGGCGCGGACACGATTGCGAATTTCGTGTTGCCGCCGCTAAGCGGTAACGTGGCCTTCTCGTTTGGAGTAATGACGGTGCAGGCGAGTCTCGCGACAGCGTTGGCGGTTATGCGCTGGCGCAAGATACACGCGCCGGAAGCGGCATAGCGTAAGATGTTGTTTTTATTGAATATTTTATCACCCCCCTCAAAGGGACTTTCCATGTTCGCCCATCCCGCTCTGAGTGTCGCCCTGCTGTGCGTGCTGAACACTGCCGCGTTTGCCCAGGCGCCCGCGCCCATCGTCAAGGAAGGCAAGACGGCGAAAATTTCGCCGCACGTCTATCTGATTCCCGACGAAAAAGTCGGCATGGTGCCCAATGTCGGCATAGTCGTCGGCAACCGGGCCACGCTGGTAATTGATCCCGGCATGGGACTGAAAAGCGGGCAAGCCGTGCTGCGCGAAGTCGAAAAAGTCAGCAAGAATAAAACCGTTTACATCGTCAATACGCACTTTCATCCCGAGCACACCACCGGCGATATCGCGTTTCCGCCCAGCGCAAAACTCATACGCTCCCGCGCGCAGCAGCAGGATGTCGAGGAAATGGGCATGAAATGGGTGGCCATCTTCGCGGCGCGCTCGTCGGCGCTGACCGATCAACTGCAGGGATCGACCTTTCGCGCGCCGGCGGAAATATTCGAAAATGAAAAAACGCTGGATCTTGGCGGCGTGCGCGTAAAAATGCTGCGCCTCGGCCCCGGCCACACGCGCGGTGACACCGCGGTGTTTGTCGAAGGCGAAAACATTTTGTTTTCCGGCGATCTCGCGATGAACAAACTGTTCCCCGCATTCGCCACACCGCAATCCCGGCTGTCGAGCTGGCTTACCAGTTTGGATACGCTGGACAAGTTGCGCCCCGCGCAAGTGATCGGCGCGCATTACGACAAGGGTGACGCCGCGATGATCAGCGCCTATCGCACGTTTCTGACCACGCTGCGTGACCGCGTGGCCGAACTCAAAAAACAGGGCAAGTCGCCGGATGAAACCGCGATCACGCTGCGCGAGGAATTCCGCAACAAGTATCCCGACTGGGATCAACCGTTGCGCATTCACGCGGCGGCCACCGCGATTTATCGCGAGATTCCGTAGCGCGTGAACGATAGCTCAATCATGAAACCCACCCTCCTCATCTCCAGCAAAGTCATCGCCGAATTCGGCCCGCGCCTGAAAAACATCCTCGCCGGCGCGCCGAAGCCGCTTGAACTGTTGCCCTTCACGCCCGATCTGCAACTCACGCCCGCGCAAATCGACACCATCGACGCCGCCTACTACTCGCGCGACATCTGGGAAGGCACGGAAAAAAGCGCGCTGAGTCCCGCCGCGCAGGCGTTCTGGAACATTATCGACCGCACGCACAACGTGAAGTGGATGGCAGTGTATTCGGCGGGCACCGATCAGAAGCGTTACCAGGATTGCATGGGGCGCGGCATGCGACTCACCACCGGCGCGGGCGCCCAGGCCGATGCCGTGGGCCTCGCGTGCGTGGCGGGCGTGCTGGCGCTCGCGCGCGGCATCCCGGTGTGGCTCAATGCGCAACAGCGGCGGGAATGGGCGCCGCTGCGCGGCAAGAATGTGCCGCGCGACATACCCGGCCAAACTGCGGTAATCGTCGGCATGGGTTACATCGGCACCGTGATCGCGCGCGTGCTGCACGCAGCCGGCATGAAAACCATCGGTGTCCGGCGCACTGTGGGACCTGCCGATCATTTCGACGACGTGCTGCCGCCGTCCGCGCTCGACGGATTGTTGCCCGCCTGCGACTGGCTGATCCTCGCCTGCCCGCTGGTGCCCGAAACGCGCAATCTCATCAATGCGCGCCGCCTCGCGCTGCTGAAACCGGGTGCCGGCGTCGCCAACATCGCGCGTGGCGAAATCATCGATGAAGCCGCGCTGGTGGCGGCGCTCAAGACGGGGCACGTGCGCCACGCGTATCTCGATGTGTTCCATACCGAACCGCTGCCAACAGAATCGCCGTTATGGGATTTGCCCAATGTGCTGATCTCGCCGCACAACGCGGGCGCTTCAACTGGCACGTATGCGCGCGGGGTGGAAATTTTCCTACGGAATTTGGCGCGGTATTTGAACGCAGGGCATCTGGAAAATGAAGCATCACTGCTCTGAGTCGAGGGCATCCGATGATTTTTGACTTCGTCCGCCGCGTCTTCGGGTTATCCGCCGGCGACGCCCGGCGACCAGCCAGGAAGCACTGGCGCGAAGAATACGAAGATGCCGCCGACGCCGACCGTCTCAGGCATGACCAAATTCCCGTTGAACAATTGCTGAACCGGATTCGCGCCGGTCAATACGGCGATTACTACACCGTCTGGTACTCGATCAAGGACCGCGCCACTGTCGAAGCCGCCGGATGGCTATTGTTCGATGTTCTGAACCGGCCCATCGACTACCTCTACCGTTATCACTGCGCGGCTGCCTTATTAGGGCTGCTGAAGATTTCGCATCTGGAGCCGGTTCAGCTCAGCAGCGACAATCACAACCGCGAAGCCAATCTCGAAGCCGTCCGCGTGCTGCTAGAGAAGGCGATAGGCCGCCACCCGTAAACCCGCGCGGGCCCTAGTCGGTCATCGGAATTTTCGCCCGCGCTACCACGTCCTTCCACATCGCCAGATCCGCCAGATATTGTTTGGTGTAATTTTCCACCGTGGTGCTGGCCGGTTCCAGCCCTGTCGCCTGAAAGCCCTTGGTCACTTCGGGCGTCGCAACAACGCGGTTGATGTCGGCATTCAGTTTGCGCACTACCGCCATCGGCGTGCCGCCCGTGGTAAACACGCCAAATTGCGCGCCCGTCGCGAAGTCGGGCAGGCCTGCCTCCTGCGTGGTAGGCACGTTGGGCAAGATCGCAATACGCTTCGGCCCCACCACCGCCAATGCGCGCACGCGTTTGGACGCAATCAATGGCAGCCACGCGGACGCATCCATGATGCCGAAGTCAGCCTCGCCGGTGGCGACCGCAAGCACCGCCTGACCGGTGCCCTTGTAGGGAATGATTTCCGTGCGCGTGTCCGTTTTAATACGGAACAGGGCAATGGTCATCTCGGATGAGTTGCCGCCCGCGGAGCCGTTGAGTTTGCCGGGATTTTTTTTGGCCAGTTGAATGAATTCCGTGACGCTGCGCGCCGGCACATTGGTGTTGACGCCGATGATGTAGGGGATTGCCCCCAGCGCCGCAACCGGCTGAATGTGCCGTACCGGATCCCAAGCCACGTTCTTGCGCAATGCCGGGATCAACGTCACCGCACCGGCACTGAACAATATCGTGTAGCCGTCGGGCGCGGCCTTCGCCACTACCTCAATGCCGATGCGGCCATCGGCGCCGGGACGGTTTTCGACGATGATTTGCTGCCCAAGCGCTTTTGCCAGATGCGGCGTGACACGGCGCGCAACCACGTCATTCGACGCGCCGGCGGCAAACGGCACCACGGCGATGAGGGTGCGCTCCGGATAATCCGCTGCCTTGGCACCGTTCGACAGCACCAGTGTCAGCGATGTTACGATAGCCGCTCGCGATGTCATGAATGTTTTCATTTGTCGCGGTAAGTATAAAGGGTGGAAAGGCAATCGGGGAACGATATGATTCGATACAAAACCGCGCGGCAGGTAACACCGATTAGGCTGATCACCCTGGCTGCGGCGTTGGGCATAACATCCGCCGCGCGCGCCGAGTACCCCGAGCGCGTCATCCGCGCCATCGTGCCCTTCGCCACCGGCGGCACCACCGACATCACCGCACGCATGATCTCGCAGCATCTGAGCAAAACCTTCAATCAACAGGTGGTGGTGGAAAACCGGCCCGGCGCGGCGGGCAATATCGGCATCGATGCCGTGGCGAAATCCACGCCCGACGGTTACACGCTACTCTTCAATGCCACCGCCGCCACGCAAAACCCGGCGCTGTTTCGCAACTTGCGCTTCGATCCGCTCACCGATATACAGCCGGTGGCGCCGATCGCGGAGTATCCCTACGCCGTCGTGGTCAATGCGCATCTGCCGGTGAAAAACGTGCGCGAGCTGGTGGCGCTGGCGCAAAAAAATCCCGCCAAAATAAACGCGTCGGCTGGCGGCATCGGCACGCGCCTGTCGGTGGAGTTGTTCGGCATGCGCAACAACGTGCGTATCGAAGTCATCATGTACAACGGCACCGGCGTTGCTTCGCTGGCGGTCGCCACCGGCGAAACGCAAGTGGCCATTTCGGATACCACGCCGTTTCTGCCCTATCTCGCGTCGGGCCGGGTGCGGGTACTGGCCTTTGCCAGCGACCGCCGGTTGCCTACTTTTCCGGACATTCCCACCGTTGCCGAAGCCGGCCTGCCTGCCTTGAAAGTCGGCGCGACAGTGGGACTTTATATTGCAGGCAAAACGCCTGGCGCCATCGTGCAAACACTGAATGGCACGGTGAACAAGATCATTGCCCAACCCGATGTCAAAGAACAACTGCGCAAGCAAGGCGGCAACTCCGAGCCCACCAGCGTGGCTGATTTTACCCAATGGTACCGGCGCGACATCCAGACGTGGAAGGACATTGTTGCGCGCGCAAAAATCGCACCGGCGGATTGAGCGGTAAAATTACGCCTTCAAGAACGTCCTCACCTACGTTACCTGTTTCAGCCGCATCCCGAACCCGGAGCCGCCATCATGACCGACCTGTCCAGCCATCGTCTCGCGCACAACGTCACGCGCCTGTCGCACACGGAAATCACCGGCTCCGGCCAGGTGTATGTCGAGGGCGGTTACGCCTATCTCGGCCACCTGACCAACAACAACAAGCTCGGTACGTCGATTTTCGATATCACCGATCCGCGTAAACCGCGTTTGGTGTCGCAGATTTTTCTGGAAGACCCGAACTCGCACAGCCACAAGGCGCGCGTGGTGGGCGACCTCATGATCGTCAACAGCGAACAAAACGGCAGCCCGCTGGGGCGCAAGAGCGAGCAGATCGCCTCGGGGCGCACGGCGTTAAGGCAAAGGCTCGGTCGCGACCCGACACATGCCGAACTGGCGGCGATGTTCTCGTTGAAGGAATCGGACATTCCCGCGCTCGAAGAAGCCGAGCGCAATCCATACGATCAGGGCGGCTTTCGCATTTACGACGTCAAGGACAAAACCAAACCCAAGCTGTTGTCGTTCACCAAAACCGGCGGCAAGGGCGTGCATCGTTATGACATGGACGAGAACTATGCCTACATCTCGACCGAGATGCCCGGTTACCTCGGCGCGATGCTGGTCATTTACGACATTCGCAATCCCGTGAAACCCGAGGAAGTGTCACGCTGGTGGATGCCCGGTCAGCATACGGCGGGGGGTGAAACGCCCACGTGGCCGGGGCGGCGGAATCGGCTGCACCACGCGTTGCGCGTGGGCAACCTGATGTGGGCGGGCTGCTGGATGGCCGGCGGCTACGTGATCGATGTGTCGGATATCCGTCATCCGAAGACCCTCGGGTCGTATAACTACCATCCGCCGTTTGTCGAGCCGACGCACACCTTCCGCGAAATGCCGGAGCTGATCGGTGGCAAGCGCATTGCCATCGCCATCGACGAAGAAGACCATGTGCACGGCGCCGAAGAAACCGCCAAGCGCCGCGGTCGCCCGCATGCCTGCCTATGGGTGCTAGATGCCACGGATCTCACCAATATCAAGCCGCTGTCGATATATACCGCCAGCGAACTCGATTCGCCGTGGTCGCGTGCAACGCCGGGCCGCTTTGGCGCGCATCAGTATTTCGAGCGCATGAAAAGCGGCACGCTGGTGTATTGCACCTGGTTCGCGGGCGGGTTGCGCATCGTCGATCTGGCCGACCCATCGGCGCCGGAAGAAGTCGGGTACTACGTTCCCGAACCGGCGCGCGGGCGCGCGGGGCCGATGACCAATGACGTGGATGTGGATGATCGCGGCCTGATTTACCTGGTGGATCGCGGGCCGCAGTTTGATATTCTGGAATTCAAGCGCGGATGAGATTTTCGCCAGGCATGCGCGTTGTCACCGCAGTTGTCGCTACAGTCTGCGCCGCGTGGTTGGGTGCGGGCGCGGCACAGGCCGCCGACTGGCAACCCGCCAAACCGATTGAAGTCATTGTCGGCACGCCGCCCGGCGGACCGCTCGACGAAACCGCACGCCTGATTCAAACGCTGCTCGAAAAACGCAACGTCGGCGTGCCGGTGGCCGTGGTCAACAAACCCGGCGGCGGACACGCGATTGCGATGACGTATCTGAATCAGCGCGGCGACGGCCATGCGATTTCGATGGCGCTCACCAACTTGCTCACCAACCGCATCATCGGCAGCCACCCGCTGAGTTATGGCGACGTGACACCCCTGGCACGCATGAGCAGCGAATATATCGGCATGTCGGTGCGCGCCGATTCGCCGGTCAAGGACGGCAAGGCGCTGATCGCGCAGTTGCGCGCGAATCCGGAGTCGCTGACCTTTGCCATCACCAATCGCGCCAGCGGCAACCACGTGGCCGCCGCTGCGGTATTAAAAGCGGCGGGTGTCGATCTGAAGCGGGTCAAGTTCGTGTCGTTCAAGGGTGCCGCCGAAACCACGTTGTCGGTGCTCGGCGGGCATGTGGATGTGGCGATGGCAACACCTACCTCTGCATGGAAACACGTACAAGCGAGCAAGCTGCGCATGGTCGCGATTTCCGCGCCCGCGCGCGTGGGCGGCGAAGTGGCCAGCGTGCCCACCTGGAAGGAACTCGGCGTGAACGCGGTGTCCGCCAACTGGCGCGCGGTGGTGGGCCCGAAAACCATGACGCCGCCGCAGGTGACTTATTGGGATCAGGCACTCGGCGCGATGGTGAAAACGCCCGAATGGCGCGAAGCCGCGCGCAAGCACCAATGGTCCGACGACTATCTCAACGCGGCCGGCACGCTCAAATTTTTTCAGGATGAATACAAACTGCTGGATGCGCTACTGACCGAACTCGGTGACGCCAAAAAACCATGAACAAGGTCAAGGAAAAACTCCGCAACGGCGGCACGGTCATGGTGTTCAACCCGAATTTTCCGTCGGCGGCGCTGGCGGAACACGCCGGCGCGCTCGGTTTTGATGTCGCGTTCATCGATTGCGAACACGGCCCGGCAAGCTTCGAACGCGCGGAAGAACTCGCGCGCGCGGCACGCGCCGCCGGCATTACGTCGCTGTTGCGGCCCTGGACTGCGGATCGCGCGATCATCACGCGCTTTCTGGATTGCGGCGTCGGCGGCATCCAGTTCCCGGGGGTGGAAACCGCGGCCGCCGCGCGCGAAGCGGTGGAGATGGTGCGCACGGCACGCGGCAAACGTTTCGACGACACGCTGGTGGTGGTGATGATCGAATCCACCAAGGCGATCAACAACCTGCCGGAAATCGTTGCGGTCAAGGGACTGGATGCCGTGGTGATCGGGCTTTCCGATCTCGCGCGCGATCTGGGTCACGCGGGCGAGAACCAGCACCCCGAAGTTCGTCGCGCGGTCGACCGGATCATCGGCATCATTCATCAGGCCGATGGCGCGGTGGCCGGCTTCAACCTGCATCTGTGGGAAGAGGGCCGCGAGCTCAAAAAACAAGGCGTGCGCTGGTTCACCATCCACGCGAAAACCATGCTTGCGCGCGGCGCGCGCGAACTGGAATCGCTGCTGAAATAATAAGACGCACGAACCGCGCTGCTCGTTTAAAATGAGGTCGCGCCAGCGCGGAAACGTCGTAAAATATTGTTTTTAAAGTATTTTTATAGAACAACTGCCATAGGAACTTTCGGTATGCCATACATCCCTCGAAACCGCGCCGTTTGCTTTAGCCTCGCCGGTCTGGCGCTCTGCGCATCCATGAATGCCGGCGCACAGCAGTTTCCGTCGCGCAATATGCTGGCGGTCGTGCCCTATGCACCCGGTGGTTCCATCGACGTGATGACACGCACCGTGATGGCGCGTTTGTCCGAGACGCTGGGCCGCACCATTCTCGTCGATAACCGGCCGGGCGCGTCGGGCATGATCGGCACGGAACAAATCACCAAGGCCGATCCGGACGGGCACATACTGCTCGGCCACACGTCGTCATACACCGGCACCGCCGCCATACGCGCCAAGCTGCCGTTCGACCCGGCGCGCGCCATCGTGCCGGTGGCGGGCATTGGAAAATCGTCGCTGGTGCTGGTCGTTCACCCTTCGTTGCCGGTGAAGACGGTGCGCGAGTTTGTCGAACTCGCGAAAAAAAATCCGGGAAAACTCAATTACGGCTCATCGGGCATTGGCGGCAATAATCACTTCTCGGGCGCGTTGTTCGATCTTGCCGCCGGCACCAAGATGATACACATCCCCTACAAGGGGATTTCGCTTGCCATGACCGCCGTGGCCTCCGGCGAGGTGGAAGTCGTCATCGCCAGTTCCGCGGCGGTTAATCCGCAGCTGCGCGCCGGACGCGTGCGCGCGCTCGGCATGAGCGGCAGCAAGCCTTCGCCCTTGCTGCCCGGATTGCCGTCGATTGCGCAATCCGGCGTGCCGGGATACGAATACGAATTGTGGTGGGCAATCTTCGCGCCGACGGGTATACCCGCCGACCGGCTGAACTTTCTCAATGCGACCATCAACAAGCTGCTGGTTGGTCCCGAACTGAAAAAATTTCTCGAACAAGAGAGCGCCGAAGCCTGGGTTGCCACGCCGCAACAACTCGCAAACCTGCTGCCGACGGAAATCGACCGCTACCGCAAAGTGGCGAAAGCCGCGGGCATCCCCATGCAGTAGTACGCGCCGTCCGCCGCATCGCGCATCCCCATGCAAAACAATAAATCGTAATTTCAGAGGCAACCATGGATCACACCTCCCCCCCGGCCCTGCCGCCCGGCGTTGAATTAAAACCGCTGTCCGAGTGGGTATGGGAGCCGAACAAATCCGGCCGCCATAACGCTTACCTGTTCGGCCATCCGAGCAAACCGGGTCCGTACATCTACGCCACTAAATGGCCGCCGCACAGCAAGGCGCTCGCGCACAAACATCCCGATGCGCGTTATGCCGTGGTACTCGAAGGCGTGCATTACATCGGCTACGGCGACAAATACGACGAAACCAAGCTCCATCGTCACGCGCAAGGCACGTGGTTCACCGAGCCGGCGAATCAAGGGCACTTCGGTCTGACCAAGGACGAAGGCACGGTGCTGTATTTTTACGGCATGGGGCCGAGTGCGTTTGAGCCGCTGGAGTAACGAGGCCTCACTCGCCGGTTAGCTCGCCTGCGGGGCGTGTCACTGACCGGGGGCACCGCTGTTCGCCTTTTTCACAAACGCCAGCACGGCCGCCAGGCCGGCGTTGTCGCCGTAGATTCGCTTGTCTGATTCCAGCCGCCCCAACGCGCCATCCGGAAGTTTTGCGCCCCGTTCCAGCAGGTACAGCGCCACCGGCCAGTTTTGCGTGTTGATGGCCGTGTTTACCGCGCTGTGGCCCTGGCCGTTCAGCAAGCGCACGTCCGCCCGGTGTTCGATCAGCGTCTTGATCACCGCGACATCAATGCCTTGCCCGCCCGCCATAAAAAACGCGGGATCGCCCAAGTTTGACTTCTGATTGGGTTGCGCCCCGGCCTTCAGCAACAACACCATCGGCTCGGTCCCGTGCGTACGCGTGAGCCCGATGGCCGCTTCCAGCGGCAGAATCGACGTGCGGCCACCGATATTGGGATTCGCGCCCGCCGCCAACACGGCGCGCAACATGTCGATGCCTTGCGGGGTGTTGCGCAGCTTTTCCAGTGTCAGGGTTAACACGGTAGTGTCGCTCACGCCCCTGGCGTTGATTTTCGCGTTCGGCAATGCCGCTTTTACCGCATCAAGGTCTCCGGACTTGATGGCTTTTTCCAGCGTGCGTTCCGGTCCTTCGGCGAACTCATAGACATTGCCATCGGCATCGGTGTGGCGAATCATCGTACTGCTTCCGTATATCAGACCTGCCGCCACGATGATCACCGGCGACGCAGCCAGCAGAAACGCCGCGCCCCGCAGCCACGGTGAGGCCGCGAACACGAACAATGCCACCGCCCCGGCCAGCGCGCCAGCCGGCACCAGCATGAACCCGATGAAGCGCACGAGCGGGGTGTGCGACGGCCCGGCGAACGCAAGACCCAGGACAAACATCAGGCCCAGCGCCGCCACATCCAGCGCGACCATGATCCAGAAAACTATCTTGGGAAGCATGTGGCAATCACCCTGAGTGAAATCGGACAATCCAGCCAGCCGCGCACCGGATCGCGAGGGAGTTTACTATTTTGGCAGCCTTCATTCGTCGTAACTATTTAGGTTCGATGGAAAACGTAATCGAAATTACCAACGGTTCAATTCCTTCCCCTTCAGGGGGAAGGCGGGGAAGGAGTTACTTCGAAGTGCCTTTTTCCTTGGAATTTGAACAGTTACCGTTCGTCGCTGATTTTCAAGCATGCCGGACTTGCCGGGCAACCGGCCTGTTTTGCACCCGGCGCACCCGTTGCGCTTCGCGCGAACCTTATCGCTGCCCCTGCCGACCCGCGTTGGCTTTTTTCACAAACGCCAGCACGGCCGCCAACCCGTCGCTATCGCCATCGGCTCGCTGGGCCGATTCCAGCCGCTCCAACGCAACATCCGGAATTTTTGCGCCCTTTTCCAGCAGGTACAGCGCCACGGGCCAATTTTGCCGGTTAATGGCCTTGTACACGGCACTATAGCCCTGCTCATTCAGCAATTTCACATCCGCACGGTTTTCGATCAGAGTCTTCATCACCGCGAGGTCAATGCCTCTATTCGCCGCCGCGAAGAATACAGGTTCGCCGCCAACCGACGTCTGATTCGGTTTCGCTCCCGCTTTTAACAGCATCATCATCGGTTCGGTACCGTGCGTTCGCGTCATTTCGATGGCCCGTTCCAGCGGCGGAATCGAACTGCCGCCGCCTTCATTGGGATTGGCGCCAGCCTCCAGAACGGCGCGCAGTATTTCAATGCCTTGCCGGGTGTTGCGCAGCCTGTCCAGCGCCATGGTCAGCGCCGTCATTTCGCTAAACCCCTTGGCGTTGATCTTCGCACGCGGCAAGGCCAGCTTCACGGCTTCGAAATCCCCGGACTGGATGGCTTCCGCCAGCGCGCGTTCCGCCCCCTCGGCGAACTCATGAAAATTGCCGCCGGCATCCGTGTGACGGCTCGGCGTGTTCTTCGCATTCGAAAAGGTAATCGCCACGATGATCACGGGCGACACGGCCAGCACAAACGCCACGCCACGCAGCACCGGCGTGGCCGAATACACAAACAACACCACCGCCGCGACCAGTACGCCGGTCGGCAAGAGCATGAATTGCACCACATTCAGGAGATATTTCTGCGACGGCCCCGCAAACCCGACGCCCAGTAGAAATACCAATCCCAGTGCCACCGCATCCAGCGACACCATGATCCAAAAAAATATTTTGGGAAGCATGCGCAATTACCTCCATGGGAAGCAGACTATCCCCCGCGCCACCCGCCGGGACATGCGAGCGACGATTTTAGCGCCGTTCATTCGCATGCGAAATATCGATGGTGTAGGGCTTTTCCGCACAAGCCGTAGAGCGTCAATAAGCGTAGCGCATTGCGCCGCATGGGGTTGGCTACCGAGATATGCGGTGCAATGCCCTTTGGTTATTGTGCACTACGCGGAATCGATGCTTGCAATCAAGGAAGTGATGCAAATCGGAAGATGTGGCCCCCGCTTTTCAAATGCAACCGGCGTAGGAATCCAGTCATCCATATCGTACGCAACTACGCCGTCTCCTCCGGCAACCAAAGCACTATCACCGCCTTCACCGCCGCGACCCCCGCCATGATCCACAGCAGAGTGGCAAAGCCCATGCTTTTCACCATCGGCCCGAGCAACCACACCGCCGCCGAGCTGATGCCGAACGCCACGGTGAGGCGCATGCCGGCGATGCGCGAACGCAGCCGGTCATCGACGTAGCGCACGATCATGGCATCGGTGAATGGGATCGATCCGAACACGAAAATCATCACCGCCAGCAGCGCGGCAAACAAAAACCAGTGCTGTGTGTGCGCGGCGATGATCAGCAGCGGAATCTGGATCACCGACATCCACAGTTGCAGCGGCTTGAACGGCATGCGGTCGATCAAGCGACCGACCACCAACTGCGCGAACGAGGCGATCATGTAGATCAGCGCCAAGAGCGCGCCGAGCACCGCGGGATCTTCGAGCACGCCGCGAAAGGCCTCGGTCAACAACTGCGCGTTGCCGTTGGTGGTGAAGTTAAACAGCAGGCTGCTGACCACGGCGGTGGCTGTCATTACGAGGAACACGCGCGCCAGCAGCGCCGGCGCGAGCACGACTTTCGCCTTGCCGCCCTTGCCTTTGGACGGCGCGTGCAGTTCTTTCGGACAGGTGATGATGAAAATTATCCCGCAGGCAATGGCAATAATGCCGGGCACGATGAACGCGGCGCGCCAGCCGATCCACTTCACGAGAAACCCGGTGACCAGCGCGGCCACCGCGATGCCGAGGTTGCCGGCCAGTCCGTTAAGGCCGATAACGGCGCCCGGATTGGGCGCGTTTTGCACCAGCATCGGGATGCCCACCGGATGATAAATCGCGGAGAACGCGCCCAGCAGCGTCAGCGCCGCCGCGATTTGCCAGGCGCTGTGCGTCAACGCGACCAGCAGTGCGGAGACGCCCATGCCGATGAAAAAAATGATCATCATCACGCGGCGGCCCCACAGATCGCCAAGGCGCCCGGCCGGCAACGCGCCGAGTCCGAAGGCCGCGAACGCGCCGACGCTGTAGGGCATGAGGTCTTCCCATTTGGCGAAGCCGAATTCGGCGGCAATCGAGGCCACCGCCGTGGCGAAGATCAGCAGAAACATGTGGTCTATGCCGTGCGCCACATTGAGCAACAGGCTGACGATGCGGGGAAATCCGTTGGCTTGCAAGGGCGCTGGCAAAGTGCTGTTCATGGCGTAGAGTAGGTTTTCTTTCGCTACAATAGCCTTGGTGACGCGGCAATACAACCATTCCACCAGCCGCCTCTATGTGGACCTTTACGTTTATTCCTGCCTTGCCATTCCATATGACTCTTTTCATCCGCACCCTCGTTGCCGTGATGGCCGCGCTCTCGTTGGCTGCTTGGACGTGTTGCGCGGTCGCGCAGTCTGCCGCGCCAGCGCCATACCCCACCAAACCCATTCGCATGCTCATACCGTCGCCGCCCGGCGGCGGCACGGATATTCTCGGGCGTCTGCTGCAACAAGGCATGCTGGATTTGTGGGCGCAGCCGGTGGTGGTCGACAATCGCGGCGGCGCCAGCGGGCAGATCGCCGCGGCGGCGGTTGCTAAATCCGCGCCCGATGGCTACACGCTGTTGTTCACCTACAGCAATGTGCTCACCGTGGGCCTGCCGCTCTATGGCAAGGTGCCGTATGACCCGATGCGCGATTTTGCGTCGATTGCCATGATGGCGCATGTGCCGGGCGTGCTGGTGGCGCATCCGTCGTTCCCCGGGAAGACAGTCGCCGACATTATCAAAATGGCCAAGGCCAAACCGGGCGCGATGAATCACGGCACGGCGAGTATCGGATCAAGCTCGCACATGAACATGTCGTTGTTCAAGCAGATGGCGGGCATAGACATGTTGCAGGTGTCTTACCCCGGCGATACGCCCGCGTTGGTGGCGCTGCTCGGCGGGCATGTGCCGTTTTCGTTCAGTCACGTGGTGGCGGCGCTGCCGCACATTCAAAGCGGAAAACTGCGCGCGATAGCCGTTGCAACGGCGCAACGCGTGCCGAACCTGCCCGACGTGCCAACGGTTGCGGAGAGCGGCTTGCCCGGTTACGAGGGCCTGCTGTTTTATCTGCTGACGGCGCCGGCGAAAACGCCGCCCGCGCTGATCAACAAACTGCACGAGGCCGTAAAACAAATCAAACAAACCGCCGCGGTGAAACAACGTTTTGCGTCGATGGGCGCGGTGTCGTTCGACATGACGCCCGCCGAGATGGGGCCGTATTTGCAAAGCGAACTCGACAAATGGACGCGCGTGATCAAAGCCGTCGGCATCAAGCCCGAGTAAAGCGATAATTATTCATTAAAAACATATACTTATATCAACCAGAGAAACAGGGGAATCCATGGATATCGGCACGTTTCTACTCATGCAATCGCCCGCATTGAGTTCATCCCAGGAAATTTACGCGCGCGGCGTGGAGCAGGCGCAGGCCGCCGAGGCGTTGGGCTACCGCAACGTGTGGCTCGGCGAGCATCATTTTTCGTCGTACGGTTATCTGTCGCGCCCCGCGCAATTCGCCACGCACATCGCCGCAAAAACCACCACGCTGCGCGTGGGCACCGCGGTCATCGTGGTGCCATTGCACCATCCGCTGGTGATCGCGGAAGAAATCGCCACGCTCGATCAGCTCTCCGGCGGGCGGCTCGACATCGGCTTTGGGCGCGGCTATCAGAATTACGAGTTCGAACGTTTTGGCATGGTGCTCGACGAGGCCCGGCACAAATGGGATGAGCAACTCGACATCATCATCAGTTCGTTCAAGGGCAAGGCGTTCAGCTACGACGGCAAGCACTACAAACTGCCCGACACCATGGTGTTTCCGCAGCCGCTGCAAACGCCGCATCCGCCGATCTGGATCGTGGCGCAAAGCCCGTATGCGCTTGAGGCCGCCGTGCGCCGCGGGTTTAACGTGCTCACCGGCGGCTTTGGCGTGACGGTGGAACATCTCGGCGCCTTCGGCAAAATGTTCGAAGACGTGGTGGCGAAGGTGAACCCGCCCACCAAGCCGCGCGTGGGTGTGCAGCGCGCGATTTACGTCGCCGAAAGCGATGCCGATGCGCGCGACGCCGCCGAACACGCGCGCTGGAACATGCGCGTCACCATGAGTTTGCGCAATCACTATGAGCAGGTTGAAAACGGCAAGGCCATGCCGATCATCGCCAAGTCCGAGCCCACCATCGAAGACCTGCTCGAACACTATCTCATCATCGGCTCGCCGGAAACCTGCATCCGCCAGATCAAGACGCTGCAATCGATCATGGGCATCACGCATTTCAATTGCAGCTTCTGGTTCGGCGACCTGAGTCAAAAACGCGTACTGCGTTCCATGGAGCGCTTTGCCAAAGAAGTGATGCCCGCGATCAAATAGCCTTCACCATGATGCCCACGGCGCAAACCGTCGCGCGCGCGGCCATTGCAGTAACGGCCGCCACGCTTTTCGCTTTTTGCGGTATTTGCGCGGCGCAATCCGCTTATCCCGCCAAGCCCATACGCATCATCATTCCCAATCCGCCGGGTGGTGCAACCGATTTATTGGGGCGCCTCGTGGGCCGCAAGCTGACGGATAGCTGGGGACAACCTTCCGTCGCGGAGAATCGCGGCGGCGGCAACGGCATTATCGCGGGCGAAGCACTGACGCGCTCCGCGCCCGATGGCCACGCGTTGCTGCTGGTTTCCAGCACGCATATCATCACGCCGCTGCTGCACGCGGCCCCGTACGATACCGCCCGGGATTTTGCGGCAGTGGCCACCGTCGGCACCAGCGAGTTTCTGTTGGTGCTGCATCCCTCGGTGCCCGCAAACAATCTGAAAGAACTCATTGCGCTCGCCAAGGCCCGTCCGGGGCAGCTCAATCATGCGTCGGCGGGCAGCGGCACGCCGGGCCGCCTGGCGCTGGAAATGTTCAACATCATGACCGGCGTCAAAATTACCAATATTTCTTACAAGGGCGCGGGGCCGGCGCTGACCGATCTGATCGGCGGCCAGTTGCATATGTTTCTGAACATCCCGCTGAATTTTCTGCCGCATCTCAAAAACGGCAAGATCAAGGCCATCGCCATCTCCGGCGACAACCGCTTGCCGGCATTGCCGAATGTACCCACCTTCACCGAAGCCGGGCTGCCGGGCTTTGAAGCGCGTTACTGGTATGGCGTGCTGGCACCGGCCGCCACGCCTAGGGGCATCGTGGAAAAACTCTCGGCTGAAATCGGCAAACATCTGGCCACTGCGGATTTCAAGGAGCGGCTGCTAAGTTTGGGGGTTGATCCGATGATCAGCAGCCCCGATCAATACGCCGCGCTGATCAAGGCGGACACCGCGAAGTACGCCCGGATCATCAAGACGGCGAATATCCGGATCGAGGACTAAGAGTACCTATCCGCCGAGCAATTCGGTCAGCGCCCTCGCGTCAGGCAGATTCTCAACGTCCATGACCATCGCGCGCACGGCTTCGGCACGCGCGGGTGACAGCACGGCCTTGGTATTGCTCATGAATTTCGCCACGACTTGTGCTTCGGTCGCGGGATCATCGGGACCGATGTCTTCGCGTCGTGAAATTTGTTCGCCGTTTTTCATGCGGATAATGACTTCGCCGGAACGGGTTTTCGGGAAACCGGAATTCGGATCCAGTTCATAGCTGACCTTTTGTGCGAGTGCCAGTAACGCCGGATCGGTATAGGAAGACTCTTCCAGTTCATCAAACCCGAACTGCCCGCGCACCAGACTGCACGCAATACCATAGTAGATGCTGAATTGCGCGGGATAACTGCCCGCCGGCTTGAGTTTCGCTTCCGCCGGTTCGCAAATCAGTGGCACCGTTACATCGGCCACCAGCGCGCGTATCGATTCGATATGGTCGACGTTTATCTTATGCGCATGACGCAACTGGATCGCCGCGTTCATGAAGGCGTGCAACTGGTGGCACGCGGGATAAAGCTTGAACGAGGATCGCGTGAACTCCCAGCGCTCGTTGAGCCCCGTGCTCGCCAAATTTAAATCAGCCGCCGCGGCATGCTCACCGAGAAAACAATTGTAGAGACCAAATTTCCCTTCATACGCTTCAGCCGGCCCGGTGAAACCTTGCCGTGCCAGCGATGCCGCCGTCACCGCGGATACGCCCGCCCAGCCCGGATGCATGCGCTTGGCCCACGTGTCGTCCTGCAGCGGTTGCAGGGTGCCAGATGCCGTGCTCAACGCGAGGCCCTGCGCCATCACCAGTTGCGCATGACTCAAGTGCAGCAGACGCCCGGCGATCAATGCGGAACCGAAGGTGCCCACCAGATTGGTCGCGTGAAATCCTTTTTTGTTGAACCCGCCTTTGCCGGCGGCGGCGATACGCGCCGCGACTTCCAGCCCAAGGATCAGCGCGGCCAACAATTCTTTGCCGCTGGCGTGTACCTGGCTGGCAACGCCCAAAGCCGTCGGGACGCAGCTTGCCGTGAGATGCGCGGAACCGGGCAAATAGGTGTCGTCAAAATCCAGGCCATGCACCAGCATGCCGTTCATCAAAATCGCATCGCGCAACGCCAGCCTCGCTGGCATGCCGATCACGCGAGCGTCACCGCTGCTCAGCCCCTGCAACGCGGTCAAGCCCTTGTGCGCGAATTCAAAACGCGTGGCCGCGTAGGCGTTGCCGATGGCGTCCAGCATCAACAGCTTGGCGCTGTTGCGCACCTCTTGCGGAATGGCCTTCCCATCCTGCGTGGCGACGAAGCCCGCGAAAATGTCCGACAGATTTTTTTTGCCTGTCATCACGGCACTCACGCGCCGGTGACGACAACCTCGTCGCCGTCAACGGTGAATTGGTGATCGAAGCCCACGGACGCCCATTCCATGTATTGCTGGATATCCGCAAAGCGTGGGTCGCCGCTACGCAGCACCTCGGGCCGGTATTTTTTATCGATCTTCATCGGCAAAAACGAAACGCGCTGGATACCCGATTTCGACACCACGGCCTTGGCCAGCAGGCTGCGCGTGCAATCCCGGCCGTACGGCATGAACGGGTATTCCGGATCGAGTTCGGCGTGGTTCGTGACCACGCCTTGCTTCCACGGTGCCTCATTCCACGCGCCCCAGGTGCCCGTGCGCGTCATGCAAAATACGCCGAGACTGTAAAAAATCGCCTTACCTTTGTAGACCTCAATTGCCTTGGGGATGTGCGGCGAATGGCCCACGATCAGGTCGGCGCCCGCGTCGATGCACGCATGCGCCGCGGTGACCTGGTAATCCGAAATCACGCGCGGTATGCGTATCACGCCGAAATGCAGCGCGACAATCACTACATCCACCTGCTCGCGCAGTTTTTTGACGTCTTCGATGAGCATTTTCAGATCATTTTCCTGCGGCTGCGTCAGCGTGCGCACCGGCGCGTTCGGACCGCGCACATCATACGAAGTGTTAACGCGCAAAGGCGCGATGCCGGGCTTGCCGGGGCCGGCTTCGCTACCGGGGTTGCCCACCGAGCAGTAACCGATATAACCGACCTTGACGCCGTTACGCTCAACGATGGCGGGCTGGCGCGCCTCGGCAAGATTGCGCCCGGCGCCGGTAACTTGTATACCTTTGCCGATGAAAAATTCGCGGGTGTCGATCAACGCTTCCGGGCCCGTATCGTAGGTATGGTTATTCGCCATGGTGATGGCGTCGAAGCGGCAATCAGTGAATATCTGCGCCATCTCCGGCGGCTGCCCCACTTGCGGTGCAAGCTCGTTGGCGGCGGGGCGCGACGAATACGTGCGCATGCAATTCACAAATCGCATGTCGGCCTTCGCCAGCACCGGGCGCACCAGTTCGGTATACCCTTCAACGGTGAAACCATCTTTTGGCCCATGCACGGGACCGCAGTCCCCGCCCACCAGCAGGGAAATATCACGTATTGCATTCTGCATTGTTGTCTCCGGAATACCGCTTGCGAGGATGATTGCCGATCAGGCATGATGATATTTTATGCGCGACTCGGATAATTCGCCATGATCAGGCTTGCCACTTTACAGGTATCGGTACGACGCTTTGCGCTCGCGACGTGCGGCGTGCTTGCGGTCGCTGCCGTGACTATGGTGAACATGGCGCACGCGCAACAACCGTACCCCAATCGCCCCATCCGCGTCATTGTGCCGCTGGCGCCCGGCGGCGCGGGCGATATCGCGGCGCGGCTGTTCGGTCAAAAACTCAGTGACGCATTTAATCAACAAGTGGTCATCGATAACCGCCCCGGCGCGGGCGGCATCATCGGCGCCGATCTCGCCGCCAAGGCCGCGCCGGACGGCTATACGCTGGTGCTGGTGGGTGGCAATCACACGATATTCCCCAGCCTGCACAAGAAAATGCCGTACGACATGATCAAGGATTTCGCGCCGGTATCGATGCTGGCCGCCTATCCGCATCTGCTGCTGGTGAATCCCGCGCTGCCCATTAAATCGCTGAAAGACCTGATCGCGCTGGCCAAAACCAAACCCGGGTTGATTAATTATTCATCCGGCGGCAATGGTTCCACCGCGCACATGACCGCGGAGTTGTTCAAGAGCAGCACCGGAATTAACGTGGTGCATGTGCCGTACAAAGGCGCGACACCCGCGCTGGTTGCCGTGGTTGCCGGCGAAGCGGGACTGGCTTTTTATTCGGCATCGGCCGCCATGCAGTACGTGAAGCCTGGCCGGCTGCGTGCGCTGGCGACCACCGGCGAAAGACGCTCGCCGTCGATTCCGGATTTGCCGACGGTGGCGGAGTCGGGCGTGCCGGGATTCGAGACGACCGCGTGGTCGGGTTTGCTCGCGCCCGCCGGAACACCCCGGCCCGTCATCGCCAAACTCTACAATGAACTTGCGCGCATCCTGCAAATCCCCGAAGCCAAGGAGCGGCTCGCCGCCATTGATTTTGAACCGGTGGGCAACACGCCGGAAGCCTTTGCCGCGTACATCCGGAAAGATATTCAGAAGTGGGCAAAAGTCGTGAAAGACTCAGGCGCGAAGGCGGAGTAACGCCGCTGCTTGCGCGTTCAATAGAGAATACCAAGCGAACAACCGGAGCCCTGGCATGAAAGCGAATTTCTTGTGGATGGCGCTCCTCGGCCTGGCCGCGCTCGCGCCGCACAGCCGTGATGCGCGCGGCGCGGCGCCCGTGAGTTATCCAACCAAGCCTGTTCGACTCATCATTCCGTTCATACCCGGTGGCGGCACCGACCTGATCGGCCGGTTGGTCGCGTCCAAACTTTCCGAGCGCCTGGGGAGCCAGATTGTCATTGAAAACATCGGCGGCGCGGGCACCATCATCGGCACGGAGCGGGTCGCCAAGTCGGCACCGGATGGTTACACGCTGTTGTTTGTCGATCCGTCGTTCATGATTCAACCGGGGCTGCAAAAGCTGCCCTATGATCCGGTGAAATCTTTTGCAAAAATCGCGTTGGTAACCAACGGGCCCAGCGCGATGGTCGTGCATCCGAGCGTGCCGGTGAAATCAGTGAAGGAACTCATCGCGCTGGCAAAACAAAAGCCCGGCCAGCTTATCTTTGGAACAGCGGGACTCGGTTCGTCCGCGCACCTGGGGACGGAGCTCTTTCAAATGATGGCCCATATCCAGATCATGATGGTGCACTACAAGGGCGGAGGCGGCGCCTTGATTGATGCGCTGGGTGGACACAATCATGCCGTCATCGGCTCCGTGGTGTCGCTAAAACCGCATATCGAATCGGGAAAACTCCGGGGACTGGGCACCACCGGCACCAGGCGCAGTGCCGCGTTGCCGCAGATACCCACCATTGCGGAAGCGGGTTTGCCGCAATTCGAAGTGAATCAGTATCGCGGCCTGCTCGCGCCGGCAGGGACGCCCGCGCCGATTGTTGATCGCTTGAATGACGAGTTGAAATTCATTCTGGCATCGGACGATTTCAAGAATCTGCTGCTGCGTGACGGCTCGGAACCCGACTATCGAAGCCCCGCTGACTACGATGCGCTGATCGCTCGGGAAACCGCCCGCTGGGCGAGCGTGATTAAAACCGCCAACCTGCAAGTGCAAAAATAGCCACGGCCGCGGTCAATCCGCGGCGCTAAAACTCCTTCGCCTGCGATGGATGCATGGTGTAGTCGGTCGGCGAAACAGTACCCGGCATCAGCGAACGCAATTGCACCGGCGTCGGGATCAGCGGCAGCGGCCGGCCGTCGGTGAATGCGGTACGCGCCACGTTCATGATCATGCCGAGCATGGAGTAGTAGCCCACGATGCCCAGAATATCGATGACGCCGGATTCACCAAACTGCGCCACGGTCTTTTCATAGGTGGGGTCGCTGACGCTCTTGTTGGCCAGCACCTCAGTGACAAAGTCGTAGAGCACTTCTTCGTCCTTGGCCATTTCCGTCGGACGCCGGCCTTCGGCGATCGCATCCAGCGTGGAGGGTTTGATGCCGGCCTTGATGGCCTTGCCGTAGTGCGCGTTCCACGCATATTGCTGTGTCCACATGCGCGCGCCCATCATGGTGGCCATCTCGTTGATACGCCGATCCAGCGGGCAGTGATAACGCGTGTATTCACCGACGCGCTGCACGCTCATCAGAAAACCGGGGCTGCGCAAGATCGGCCAATATGGCCCGCGAATTTCGCCGCGCAGGCCCGACGAGATATCCGCCACGGCCGCACGTTGCGCATCGGTTAGCTGGGCTTCCGGAATCGGCGGCATGCGATCCGGCAGTATGGCGTAAGTCATTTCGCGAACCTGTTTCGCGGGCGTGTCGGGCTTCATGGGAAATTCCTCATCAGGAGATACGTAGAGACGGAGCGTTGAATCCGCAATCATAATAGCGCCCGGCGGTTTCGATGCCAATCACAGGGCGACACCGAGGTAAAATCACCGTGTGCCATTAACACACGCGGCGTGGAAGGAAGGCTTTTGAATTTGAACATCGGACATCGTGCAATCTGCATCGCATGCCTGCTGCTGGCGGCGGGATTCGCGACGGCGCAAACGCCGCAGGAAACCTACAAACCCGTCGCCGGCCAGCCAGGCAAGGACGTGGTATGGATCCCCACGCCCGATGCCACGCTCGAACAGATGCTCAACATGGCAAAGGTCACGCCGGACGACTACGTGATCGATCTCGGCTCCGGCGATGGGCGCATGGTCATCGCGGCAGCCAAACGCGGCGCGCGCGCGCATGGCGTTGAATTCAATCCTGATCTGGTGGCACTGTCCCAACGTGCCGCGGCGGCGGCTGGCGTGGCAGACAAAGCCACGTTCTCGCAGGGCGACATGTTCGAAGCCGACATTTCGAAGGCCACCGTGATGCCGTTGTTTTTGTTGCCAAATCACTTGAGCCGGCTGGCGCCGAGGTTTCTCCAACTCAAGCCCGGCGCGCGCGTTGTATCAAACACCTATGAAATTGGCGGCGGCTGGGAACCCGACGAAACTGTGCGCACCACGCCCTGCAACAGTTGGTGCATTGCGGTGTTGTATGTGATTCCGGCGCGCGCGGCCGGTTCATGGCAACTCGCGGACGGCGAGTGGCTACACCTGGAACAGTATTACCAGAAGCTGCAAGGCACTTTCCAGATTGGCGACATCGCGGTGCCAATTACGGACGGCAGCCTGCGCGGCCACGACATCCGTTTCAGCGTCAATCAGGTTCGATACAGCGGGCGCATTGACGGCGATGTCATGGTGGGCGTGGCGGAAGGGCGCATAAAACGCGACTGGCGTGCCGCGCGAGCAAGCGACGGCGCGAATGAATAGGTCCGCCGAATCGCGCGTCCCCCGAACTGCAATGCATGCCATTGGCGAACGCCGCGACAACTCTGGATTAAACCGTGTATTCCTGGTTTAAAAAATTCTTTCGCGCGGCCGACGGCAGCACTGCCCTCAAGGCGCGGGCAGACCAGCAATGGGAGGACGGCAAACTCGAAGACGCGGTGGCCAGCTATCGCCAAGCCATTGCCATTCGAGCGGATTTTGCCGAGGCGCACAACAATCTGGGAAACGTATTGCGCGCGCAAGGTTTAATCGCCGACGCGGAGCTATGCTTCAAACAGGCGATCACGATCAATCCCGCATTGGCGCAAGCCAGTTTCAACCTTGCGTACCTGTCGCGGGAACAGGGTCGCATAAACGATGCAATCAGCCATTTCAAGCAAGGGCTGCTGCACAAACCCGGTGTGGCTTCCATTTACCGCGACCTGAGTGATGCACTGTTTCAGGCGGGACAATCCGCCGAGGCAAAACAGGTGATCGCGCAAGGCATCGCGGTTGATCCCCGCGTCGCGGATTTGCACTTTGCCATGGGCAATCTGCACACGCATGATCAGGCGCCCGATAAGGCTATCGCGTGTTTCCGGCAGGTGCTGGCCCTTCAGACGGATCATGTGGTGGCACGCATCCGCCTCGGCAAGCTCCTGATGGAACAGGAGCAATTATATGAAGCCTTGGCCTCGCTCGATGCCGCGCCCGCGATCACGCCGGATTTCGCCCTGCCTTACTATCAATTGGGCGTTGCGTTTCAATCGCGGGGGGAAATGGAAGACGCGCTGCGCTGCCTGCGAAAAGCGTTTTCGCTCCAGCCTGTTTCCGCCGAAATGCTTTACAACATGGGCATCACGTTCAAGTCCTGCGGCCAATTGGGCGACGCCATCGCCTGTTACCGCAAGGCAACGGAGTTAAAGCCGGATTTTGCCGGTGCCCACTGCAACCTCGGCAACCTGTATTTTGACCTGGGCAATCTGGATGCGGCATTGGCATGTCACCATCGCGCGCTCGCGATCACACCGGATGCCGTCATCGCCTTGTATGGTTTGGGCTGCGTGCTGGGCGCGCAACAAAAAAGCCTGGAGGCCGCCAGCTGTTTCCAGCGCGTGCTCGCGCAGGATCCGGAGAACCTTGGCGCGCGCACGCTGTTGCTGTACCACTTGCAGCACATGTGCGCATGGGACGAACTCGACACGCACATCGCCGCGCTGCGGCGCGCGATCGCCGACGACGCGAACCCAGCAAGCGCGCAGAAGCCGTTGTCACCCCTGGCATTCGTTGCAATACCCGGCGCCACTGCACGCGAGCAAAAACACTGCGCGGAGCAATGGGTGCGTGGTGGCTTGGCCGCCTTGTTGCCGCAGCGCGAGCGGTTGGGCTTTCAGCATCATCGCGCACCCGGGGAGAAAATTTCCGTGGGCTACCTTTCCGCGGATTTCCGGCAGCATCCCGTGTCGTTTTTGATGGCCGAAGTGCTTGAGTTGCACGACCGCGATGGATTCCATGTCACCGCCTATTCCTATGGCCCGGATGACGGCAGCGCACTGCGCGGACGTATTCAGCGCGCGTGCGACGCCTTTGTGGAGCTTCGCAATGTTGATTACGAGGACGCCGCGAAAAAGATTCATGCGGATCATATCGATATTCTGGTGGACCTGACGGGCCACACTCAGGATGGCCGCACCGACATTCTGGCGCTACGACCCGCGCCCATACAAGTGAACTACCTCGGTTTTCCGGGCACCATGGGGGCGGATTTTATCGATTACCTGATCGCAGATCGGTTTGTCATCCCGCCGCAAAGCCGGCAACACTACACCGAGCGGGTGATATGGCTACCCGACTGCTTTCAAGCCAATGACCGCACACGGCCCCGGCCCGCTACGCCCGGCCGCGCAGCCTGCAATCTGCCGGAAGACGCCTTTGTGTTCTGCTGCTTCAATCAAACCGCCAAGATTACCCCGGACATATTTGATATCTGGTGCCGGTTGTTGCACGCAGTGCCTGGCAGCGTGCTGTGGCTGCCCGCCAGCAACGCGCACGCCGCCGGCAATTTGAGAAACGAAGCTGAAAAACGCGGCATTGATGCGAGCCGGCTGATCATGGCGCCGCTGATGCAACGCGACGCGCATCTGGCGCGGCTGCAATGCGCGGACTTGTTTCTGGATACGCTGCCGTTTAATGCCGGCACCACATGCAGCGATGCGCTGTGGATGGGGCTGCCCGTCATCACCTGCGCGGGCGACGCCTTTGCGTCGCGCATGGCGGGCAGCCTGTTGACCGCAATCGGCGCGCCGGAGTTGATTACCCACACGCTGGACGACTATTACCGGCTCGCGCTTGACCTTGCCACCTCCGCCGGGAGGCTGGCGGGCCTGCGTCGAAAAATCAATGCCAATCGCGACACAGCGCCGCTGTTCGATAGCCCGCGCTTCACGCGCAATCTGGAAGCCGCCTACAGACAAATGGTCGCGGCGCGGGCGGGCGGAGGGGAATAGAATGTCGATCAGCGGGTACAAACAAGGAGAACATTAATGGCCCTGAAACGCATGGCGATAGAAATCGGCATGGGAACGGATATCCGCGGCGCGGATTACACCAAGGCGGCGGTGCGCGCGCTGCGCGACGCGCTGTGGCACAACTCGCTTAACGTGGCGGATGCGGTGGGATTGCCCACCGACTCGATGGTGGTCGAAGTGCTGATCGGCGTGCCGAAGCCCGATCTTGTCGATAAGGCCGAAGTGCTGAAGGTGTTGCCGCATGGCACCGGCACGGTAAAGGTATTTGAAGGCGGGCTGGAAATTTTTAACGATGCGGGCACGGGCTCCACCGTGCTGGCACACGCGGCGGCAATTGTCCGCCTTGATATCAAGTGAGCACTTGGGGAACCGACATGCCATTGAAACGATTCATCCTCGAAATGGGCGCCGGCAACGATCTGCATGGCGGCGATTACACCAAGGCGGCGCTGCGGGCAGTGCAGGATGCCTTGCATCATTCGTCACTTGCCTTCGTCCGCTCGCTTGGTCTTGATGCAAAAGAAATGCAGGTCGACGTTACCATCGGCGTTCAGGAGCCCGCCAAAGTGGATGCGGCTGCCGTCAAGGCCAGTCTGCCGCATGGGCAAGTGACGGTGAAGGTCGTCAAGGGTGGCCTCAACGTGCCGGAAGAAGGCAGTCACGACATGGCGGTAATCGCCAGCGCCGCCATCGCGGTGCGTTTTGAGATGAAAGCGACTTCGTGAAAGCAGTTCAAATCACCGAAACCGGCGCGCCGGAAGTTCTCAAGTACGTCGAACTGCCCACGCCCAAACCCGGCCCGGGTGAAGTCCTGGTAAAAGCGCATGCGATCGGCGTGTGCATGCCCGAAACACTGGTACGCAGGGGCGTTTACAAGTGGATGCCGCCGCTGCCGCTGATCCCCGGCATCGAAATGGGCGGCACTGTGGTGGAAGCCGGCCCTGGCGCAAGCAAGCTCAAGATCGGGCAAAAAGTGTTTGTGTGCGCGCGTGAATTCAGGGAGCGCAGTGGCTGCTATGCCGAGTATATCGCCGCGCGCGAGGATTTGCTTTACGCCGTGCCCGACAGCGTCGATCTCGATCAGGTCGCGGGACTTGCCAACTACCAGGTGGCATGGCACTTACTTAACTCGGCGTTGCAGGGTTTTCAATATAAATCCGTGCTGGTGATCGCCGCGGCGGGCGGCGTGGGCACGGCGTTGGTGCAACTGGCCAAGGTCTACGGAAAACGCGTCATCGGCGTGGTGAGCTCCGACGCGCGCGGCGCATTCGCGCGCGCACAGGGCGCCGACGAGGTGATTGACCGCACGCGGACCAATGTCATCGCGGAAACACAGTGGCTCACCGGCGGACGCGGCGTCGATCTGGTGCTCGATATCGTGGGCGGCAAACACATGACTGAATTCTATAACTGCATCGCGCCCTTCGGCATGTTGCAGTTATACGGGCGGCTGGAAGGCGCGCCCACCGGCGACATCGACGCGGGCATCGAGCACCCACCGTGGCACAGCGCCGGCTACCGCCACTTCACCATGCATACCCTCGATCACTGGCCTGAATTACGCGCCCAATGCACGCATGACCTGATCCGCCTGCTGCACGAAGGTAAAATCCGGGTGCCGATTTACGAGCGCGTGCCGCTCGCCGAAGCCGCGCGCGCGCATCGCATTTTTGAATCGGGCGCGGTAATGGGCAAGCTCATCATGAAGCCCTGAGGATTTCCGAATGCCTTGTCGCGGCTCCTCTATTATCGCGGCACTGACGGTGGCGTCGGGCGTGATACAAGCGATGCAACCGGCAAACGCGCAGCCTTGGCCGGCTAAACCGCTACGCATCATCGTACCGTTTCCGCCCGGCGGTGGCACCGACTTCGTGGCGCGCGTGCTGGCGCAAAAACTCGGCGACGCGCTGGGGCAGCAAATTATCGCGGACAATCGGCCCGGATCTAGCGGCACCATCGGCATGGACGTGGCGGCAAAAGCGGTGCCGGACGGCTACACCATCGCATTGGGACAGACCGGCAATATCGTGCTCGCGCCTGCCTTCAATCCGGGGCTGCCCTACGACCCGCTGCGCGACCTTGTGCCGGTAACGCTGGTGTCGCTGTCGCCTTTCATGCTGGTGGCGCACCCTTCATTGCCCGCAAGAACCGTGCGAGAACTCATTGCGCTCGCGAAATCGCGGCCCGATGAAATAGCCTTCGGCTCATCGGGCAATGGCTCGTTGAGTCATCTCGCGGGAGAAATGATCAAGTCGGCGGGTCAGGTCCGGATGCTGCACGTGCCGTACAAAGGAGTGGCGCTCGCCACCAGCGATTTATTCAGTGGCCGTATCGGACTGTACGTAAGCCCGCTGCAACCATTGCCCGCATGGATCAAGGCAGGACGCGTAAAGCCCGTCGGCATTACACGTGCGCAACGATCCAGCGCCTTTCCCGACGTGCCCACAATCGCTGAATCGGGCGTGCCCGGCTATGACGTCACCAACTGGTATGGCGTGCTGGCGCCCGCGAAAACACCGACGGCAGTTGTCGCCCGGTTAAACAGCGAACTAGGGCGCATACTCCGCATGTCCGACGTGCAGGCACGCTTTCGCGATGAAGGCGGCGAAGTGGCCCCCGGTACGCCGGAAGAACTGGCGGCTTTCATTCATCGCGAAATGCAGCGCTGGGCCAAGACCATACGCGATACCGGCGTGCGCGCGGACTGAAACACGTCCGCTGTTTAGCGGTTACTGCAAGCTCACGCCAGCCGCCTTCACCAGTTCAGCAATACGTTTGGTCTGATCGGCACGAAATGCATCGAGCTCGGCGCGCGAACTACCGATGATTTCGATACCGAGACCCTTTAACTGCTCACCGAATGCCGGCTCTTTCACGGCCTTCACCATTTCACCGTTGACCTTGGCCAACACATCCTGTGGCGTGCCAGTTGGCGCAACGACGCTGTACCAGCCGAAATTCTCGTAACCCGGCACCGCCTCGGAAATCGCCGGTACATCGGGCAGCAGCGCCGCGCGCTTGCGCGTGGTGACACCCAACGCACGCACGCGTCCGGCCTGAACCATGGAAATCACCGCCGGTAGCACACCATAGGTCATATGCACTTCGCGCGCCACGGTATCGGCCACTGCCTGCCCCACACCCTTGTACGGCACATGCAGCATGCTGGTATTGGTCATGCGGTTAAACAGCACGCCGCACAGATGTTCGGAGGCACCTGTGCCCGCCGAGCCATATCGCAGATTCGGCGATGATTTTTTGGCCAGCTCAATCAGTTCAGTGACGGACTTGGCAGGCACCTGTGGATTCACCACCAACACGAACGGCACGCTGCCAATCAGACTGATGGACGCAAAATCACGCGCGAGATTTACCTTGTGATTGGTATAAGCATTGGTTGCCACCAGCAATTGCGACGTCAGCATCATCCAGGTGTAGCCATCCGCCGCCGAGCGCGTAACGATATCCGCGCTCAGCAGCCCCGCCACGCCAGGCCGCGGATCAACCACCACGCGTTGATTCCATACACCATACAAGCGGTCGGCCATCAAGCGCGCAATGATGTCGGGACCGGATCCTGCCGCGCTGCCGATGACGAGACGAATAGGCTTGTCGGGCCATGTGGGTTGAGCAGCGTGGACGAGGGAAATCGCCGACAGCGGCACAAGCAACACCAACGCGCGAACAGTTTCAAAGGGACGCATCGAATGACTCCTTCAATAGGGTTGTGTGGATTATATAGGCCCCGCATGGGATGCGCCGCGCGCCCCCATTGACCGGAAAGCGCTATCTAATTGTTTTTGAATGATAAATGCCGTATCATCCGCGCCTTTTGCGGCCTCCCTCGGGGGAAATTCCGCGCACGGGCACACGCATGAGCATCGACAAAGAAGTCTCCCGGCGGCGCACCTTCGCCATTATTTCGCATCCGGACGCGGGTAAAACCACGCTCACCGAAAAACTGCTGCTGTACGCGGGCGCGATTCATATCGCCGGCAGCGTAAAGTCGCGCAAGGCGTCGCGCTACGCGACCTCGGACTGGATGGAAATCGAAAAGCAGCGCGGCATTTCGGTGGCGAGTTCGGTAATGCAGATGGAGTACCGCGATTGCGTAATCAACCTGCTGGATACGCCGGGGCACCGTGATTTTTCCGAAGACACGTATCGCGTGCTGACCGCCGTGGATGCGGCCCTGATGGTGATCGACGCGGCCAATGGTATTGAGCCACAAACGCTGAGATTGTTGCAGGTATGTCGCGCGCAAAGTACGCCGGTGATCACCTTCGTCAACAAGATGGATCGCGAAGTGCGAGAGCCGATGGATCTGGTCGATGAAATCGAGCGCACGCTGGGTATGCCGGTGGTGCCGTGTACGTGGCCGGTGGGCATGGGCAAGCAGTTCAAGGGCGTGTTCGACCTGCTGCACGACAGCATGCGCGTGTTCATTGCGGGCGAGGATCGCGTCGGCGGACACGACACCATACAAGGCATCAACAACCCGGACGCCGCCGAACGCTTTGGCGATGTCTTCGCGCATGCTCGCCAGGAAATGGAGCTGGTACAAGGCGTGTCCCCGACGTTTGATCGCGATACGTTTCTCGCGGGCAAACAAACCCCGCTGTTCTTCGGCTCGGCCATCAACAACTTCGGCGTGCAGGAAGTGCTGGACGCGCTGGTGACCTTTGCCCCGCCGCCACGCGCGCGCCGCGCGATTCAACGCGTGGTCGAACCGACGGAACCCAAATTCAGCGGCGTGGTATTCAAGATTCAGGCGAACATGGACCCGGGCCACCGCGATCGCATCGCCTTCATTCGCGTGTGCTCGGGCCATTTCGAACGCGGCATGAAACTGAAAAACTGCCGCACCGGGAAGGATTTCCGTCCCAACAGCGTGGTGTCGTTTCTATCGCAGCGTCGTGATCAGGTGGAAGACGCTTACGCAGGCGACATCATCGGCATACCCAATCATGGCGTGCTGCAACTCGGCGACACACTGACCGAAGGCGAAGATCTGCAATTCACCGGCCTGCCGTTTTTTGCACCGGAATTGTTTCAGACCGTGGAAATTGCCGACCCGCTGCGCAGCAAGCAATTGCGCACCGGTCTCGCGCAACTCGGCGAAGAAGGCGCGATTCAGGTATTCAAACCTGTCGCGGGCGGAATGCTGCTATTGGGCGCCGTGGGTCAATTGCAGTTTGAAGTGGTGGCCCATCGGCTGAAACACGAATACGGTTGCGAAGCGCGGCTGGCGCCTTCGCGCTACAACAGCGCACGCTGGGTGACGGCGGACGACCCCAAGGAATTGAAACGCTTCATCGACGCCAACGCGCATCGCATCGCGCACGACGCCGTGGAAGCGCCGACGTTTCTGGCCGCGCATGACGCGGAAATCAAGGTGGCGCACGAACACTGGCCGAATATCCGCTTTCACGCCCTGCGTGAACATGCGGGGTTGGTGTTTCACTCGAACGCCGACAGCTAGCGCTAGTCAGCGGCTATTCCGCAATTATTCCGCGCGCAAACCCGCCCGCTTAACCACCACGGCCCAGCGCGCGATATCGGACGCGATCAGACGCGCAAATGCTTCCGGCGTGGTGGGCCGCGCTTCGACCCCCTGTCCCAGAAGGCGCTCGCGGATGTCCGGCAGCGCGAGCACGGCGACGATTTCGGTGTTGAGGCGCTTCACGATGTCGGCGGGGATGCGCGCGGGACCGACGAAGCCGTACCACAAGCCGGCTTCGTAGCCTTGCACGCCAAGTTCGGCCACAGTGGGACTATCCGGCAACGCGATCATGCGCGTGGCGCCCGTGGTGGCCAGGGCGCGCAGTCTGCCGCTGCGCACATGTGGCACCACCGACAAGCTGGTACCAAAGGTGGTGGACACCTGCCCACCAATGAGATCGGTAATGGCGAGCGACATGCCTTTATACGGAATGTGCGTGAGGCTGGTGCCGGTGAGACTGTCGAACAACACGCCAGCGAGATGCCCAGATGAACCGACGCCCGCCGATCCGTACGTAATCTGCGCGGGGCGTGCCTTGGCAAACGCGATCAGTTCCTTGATGTTTTTGACCGGCAGCGAAGGATGAACCGCGACCACCAGCGGACTCGATCCGGCGAGCGACACCGGCGTGAAATCCTTGATCGAATCGTACGGCAACTTGGCGTAAAGGCTGGCGTTCACCGTGTGGTTTGTCGGTATCAAAATAAGGGTGTACCCATCGGGCGCGGCGCGCGCCGCCAGTTCAGTGCCTACGATGCCGTTGGCCCCCGCGCGTGTGTCGATGATGATTTGCTGCTTGAGGTTCTCGGTAAGCTTGGGCGCGAGCGTGCGCAAAAACGCATCATTGCCGCCGCCCGCAGCAAACGGCGAAATGATGCGTATGGGTTTTTGCGGATAAGCGGGCTGAGCGGCGCACGGCCCGTGCCAGGCCGCCACGGCCAACAACGCGAACACCGGCGGAAAATTTTTCACGGCTATTTTCACGGGAAGTTTGTTTGCCGCCCAGTTTGCGCCGCGCACCGCGCTACTTCAGCCGCGTGGCATTCCAGCCACTGCCCGACATCGCGTCGCCGCTGACTTTGCCTTGGTATTCCTTGCCGCCGATAGTGAATGTGATTTGTTCGCCCAGCAGCCGGCCGCTGTCCACGGGCGTGCTGACGCCATTGAGCGTGAATTTGCCGGAGAGCATCTGGAATTTTTGTTCCAGTTCAAGTTCGCCTTTCTGGAATCGCCAGCGGCCTTCGGCCTTCGCGGGCACGATGTAGAGCAGCCAGTTGCACCAACTGCCGCAATCGCCTTCGGATCGGCCGGACTCATCGGGTTCCCAGCCGCTAACGGCGAAGTGGTTGGCGACGATGCGCGAGCCCGGCTTTAGCGCGAGAAACTTGGGCGCGAGCTTGTTGAGATTTTCCGGCAACAAAAAAAGCGCCAGCACGGTAGCTTGTGAAATATCGGCTTCGTACATGTCGCCCTGCACGAACTGCGCTTTGTCGGCAACACCTGCTTTCTCCGCGCTGCGTTTGGAAAGTTCAACCATGTCGGGGTTAAATTCGACACCGAGTGCTCGCGCGCCGCGCTTGGCCGCCGCAATGATGTTGCGACCATCCCCCGAACCCAGATCCATGACGTAATCCTTGGGCGTGACCTTGGCAACATCAAGCATTTTTTCCACCAGCACGGCAGGAGTCGGCACCCACACCACGTCGCGGCCGGATTGCCCGACCACGGGTTCAAATGGTTTGTCCACGGGCTTGTCCGCGGTTTCAGCGGCGGCAACAGCGCCGGCACAGACGGCAAAACAGAACAACGCGATAACACGACGCAGCTTATTCAAGGGCACTCTCCGAAGGTTTGTTATAGTCAATTGTTTTTAAATAACTTTTTGCATTATTGATAACGGCTTATTCAGGCTTTATTCCCACCGTTTTTACCAGCTTTTCATACTTTGCGTAATCGTCGTGATAACGCTTGATCGACTCAGCGGGCGTGGTGGCGACAACCGCCATGCCTTGGCTTGCCCACAACTCGCCGATCTCACGCGTGGCCAGCACTTTGGCGATAACGCTATTCAGCCGCTCAACAACGTCGCGCGGCGTACCCGCGGGTGCGAAGATGCCGTGCCAGCCGGTGACCTCGTAACCGCGCAGGCCGGATTCATCGACGGTGGGCAAGTCCGGTTGCAACGCATCGCGCTTTAACCCGGTGACGGCAATCGCGCGCAGTTTACCCGCTCGAACCTGCGGCTGCGCTACGGCAAGGCTGTAGAAAATCAGGTCGAGCCGGCCGCCGATCAAATCGGTCAGCGCCAGATTACCGCCCTTGTACGGCACGTGCAGCATGTCCACGCGCGCCATGGTCTTGAACAACTCGCCAGCCAGATGAAACGCACTGCCCACGCCTGATGATCCAAACGACAGCACGCCGGGCTTCGCCCTGGCCAGCGCGATCAGATCTTTTACCGATTTCACCGGCACCACCGGATTCACCAGCAGCACCTGTGGAAACGCGTTGATCTGAATCACCGGCACAAAATCCCTCATCGCGTCATAGGGCATTTTCAGCCGCAGATGCGGGATGCTGGTCAGCGACGAACTGGGCGCGGCCAGCAGCGTGTAGCCGTCGCCCACGGCGCGAGCCACGTATTCATTGGCAATCAGGCCCGTGGCGCCGGGACGGTTGTCCACGACCACCTGCTGCCCCAATGGCTCGCCCATGCGCGCAGCGATCGGCCGCGCGAGAATATCCACGTTGGTCCCCGGCGGAAATCCGAGCACCAGGCGTATCGGTTTAACCGGAAAGGTTTGGGCATGAGCGCTCTCCACGCAGTCGAGCCCCGCCATACCAACGATGGCAACAACGGCAACGACAGCGGGGCCGGCGATTTCACGCCGCCACCTCGCGCGCGCCACGTTTTCACACTGGGATTCACGAACAGGCATAATGGCAATTTTACGGGGAAACCGGCGTATGCAACACAGGGCTTTCATTGCGGCGTCACTCGCGTTGGGTGTTCTGACGCTGACGCATCACGTCGCATTTGCGCAATCGACGGCGACAGCGCAACCGTTCCCCTCGAAACCCATCACCATACTCCACGCGTATTCCGCCGGCGGCAGCAGCAGCGCAACATTGCGATTGCTCGGCGAAATCTCCGGCAAGGCGCTCGGCCAGCGTATCATTATCGAGGATCGTCCCGGCGCGGGCGGCGCGCTGGCACCCACGCACATGCTGAAAACCGGCAAGCCGGACGGCTACACGCTGTCGCAGTTGCCGCAGCCACTGCTACGCATTCCGCACATCCAAAAAACCGAGTTTGATGTGTTGAACGATTTCACGTGGGTCATTCGTCTCGTTGATTACACCTATGCCATGGTCGTCCGGGCGGATGCGCCATGGCGAAACATCGCCGATGTCGTGAATCACGCCAAGACCAACCCCGGCAAACTTTCGTATGCGACGTCCGGCGTGGGCGTCACCATGCATATGGCGATGGAACACCTCTCCACCATGACCGGCATCAAGATGCTGCACGTGCCGCATCGCCAGACATCCGACATGATGAACGCGGTGATTGGCGGCCACGTGGATGTGCTCGCCAGCGCCGTGAGTTATGCGCCGCTGGTGGAGGCGGGCAAGATCCGGGTGCTCGGCATCCTCGGCGCCAACCGCCTGAAGCGTTGGCCGGATTTGCCAACGGCCAAAGAACAAGGCTTCCCGGTGATGGCAAGCTCATCGTGGGGCGTCGGCGGTCCGAAGGGCATGGACCCGAAAGTCGTGAAACTGCTGCATGACACCTTTCGCAAGGCGATGGACGACCCCGAGTTTTTGAAGTTGATGGATCACTACGATCAGGTACGCAGTTATCTGAACACCGAGGACTACACGCGCTGGGTGCGGGAGCAATATGCCGCCGAGAAAATCGTGGTCGAACGGTTCGGCTTGAAACAGTAAGTAACCAGACGCATGACTGAGAAATGAAAAAAGACACTCTGCTCGGCCGTCTCGGCCGCGATCCGGCGCAATACAGCGGCGTCATCAATACGCCGGTGTTTCGCGCGTCAACCATTGTTTTCCCCGACATCGAAACCTACGGCACGCGTCCCGCCGACGATTACAAGACGCCGCGCTACGGCATCCACGGCACGCCGACCACGTGGGCGCTCGAAGAGGCGGTCGCAAAAATGGAAGGCGGTCACAATGCCGTGGCGGTGTGTTCCGGGCTGGCGGCCATCGTTGCGGCGGTGTGCGCGTTTGTAAAGGCCGGCGACCACTTGCTGGTCACCGATTCCGCCTATGGCCCGACGCGCACCTTCTGCGACAAGCAATTAAAAGGTTTCGGCGTAGACGTTGAATACTATGATCCGCTCATCGGCGCCAGCATCCGGAAACTGATCAGAACGAACACCAGGGCAATATTTTGTGAAGCGCCGGGATCACTGAGCTTCGAGATGCAGGATATTCCCACCATCGCGCGCGAGGCACATGCGCGCGACATTCCGGTGCTCGCGGATACCACGTGGGGCACGCCGTATTTCTTTCGCTCGTTCGAACACGGCGTGGATGTATCGATCCATGCCGGCACCAAGTATATCGCGGGCCACTCCGATGTGATGCTCGGCATGATCGTCACCAACGAAAAATGCTGGCTTCCGGTGCGGCGCACCGTTGCCGATTACGGTTACTGCTCGAGCGCGGACGATTGTTATCTCGCGCTGCGTGGATTTCGCACCATCGGCGTGCGCATGAAGCAGCAAATGGCCAGTGCACTCGCCATTGCGCGCTGGCTACAGACGCGCCCCGAGGTCAGCCGCGTGTTGTATCCCGCGCTGGAAAGCGACCCCGGCCACGCGATCTGGAAGCGCGATTTCGAGGGCGCCGCATCGTTGTTTTCGTTTGTGCTGAATCCGGTCAGCCGCAAACAGGTCGCGGCCTTCGTCAACGCGCTGAAACTGTTCGGCATCGGTTCAAGCTGGGGAGGCTACGAATCGTTGGTCACCGCACCCCATATTGCGTCGCTGCGTACCGCGACGAAATGGGCCGCCGACGGCCCGGTCATACGCCTGCACATTGGGCTGGAAGACCCCGATGATCTGATCGGCGATATAACGCAGGCTCTCGCCAAAATGACATTGGCCGCGTAATTACGTCCTCTGCCGTACGCCCTCGGTCACGCCAGCGTTATGACCTTTCCCGTTTCTTGGGATGCCACAATCGCCTCGATTACGGCGATACCGTTGACCGCCTGATCCGGCGGCACCATGTAAGGCTGCCGGGCGGCCACCGCATCCGCGAACGCCTCCAGTTCGGCACGCTCCTTGTCCACCGCCGGCAGCTCGATGCGCTCCGGGTTGCCATCCAGTCCGCGCGTAATGAGTTCGGTGTCGCCGCGCATTTCGATCCAGCCATGAGTGCCGAAGGCATGCACGCGCCACAACTCGCCCGTGACGAATATCGTGCCGAAATAACCCGTGATGCCGCTGCTGAACTTAAGCAGCATGGACGTGGTGTCGTCCATGTCGATGGGCGCCTGGAGTTTTCGGCGCGCGCTGTGCGCGTAGACCTCGGTTACCAGCCCGCCAAGATTGATCATGGAATCAAGCGTATGGATGCCGCGCGGCGACATGCTGCCGGCCGGCGATTCGGCGCGCGTGGCGCGCCAGTTGTGCTTTAACTTGTAACCCGACGGCCCGGAGTGCTGACCTTCTATGTGCAGCAGTTCGCCGATTTCTCCGGCCTGTATGCGGCGCTTCATTTCGACGAACGCCGGCGCGTAGCGGCGGTTAAAACCCAGACCCAGCGTAACGCCAGCGGTTTGGGTGGCCTCCACGGCTTGCCGCGCGGTGGCCGCGGTGAGTGTGATCGGTTTTTCGGCGAAAACATGTTTGCCCGCGCGCGCGGCTTCGACGATGTGCTGGCAGTGCAGTGAGTGCGGCGTGGCGATCAGCACGGCGTCAATTTTTGGATCACGCAATGCATCCGCGTAGTGGCTGGTGAGCGCCATGCCGTATTGGTCCGCCGCGCCGCGATGCGCCGCCGGATCGCGTGTGATGCCGCAGGCAAATCTTATTTTGCTACTCTTGCCCTGCACCGATTCGATCAGGCGCGATCCCCAGTTACCCATGCCATAAATCGCCACATTCAGCATCTTGCCCTCCGGTTTTCAATCCACCGATTGTTACCGATGGACGCGCCGAATACAATGGTTGCACGGCCTTGTGTATCGTTCGCGCGGTCTTGAACAGGTGATCCCATGGATGTACTGATAGTCATTTCACTGATTCTGCTGAACGGCCTGTTTGCCATGTCGGAAGTGGCGTTGCTCACCGCGCGCCGGTCGCGACTGGCAACGCTCGCCGCAAGCGGCGATGCGCTGGCGGCCGCGGCGATAAAGTTAAGCGCGGACCCCACGCGATTCCTGTCCACAATCCAGATCGGTATCACATCGATCGGTCTGCTTAACGGTATTTTCGGCGAAGCCGTGTTTGCCGCGCCGCTGTCGGCGTGGTTTCAATCGTTCGGTTTCGAACCGCACATCTGCAATATTGTTGCCACCACCGTGGTTGTCGCTTCAATCACCTACGTGTCCATCGTGGCCGGCGAACTCGTTCCCAAACGCCTGGGCCAGCATAACGCGGAGTCCATTGCGCGCCTGGTGGCCTGGCCCATGCGCCTGCTGGCCACGATGTCGGCGCCGTTCGTGCATCTGTTGTCGGCCTCCACCAATGCGCTGCTGAAACCGCTGCTCCGTCTGTTGCGCATTCAAACGCAGGAGAGCGGCCCGCAAGCCTTGTCAGCCGAGGAGCTGCGCACCATCGTACTCGAATCGTCGAACATTCTGCCCAAAAAGCACGGCACGATATTGCTGAATCTGTTTGAACTAGAGGACATCACGGTAGACGATGTAATGGTGCCACGCAACCAGATCGAAGCCATCAATCTCGCCGCGCCGCTGGAAGACATTACCCAGCAACTGGTCACGTCGCACCACCGGCGCGTGCTGGCGTACGTGGATCACCTCGATGAAATCACGGGTACGATCCGCATCCGGCATGCACTTAATCTGATGCACCGCGACGAACTCACGCACGAATCGTTGCGTAAGCTTGCGCGGGAACCTTTTTTTGTGCTGTCCGGCACGCCCCTGTTCACGCAGCTGCAAAATTTCCAGGAAGGCCGCGACCGGTTGGGGCTAATCGTGGATGAATACGGAGAATTGCAGGGACTGGTGACGCTGGAAGACATCCTGGAAGAAATCATTGGAGAGTTCACCACCAATTCACCCATGCGCGCTGGCGGCTACTCAAGGCAAGACGACGGCAACTATCTCATCGAGGGCAGCACTCCCCTGCGCGAGCTAAACCGCAAGCTGGGATTCCGGTTTCCGCTGGACGGTCCCAAAACGCTCAACGGCTTGTTGCTGGAGCACTTTCAGGACATTCCGGAACCCAATACCAGCATCCGAATAGCTGGTCATCCGCTGGAAATTGTGCAAACTCAGGATCGTGTGGTGAAGGTCGTACGTGCCAAGCCCCCGGCGGCGCAACAAACGCCGAAAAATTTGTCCGTCACTGGCCTATAATGCCGCAATTGCCTTTACAAACAGGCACAACCGGCGCATTATTAATAAGTTACGCTAACCTGTTGGTTAGATTGAGCAAATAAGGGGGTCCGATGGCCACAGCCGCTGCAGCAGCGAAAAAAAGCCCAGGGAACCAGGAATCCACTTTCGTGTGGACCGGTAAGGATAAGGCCGGTAAGTCCGTGCGCGGCGAAATACGGGCTACCAGCGAAACGCAGGTCAATGCGACACTGCGGCGTCAAGGCATCAAGATCGATTCCGTCAAGAAGCAACGTGCGGGCAAGGGTGGATCGGTCACCGAAAAAGACGTCACGCTATTCACGCGGCAACTGGCCACCATGATGAAATCCGGCGTGCCGCTGCTGCAAGCCTTCGATATCGTGGGCAAAGGCCACGCCAATCCCGCCGTCGGGCGGCTGATCATGGATATCAAGAACGATGTCGAGACCGGATCCAGTCTGAAGCAGGCGTTCGAAAAGCATCCGCTGTATTTTGATGCCCTATTCTGCAACCTGGTTGGCGCGGGCGAGCAGGCCGGTATTCTGGACAGCCTGCTGGACCGATTGGCGTCCTACAAAGAAAAGATTCTTGCTATCAAGAGCAAGATCAAATCCGCGCTGTTTTACCCGCTTTCGATTATCGTGGTTGCATTTGTAATTACGGCGGTGATCATGATTTTCGTGATTCCGGCTTTCAAAAGCGTGTTTGCGAGCTTTGGCGCGGAACTTCCGGGCCCCACCCTGATGGTAATGGCCATATCAGAATTTTTCGTGAAATACTGGTGGGCCATGTTTGCCGGCATCGGCGGCGGCGGCTGGTTTTTCTTCTATACGTGGAAGCGCTCGGTCAAGATGCAGATCATCATGGACCGTATAACACTGCGGCTCCCGGTATTTGGCCATTTGATCAGGATATCCTGCATAGCCCGATGGACCCGCACGCTGTCCACCATGTTCGCCGCAGGCGTCCCGTTGGTCGAAGCACTGGAGTCCGTGGCCGGCGCTTCCGGAAATCACGAATACTTTACCGCCACGAAAAAAATTCAGGGTGAAGTCGCTACCGGCTCCAGCCTGACTACTGCGATGCAAAACAGCGAAGTATTCCCCAGCATGGTCATCCAGATGACCATGATTGGTGAAGAGTCGGGATCACTCGATTCCATGTTATCCAAGGTTGCGGACTTTTTTGAGGCTGAAGTCGACGACGCCGTAGAAGCACTATCAAGCCTGATGGAACCCATGATTATGGTGGTCTTGGGCACGCTGATCGGCGGCATGGTGGTCGCCATGTATCTGCCCATCTTCAAGCTGGGCGGGGTCGTGTAAGGCGGGAGTTCAGCGCATTAGCGATAGCCGTGTAATCGTCGCGCGTGGTGAAGTCGCCACCACGACTTGTTTACCCAAGGATAAGCGGAACGGGGGCGGAGCCCTACCGGTAACCCGGCCTGTCGAAAAATCGGGATGTAGCTTTTGACATTAAGCCTGCTGTTGGACCCAACCCACTTTGTGATTGTCACAGCCTTGCTGGGCCTGGCGGTTGGCAGCTTCCTCAATGTTGTCATTCATCGTCTTCCCAAGATGATGGAACGCCAGTGGCGATCCGAGTTTGCCGAACTGGAAGGCAAGGAACCGCCTGCCGGCGACCGATATAACCTGATCGTACCCCGTTCGCGCTGTCCATCCTGCGAGCAGCCGATCACCGCGCTGCAAAACATCCCCCTCGTTAGCTATGTGCTGTTGGGCGGAAAATGCGGGGCATGCAAAGCGGGTATTTCTCCGCGCTACCCATGCGTTGAATTGCTGTCGGGATTGCTGTCGGGCTATGCGTCGTGGCATTTTGGACCGACACTGGCGGGGGTGAGCGCCCTCGTGTTTATTTGGGCGGTGATCGCGTTGACCTTCATCGATCTCGATACCTTTTACCTGCCGGATGACATTACGCTGCCGCTGCTGTGGGCTGGACTGCTGTTCAGTCTGGGAGGCGCCCACGCGGATCTGCGATCTGCCGTAATAGGAGCGGCCGCCGGCTACCTCGCACTGTGGTCCGTGTTCTGGCTTTTCAAATTCGTTACCGGCAAGGAAGGCATGGGGTACGGCGATTTCAAGCTGCTGGCGGCCATCGGTGCTTGGCTAGGCTGGCAAGTGCTGCCGCTGGTAATACTGCTGTCGTCCCTGGTGGGGGCAATCATTGGCATTGCGCTCATGGTGTTTGCCCGCCATGGCCGCGAGACGCCTATTCCGTTTGGCCCGTATCTGGCTATCGCCGGCGTGATAGCGCTATTCCATGGCCACGAAATCAATCGCCAGTATCTCAATCTATTCTGAACCACCATGCCCTATTGCATTGGATTGACGGGCGGCATCGGATCGGGAAAATCCAGCGCGGCACGGCTGTTTCAGTCACTCGGCGCCGGCGTGGTGGATGTCGATGATATTTCACATGGGCTGACCAGATCCGGGGGCGCTGGAATTCCGGCAATCATCCAGCAGTTTGGCCCCGAGTACGTCTCCGTCGATGGCAGTCTGGACCGCGCCCGCATGCGGGAACTGGTGTTCAAGGATACGCTGGCCAAGGGCCGATTGGAGGCGATCCTGCATCCGCTGATCAACCAACTCGCCCGCGATCAGGTCGCCCAGTCCGTTACGCCGTATGTCTTGCTGGTCGTGCCCCTGCTGCTGGAGCGTAACGGCTACGGGGACAGGATACAACGTATTCTCGTCGTCGATTGCACCGAGCAGACCCAAATAGCGCGCACCATGCGCCGCAGCCATCTTTCCGAGGCAGCCGTGCGCGCCATCATGGCGGCGCAGCTTTCGCGGGCGGAACGGCTGGCAAAGGCCGACGATGTCTTGGATAACAACGGCGAAGAAAGCCAGCTGCAATGCCAGGTAGCGGCGCTGCACACGCGCTATCTCGCGCTGGCGGCCGACCCCGGTCACCCCGCGCGGGGCGGGTAGAAATATCACCCGCGGCCATTATTACCCTTTATTTTTTCTGTGTTTTGGTGAATACTTGGCCGCATTCTCATTCGATACGGTTCGGGCGTCTTGTGATCAGTTACGAGTATCCGCTGAGCGAGCGCGTGCGCACCCTGCTGCGTTTCGAAGACCTATACGAACGTGTCGAGTATTTTCTCGCCAAGTCTGATGCGGAAGAACATCACTCCGCGCTGGTTTCGATATTTGAAATACTGGAAGTCGCCAGCCGCGCCGATCTGAAATCCGATCTGCTGCAAGAACTCGAACGCCAGAAGCACACGCTGGAGTCGTTGCGCGACAATCCGGATATTTCCGAAGCCGCGCTAGACGACATTCTGTGGAAAATCGATCAGGCCTCGTCACGTCTGTTTCAGACGTCGGGCAAGGTGGGCCAGGAATTGCGCGAAAACGATTGGCTGATGAGCATCAAGCAGCGCACCAGCATACCCGGCGGCGTATGCGAGTTTGATCTGCCCTCATATCATTTCTGGCTGCAACAAAACAGCGATCAGCGACGGCACGATCTCAGTCAATGGCTGGCGCCGTTTCAATCGATTCGCGAAGCGATCGTCATCGTATTGCGTCTGCTGCGTGAAAGCGGCAAAAACACGACGCTGATTGCGCACCAGGGCGTTTATCAACAAATGATGGCGGGACGCGTTGCGCAGATGCTGCGCATACGGCTATCGCGCAATTACCAGTGCGTGCCCGAGATCAGCGCCAACAAGTACGCGCTCAACATCCGCTTCACCAGCCATGAAGGCGGCCAGCGCCCTAAGCCCGTCGAAACCGACGTCGAGTTCGATCTCACGTTTTGTAATTTGTAACCATCATTGTCGTTGTCATTGTTATATGGCTGACAGCCCCATCCGTACGGTCAATTGTCCACGCTGTGCCGCGAAGGTTGTGTGGAGCACGGATAATCCCTGGCGTCCATTCTGTTCGGAACATTGCAAGACAATGGATCTCGGCGCATGGGCCAGCGAGCGCTATCGCATTCCGGTGGTTGAGTTCGACGACATCGACGAACACGAGTTGCCGACGGACGGCACGCCACTCAACTGATCAACGCGGGCTAGAGCGGCGGCGGTGTGGCCGCTACCGCCAGGCGCCCCGTAACATCGCGACGCCGTGTGCACCGGATAGCCGCGCCAATTCAAGATCGTCCTGCCGCATGCCGCCCAACGCGTACACGGGTATCGACGTGTTTCTTGTGGCCTGCGCGAAGCCGTCCCAGCCAAGTGCCCCCGCCCCAGGATGGCTGAGCGTGGGTTGCACTGCGCCCATCACGGCAAAATCCACACCCAGCTTTATCGCGTTGGCGAGCTCGCCGGCATTGTGGCAGGACGCGGCCACCCATTCGCAAGCGGGACGCTCGGAAAGCGCCGCCGTCAGGGCCGCCGTAAGATGCACGCCGTCTGCACCCAGCTCGGCGGCGAGTCGCGCATCGCCGTTAATCAATACGCGCGCGCCCTGCTGATGCGCGTGCTCGATTACGCGGCGGGAAAAAATTCGCAGCGCATCGTCCGGCATTTCCTTTTCGCGAATCTGGATCAGCTTGAGGCCACGCACCAACGCACGCTGCAATTGTTCGATAAAAACGTCGACGCCGGTTTCAGTCGCGTGCGTGATGCCATAGACCGTCGGCAAACTCAACGCACGCAATATCGGTCCATTGGCGGGTAGTATAGGCGCGACATTCAGCGCCGTGGATTCCTGCCACGCGAATTGCTGGCCTTCCCGCCCGTGCGGATTGCCGCGCCAGCGATAGATGCGAAAGAACCGCAGGCGCACATTCGCGTGTTCGTAATCGAAGTCGCGCGTGAGCCACGGGCAGACACTGCCGGCATCGACTTCGATTCCAAGCTCTTCATGCAATTCCCGTCGCATCGCGTCGGCGGCGGACTCGCCGTGTTCGACCTTGCCGCCAGGAAACTCCCAGTAGCCTTCGTAGGCCTTTCCGGGAGGACGCTGCGCCAGCAGAAAACGCCCAGTGTCATCGTGCAGCACGGCGGCCGCAACTTCAATTCGCTTCTTATCGTGAATCGCGCTACCGGCCGGCGATGTCCGCAGGCTCACTTCCGCCGTCCGTCCCGCGCCTTCATCCGTTGCCGGCCCGCCCAGTCGCGCGCAAATTGCCACGCCACGCGCCCGCTGCGCGACCCGCGTTGCAGCGCCCATTGCAGTGCGGCTTGCTGCACGTCCGGCGTCAGCGTTGCCGGAACCTTGAAATGCGCCAGCCACACCGTGACAATTTTCAGATATTCGTCCTGGTCAAAGGGATAGAACGATACCCACAAGCCAAAACGCTCGGACAACGACACTTTTTCTTCGGAGGTTTCGCCCGGATGAATCTCTTCGCCGAGATGCTTGTATTCCAGGTTTTCATTCATGAACTCCGGCATCAGGTGCCGGCGGTTCGACGTGGCATAGATCAGGCAATTCTCGGAAGCGGCGGCCACTGATCCATCCAGAATAACCTTCAGCGCCTTGTAACCGGGCTCATCCGCCTCGAATGAAAGATCATCACAATACAATACAAACCGCTCGGGCCGGCCAGCGATCAACTCGACAATTTCCGGCAGATCAATCAGATCCTGCTTTTCCACTTCAATCACCCGCAGCCCATGCGGTGCATATTTGGTTAGCAGCGCCTTGATCAGCGATGATTTTCCAGTACCACGCGCACCGGTGAGCAGCACATTGTTTGCCGGATACCCCTCGACGAACTGCCGTGTATTCTGTTCAACCAACGACTTCTGTTCGTCAATGCCGCGCAAATCCTTCAACTGGATGCGATGCACCTGGCCGACGGGATGAATTTCGCCACGTTCCCGCGGCCCGTGATTTTTTCGCCAGCGGAATGCGATGGAGGCGCCCCAATCGACAGGCTCGGGTTCAGCGGGCAACCATTTTTCCAGCCGCGCGGCCAGCGATTCGGCGCGGGCCAGCAGTTTACTCATATCCGCCATGGGGAAATTATAACTATTTGATTATAAATAATATTTTAACTTCTGTAATCCGCGTTGATGCTGACGTAGTCGTGCGATAAATCGCAGGTCCATACCGTCGCGGATGCGCCACCACGATTCAGCGACACGCGCACCGTGATCTCCGCCTGCTTCATGACGCGTTGACCATCGGCTTCCTGATAACCCGAATGCCGCCCGCCGTTCTTGGCGACCAGCACGTCATCGAGATACAAATCGATTCTATCCGCATCCAAATCGTCAATACCCGCGTATCCCACGGCCGCGAGGATGCGTCCAAGGTTGGGATCGCTTGCGAAAAATGCGGTCTTCGTCAACGGCGAGTGCGCGATGGCGTAGGCCACCCTACGGCATTCATCCTCGGTCTTGCCGCCATCCACGCGCACCGTGATGAACTTGGTGGCGCCCTCGCCGTCGCGGATAATTGCATGCGCCAGTTCAACGGAAATCGCCGTCACGGCATCGCGAAACGCAGCGTATTCCGCGCTGTCGGCATGGGTAATTTCCGGCATCGCCGCCTTGCCGCTGGCCATCAGAATAAAAGAATCATTGGTGGAGGTGTCACCATCCACCGTAATACAATTGAACGAATGCTGCGCAGCATGCGCGACTGCGCGCTTCACAAGCGGCAAGCTCACCCGCGCATCGGTCGCCACGTAACCCAGCATGGTCGCCATGTTCGGGCGGATCATACCGGCGCCCTTGGCAATGCCCGTCACGGTAATTTGCACGTCACCGATGTTGAATTGCCTCGATGCTGCTTTCGGCACCGTGTCCGTTGTCATGATCGCCTGCGCGGCATTTGCCCAGTTCGCGGGCTTTAAATCCGCCAGGCATTGCGGCAAGCCCGCGATCACTCTATCCACCGGCAGCGGTTCCATGATCACGCCGGTTGAAAACGGCAATACCTGCGACGGCGCGCAACCCATGAGTTTCGCCAGTGCCACGCACGTTTCGCGCGCGTGCTTCAGGCCATCACTCCCGGTGCCCGCGTTGGCACAGCCGGTGTTAACCACCAGGGCCCGTATGGATTGATGCGCATCGAGGGTGGAGAGATGTTGCCGCGACACAACTACCGGTGCGGCACAAAACCGATTCTGCGTGAACACGCCGGCGACACGCGCGCCATCCTCCAGTTGCACGACCAGCAAGTCCTTGCGACCGGGCTTGCGAACATTGGCTTCAGCGATGCCGAGCTTCACGCCACTGACGGGCAGCAGCGTGGCGGGATTGGGAGCAGATAAATTAACGGGCATGTACGGTTCCTGCGATTTCTTTGACTGTGTCGAATGCCGACACGATCAGGTCAGTTTGCCGTGGCACTGTTTGTACTTCTTGCCTGACCCGCACGGACAAGGGTCATTGCGCCCGACTTTTCCGCCAGGGCGCACAAAGGGCCGGGCCTTGGATTCATCACCTGCCGCGACATCATCCGGCGGCGCAGCCTGCGCCGCACCGGCCTCGCTGTAGTCAGCATGCTGATATTGCACATTCTGCAACGCCTCGGGCTCCTCGACCGCCTGTAACTCTTCGGCGCTGCGTATGCGCACGGTCATCAGGGTCTTCGTCACCTCGCCCTTGATCGTGTCGAGCAGCAGCGAGAACAATTCAAAGGCCTCCCGCTTGTATTCCTGCGCTGGTTGCTTTTGCGCGTATGACCGCAGATGGATGCCTTGCCGCAAGTGATCCAACATCGACAGATGTTCGCGCCAGTGCGTGTCGATACTTTGCAGCATCAGTCCGCGCTCATACTGACGCATCGCCTGTACGTCGACCATTGACACCTTGTCGTTGTAGGCTTTGTGCGCGGCCTCGACGATGCGGCTGCGCAGGGCGTCTTCCTCCAGACCCGGCTCTTCCTTCAGCCACTGCTGAATCTGCAGTTGCAGCGTGAGTTCCGCGTCCAGCGTGCGCTCCAGCCCCGCGATATCCCACTGCTCTTCAAGGCTGTCCAGCGGAATATATTGAGTGACGTAGCCGTTCACCACGTCCGCGCGCATCGCGGTGATGGTGTCGGACATATCCTCGGCGTCGAGCAGTTCATTGCGCTGCTGGTAAATGACCTTGCGCTGATCATTGGCGACATCGTCGTATTCCAGCAAATGTTTGCGAATGTCGAAGTTGCGCGCCTCCACCTTGCGCTGAGCGTTTTCGATGGAGCGGTTGATCATACCGGCTTCGATCGGCTCGCCTTCCGGCACCTTGAGGCGCTGCATGATCGCCTTGACACGTTCGCCGGCAAAAATGCGCATCAGCGGGTCGTCGAGCGACAGGTAAAACCGGCTGGATCCCGGATCACCCTGCCGGCCGGAACGGCCACGCAACTGATTATCGATGCGGCGCGACTCGTGCCGTTCGGTGCCGATGATATGCACGCCGCCCAGCGCCACCACCTGATTATGCAAGACCTGCCAGTCATGGCGCAGGTCGTCCATGCGCTTTTGCCGCGTTGCTTCGTCGAGCGACGTGTCACCACGCAGCGCTTCGGTTTCGCGATGGATGCTGCCGCCCAGCACGATATCCGTGCCGCGGCCGGCCATGTTGGTCGCGAT
>DHVE01000130.1 GCA_002412495.1 Betaproteobacteria bacterium UBA5216
GGCCTCAGCACCGACGACGAACCCGACCTGTGGCGCAAGGATTTAACCGGCGCCATCGAACAATGGATCGACGTCGGCCAACCCGACGAAAAACGCCTGCGCAAGGCGTGCGGACGCGCCAATGAAGTTGTGGTCTATAACTACGGCGGCTCCGGCGCGCAGATGTGGCGCGAGAGCGTGCGCGATACGGTGTCGCGATGCAGCAACCTCGCCGTGCATGCCATACCGATGGCGGCCAGTCACGCCATGGCGAAACTCGCTGGCGATGGCGGACGCGCGATGGCGTTGACTTACACCATTCAGGACGGTGAGGTGTGGGTGGCCAATGAAAAAGACACCGTGCATGTCGTACCGGAGCGCATGACGGCAGGCGCGTAGTCGCGCCTATCGTCAGGCGCCAAGTGTTAAGCGCTAATCGCTAATCAATCCGCACCTTCGCCTGCTTGATCACATTGCCCCAACGGGTAATCTCCAGTTTCAAAAAAGCCTCCGCCTCCGCCGGCGAATTACCCACCGGATCGGTGCCGGCCTTGGCCAGTATGTCCACGATCTCCGGCGACTTGAGCGCGCGCACAGTTTCGGCGTGCAGTTTCTGTATCACCGCTGGTGGTGTTTTGGCGGGCACGAGCATGGCGTACCACGACATCGCCTCATAACCCGGCACGGATTCGGCGAGAGTGGGAATGTCAGGCAGCGTGCCTACGCGTTTGGATGAGGTCACCGCGATCAAGCGCAGCCGCCCGGCGTTAACTTGATTGATTACCGCCAACAGCGGGTTGATGATCATCGGCACGCGCCCCGCGATCAAATCCGGCATCAGCGATCCGGTGCCGCGATACGGAATATGCGTCATCTCGATGCCCGCCATGCCGACAAACATTTCGCCCGCGAGATGCGACGCCGAGCCGGGGCCGGACGACACGAACACCAGCTCGCGCGGCTTGGCCTTGGCGGCGGCGATCAGTTCCTTGACGTTTTTGGGCGGGAACGATTGCGTGAACACCATCGCGTAGGGTTGGGTTGCGAGGGTGGTCACCGCCGCCAGATCGCGCACTGGATCGTACGGCAGCTTCGACATCAATGTGGCGTTAATGGCGTGCGACGGATTTACAACAACGATGGTATGTCCGTCCGGCGTTGACTTCGCGGCGATATCAATGCCGATGGTCATGCCCGCGCCGGGCCGGTGATCAACCACCACCTGTTGGCCCCACGCCTGCGTGAAGCGCTGGCCCATGAGACGGACAATCTGATCCGAGCCGCCGCCGGGCGCGGTGGGGATGATGCAGCGGATGGCCTTGGTGGGCCAGGCCGCTAGTGAACTCGTGGAAGCGGTTTGCGCGCCAGCACCGAGCGGTGCGACGATCAACATCGCGGCAATACCCATTGGTGTCACACGCTGATAGCAGTTGCTCATGCCCGTCTCCCATGATGGCTACTGAAACCCACTCTCGCGGTGATGCGCCACGCGTTAATCCATGCGTATGCCGGCCTCTCGTATCACCTTGCCCTTGATCGTCATGTCGTCACGAATAATCGCGGCGAACTCCGCCGGCGAGTTACCCACGGCTTCGATACCAGCCTTGAGTAAACGCTCCCTGGCTTCCGGCGTGCGCATGTAGCGCGCGATTTCCCGGTGCAGCAGGTTCACAATGGCGGGCGGGGTACCGGCGCGCGCAAGCACGCCGATGGTTGCCGCGGATTCGTAACCGGCCAATACCGCACCGCCAGCGGTGGCCACGGTGGGCAGGCCGGGCGCCACGGGTGAAGGTTGCGCGGAGGTCACGCCCAGCGCGATCAGGCGCCCGGCGTTCACATGCGGTTGCGATGCGTTCGCGGTGGCAAACATCAGTTCCACGCGGCCGCTCACCACGTCGGTCAACGCCAGCGACGCGCCGCGATAATTCACGCGCACCAGTTGTATGCCGGCCATCGACCGAAACAGTTCGCCGGCGATGTGGTTGGAGTTGCCGACGCCCGAGGTCGCATAATTCAGCGCGCCGGGTTTCTGTTTGGCGAGCGCAATCAGTTCGGGCACCGACTTAACGCGCAGCGACGGATGCACCACCAGCACGTTGGGCGAACTGATCGCGAGCGACACCGGCGCGAAATCGCGCACCGGATCGAACGGCACATGGTCGCGCATGAACGGCGACAGCCAGATGACAAAGCCCACCATCATCAGCGTGTAACCGTCGGGTTGCGCCTTGACGAGTATCTCGCCCGGCGTCACGCCACCGGGACGATTGTCGACCACCACTTGCTGGCCGAGGCGCAGCGTTAAATCGGCTGCGAGCAGGCGCCCGGCAAAATCGCCCGCGCCGCCCACGCCGGATACCAACAGACGTATCGGCTTGACGGGGAAATTTCCCGCCGGTTTGCCAACGTCAGTCGCGGACGCGCTTTGCGCGAGCGCGGCGCTCGTGCCAGCCATGAGCGCCACATACAAAAAACCTTTTAAAAAGAAATGCTTAGTCAAAACAACATTATCGCAGACTGTTCAATATCGCCAGCGCGCGGCCCATCGACAAGTCATAGGTCTTCTGATCAAATGCAGCGGGGTTTTCTTTCATCATGTAACCGTGATTCACGCCGGGGATGATGTGCACGTCCACGTTCTTGTGGCGCGCGGGCACGGCGCGATACACCTCCTGCACCGGCGGCGGCGCCGCGTGATCGAGATCGCCCCAGATGATCGAGATCGGCTGCGTAGTGCCTTCGAGTTCATGCACGAAATCGCCCAACTGCGTGCCGTGGCACGACACGCCGCCGTAATAGCCCAAGCGCTTCGGCCCGATAAGCGCGTACGGCCCGCCGTAGCAGAAGCCCATCGCAACCGCCTTGCCATTGAACTGCGGCATTTTTTTCAGTTCATTGAGTGTATCGACCATGTCGTTTTCGCCCTGCTTGATCACCGGCAGGCGCGGCTGCGAACGCGTCTTGGTGCGATTGTCGCTGCGGGACAGCGGCCCCGGCACCGTGCGCCAGAACAAATCCGGTGCCGCCACCAGATACCCTGCCGCGCCGAATTCGTCGGCGATGCTGCGTATATCGCCATCAACGCCGTGCACGGCGGACGCCAGCACGATGGCCGGCACTTTACCCGTCACATCGGGTGTCACGACATAACAATCGAAGTCCTTGCCTTCGACGGAACGAATCTTGATGTCTTTCTTTTGCATGGTTATCTCCCTGTTACCTGGTCTGTTGCATGGAAAGGATGGTCTATTTTACGCCATCCCCACCCGCTGGCGGCGCAACCACGCCGCTCACCTGCGCCATGCGATAAACTGGCCACCGTGCGTAAAAAAGCACACATCGATAATCTGTTAAATCCCTCAGTTCTTGTGAGTACACATGATTTCATTTAGCGCGGATCAACCGTTGCGCCTTGCCGATCAGGGCTGCTTTTTCGTCGCGGGCAGCTATGGCGACAGCAGCGACGGTCGAACGATGACGGGGCAGATGTTCGTTCAATATCAAATCCCCGCAGTGCAGAAATTTCCGCATCCGCTAGTGATGATTCACGGCGGCGGGCAGACCGGCGTTAATTTTCTCGGCACGCCCGACGGACGCAAGGGTTGGGCGGATTATTTTGTCGCCAACGGGTACGCGGTGTATGTTGTGGACCAGCCGGGGCGCGGACGCTCGGGCTACTTTTCGCATCGTTACGGCCCCAGTGCCGGGCGCGGCGCGGATGCCGTCGCGCAGCGATTTACCGCGCCGGAAAATTCAAACCACTGGCCGCAGGCCGGTCTGCACACGCAATGGCCCGGCGATGGCGTTGCGGGCGATCCCGTGTTCGATCAGTTTTACGCGTCGCAGGTCGAAAGCATGACGGACATGGCCGCGCTGGAACGATTCATGCACGAAGCCGGCGGCGCCCTGCTCGACCGCATTGGCTCCGCCGTGTTAATTACGCATTCGCAAAGCGGGCCGTTCGGCTGGACCCTCGCGGATGCGCGGCCCAAGCGGGTACGCGGCATCGTCGCCGCGGAACCCAGCGGCCCGCCGCTGTATGAAATTAAATTCAAGGGCGCACCCGATTATTTCGAAGACGACGTAATTGGCCGCCCGTGGGGCATCACGCGCGGCCCCATAACCTACGCGCCGCCAGTGTCATCGGTTGAAGAATTAAAACTCGTGCGGCAGGACAAGGCGGACGGCCCCGGACTGGCGCGCGGCTGGCTACAGGCAGAACCCGCCCGGCAAATGCCCACGTTGCAAGGCATACCGATACTCATCTACACCGCCGAAGCGTCATATCACGCGCCGTATGATCATCTCACTTCAAAATATCTGCGGCAGGCGGGTGTGGCGCACGACTATGTGCGGCTGGCCGACGTGGGTCTGCACGGCAACGGTCACATGGTCATGCTCGAAAAAAACAATATCGAGATCGCGGCATTCATGCAACAGTGGATGGAAGCGCACATTCATTAACGGCAGTTATTCAACAGCAGGCTTTCTTAAGCAGGAGACATCATGGATCTGGGATTAAAAGGCCGCACGGCCTTCGTCACGGGCGCAAGCCGTGGCATCGGCAAGGCCATCGCCACTGCACTGGCGGCGGAAGGCGTGAACCTCGGTTTGTTCGGACGCGATATGGATCGCTGCAACGGCGTGGCGGCTGAACTCACGGCCAAGCATCCCGGCCTGCGCGTCGCGGTGATCGAAATGGATATCTCCGACCGCACGGCCATCAAACCGGCGGTGGATAAAGCCATCGCGGCGTTGGGTGGCGTGGATATTCTGGTGAACTGCGCGGGCGGCGCGTATCGCGGACGGCTGGCGGAGATTCCCGATGAGGCATGGGAAAATTATTTCGCGGTCAAACCACTGGGGCTGATTCGCATGTCTCGCGAGACCATGCCCTATCTTAAAAAATCCACGCAGGGGCGCGTCATCCATATCTCCGGCACGCGCGGGCGCGAGCCGCACGGCGTGCAGGTAATGTCAGGGCCGATCAATCTCGGAACCTTGAGCATCACCAAGGCGATGGCGAACGAGTTCGGGCCGGACGGAATCACCGTCAATGCGATTTGCCCCGGCTCCACCGACACCGGCCGCTGGACCGAACTGGTGAGCATCCGCGCGCGCGAAAAAGGCATTTCCGTCGAGAAGGCCGAGCAGCAACTGGTGGAAGACGTGCCGATGGGGCGCGTGGTCAAACCCGAGGACGTGGCCGACCTGACGGTGTTTTTGGCGTCGAACCGGGCCGGCATGATCACCGGCTGCGCGATCAACGTGGATGGCGGAAGGACGCGTGGCATTTGATGCCGTGACGTGGCGCATGCGCGGCACCGCCGCTGGGGCCGTCACGGCCATTGTTGCTGTTGCCGCGTGGACAGCCCTCACCGTCCGCGCGCAAACGTATCCGGATCACGCGCTGCGCCTGATCGTGCCGCTCGCGGCGGGCGGCGGCAACGACGCAGCCGCGCGAATGATCGCGCTTGAACTCGCCAAACGTCTGGGTCAGCAAATCGTGGTGGATAACCGTCCCGGCGGCGGTTCGGTGATCGCTTCCAATCTGGTGCTGGGCGCGCCCGCCGACGGCCATACGCTGTATCTGGTCAGTACCGCGTTCAGCCTCGCGCCCATCCTGCAAAATAAACTGCCGTTCGACACATCGCGTGATTTCGCGCCGTTGAGCCGCGTGGGTATTTCGCCGGGCGGGCTGATCGTGCATCCGTCGTTGCCCGTGCGCAAGGTGAGCGACTTGGTGGCGATAGCCAAGGCGCGCCCCGGCGAAATTACCTTTGGCTCATCAGGCCTGGGCGGCGGCTCGCATCTCGGCGGCGAACTCTTCAATCTGCTGGCCCAGGTAAAACTGCTGCACGTGCCGTACCGGGGCAGCGCGATGGCAACCACCTCGGTGTTGAGCGGCGAGACGTCGGTCGCGTTCAATAATCCCACCTCTTCCATGCCGCACATCAAGGCGGGCCGCTTGCGGCTGGTGGCCGTGACCACCGCGGCACGCTGGCCGCTATTGCCCGATACGCCAACGATTCACGAATCCGGCGTGCGCGGTTACGAGCATCTGATCTGGAACGGTTTGATGGTACGCGCCGGCACGCGTCCCGCCGTGCTGGAACGTCTGCACAAAGAGCTGAGTGCCGCGCTCAAGTCACCGCAAGCCACTGACATGCTCGCGCGCGACAGCGCACTGCCCGCGCCGGAAACGCCCGAAGCCTTCGCGCGTTTTCTCGCGGAGGAACACAAAAAATGGACACCCGTGGTGCGCAGGGCGGGGATCACGCCGCTATGACCCATGATTTGCACGTGCGAATCTTTCGGTTAACGCGGTGTACGTTTTTATGGTTATTGCCGCCATGCCTGTGGCTTTTCAGCGCGGGCGTGGTATTCGGTCAATCTTTTCCCATGCGCCCGGTGCGCATGGTGACCGCCGAAGCAGGCGGCGGATCCGATCTGGTTTCCCGGCTGCTTGCGCAATCGCTGGTCGGCGTCTGGGGGCAGCAAGTCGTCGTCGATAATCGCGGCACGGCGGGCGGCGCGATCGCGGCTGAAATCGTGGCGAAGGCGCCGCAGGATGGCTATACGCTGCTCCACTACGGCAGCAATATCTGGCTGTTGCCGTTTTTGCGTAAATCGCTGCCCTACGATCCCGTAAGAGATCTGGCGCCGGTGTCGTTGACCGCGCGGGCGCCCAATATAATTGTTGTGCATCCCGCGCAACCCATTAAATCCGTTGCGGAGTTAATCGCCTTCGCCAAAGCCAAGCCGGGCAGCCTCGGCTATGCGTCCGGCGGCACGGGTTCTACGCCGCATCTTGCCGCGGAATTGTTCAAGGCCATGGCCGGTGTCGATATCGTACGTATTCCGTACCGCGGCGGCGGTCCGGCACTGAACGATTTGCTCGGCGGCCAGGTGCCCTTGATGTTTCCGGTGGCCGCCGCGGCGCTGCCCCATGTGAAATCGGGCCGTTTACGCGCGCTGGCGGTCACCAGCGCACAACCGACCGAGCTCGCGCCCGGCATTCCCACCGTGGCGGCCTCGGGCCTGCTCGGCTATGAGTCGGTTTCCATTCAAGGCTTGTTCGCCCCGGCGGGCACATCGCCGGTGCTGATCAACGCATTGAACCGGCAAATCGTGCAAAATCTTCAGACACCCAATCTCAAAGAGAAATTTTTTGCCATGGGCATCGAAAGTGTCGGCAGCAGCCCGGACGCGCTGGCTGCCACCCTCAAATCCGAAATGGTGCGCCTCGGCAAGGTCATCCGCGATGCCGGCATACACGATGAATAAAACTCAGACTTTTAAGCAGGTGCTCGCGGCGGCAATGTGGCTCGCGATCGTGGGCACGGTGCACGCGCAGGCGCCCGCGTATCCCGTCAAACCAGTCAAGGTTATCGTGGCGCTCGCCGCCGGCTCCGGCGCCGATATCGTGACACGCATCTACACCGCCCGGCTCGGTGAAATTTTTTCCCAGCCATTCGTGATTGAAAATCGCGGCGGCGCGGGCGGCAATATCGCGGTGGAAGCAGGCGCGCGCCTGCCGCCGGATGGTTACAACCTGCTCGCCATAGCAGCGGGGCAGGTCATCAATACCGCGCTGTATCCGAAGTTGAACTACAACCTGGAAAAGGATTTTGATGCAATCGGTCTGATGGCGGCGGCGCCGCTGATACTGGTGGTGCATCCCTCGTTGCCGGTGAAAAACGTCAAGGAACTCATTGCTTTCGCCAAGGCGCGGCCCGGCAAACTGTATTACGCCTCGTCGGGCAACGGCAGCTCGCCGCATCTGGCCGCTGAAATGTTCAAGATGCATGCGGGCGTCGATATCGTTCACGTGCCGTATCGCGGATCACCGCAAGCAGTGACCGATCTCATCGCGGGCGAGACCAGCCTGGTGC
>DHVE01000129.1 GCA_002412495.1 Betaproteobacteria bacterium UBA5216
GGCAGCAAACACCATCTCATCACCGATGCTCGGGGCATCCCGCTCGCAGCGATACTCACGTCGGCCAATGCCCATGATGTGACGCAATTGCTGCCTTTGGTCAGCGCCATACCTGCCCTGCGTGGCCGATGCGGGCGTGCGCGCCGACGCCCTAACCGTGTGCAAGGTGACCGTGCTTACGATTCGGCCGCCCATCGCCGTGCCCTTCGGGCTAAAGGCATCTGCCCGGTGCTGGCCAAGCGGCGCACTGCACACGGCAGCGGTCTGGGTAAGACTCGCTGGGTCGTGGAACGCTCGATTGCATGGCTGCACCAGTTCAGGCGATTGAAGATGCGATACGAACGACTGCATTTCGTTCACGAAGCCTTTCTTTCCATAGATTGTTCCATGATCTGTTGGAAATTCATGCAAACGTATGCCGTTTCATTTTGAAACACGCTCTTAAATTACGTAAAAAAAGCAATTGCTGGACAAATATGTATTTGCAACAGAGAGAGGTTTTTATGAAAAACATACTGATGATTGCGATGCTGACCTCGGCTTTGAGTGCAATGGCATCCGAAGTGGGTGGCAAGCCAGGCGTGGATCGATTAGTTGCGGACAGGATTGAAAGCGTGACACTTCCAAATGGTGAAGTTTCTACACGACTTGTCTCGAATAATCGCGTTACGTCACGACAATTTTGGATCGATTCCGTTTATCATGGGCACGAGAGCATTCTTGTATATCAAGGCAAGTACATGGACTTACAGCAATGTGAAAAATTTCACGAACCGCGCCAATTGCAGAGCTTCCGGTGACCTCGCGAGTTCAACAAGGAGTAGCATGCATCGTCAGCCTGACAACCGTGTAACCGTATATTAGCTAACGCAACTGCAGGAAGCCGTATGCGCATCAATGAACGTTGCTTTTCATTTTTAAAGCTCGCTGCAATTTGCACTCTTGCTAGCGTATCACTAATCGCCTCAGCACATCATTCATGGAATGGTTATCACTGGTTTTGGGACTCTGGCAAGTTGACGCCTGGCGGACAACTGCCGCTAAGAGTAAATGACAATACAACCTTGTCTTCGGCTTGGCGAAATGGCGGCGAAGTCCCGCACCGGATGGTAAGGAAGCTTTGAGAATAGTGCGAAGTTTTGCACCAGCGCGCCCGTGTTTAAGATGAGCGTATTACTATCAAAACGCCACCCAACGGCGTCCTTCACGAGCCGTATCGGGAATGGCCACTCGTCTTTGCCGACCACTAGCATTGCTTTCGTCTCGCCTGATTTCGTTAACTTGCTGCCTTCTTCATAAGATTTCACGAAACGCTCACGGCCTAAGCGATCCGCCACTACATCGCCCGACTCCAGAACCGACTTCGCTTCGCTACCCAATATTCCAAGCATAGCCTTCAAATCGCCCGACTTAGTTGCGGCAATCAGCGCGCTCGCTGCCTCTTCCGGCGACACGAATTTCTTCTGGGCGGGCGACGGTAGAGCTGCGCTCGCCGCCACGGAAAATGCGAACACTGCTGCAATTACGCATAAAGCCGTGCGCCCGTACACACATGAGGCGATCCGAGTGGGCGATTGCACCCTTGTATTTGTTCAGCCAAGCGAACGGGTGTTCGACCTTCGAGTAGCAGCTCGCAATTCTGCACGCAAGTTTCGCGTCAGCGCAGCAAAATCCGTCATTACACCGTTCGCCGCCTGAGCACCGGTTCGACAATTGCGCAGGAGTTCTTTTTTACCGACCTGACTCTACCCGCGCATTTTATTTTGGTGAAACTTTTTTGTGGGGCAATGTCAAATAGCCAATTGCGAGAACGGCAAATTTGCCTTTTCGCACATCCAGCGGATTACATAGCATTTCTTTGAGCTCCGCTGGACGATACCGGATTATTCGCTGGCTGAGTCAGCCCGACTGATGCACGTTAAGCATCGCCCTTTGCTCGCAAGAGCCTGGCGCCGGGACGTCCTTCTGCAATCCGGCCGGACCGCAAGGTCTGAAGATGGTAGTAGCAACACCAGTAATACTGCCAGCATGCGTTCTGTGCCGGCAGCGCATCAAACCGCTTCGCAGCTTTGAAGCGGTGGTTTTGAATGGCGCAGTCTGCGCCAGTAGCCAGCGATAGCATTTCATCAACGGCTGCTGTGCCAGAGTTTTTCGTAGTTCTGCGCCAGCCCTCTGGGCCAATGCGCGTCGTGACTAGCCAGCGCCAGCTGCTAGTAACGACGCGCACAATCTCTGCATCGTCAGGCACTTAGGCAGTCCTTCTGAAAGTGACGACCACCAGTGACGAGCCGTTCTGGCCCGTCAAATCGTAGGGAACCGTGCAATGCGGTTCGTCAATCGCCCGTCTACCGGGTGTCGCAGTGCCGCGCCGCCCTGGCGCAACCCGTGAGCACGGGCACCAGCTCAAACCGAGGCGCCTTCACGAAGGCACCATCGGCGCCAATGCCACGTATCGGGCAGGCCAGCAGCAAATACAACGATACACACCGGGAGTGGTGTCCCGCGGTCCCTCGTAGCGCCCCCATGCTTAGGCATGTAGGCCGGACAGAAACACTTACCTTAAACGCATTACACACCAGGCATTACCGCATGACAAGATAGACATTCCCTCGCCCGCATCGCGGCGCCGAGGCGGCTGCGTTCGTACTGCAGTTCGACTGCATTCGTACTGCATTCCGGCTGCACCTGGACTGCAATCCGACTGCGTTCTTACGGCAGGCAATATCGGCAGTGCGGGTTCAAATTCCCCGTTGGTGAAAAACCCTCTTTCTTGATGGAGGTTTTCCCGCACTCTTGATGGTGGGATTTCCTCCATCTGGACATGCACCCGGCGTCGGCGCCGTTTCAGCAAAACAATTTGCCTTTTCCCGGTCAACCCCCCCGTGTTTTTGGGGGGAATACAGCACTTCTTTTTTATTAAGGCGCGGCAGAATAGGTCAACTTTGATTATTGATCTCTTGATGTCCGTGAGCAACTTGAATTACGCACGTAGCCGACTATGCCTTCCGGCCCGCGTACGCTCGATTCGGTTCGCACCCAATGGACGCGTATGGCTCGCCACGGTTCTGCTGACCACAGAATTTCTGCCCGACTGCACCAAGCGGCATTCCTCATTCGTGCACCGAAATTCCAGTCCGATAGCGCCAAACGGCTCTTCAACGCAAAAAATAAATCCTTTTCCGGTCCATCCCCCCTCACTTTTGCGGGGGTGGATTGAACACGGGTCTGTTGACTCTCGGCACAATTGATCAACGCAAATTTCTGATTTGACAGAGCCCATGACATTCCTGAGCCATGAATCATCCCGTTTTCGCCCCCCTGCCCTCGCACGTTCGAGCAGGTCCGGATTAAGCGCAATGGGTGAGCACACCACGGTTTCGCGGCCGATGGCGTGGCTGCCTGTTGGCGCCACGCATCAGCTGGATTCCGATGACTCGGCAGACGGCCATCCGGCTCACCGAGGGCCTGCGAAAGCCACCAGGGGGCATATTTCCTCCATCCCCCCTCATTTTTGTAAGGGTTACAACCACTTTCTTTTATTGATACACGCGACCATCGCTTCACGTGAAACCCTGATGCCATGACCGATGAAAGACCTGAACTACGAACTGAAGAAACTTTGCCAGCGCCACCGCGACGGTAGCTACGCCACCCGGCATGCGCGCGAGCGCATCCTGACCCTGGTTCCCAATCAGTTGCATGAGATGGGGTTTAAGGACATGAAGGCGAGCAGTCTGAAACCCAAGCACGTGACCGCGCTGGTGGAACGCTGGAAGGCAGAATCCCTGGCCGTGGGCACGATCAAGGTGCGTATGTCGGTGCTGCGGTGGTGGGCCGACAAAATACACAAACAAAACGTTATCGCGCGGGACAACGAGCACTACGGCATTCCCGATCGGCAGAATGTCAGCACTCTCAGCCGTGCCCGGATTCTGACGGCTGAGGACCTGACCAAGGTCACCGATCCCTATACGCGACTATCCCTGAAATTGCAGGCGGCCTTCGGGCTGCGGCGTGAGGAGTCAATCAAGATCCGGCCGGCGTGGGCTGACCGGGGCGATTTGCTCGCACTCCGGGACACCTGGACCAAGGGCGGACGAGCACGGGATGTCCCGATCCGCAATGAACAGCAACGGTCGGTATTGGACGAGGCCAAACAATTGGCCGGCAAAGGCAGTCTGATACCCCCGGACAAGACTTACGTCCAGCAGCTACAGCGTTTCAAGGCGCAGTGTCAGGAGGCCGGCATTCGGCATGTGCATGGCCACCGTCATCAGTACGCGCAGGACCGCTATCGGGAATTGACCGGCTGGCTTTGCCCGGCGCAGAGTGGGCCGACTTTCCGACAATTGACGCCGGAGCAGCGGGTCGTGGATCACCACGCGCGGCTCACCATCAGTATTGAGCTCGGGCATGAACGCCTGAGCGTGGTGGCTGTTTATTGTGGGCGGTAACAGGACGTCGATGAGAACAATTCCCGAGAACTGTAAACACTATTTACAGTTGAACTCCATGCGATACCTGTATCAACCAAAGACGTTTCCCGGCTACCGGCGCGCGAATAGACACACAAAACTGCGCGAGGCCACGTTGCGCGTGACGAGCCACGCATCATTTGTGCCGCCTTCCTGGAGTCTTACAGCGGTGTTCGCACTGCGAACAGTAGGCCTGTGGCGTTTTCCATGGCGACAGGCGTGCGGCGCCCTTTTCCCACGCGGCGATCGGCGCGGTGTGAAACAACACGATGACGCCATGAGTACGGATTTTGAGAAAGTGCCGGTGAACGCTGTGCGATGGATCCGATGCTGACCAAAGATTCAATTCTGCCTTTGGTCAATGCCCGGTTAAACCGGGTGCTGCTGATCGCGCAGGCCGCGCTGCCTCAACATCAGTTCGAGGCATTCCGGCGGCTGATCCTGGACGAATTTGGCAGAACTGGGCTGATCAGGGATCTGGACACGATCTCAGGTCAGACTGGCCGGAATGGAACGGAACGGGCAGGACCACTTGAGCGAAGAAAGGAGGTGTAGCATGATTGCAAGAGCAGAACCCAATCGGTTTGGTCGAGTGCAGTCTCGATGTCCCGCAGGACGATGTGTCGTGCGAGGAACTCGATCTCATACAAGCGATATTCCCTGACCTCGTGCGGCACGTGCTGAGCGAGGGCGATAACGTACAGGAGTAAGGAGCCGGCTATGGATGTGGTGATTTATGCTCGTGTGTCCACGGGCAAACAGGTGGAGAAAGATCTCTCCATCCCTGATCAGTTGCGACAACTGCGTGAGTGGTGCAAAGCGCAAGGCCATCGCCTCGTTTCTGAGTACGTCGAGGCGGGGGCAACGGCGACGGATGATCGACGCCCGGTGTTTCAGCAAATGATCGCGGATGCGGGTTTATCGCCCCCGCCGTTCGGAGTCATCGTCGTCCATAGTCTCTCTCGCTTCTTTCGGGATGCGCTGGAATTCGGTCTTTACGAAAGAAAGCTCAAGCGCAGTGGTGTGAAGGTGATTTCGATCACGCAGCAAACTGGAGATGACCCGTCCGGCGAGATGGCGAGAAAACTGTTCAGCCTGTTTGACGAATATCAGAGCAAGGAAAACGCCAAGCATACCCTTCGCGCGATGAAGGAGAACGCGCGCCAGGGTTACTGGAACGGCTCGCGTGCGCCGCTCGGCTACCACGTCATCGACGTTGACGTCACCGGTGCGCGCGGCAGAAACAAACGCCGGCTTGAGGTGAACCCGGTAGAGGCGGAAACCGTACGCCGAATATACGATTTGTATCTGCATGGATTGAATGGCCGCAGCATGGGCATGAAGAATATCGCCAGCCACCTGAACGATCTGGGTATCACGATGCGCGATCAACCGTGGCGCATGCAGAAGATCAATCAGGTGCTGTCGAATTCGGTCTACGCAGGGGAATTCTATTTCAACCGCACTGAGTATCGGACCAGCAAACGCAAGCTGCCCAGCGAATGGGTCAAGGTTGATGCGCCTCTCATTATCGACAAGGCGGTATTTGATCGGGTGGCCGCCCGCCGGCATGCGCGGCAACCCGCCAAGATACCGGGACAACAGCTTGCCACGTCTGCCCTGCTGGTGGGAATCATAAAATGTGGACACTGCGGCGCCGGCATGACGCAGGCCACCGGCAAGAGCGGTCGCTATCGTTATTACAAATGCACGACACGCATGAACAAGGGTGTTTCGCGCTGCACCGGTCGAAATCTCAGCCGGGAAAGCACGGAACAGGTCGTGCTGAACGCACTGGCGGATAAGGTGTTCACCCCGACGCGGGTAAACATCATGCTGGAGGAAATGCGCAAGCGCCAGACGGCGGCCTGCACCACTGAGGACGCACGGTATCAGCAGTTGTTGAAGGAACTCAAGGAAATCGACGCCGGGATCGCCCGCCTTTATGAGGCTGTCGAGAAAGGTCTGCTGCCGCTCGATTCAACCCTTCAAGAGCGCTCCCAAAAGCTTCAGGCACGCCGGCAGGATGTGCTGGTCGCCAGCGCCGCCCTGCGGGACAAATGGAATATTCCGGCCACCAAACTGACACCAGGGCATATAGCGAAATTCACGCAGGCGCTGCGGGAGCGGCTGCTGGATACCAGCTCGGGCTTTGGGAAAGCTTACGTCAATTTATTACTGGACGAGATACGGCTGGATGGCAACGTTCTGCGCATCAAAGGCAGCTATAGCGCCCTGGCGCGCGCCGTTACGCTGTCCAGGCAGGGCAAGCTGGAGCAAGTGCCCAGCTTCATACCTGAGTGGCGTCCCCACGGGGATTCGAACCCCGGTTACCGCCGTGAAAGGGCGATGTCCTAGGCCTCTAGACGATAGGGACAAACGAGGCAACTGCATACTGCGCAAAACCAACTACGCGAACTATGATCCGCACGCTGTCTGAGAAACAACCCCAAACCGCTATAAACAACCATACCGATACTGCCAATTTGGTGGAGGTAAGCGGGATCGAACCGCTGACCTCTTGCATGCCATGCAAGCGCTCTCCCAGCTGAGCTATACCCCCCACGAAAGGTTGCGGATTATACCGGCCACTCATGCCTCTGTAAAGGAAGCAAAATTCTGAAAATTACGCGGGAAACGCTTGCAGTTGCCGCTTCATGCGCGCCAGCACCTGTTCCCGACCGATTAACGCCAGCGTAGCATCGATGGACGGCGTTTGCGCAACGCCGGCGACCATCACGCGTAGCGGTATGGCGAGCTGCGGCATTTTCAGCTTGTGCGCGGTCACGACCGCTTTCACTGCATCGTTGATATTCGGGCGATTCCATTGGATGGTACTGAAGCGCGCCTGCAAATCCGCCAATGCCGGTTTGATGTTCGCCGCGTAATGCTGCTGTTTGAGTTCCGGTGATGCCTCCACCGGACGGTAAAAATACACCGCGGCGTCCGCCAGTTCCTCGATGGTGGACACACGCTCTTTCAGCAACGCCACCACGCTGGCGAGCGGCGCGCCCTGCTCCATCGAGCATCCATCGCGATGCAGAAACGGCAGCGTCAGTTGCGCGAGGCGCTCGTTGTCGGCTTCCTTGATGTATTGCTGATTCAGCCAGCGCAATTTGTCCGGATCAAATCGCGCGGGGGAACGGCTGATGTGCTCAAAATCGAACCACTCCACCAGTTTTTCGCGCGGGAACTTCTCGTTGTCGCCGTGCGACCACCCCAGACGCGCGAGATAATTCACCAGCGCCTCGGGCAGAAACCCTTCGTCGAAATACTCCATCACGCCCTGGGCGCCGTGGCGCTTCGACAGGCGCTCGCCATCCTTGCCCAAAATCATGGGCACATGCCCGAACAACGGCACGGCCTTGCCCAGCGCGCGGTAAATATTGATCTGGCGCGGCGTGTTGTTGACGTGGTCGTCACCACGGATCACGTGCGTCATTTCCATGTCGATATCGTCCACCACCACGCCAAAGTTATAGGTGGGGATGCCATCCGCGCGCATGATCACCAGATCATCCAGTTCGCTGTTGGCGATGGTGATCGGGCCTTTGATCACATCGTTCCAGGTCACATCACCGGTATCCGGATTGCGAAAACGGATTACTGGTTGAGCGCATCCGGGCTCAGTTGGCGGTTTCATGCCTGCGTGGAGCGCGTTCTCGGGTCGCCAGCGGCCGTCGTAACGCGGCTTTTCATTGCGCGCGCGTTGCGCCTCGCGCATGGCGTCGAGTTCATCCCGGGTCGCGTAGCAAGGATAGGCATGCCCCGTACGGAGCAATTCATCGGCCACTTCGCGGTAGCGCGCCAATCGCTGCATCTGGTAATACGGGCCTTCGTAATCAAGGCCCAGCCACTGCATGCCGTCGAGAATTGCCTTAACCGAAGCCTCGGTTGAACGCTCGCGGTCGGTGTCTTCCACGCGCAACACAAACGTGCCACCGTGTTTTTTGGCAAAGGCCCAGCAATAAAGCGCGGTGCGCGCGCCGCCGATATGCAAATAGCCCGTGGGGCTCGGCGCAAAACGTGTGCGTATCATGATTGTGCTTTTAGAAAAGCACGCATTCTACGCGAGACCGCCTATTCTGTCTTGCTGCGGAACAAAAATACCCTTTAAAAACATGATCTTACTTTATATCCACCGTGGAGCGCAACGGCTGCCGGCGTTTGAATTCGCTCACCGCCTGATCCACGCGCATGAACACGGCGCCCTCGTTCTTGAGTTGCCCGATCATGCGCTCCAGCACCATGATGCGATGGCCGCGCCCGCTGATAAAAGGGTGGCACGTATATGTGAGCACGCCCCAAGCCACGCTCTCGCGCATATGGCGAAATTCATCCACCCAGTTTTGTTCGACGTGATGCGCGTTTTTCAGCCCCTGCCGCAGTGAGGCTTCTGCGCGCACGAATTCATAGTGCGGCGAATCGTCAGTGGACCAATGTATCGGCATTTCCACCAGCGGGCTTTCAGCGCCGAACGCAGCGCGTTGCTCCAACGCAATAACATCACCCTGCCTCGCGTAGTACGGCGTGTAGTCGTCGCCCATCATGCTGCTGTCGTACTCAAAGCCGTATTTCAGAAACAGGCGCACCGAGTGCGGCGACAAATCCCAGGATGGCGAACGATAGCCTCGCGCATACGCACCGGAAATTTTCTTGATCGACTCATTGGCGCGGGTCAGCTCGCGCTCCTCGTCTTCCGCGCTCAAACTGGCCGGCGGGCGATGTGTCCAACCATGATGCGCCAATTCGTGCCCTGCGGCGATGACTTTTTTCACCGCATCGGGAAAACTCTCGATGGTATGCCCAGGAACATACCACGAGGTTTGAATATTGTGCTTACGAAACAACTCGATCAAACGCGGCGCCCCCACGCGCGGGCCGAACTCCCCGCGCGACAGCCACGAAGGACCGACTTGCCCGCGCGACATAAAGCCGGAAAGTCCGTCAAAATCAAAAGTGAGGCAAATGATGTGCATTATTATTGCGCGAGGTGTGAGGGGCTTAACCACGTGCGGCGTGGCATTTGTGGTGTTGAGAGTTCTGCGAGCTAATGCGATGATAGCAAAAGTATCCCATACGACACTCCGCGCCTCACTCCTTACATCTCACGCCTCGCCACACATGGAACATTTAATACAGAACTGGAACGTGCGCAAACCCGTCGCGCACACGCGCCGCGGCATCGTCGCCACGCAGAATCGCATTGCAGGCGAGGCCGGCATCAAAATCCTCAAGGCCGGCGGCAACGCAGTAGATGCCGCGGTCGCCACGGGTCTCGCGCTGGCGGCCGTTGAGCCGTGGAACAGCGGCTTGGGCGGCGTGGGTTTCATGCTGGTCTATCTGGCCAAAGAAAAGCGCGTACAGGTGGTCGATTTCGGGCCGGTCTCGCCCGGCGCACTGAATCCGGCCGACTATCCCTTGGTCGGCGGCTTTACCAGCGATCTCTTTACCTGGCCCACGGTGAAAGATGATCGCAACGTGCACGGTCCCAATTCCATTGCCGTGCCCGGCCACATCGCCGGCCTGTCCCTCGCGCTGGAGAAATTCGGCAAACTCCCGTTTCGGGAAGTCATACAACCGGCCATCGCGCTCGCCGAACAAGGCATGGCGGTCGATTGGTACCTCACACTGAAAATCGCCATCACGGCCAAAGAGTTGTCGAAGTACCCCAGTTCCGCCAGCTTGTATTTGCCCGGCGGCTTCCCGCCGGTAACGCCTGCCGGCAATACGCTGGAACGCCTGCAACTGAAGGGCCTGGCCAGGACCCTGCGCCGCCTCGCCGACGCCGGTCCGCGCGATTATTACGAAGGCGACATCGCGCAAAGCATCGCGCGCGATATCAAGGCCATGGGCGGCATTCTTTCCGCCGACGATCTAAAGCGCTACCGCGCGCGTATCGTCGATCCGATCAACACCGAGTACCACGGCACGCAACTCGCGTTGGCGCCGAACCTCACCGCCGGGCCGTCGATGCTGCGCACGCTGGACAACCTGCGCGGTACCTCATTTACGCCGGGCAAGCCCGATGCCGACACGTTTCTTGCTTACGCCAAGGTGTTGCGCGAAGCATTTGCCGTTCGTCTCGCCACCATGGGAGACGACAGTGATCATCGCGATCCGGCCTGCACCACGCATTTCAACGTGGTCGACAGCGAAGGCAATATGGTGGCACATACGCAAACACTGCTGTCGGTGTTTGGTTCGAAAGTCGTGTTGCCTGAAACCGGCATCCTGATGAACAACGGCATCATGTGGTTTGATCCGCGCCCCGGCACACCCAATTCGCTCGCGCCAAATAAACGCGCGCTCACCAATATGTGTCCGGTCATTGCCCACAAGGATGGCAAGGCTTGGTTCGCGGTGGGCGCTTCGGGCGGACGCAAAATATTCCCGGCGGTGCTGCAACTCACCTCGTTCATGATCGACCACGGCATGAGCCTCGAAGACGCGTTTCACCATCCGCGCATCGACGCCAGCGGCGGCGACAGCGTGGGCGTCGATCCGCGCATGCCGGACGCGATCATCCAGAAACTGAAGGCGGAATTTCCCGTCAACCTGACGGAACTCGTGGTGTATCCCACCAATTTCGCGTGCCCCAGTAGCGTGCTTCAAACAGCCGATGGGAATCACTTCGGCGTGGCAGATGTAATGTCGCCTTGGTCTGGGGCGGTAGCGGAATAAAAACGAAAGCCCTTTCCAGCCACGAATTGACGCGGATTTTCGCAGATGAAGAACCAACCCTACGGAACCTATCAGGGTTTAATCCGTGAAAATTTGCGTAATTCCGTGACAAATAATATTTTGCTGTTGTCCTTATTTGCGGTAACCACTGCGCATGCGCAAACTTACCCCACCCGTCCCGTGCGCTGGGTCGTCCCCTTTGCGCCGGGCGGCCCCACCGACATCATGTCGCGCGCGATCGGCGAAAAACTCGGTCAGCGCCTCGGCCAGCAGTTCGTCGTTGATAATCGCGGCGGCGCGGGCGGCAATATCGGCGCCGAGATCGTGGCGCGCGCACCGGCGGATGGCTACACGATCATGATCGGCCACGTCGGCACGCACGCGATCAATCTCGCGCTCTACAAGGCGGTGCCGTACGATCCGATCAAGGATTTCACGCCCATCTCCCTGCTCGCCACGCTGCCGCTGGCGCTTGTGATTCACCCTTCGGTCCAGGCCGCCAACGTCAAGGAACTGATCGCCATTGCGCAAAAACGTCCGGGTGAATTGAATTTCGCCTCGGCGGGCAGCGGCGGCCCGACGCACCTTGCAGGCGAAGTATTCAAGAGTATGGCGCACATCAACATCGTGCACGTGCCGTTCAAGGGCAATGCGCAGGGCCTGATCGAAACGATCAGCGGCCGCGTGCAAATGATGTTCAGCAACCTGCTTACCTCGATGCCGCATGTGCGCGGTGGCAAATTACGCGCGATTGCCCTGTCCACCGCAAGACGATCCCCGCAGGCGCCGGATTTGCCCACGATCACCGAATCGGGCGTGCCGGGATTTGACGCTACGCCCTGGTACGGCGCGCTGGGCCCGGCGCATTTTCCGCCGGCCATTACCGCGCGGTTGAATAGCGAAATCGCAGGCATTGTGCGCGCACCCGATATGCAGGAACGTTTCGTGGCTCAAGGCATCGACCTCACGGCCAGCACGCCGGAGCAATTTGCCGCGCTGATTCAGGCAGAAGTGCCGCGCTGGCGAAAAATCGTACAGCAATCGGGCGCCAGGGCCGATTAGAAATTCACAATAATACATTTAAAAACATATATTTACAGGACACTTATGCTTAACGCAGCCATTGTCGGCCTTGGCCGTTGGGGACAAAACCTCGTCAACAGCATTCAAGGCAAGAGCGACAAAATACGCGTCACCCTCGGCGTATTGCGTCACCCGGAAAACGCGCGCGAATACGCGCAAACGCAAGGGTTTCCACTCGTCGATAGCCTCGACAAGGCACTCGCCAATCCAGCAATCGACGCGATTATTCTCGCCACGCCACACACTGCGCACGCCGAACAAATCATCGCTTGCGCCAAAGCGGGAAAACCGGTCTTCACGGAAAAACCGTTTACGCTGACCACCGAAAGCGCCAAGGCGGCACTAAAGGCGTGCGCCGATGCCAGGGTCACGCTTGCCATCGGCTACAACTGGCGCTTTCAACCCGCGCTACAGGAAATAAAACGCGCACTCAACGACGGACGGCTGGGCAAATTGCTACACATCGAAGGCAACTTTAACGGCCCCAGCGTGTACCGCGTGGGCAAGGAACACTGGCGGCAGAATCGCGACGAAGGCCCCGCTGGCGGCATGACCGGGCGCGGCGTGCATGTGGTCGATGCCATGCTCTATCTCGCGGGCCACATCGACAACGTGTACGCGCAAAGTTCGCGGCTTGCGCTCGACTACGGCACCGATGACACGACGTCGATGTTATTCAAATTCAGGAGCAACGCCACCGCATACCTGAGCACTGTGATCGCCACCGCCGAAACCTGGCGATTGCAGCTGCTGGGGTCAAAAGGCTGGATGGAAGTCGGCGACGTGCAACACCTGACCACCTGGACGCTGCGCACATGTTTCTTCGACCCGGCAAATCCCTATGTACATCCGCAGCCGCAGACCATTACCTTTCCCGACACCAGTACTGAGCGCGAGGAACTGGAACAATTTGCCGACGCAGTGAAGGCAAAACAGCCGCTCGCCATCGCGGGTGGCGACGAGGAACACAATGTAACGGTACTGGAAGCGATTCTGGAATCGGCCGCCAAGGGTGCGTCTGTCAGGATTTCTTGAAGCTTAGACGATTCCTGTATGCCCCGCCCCCCGAAGCAAAGCATTTTTCAGCCGCAATAACCCCAGCCACTGCTGCCGCCAGAAGCCGCTGCCGTAGTCGCGCCCTTCAAGCTGATCTCGTATACCGGTGGGTAGATACCCCGGCGTGAAATCCGCCGTGCGAAACAGAATGTCCCATATGGGAAACAACGTGGCAAAGTTAACGCCCTGATAACGGCCTTCATGCCCCGTGCCGATGGCGTGATGCCTGCGATGAAACGGCGGACTCACCAGTAGCCGGTTGCCGAGCCAGCCGAAATCCACGCGCGCATTCACGTGCGACAGGCTTTCGATCACGCGTGTGGCCACGATAATCATCGCGAACTGATTCGATGGCACGCCGATGGCGAGCGCCACCAACGCCACCACCGCGGACGTCAGCACGTCGTCCAGCAAGTGGTTGCGGTCGTCGGTCCAGAAGCTCATCTGCCGCTGGCTATGGTGCAGGCTGTGCAACGACCACCACCAGTTAAACCGGTGCTGCAAGCGATGCATCCAGTATTCGACCAGATCGAACACGATGACATAGATTACAAAGGCCAAAAATCCATTTCGCGTGATGCCCGGGATCAGGTCTTCAATGTTCGGTCGCACCAGATCGTTCATGCGCAGCAAGGCATCCAGTTCGTTCACCGGCACCAACAGCAACAAAAATATCACCAGCGGCAGCACGCCGAGCCGGTGCAGCCAGGTGTAGATCACATCCGGGCGAACCGGCTGCTTGTCCCGCCAGCGCTCGATTGGCCGCCATATTTCAAGGGGCTTGAGCAACGCGCACAATACGCCGATTTCAATCACGCCGGTCATCACCATGCCCACCCCCTCGTAAGCATCTTCGGCGAATTCCATCAGGTCCAGCCTGAAAAGCAGCGGCTGCACGCCGTGCTCGAATAGCCAGCCCTGCACCGCCGCAAAAAGCAGAAATGGCGATTCCATCAGGCCGGACTTTTCAGCGTGTCAAAACAAAATCCGCGCGCCTTCAGTCCCTCCAACAGCGGATCAAACACAGCGGGCGCCCACGCCTCCTTGCGCGAACGTATGCCGAGATGCATCACAAGAATGTCCCCATCGCGGATGTCGCGCAGGGCATTCTTCAGCAACAAGGCATTGGGGTAGTTTTCCGACGGCAATTCATCGCCCAGGAATCCCGCCTGCGCCCATTTCACGTGGCTGTAGCCGCACGCCTTTGCGAACTGCGTGCTCAAGGGCGTGGTAATGCCCCCCGGCGCGCGCCACAAACGCTCCAGCTTCCTGCCGGTCAACTTTTCGAACACACTTTCCACGCGATCCAGTTCGCCGCACATCGCCGCTTGGTCAAACTCATGGCGCGTGCCGTTCATGTGCACATAGCGCGTGCGGCCGTTTTTCAGATCCCCGCGAAAATAGCCGTGGTGCCAGGTGTGCGTACCGAAGGTATGCCCTTCCGCAACTCGGGCCTTCCAGAAATCCGCCCAACTGGCATCCAGTGAATAATCGCCACGAAACGTTTTTTCATTCGCCAGAAAAAACGTCGCTTTGACGTTGTGCTTGCTCAGCGTGCGCGCGATGTGCTCCGCGTGATTCATCCAGCCGGTATCGATAGTGAGATACAGCGTGCCTTTGCAGGTTTGCGCCTGGGCTTGTGCCGCGGGCAGCACCAACGCCACGCAGGCAATCAACCATCTAACGGCGCGGCGCATGGTTATGCAGATAAATGCCGTGTGGCGAACGGCCCACCGGAATTTGTACTTTTATCGCCTTGCTTTCGAGATCGATTACCGTGACTTTCTGCGCCCAGCGCGACGTTACCCAGAGTTCCTTGCCATCCGCGGTGACTTCCATGTCATCGGGCCCTCCAGGCACCGGGAAAGTTTCCAGCACCGATAGCGTGTTCATGTCGATGATCGACACACTGTTCGCCACGCGATTGGTCACCAGCAAGCGGCGCTTGTCGCCCATCGGCATGAAATTGTGCGCGCCGGGCGCGGTGACGATTTTCTTCACCACCTCTCCCTTGCGCCAATCCATCACAGCTACGTTGTCCTCGCCCAGCAGGCCCACGAACACATGCTTGTCGTCAGGTGATATCCACACCCCAGCCGGCGTCTTGCCGACCGGATAAATGTCCTTGACTGATTGCGCGATCAGGTCGATCACCGCCAACTGGTTGCTATGTTGCAAGGTCACGAACACATGGCGGTTATCCGCACTGAAGATCAGGTGACTGGGGCCCTTGGGTGTAGGCAGGCGCTTCACCAACTTGTAATCGCCGGCGGAATAAATATCCACGCGATTCAGCGCCAGCGATGCCGTGACAAACCATTTGCCGTCCGGCGAGAAACCGAGCTGATACGGATCGCTGATCTTGTCGATGCGCTTTTGCTGCTCGCCCGTCACCGGATCAAAAAACACCAGATCGTTGCTGCGCACACTCGCGACAATCAACGACTTGTTGTCAGGCGTGATCATCAGGTGATGCGGCTCGCGTCCCACCCGGTTACGCGATATCTCTTTGAAAGTCTTGGTATCGATCAGGCTGACACTGTCGCTGTTGGAGTTGAGCACGAACGCGAATTGCGCTGCAACCGTGCCGATGCAGCAAAACACCATTGCGCCGCATGCAAAGGCGCTGGCCACCCCATAACGAAATTTACGCAACCAATTGTTTTTAAACACTTTTCTAGTTTCCCCTCGGTACCACATCTTACCCATACCAACATTAACGTTGAAGCAGCCTGTTTCGCGTACGTGGGCTGTAAATTCCCAACTGCGTTCACTCAGAAACGCTTCACGCTAAATGGTGCCACGTCTACATTCGGTGGCCGCCCAGCGATCAAATCCGCGACCAAGCGTCCGGTCGGCGCGCCGCCGCACAAACCCACGTGCCCGTGCCCAAATGCGTACCAGACATTCGGTACATGCGACGCCGGACCAATCACCGGCAACGAATCCGGCATGGAAGGCCGGCGGCCCATCCACTTCGTCGCATCCGTCTGCCGTATGCCGGGGAATAATTGCCGCATCTGCGCCGCCAGCACGTCGGCGCGCGCGTAATTTGCCTCGGCGTCGTTGCCCGCGAATTCGCTTTGCCCGGCGATACGCAAGCCCATTTCCATGGGCGTGACAAAAACCTTCTGTTCCGGCAGAAACACCGGCATCGGTAGCGAAAAATCCGGATCGGAATACGTCACGTGATAACCGCGCTCGGCTTCCAGCGGCACGCCGTCGCCGAACTTCGCGGTGAAATCATGTGAGTGCGACCCGGCGCATATCACCAGCGTCTCCACGGGCAGAAGGCCAGAATCCGTCACCAGCGCGCGCGGGCCATCGGGCGACACCTCGATGTCGAGCACGTTACGCCGCAAAATCCGGCCGCCATCTTTTTGAAATTGGGCCGCCAGCGTTTTGGTCAGTCGCTCCGGGTTGGTTACATAACCCTGCTCCGGCAGATACCAACCGGCCTCGTACCCACTGCCGAGTTGCGGCACTTTTTGCCGGATACCGTCAGCGTCGAGCGCCTCCATCAACACACCGCGATCACGCCGCAGTTTCCAGGGCAAGGCATCGCCTTGCAAACCCGCACGCGTCGAATACGCCACGACATAGCCGGTTTGACGGATGATGTCCGGAATACCGGCCTGCCTTACCAGCGGCATATAAGCGTCGAACGTCTGATTAAGCAATGGCCGCAGCGCATCCGCGATCTGCTCCACGCGAGACAAACGCGACGCCCCTACCAGGCGCAAAAACCACGGCAATGCCTTGAAAAAATGACCGGGCCGAATTGCCAACGGCCCGAGCGGATCTGACAGATAGCCCGGCACCTTGCCCAGCACGCCGGGCATCGCTTGCGGCGCGCAGGATCCCGGACTCAAAATGCCTGCGTTGCCAAACGAACAGTATTCGCCCGGCGCAAGCCGATCCACTACCGTTACGTCATGCCCGTCTCGCCGCAAATAGCTTGCGGTGGCAATGCCAACGATACCCGCGCCGATGATGGTGATGTTTTTCGCCACACGGCTCCCCGTTATTGTATGTTCTTGTAACTACACGGGAATTATAGAGGATGCGGCGTGGGTTGGCGTAGCGCGCCGGAAACAACGGTGGTAAAATTCGCGCCGTTGCGAATCTGCAACGCCTTTAGCAAACTTAGCAAATCTCTTCCGGGCGGTTAACTCAGCGGTAGAGTGCCACCTTCACACGGTGGAAGCCACTGGTTCGATCCCAGTACCGCCCACCATCTGTTTTCGGCGCGTTCCGCACATTCGATCGGCGGAGAATACTATCTTGACCGCCGTACCGTCAGCGATACACCCTCCCCGTCATATCCCTGGCCTGCCCGTGCGAGGATGCTCCCGCTCATGCCGTTGCTGACAACCGAGGCAGCGTTTTGCAGTTGGATAGGCCGCGAGACGTTCATACACAATGGCGTCACCACAGTCGGCACAACAACCGTAGGTCTGCCGCCGTATGCGCTCTTCCGCCCCCGCGATGTCGCGCAGTTCAATGACATGGCGGTCGATAATTTCCGTATCGACATCGACCAGCGCGTGCGCCAGCGCCTCATCCGCCGTGTCAGTTACCGCGCCCGCGAGATCGCGATAGTGCTGAACGTCTGATTCGGCCAGTTCTTCACGCACGCGCGCCGCGAGCGCCCGCGTGCGTTCCGTCAATTTCGAACTCAAGTCCCCGACTTGTTGTTGCGTAAGATGTTTCATTTTCCATTCCTTTGTGCCTTGCACGTTGCGCTTTGATGTTATGGCAACGGCACCCTTCAGGGTTGATCCAGATCAACATCCCGCATCGCCGCGTTTGCTCTACTATCGCGTCTGCGTCCGCCCTCCACGGAAATCAGTGAATCGATCATGGCGACCATAACTGCAATCGCAGGATCGGCTCCACTCATTACTGCCTTGCGTAATGCGGCGTGTTACGGGCATCCGGTGGAATCCATATCGGTGCTGGAGACCCACATCTCGTGGGTTGTATTGACCGGAAAACATGCTTACAAGATCAAGAAACCGGTCAATCTTGGATTTCTCGATTTCACCACCCTGGACGCGCGGCGCCACTACTGCGAAGAAGAACTCCGCCTGAATCGCCGATTGGCGCCGTCGCTGTATGAAGCCGTGGTGCCGATTACCGGCACCATAGACACTCCGCGGGTCGCCGGAAACGGCCCTATACTCGACTACGCGGTGAAGATGCGTCAGTTTCCGCAAACCGCACTGGCCAGTGGCCTGCTCGAAACGTCGGCCCTTACCGCTACTCACATTGATGCACTGGCGGCACGCATCGCCACGTTTCACGCAAACACCGGCACAAGCGCCTGCGGTTGCCCTTATGGATCGCCGGAAGCCGTGATTGCACCGGCGCGGGATAATGTCGTGGCATTGCGCAAACTGTTTCCGGAGGCCGCCGATCAGGCGCGTATCGATGCGTTGCGCGATTGGACCGATCAGGAATATCACAAACACTGGTCTCATTTTGTCGCGCGCCAGGCGCAAGGCTGCGTGCGCGAATGTCACGGGGACTTGCATCTGGGAAATATCGTCCTGCTCGACGGCCAGCTCACGCCGTTTGACGGCATCGAATTTGATCCTGCGTTGCGCTGGATCGATGTGATGAGCGAGGTGGCGTTCCTGGTCATGGATCTGCTCGATCACGAACGCATGGATTTTGCCAATCGCTTTCTCAACGCGTATCTGGAATCCAGCGGCGATTACGACGGGCTGGCGGTATTGCGCTTTTACCTCGTGTATCGCGCCATGGTGCGCGCCAAGGTGCATGCGCTGCGCGCGGTGCAAGCGGGCGCCGCCGGCGCCGAACGCGAGCGGCTTCTCGGCGCAAGCCGCGGGTATATCGCCCTTGCGCGCCGCTGCACTCAGCCCGCCCATGGCAATCATCCCCCGATCATTGTGATGCATGGTCTTTCCGGATCGGGCAAGACGGTACTCGCACAGGCGCTGGCGGAGTATACCGGCGGCATCCATCTGAGATCCGATGTCGAACGCAAACGCCTGACCGGTCTTGCGCCACTGGCGCGCAGCGGCTCGGCGCTCGCATCGGGCATCTACGGCGCCGAACTCACACTGGCCACCTACCGGCGCCTGCTCGATCTTGCGCGCCTCGTCATCCATGCCGGTTATGCCGTGATCGTCGATGCCACTTGCCTGCACGCCTGGCAACGCGACCTGTTTCGCCGCGAAGCAGAGACGCGGCACGCTCCCTTCGTCATTGTCGATGTAACGGCGCCCGAAGCTACCCTGCGCGCGCGCATCGAGGCGCGACAATCCGCGGGCCGCGATGCATCCGAGGCGGATCAAGCCGTGCTTACACGCCAGCTGGCAAACCGCGAACCGCTGACCCGCGATGATCTGCAAGCGACGTTGCGCATCGACACCGCGCGCACCGATGCCGAAGCCACCTTGATCGATGCCGGGGCAGCGCTGTGCAAACGGTTGAATGCGACGGTGCAGACGGATGCGCCGCCGTTGACATAAATCAATCCCCTCAATGAATGGCGGCGTTTTAATTAGAGCCGCAAACTATCTAGTGTCAACGTCCCAAGAGGCCTCTGCAATGAAAACATTCCCTTCCCAGCCCTCTGCTCAACGCCGCGCCAAACGCGACGCCTTGCTCAGGGAAACCCGACACGACAGCTATAAACCTCGCCGCAAGCCCATGTCGCCGCGGGTTTGCCCGGATTGCAAAGCGCTCTTTAAGGATGGCCGCTGGGGCTGGGCGGTCGCGCCCGCGTCCGTGCTTAAGCAGAAGTGCCCCGCTTGCCAGCGCATACACGACGATTTTCCGGCGGGTTACGTCACGCTCACGGGCGAATTTCTCGCCACGCACCGCGATGAAGTGCTGCACTTGGTACACAACCACGAAGTGCGAGAAAAAAGCGAGCATCCCCTGCAACGCATCATGAAAGTCGCGGACACGCCTGAAGGCCTGTTAATTACCACCACCGATGTCCATCTGGCGCGCGGCATTGGCGACGCACTGCACCATGCCTACCGCGGCAAGCTGGACTACCATTACAACCCGGAGCAAACCTTGCTCCGGGTACGATGGGAACGTTAGAAATTCGGGCGGCGCATTGCGCGCCCCCCTCACGTACCTGTCGTTTTTGAATCAAAAGCGTTGTCCACCTCGGCTCAGCGTGCAGATCAGCTGCATCCAGCCCCGGCATCCCGCCCCAAATGACGCAGAAACCACTCGCGCGTCATCAATGCAACACGCGCCATGGCGCCTGGCTCTTCAAACAGGTGCGTTGCGCCCGGGATGATTTCGAGTTGCCATTTGCAAGCCAGACGCGCGGCGGCTTCCTCGTTCAACTCGATCACCGTCTCATCAAGGCCACCGACAATCAGCAGTACCGGCGAGCGTACCGCCGCCAGCGTATCGCTGGCCAGATCCGGCCGTCCGCCGCGCGACACCACCGCCCCCACCATAGCCGGCCGCGTGGCCGCCGCGGTGAGCGCCGCCGCCGCGCCCGTACTTGCACCAAACAATCCCAGCGGCAGCTTCGCTGTAGCCTTACTGGATTTCAGCCAATCAATAGCCCCAACCAACCGCGCACTCAGCAACGGTATGTCGAACCGCAGACGCGCGTTCCTGGCGTCGATACGACTTTCCTTTTCAGTGAGCAAATCGAATAGCAGCGTGCCCAGCCGGGCTTCATTTAGCAACGCCGATACCGCGCGATTGCGTGGACTGAGGCGGCTGCTACCGCTGCCATGCGCGAACAGAACCAAGCCCACCGCTTTATCGGGAACCGTGAGCGAACCCGGCAATGCCGCATCGGCGGTCAACACCGTGGTTTCCACGGTTTTCGAGACCACTTTCGATGCGGCCGCCGGCGCCCGCGCGATCATGCTTTTTCCTCTTGCCATGCGCGCGCCAGCAAGTCCTTCACTTCCGCGTCGCTGGTCTGCGGAAATTCGAGGTACCAGCGTCCCACCGCCACAAACGGTTCCGGCGTGGCAAGACACACCACTTCATCGGCCTCCCGCTTGAGCGCGGCCACGGTGTCTTCCGGTGCCATCGGCACCGCCACTACCACCATCGCGGGCGCCTGTGTGCGCACCGCCTTGATGGCGCTGCGCATGGTCGCGCCGGTCGCCAGTCCGTCATCGATCAGAATCACACGCTTGCCATGCAAGTCGGGCGGAAGGCGCTTGCCGCGATAGACCCGCTGCCGGCGCTCCAATTCCTTGCGTTCGCGCCGTTCCGCCACGGCAATCGCATCTTCGGAAATGCGCAGCATACTCACCAATTCCGGATTCATCACGCGCACACCATTTTGCGCGATGGCGCCCATCGCCAGTTCCGGCTGGCCTGGTGTGCCCAACTTACGCACCAGCATCAAATCCAGCGGCACGTTCAACGCGTTGGCCACTTCAAATGCAACCGGCACGCCGCCGCGCGGCAGCGCGAGAACCAACACATCGCCGCGCCCCGCGTGATGCATCAGCGCTTGCGCCAGTGCCCGGCCGGCTTCACTGCGATTCAAAAACGGCAGCATGGGCTTGCGGAGTACTGGCATGGGAAGGTATGGAGATCCGGATGGATGGCGTGGCCGCGCCCCCGATGGCGCGATCCGTTATTATCAATTCACGGAAACTGATAACGCGTGCGGTTAAGAAACTCCACTACATCGTCCACTTCCTGCGTGCCCCACGCGAGCTTCTGTTGCGCCTGCCATTTTTCAACCGTTTCACGCACCTCCGCGCGCGAAATCGCCAGTCGATTCACGCGCCCATGTACGTTTGCGGTGTGACACACCACGCAGTGGTTTTCATACAACGCACGGCCGCGATCCACGCTTGGCACCTGAGCGCAGGCGCCAGACGACAGAAACACGACCGGCAGCAGCAGGCACAACGCCGCCAGCGGCTTCATGGCGTGCGCCCGGTGATCACGAGTATCTCTTTCTCCGCGCGCTCAATGTCGTCCTTGCGCAGTTCGCCAGGAGACGCATCGCGAAACGTACAGGCATTAAAGTAAGCAAGGTCTCCCGCCAGTTTTTCGCATTCCTCGCGCGTTACTTCAACCGCCGTGGCGGTTGAAGTAACAGACGCAACGGGCGCGCCTTGATTGGCCGCATTCCCCGCTTTCCGCGGGTCGCGCACCACTTTTCCAACGGGACGCGAAGGAGTATTACGCCTCAAGTGGCGGTTGCCCATGGCACGCGCCGCCGTCAACTGACCGCGATGCGACGCGTGGCGGCGTGCGCTTTTTTCGGCAACTTGAGCTTGAGCACGCCATCCGCGTACTTGGCCTCGACCTTACTTTCATCGACATCCGTGTCCACGGTAAACGCGCGTTCGAGCCTGCCGTAATAACGCTCGCTGCGCAGCACCTGATCACCTTTTTTCTCTTCGGTTTCCTTCTTGGTCTCGGCACTGATGCGCACCAGATTTCCCTCGACGGCGACATGGATATCTTCCTTCTTGACGCCGGGCATTTCCGCCGAAACCTGGTAGGCATCGCCATTTTCGGTGATATCCAGCTTGATCTGAAGCTCGGGTAGCGTATCCAAATCGAAGCGCACCGGGCGCAGGAACATGCCTTTGAAAAAATCGTCGAAATTGCGGGTGAATGGATCGTATCGGGTCAGAGAGCTCATGAGTATCTCCTTAGTTGGTTAATGTGAGCGGCCCTTTGAACCAAGGGCGCATCATCATGCTAACCACTGCGCCACCGCGTGCGTTGACTTAGGTCAACCGCACACGATGATTCGACAAATCGCCAATCAGTTATTCGTTTCCATCTTCTACATTACCGACATCTTGCGGGGGAAGCGCACGGCGCCGGCGCGCGCCTTCCTGCCGGGTACGCGTTTCGCCGCGCCGGATACGCGCGTACCCTTCCAATTGTCGTTTCGCCGCATCGAAAGCATGGCGCAGTGCCAGATACACGTCTTCGTCGTGATCGTGGTTAATCACGATTTCCCGGCCCGGCACCGTAATATCCAAGCGCACCACGAACTGCCGGCCCTGATGATGGTGCTTGTGCGGCGATTCCGTCACGATGCGGCACGACGTAATAGGCGAGAAGTATTGCTCAAGCTTGGCGGCCTTGGCGCGTATATGTTCGTCAAGCGCGGTCGAGTGCGGCATGTCGCGCACCGTAATCTGGATAGGCGTTTGCATAGGGGCTTCCATCGGTCTGGTTGAGAATAATGCGATTACTACCTTAACAATGCTATGCGCCGCCTTCGCATTGACATTGATCCATATCAATCAAAAATAAATGGCCGCTCCGTGTACGTTCCGACACCGCACGCATTGACGTGAATCAACCGCGCCGGCACGCCCTTTCGACAGACTGCGTGGATGAACACGCACGCAACCGCGCGCCAACTTCCCCGTGGCGTTGTAATGCTTGGGGTGGTGAGCCTGGCGATGGACATCTCGTCCGAGATGATTCATTCACTAATGCCGCTGTTTCTGGTCTCGGTGCTCGGCGCCAGCGCGCTGTCGGTTGGCGTGATTGAAGGCGTCGCCGAGGCAACCGCCGCCTTCGCCAAGGTTTTTTCCGGCGCGATCAGCGACTGGATAGGCCGCCGCAAACCGCTCTTGCTGCTGGGGTATGGGTTGGCGGCATTGACCAAGCCGCTGTTTCCACTCGCCACCAGCATCGGCGAAGTGCTCGTTGCGCGATTTATCGACCGCATCGGCAAGGGCATACGCGGCGCGCCGCGCGATGCCCTGATCGCAGACCTCACGCCCCCGCCCATGCGCGGTGCCGCCTATGGCTTGCGGCAGTCCATGGACACCGCCGGTGCCGTGATCGGCCCCTTGCTCGCGTTATTGCTGATGGCGGCGACGGGGAATCACTTTCGCCTGGTGTTCTGGCTCGCGCTGATCCCCGCCGTGCTGTGTGTCGCGCTGATTCTTTTCGGCGTGCGGGAAAACGAACCCGTCGCCGTAACGCCGACCGGTGTATCGCCCCACTCTCAAGAGACAAAGACTAAGCGATTTCCGATTCAGCGCGGCGAGATCGCACGGCTGCCGCGGCTGTTCTGGCACGTAACCGCGCTGGGTACAATGATCACACTGGCGCGATTCTCCGAGGCGTTCCTGTTGCTGCGAGCGCAGGACACCGGCCTTGCCGTGACCTGGGTTCCGGCGATTCTAATCATATTGAATACGGTGTATGCCGCAAGCGCCTATCCGCTCGGCACAGTTTCCGACAAGCTCAATCGAAAGACCCTGCTCGCAGGCGGCATCGGACTGTTGATTACCGCCGATCTGGCGCTGGCATGGGCGCCTGACGCTTGGATGGTCGGTGTAGCTGCCGCGCTATGGGGGCTGCACATGGGTGCGACGCAGGGCATCCTGACCGCGCTCATCGCCGACGCGGCTCCGCCCGACTTGCGCGGTACCGCCTTCGGCCTGTTCAACCTCATCACCGGCGTGGCGCTGCTCCTCTCCAGTGTGATCGCGGGGAGCTTATGGACGGCGTTCGGTCCCGCGATAACGTTCTATGCTGGCGCGGTGTTTTCGGCGCTCGCGCTCGCGAGCCTGTGGAAAACGGGGAGTGCGAACCATTGAAGTGATATTAAAAATATCATTTAAAAACAATATTTTACGTAATTTCATCCTTTTCGTTGTTCAGCCTCCGCCTCAAATCTTGGCGCGTTGATGTACGTCAAATCGACGCGCCGTGGTGTCGCCTACGATATCCCCAAAATAACCTGCGATGTCCAACCCGATAGCGCAATACGCTCGGCAAACTCAAGAGGGATTTCATCATGGCAGCCAAACTCATCAAGTTTCGCGACGAAGCGCGCGAAAGCATTGTCGAAGGTCTGAATACGCTCGCGGAGGCAGTGAAGGTCACCCTCGGGCCCAAAGGGCGCACGGTGGTGCTGGATCGCGGATTCGGCGCGCCAACGCTCATCAACTCCGGCGTGATTGTCGCGAAGGAAGTCGAGCTCGAAGACCGCTTCGCGAACCTCGGCGCGCAGATGGCCAAGGAAGTTGCATCGAAGACATCGGAGATGGCCGGCGATGGCACCACCACCGCCACCGTGCTCGCGCAGTCCATTGTGCATGAAGGCATGAAGTACGTGGCCGCTGGCCTCGACCCGATGGATCTGAAGCGCGGCATTGATATGGCCGTCGAAACCGTGGTGGCGGCACTGAAGAAAAATTCGCGTCCCTGCGCCACCAATCAGGAAATCGCGCAGGTCGGCACCATCTCCGCGAATGGCGATAAGGCGATCGGTGAAATCATAGCCAAGGCCATGGCCACCGTGGGCGAAAGCGGCGTCATCAAGACCGAAGACGGCCGCGGCATGGTCAACGAACTCGAAGCCGTCGAAGGCCTGCAATTTGATCGCGGCTTTCTTTCACCTTACTTTATCAATGATCAGGAAAAACAACGCGTGGTCCTGGATGAAGCGTGTGTGTTGATACACGAAAAGCCCATCGGCGCGATTCATGAACTGCTACCCCTGCTGGAACAGATCATCAAGGTCAACAAGCCGCTGCTGATCATCGCCGAAGACATTACCGGCGACGCGTTCGCCACGCTGGTCATCAATTCCATGCGCGGGCTGCTCAAGACCTGCGCGGTAAAGGCGCCGGGCTTCGGCGACCGGCGCAAGGCGATGTTGGAAGACATCGCCATCGTCACGGGCGCCACCGTGATTTCCGAGGAAACCGGGCTCAAGCTGGATAAGGCAATGCTGGACATACTCGGCCATGCGCGACGCATCGAGATCGATAAGGACAACACCACCCTGATTGGCAGCGAGGGCCAGCAACCCAAAATTCAGGCGCGCATCGCGCAGATCAAGGCAGAACTTGAAAAAACCACCAGTGACTACGACCGCGAAAAACTCGAAGAACGTATCGCCAAGCTATCCGGCGGCGTGGCGCTGATCAAAGTGGGCGCCTCCACCGAGCTTGAAATGAAGGAGAAAAAATCACGTGTCGAAGACGCGCTGCACGCCACGCGCGCGGCCGTGGCCGAGGGCATCGGGCCAGGCGGCGGTGTCGCTTTTCTGCGCGCGGGGCTGGCGCTCAACACCCTGCACGGCAGCAATATGGCGCAAGATGCCGGCATCAAGATCGTGCGCCGCGCGCTTGAGGAACCGCTGCGCCAGATCGTGAAAAACGCGGGCGGCGAACCGTCCGTGGTCATCGAAAAAGTAATTCATGCCGAAGGGAACTACGGCTACAACGCCGCCACTGGCGAATACGGCGACATGCCTGCAATGGGGGTGATCGACCCCACGAAGGTCACGCGATTGGGCTTGCAAAATGCCGCGTCCATTGCGAGTCTGATCCTCACGACGGACTGCGTGATCGCCGAGAAGCCCAAGGACGCCCCCGCGATGCCGCCGGGCGGCGGAGAATATTAGGGTTGAAGGTGAAAGGATGAAATTCATCCGCGGTAAACCGCCGGTCAGGTTGCTTTCATCCCCCACTCTTCCGCCTTGATTCGTTAAAAACCAATGCGCGTTCTGGAATTGAGGCGGCCGGGTGAACCGCTGCGACTGATACAACGCGCCACGCCACGCCCTGGCCCGGGTCAGGTGCTGTTGCGCGTCACCGCCTGCGGTGTATGTCGTACCGACCTGCATATCGTTGATGGCGAACTGCCCTCGCTGGATCATCCTGTCGTGCCGGGACACGAAATCGTCGGCATCGTGGAAGCATTGGGCCCCGGCGTTGAAAACCTTCGCGTGGGCCGCCGCATCGGCGTACCGTGGCTGGGCTGGACATGCGGGCACTGCCGCTATTGCGCCTCGGGACGTGAAAATCTTTGCGATGCCGCACGCTTCACGGGCTATCAGATCGATGGCGGCTATGCGGATTACACCGTCGCGGATGCGCGTTATTGCTTCGCCATTCCATCACGGTATGGTGATGCCGAGGCGGCCCCGCTTTTGTGTGCGGGGCTGATCGGCTATCGCGCCTATGCCATGGCAATGACGACTGCGGGCGGTCTCGGGACACTGGGTATTTACGGCTTTGGCGCGGCGGCGCATATCCTCGCACAAATCGCCGTGGCCGACGGTCGCGCGGTGTATGCCTTTACACGCCGTGGCGACTACGCCGCGCAAGCGCTGGCGCGCAAGCTTGGCGCTGCGTGGGCTGGCCCCGCCGACGGGGCCGTGCCCGGTGCACCCCCTGCGTCCGATGCCCCCGTTGCGCCTGGTTCCCTTGACGCCGCAATCATTTTTGCACCCGCGGGCGAGCTCGTGCCGCAAGCGCTGGCCGCCACGCGCAAAGGCGGCAGCGTCGTCTGTGCGGGCATTCACATGAGCGATATTCCGTCCTTCCCCTATCGCTTCTTGTGGGGTGAACGGCACATCGTTTCCGTCGCCAATCTCACGCGCGCCGACGGCGAAGCGTTCTTCCGCGCCGCCACGCGCATCAAAATTGAAACCACCGTGCATCCCTACCCGCTTATCGACGGAAATCAGGCATTGAACGATTTACGCGACGGAAAATTTGCCGGCGCGGCGGTATTGATGACGGAAAACCCGAAGGAATCGCCAACATGAAACTTCAAATATTGACCTCCTCCCTGCTCGCCCTTGCCGTTTTGTGGATGACCAATCCGCTATTCGCGCAAGATTCAGGCAGCGGCACCATCCCCGCGATCTCTGGCGGCATCGGTGCAGATTCCCGCGAAGCGCTCGCCGCGCGCGAAAAGGATTTTAACTTCAAACTGATATCCACGATCATCGGCACGGGCACCTATGTCTCCGATGTGGCGCTCACCATCAGCAACGCCGCCGGCAAACCGCTGGTGAGGCATACTACGCAAGGCCCGCTTTTTCTGGCCACGCTCCCCGATGGCGTTTACACCTTGAGTGCAACCTTTCGCGGCCAGACCCAGACACGCAAATTCCAGATACGCGCAGGCCGCTTGCTCACCGAGTATCTCCGCTGGCCGGAACGCGCCGAGGAGGACTGGACAATCCCGTGGAACGCGCCGTAACCTGAAATTATTGGGCCAGCTTCCTGACTTGCCTGGTATCGATGCCCACGGCCACGACTTCCCCCACGGCAAAATCGGCGTGCCCGCCGCGATGCGGCTGGTCGGCGGTCAACACCATGCCGATGTCGCGATCCCACGGCGACACTTCGCTGACGTTCTTGCCGTCCACCATCACGCGCCCGGCCTGCGGACGCGCGAAGCGCGCGAGCACCCGCAGCAATATGGATTTACCCGAGCCGGAAGGGCCAAGCGACGCGGGGGCGGCATTAAGCGAAACAGCTAGCTGGCGAAACCATGCAACGGCCCGCTAAAGCGGTTCCGCACGCGACTTGCGAGACAGCGATTCCCCTGATTGACCCATATCAAGAGCGCGGCGTCGCAGGGTGTTAGGGTTCGCACGGGCTGATTGATCGCCCGCAAACCATTGCAAATACTTTTTTGACTGTAAAGCCCGACACCGACATAGGCACGTGACAGAGGCAAGCAAGGAGGCCTTCACCATGAAAATGGATGACGCGGATCTGCTCAAATCACTGGATCAACACGCCAGCGGCGGCACGGGCGCACAGCCCGCCACACCGAGTCTGGAATGCCGTCTGATGCGGCACTTGTTGCATACACTGGGCGATCCGCCGATCCGGCTAACCCTGTGGAACGGCGAATCCGTGATTACCGGCGCCGACCACGCCCGCCAGATTGCGGGGGGACTGCGCATCGCCAATCGCGCCACTTTACTCAGGCTGCTGATACATCCCAACCTGTATTTCGGTGAAGCGTACGGCAGCGGGGCAATTGAAATCGAAGGCGATCTCGTTGCCTTGCTCGAAGCCGTCTACCGCCACCGGCGAGCGCCCAGCACCCCATGGTCGCGCGGGCTTAACCGCCTCCTGCGCTGGCTTCATCATGGCCGCGGCACATCGCTGTCCGCCGCGCGCGACAACATTCATCGTCATTATGATCTGGGCAATGATTTCTACGGTTTGTGGCTCGACCGGCAGATGAGCTACACCTGCGCCTACTTCCCGTCCCGCGACACCACGCTGGAGCAGGCGCAAATCGCCAAGATGGATCTGATATGCCGCAAGCTGCGGCTGCGGCCCGGCGATACCGTGGTTGAAGCCGGCTGCGGGTGGGGCGCGCTGGCGATACACATGGCCCAGCATTATGGTGCGCGGGTAAGAGCCTTTAATATTTCACGCGAACAAATCGCCTATGCGAGAGCGCGCGCACAAGTGCTGGAACTAGATGGACGCGTGCAATTCATCGAAGACGATTTCCGAAACATCAAGGGCCGCTTTGACGCCTTTGTTTCAGTCGGTATGCTGGAGCATGTCGGCCCCGGCCATTACGATGAACTGGGCAGGCTTATTGATGCCTGCCTGGCGCGTGATGGCCGCGGGCTGCTGCACAGCATCGGCCAGATTCAGCCGGCGCCGTTCAACGCGTGGATCCGCAAGCGGATCTTTCCCGGCGCCTACCCCCCAACACTTCGCGAAATGACCGGAATTCTCGAACCGCAAGGCTTCTCGGTTCTCGATGTCGAAAACCTGCGGCTCCATTACGCACTGACGCTTGAACATTGGTTGCGCCGTTTCGAGAATGCGCGCTGGCAGGTGCAAAAAATGTACGACGAACCGTTTGTTCGGGCCTGGCGTCTGTATCTGTCGGGGTCGCTCGCGGCATTTAATACCGGCCAACTGCAATTATTTCAACTGCTGTTTGCGCGCGGCGCCAGTAATAACGTGCCCTGGACCCGCGCGCATCTGTACCAGCCGCTTCAAGTCAAGGTGGGACCGTGATGGCCACACGCTCGTGCGACGTCCTGATCGTCGGCGGCGGCCCCGCCGGATCGGCCTGCGCCCGGCAACTGGCACGTGCGGGACTCGATGTGCTGATCATCGACAAGCAGGAGTTCCCCCGCGACAAGGTCTGCGCGGGCTGGATCACCCCGGCGGTTGTCGAATCACTGGAACTCGATTGCGCGGAGTACTCGAACGGGCGCGTCATGCAACCCATTTGCGGATTCCGTACCGGCATCATCGGGGGCACGCCGGTTGAAACCCAGTATCCCCACGTGGCGAGCTTCGGCATACGCCGCCGCGAGTTCGACGATTATTTATTGCGCCGCTCGGGGGCGCGGCTCCGGCTCGGCCCCCCCCTGCGCGACCTGGTGCGCGAGGACGGCACCTGGCGAGTCAACGGCGATATAAGCACGCCGCTGGTGGTGGTCGCGGGCGGACATTTTTGTCCCGTGGCGCGCGCGATCGGCGCGCGCCACGCAACGGAAAAATCCGCCGCCGTCGAAACCATCATCGCCGCCCAGGAAATAGAGTTCCCCCTTACGCACGAACAACGCAGCGAATGCCGCATCAACAATGGCATGGTCGATCTTTATTTCTGCGCCGATCTCAAGGGCTACGGCTGGTGTTTCGCCAAGGGAAACTATCTCAATATCGGGCTGGGCCGCGAAGACAATCGCCGCCTGCCGGAACACGTGGAGCAATTCCACCGATGGTTACAACTGCGCGGCGACATTCCGCGCCATCTGCCCGGCAAGTTCGCCGGTCATGCCTACTTGTCATACCCGGCATCGCACCGCCCGCTTGTCAGCGACGGCGTGATACTCATCGGCGACGCCGCGGGACTGGCCTATCCGCAAAGCGGCGAAGGCATATTGCCTGCGGTCGAATCCGGCCTGCTCGCGGCACAAGCGATACTGGGCGCCGCTGGCGACTACCGGGCGCACAAACTTGAAGCGTATTCCGCGCAATTGACCGCGCGATATGGCGCGAGAAGCGGCCCGGGAATCCCACGCGCCGCCAACGCCCCATGGCCCCGGCTGGCGCAAGCCTTCCGCCAAGTGCTCGCCAGACCGCTGCTGTCGAGCACGTGGTTTGTCCGGCATGTGGTGATGGACCGCTGGTTCTTGCACGCAAACTAACTTGCCACGGCGCCTGCGCGCCTAAGCGCCGCGCACCAGCAACAGCGGACACGGCGACATGCGCACCACGCGTTCGGCGACACTGCCGATCAGCAGACGGTTGACGCCGCGCCGCCCATGCGTGCCAATCACCAGCAAATCGGCGTTCCAGTCGCGCGCGAGCTGCGCAATGGTGTCGGCCACGTGGTATCCGCTGGTAACGATTTCCGGTGACTGCATTTCCGGCTCGATGCCGGCTTCCACCGCGGCCTTGCGCGATGCCTCAAGAACGTCGCGCGCCAACTCCCGCGTGGCCTCGATATAAGTTCCCGGGAATTGCCCCGCGCCAAATACCACCACGATATCGATCACATGAACAATCGCGAGCTTCGCCCCCTGATCCTTGGCCAGCGCGATTGCCTCCTTCAGACCTTTCGTCGATGTATTGCTGCCATCCACCGCCACCATGATTCGCTGATACATGTTGCCTCCTTGATTTCCATCCGGTTCCAGCAAAGGTTTCTTCCTCCATACCGGCTCTATGCTAATCCTGTCGCCGGCGAGAGTTTTGACGTGGATCAAGCGGCGCCATCCCCGGTCTCGGCATTCGCATTTGATTTGCATCAATTCGCCGGCCGGCTTGGGCATTAGGCTGTCATGGTATGACCATGAATCGCCACGACATGCATGGAAACAACCCCTCGCCTCGCGGTGTTTACCGCCCGCCAGCTTACCAAACTGTATCGCATGGGCGAGGTGGAAGTACATGCGCTGCGCGGCATCGACCTGGAAATATACAGCGGTGAATTCGTCGTTCTGCTGGGGCCATCCGGCAGCGGCAAATCAACTCTGCTCAATATACTCGGTGGTCTAGATGTGCCGAGCGGCGGCAGCGCAAGCTGGCGCGACCATGACCTCACCCGCTCCGACGAAGCCGAGTTGACGCGTTACCGCCGCGAGCACGTGGGTTTTGTGTTTCAGTTTTACAACCTGATTCCGAGTTTGACCTCGCGCGAGAACGTTGCACTGGTCACCGAAATGTCCAAAAATCCGATGACGCCCGAAGAAGCGCTGTCGCTGGTCGGTCTCGGAGACCGGCTCGATCACTATCCGTCGCAACTTTCTGGCGGCGAGCAGCAGCGCGTGGCAATTGCGCGCGCGGTGGCAAAGCGCCCTGACGTGCTGCTGTGCGACGAACCCACCGGCGCGCTCGACTACCCCACTGGCAAGCTGGTGCTGGAGGTCATCGCGCGTATCAATGCCACGCTGGGCACCACCGCCGTGGTGATCACGCATAACGCGCCCATCGCGAAAATTGCCGACCGCGTCATGCGGCTCGCCGACGGGCGCATCGCGTCGGTCGAGGTCAACCCCTCGCGCCTTTCTCCCTCGGAGATTTCGTGGTGACGCGAACATGACCATGCTCGACCGCAAACTCGCGCGCGATCTGTGGCGCGTCAAAACCCAGGTGCTCACCATTGCGCTGGTGGTGGCGAGCGGCGTCGCGGGATTCATCGCCTCGCTCTCGACCTATGATTCGCTCAGGAATCTGCAACTGTCTTACTACGACAGCGCGCGCTTTGCCCACGTGTTCGCGCGGGTAAAACGCGCGCCGCTGCCGCTCGAACGCATCATTGCGGGGATTCCCGGCGTGACCGAAGCCGAAACCACGGTCAGTCATGACGTGCTGCTGGATATTCCCGATACAGTGGAGCCGCTGGCCGGGCGCATAATCGCGCTGCCGGAAAACGACTTGCCGCGCATCAACCGCATCACGCTGATGGCGGGCCGCTGGATCGACGCGCCCGCTTCCAATCAAGTGTTGGTGAATGAAACCTTCGCCAACGCGCGCAGATTAAAACCCGGCGACAAAATCACCGCGCTGCTCAACGGCAAGCGCGAGGCGCTTGAAATCACCGGCATTGTGCTCTCGCCGGAATATATATTCCCGGGCCGCGCGGGGCTCGGCGACGAAACCAGCTTCGGCATATTCTGGATGGGCCGCAAGCGGCTCGCCGCCGCCTACAACATGGAGGGCGCCTTCAACACGGTGGCGTTGCGGCTTGCCCACCAAACCGATGGGGCATCCGAAGCATCGGTGATAGCCGCGCTCGACCGCGCGCTGGAACCCTACGGCGGCGTCGGCGCGCACGGGCGCGATGAACAATGGTCACATCGCGCGCTAACGCAGGAAATTAACGAGCAGCGCGTGTTCGGCGTGGTGCTGCCTGGCGTGTTTCTCGCGGTGGCGGTATTCCTGCTTAACGTGGTGCTCACGCGCCAGATCGGCGTTCAGCGCGGCCAGATCGCGGCGCTAAAGGCGCTGGGGTATCCCGACACCATGATCGGCGTGCATTACCTGAAATTCGTGCTGGTAATCGTGGCGCTCGGCATCGCCATCGGCATCGGCGTTGGCGCCTGGCTTGGGCGACTGATGACCGAGATGTACGCGGGTTTCTTCCGCTTTCCGTCGCTGGATTACCGCGTTGAGCCGTGGATACCGCTCACCGCCGGCGCCGCCGCCGCCGTGGCTGCCGCGCTGGGTGCGCTCACCGCGCTCGCGCGCGTGGTGCGCCTGCCGCCGGCCGAGGCGATGCGCCCGGATGCGCCGCCCACCTTTCGCGCCACGCTGATGGAGCGTCTGGGCTACGGCAAAATCTATACAACGCAGGTGCGCATGATCCTGCGCGATATCGAACGCCGCCCCGTGCGCGCCATCCTCACCACGTTTGGTATAGCCGCGGCGGTGGCGATTCTGATTTCCGGCACCTGGTGGCGCGACGCCATCGATCACTTGCTCGACGTGGAGTTTCGCCTGCGGGAGCGCCAGCACGTGAGCCTTGCGCTCACCGACCCCGCCACCTCGGCGGCGATCCATGATTTCGCGCGTCTGCCCGGCGTGCTGTCGGCCGAAGCCGGGCGCGATACCCAGGTGCGGCTGATAAACGGCCCGGTGCGTTACCGCACGACGATATTCGGCCTGACGCCCGATTCGCACATGCGCCAGTTGCTCGACAAACAACTGCGCCCCGTGGCCTTGCCCGACAACGGCATCGTGCTCAATTCACGGCTCGCCCGGCTATTGAATGTTCGCGAAGGCGACACCGTGGAAATCGAATTCTTGCAGGGTGAGCGCCGCAAGACGGCGACCCATGTCGCCGCTATCATCGAAGAAATGCTGGAGCGCCAGGCCTACATGGCGCGCGATGCCTTAAACCGCCTGGTGGGCGAAGGGGATGCAATGTCGTCGGCGCGCATACGCCTCGATTACGCCCAGCGCGAGGCGTTTTTCAAACAAGTGAAAGCGACGCCGAAAATCGCGCTGTCCGTCGAGATCGATCCCATCATCCAACATTTTCGCCGGACGTCCGGGCGCTTCATCCTGGTATTCACCGGCATTCTCACGGTATTCGCTTCCATCATCGCGGTCGGGGTGGTCTACAACAACGCGCGCATCGCGCTGGCCGAACGCGCGTGGGAACTCGCCAGCCTGCGCGTGCTCGGCTTCACGCGCGGCGAAGTATCGGGTCTCTTGCTGGGCGAACTCGCTTTGGAATTGCTCGCGGCCCTCCCGCTGGGCTGGGTGATGGGTTACTGGCTGTCGTGGAGCATCGTGCAGTTGATACACACCGAAACCTTCGAGCTGCCGGTGATTATCGAAGCGCGCACCTACGCCTACGCCACGCTGGTGGCGCTCGCAGCGGGAGTCGTCAGTGCGTTGATCGTGCGCCGGCGCATTGATCGGCTCGATCTGGTGGGCGTCTTGAAGACGAGGGAATAATGTCTAAAAAACAAATACTTACGATTTCCTTGGGCGTGGCACTCATGATCGCCGCGCTGATATGGGCGTTCACGCCCCAACCCGTGATCGTCGAAGTGGCCGAAGTCACGAAGGGCCGCTTCGAGCAAACCATAGACGAAGACGGCAAAACGCGCGTCCGTGAACGCTACGTCGTTTCCGCGCCGCTCGCAGGGCGCGTGCGGCGCGCCACGCTAAAGGCCGGTGATGCCGTGGCACGCGGCGACATCGTGGCCGTCATGCATCCGGCCGCGCCACCGCTGCTCGACGCGCGCACGGAGCGTGAACTCGAAGAAAGGGTCGGCGCCGCCGAGGCCGCGCTCGCCCGCGCCAAGACCTCGGTGGCGCATGCAAATGCCGCGCTCGCGCAAAATCGCGCCGATGCGCAGCGCACCCAGAAACTCGCGGCGCAGGGGTTCGTCTCGCCCACGCAACGCGAACGCGACGACCTGAAGGTCACCCTGTCCGCGCGCGAAGCCGAGGCCGCCAATTTCGAGCAACACGCCGCCGAGCATCAACTGGAATTGGCGCGCGCGGCGCTCACGCGATCGCGCCAGGGCTGGCACACGGCCGGCGGCGGCCGCGGCGAGCGATTTGACATCCGCTCTCCGGTCGCCGGGCGCGTGCTGCGCGTGACACAGGAAAGCGAGGCCGTGGTTGCGCTCGGCGCGCCCCTGCTTGAAATCGGCGATCCCGCGGATCTCGAAGTGGTGATTGACGTGTTAAGTGGCGACGCGTTGCACATCCTCCCGGGCCAACCGGTGAAACTTGAACGCCAGAGCGGCGCCCCGGGCGGCAACATCGCCGCGCTTGAAGGCCGCGTGCGCCGCGTCGAACCGTCGGCCTTTACCAAGGTCTCCGCGCTCGGCGTCGAGGAACAACGTGTCAACGTGGTGATCGACATCACCGCGCCGCGCGATCAATGGCTGAACATCGGCGACGCGTATCGCGTCGATGCGCGTATCGTCGTCTATCACGCCACCGACGCAGTGAAGGTGCCGGTGGCGGCACTGTTTCGCGACGGCGCGAGTAGTGCGCAGTGGGCCGTATTCGTCGCCGACGGCAATACCGCGCGCAAACGCATCATTGAAACCACCCGCCGCGGCGCCCGCGACGCCCTGGTGGACAGCGGCCTGTCGGCTGGCGAGCGCGTGATCGTGTATCCGGGTGATGCCGTGCGTGACGGGCGGCGAATTACCATTCGCGACAACACGCGCCGGTAAATGCCGGGGCATCAAAGTCCCTGCCAAATTCTCCCGCGGCGCTACTTGACCAGCATCACCGGCACCTCCGTCAGCTGCACAACCTTGCCGGCCACCGATCCCAACAGCAGATTCCCGATTGCGCCCATGCCACGGGTGCCCATGACGATCAAATCGCATTTCAATTCCCGCGCAAGGTTGACAATGGTGAGTGCAACAGGACCTGTCAACGTTTCCGCCGTATAGGGTATTCCAGTCGTGTCCAGCCGCCTGCGTGCCGCCGACAAGGCCGCGTCGCCCGCCCGCTGCCGGGCCGCCGCGCATTGTTCAGCAGTCCAGCCCTCCTGAATTTCCAATGAATGCAGTGCGTCCTGAATGTTGACCAAATGCACTGTTTCCACATTGAAATCAGCCGTCAATTTAAGCAGATACTCGACGGCCCGCAGCGCGTTATCCGAACCATCCACTGGAACCAGTATTTTCTTCATAACCCGTTTCCCCTGGTGTCACACAGCGCCATCATCACGCAACGGCTATCGCGTACCGCCATGCCCCATGCCCGTCACTGGCGTGCGTTTGTTGGCACCATAATCCGCTGGCGCGATACCGCGTTGATCCAAGTCAATCGTTCGGCGTGCAACTTGTTATAGCTTTACTAAAAAGTGGCTGAATGGAGGCACGGATGGATACCTATTTCGTCCATGGAATGTTTGATCTGTCCTGGTGGGCAATAGTGTTGGTGGCACTCGCCTTCACGCACGTCACGATCATCGCCGTGGCGATTTTCCTGCACCGTCATCAGGCACATCACGCCCTTGATCTGCATCCGATGATCAGCCACTTCTTCCGCTTCTGGTTGTGGCTCACCACCGGCATGGTGACGCGTGAATGGGCGGCCGTGCATCGCAAGCATCATGCGAAATGCGACACGCCCGAAGATCCGCACAGCCCCCTCGTATACGGCATCAACCGCGTGCTGTGGGGCGGCGTGTTTCTCTACGTTAAAGAAGCGCGCAAGCCGCAAACAATCGAGCGCTACGGTCACGGCACGCCCGACGACTGGCTGGAACGCAATCTCTATTCACGCTTTCAGGTCGTGGGACTGACCGTGATGGGCTTCATCAACATTCTGCTGTTCGGCCTGGTGCCGGGTCTTGCGATACTGATCACGCAAATCGTATGGATACCGTTCTGGGCCGCCGGCGTAATCAACGGCATCGGACATTACTGGGGCTATCGCCACTGGCCCACGCCGGACGCGAGTACCAACATTTCGCCGCTGGGCATTCTGATCGGCGGCGAGGAGCTGCACAATAACCATCATGCGCACCCGACTTCGGCCAAGCTGTCGAGCAAGTGGTATGAGTTCGACATCGGCTGGCTTTATATTCGCGCGCTTGAAGGCTTGGGGCTGGCGAAGGTCAAACATATCGCGCCGGTGCCGGCCTTCACCGCGCCAAAAGCCAATATCGACCCACAAACCTTGCAGGCAGTCATCGCGTGCCGCTACGACGTACTGGCCGCCTATGCGAAATCCGTGGAGCGCGTCTTCGCCGAAGAGATGCAAAAGTTGCGGGCCGTGGCGCCGCAAGAGGCGCGTGTCCTTCGCAGCCTCAAGCCATGGCTCAACCAGAACGAAAAAATGGTGCCCGAACCGGCGCGCAGGATGCTCGCCGAAGCACTGTCGAAGTCTGGCGTGCTGCTGACCATGGTGACCATGCGCCGCGACCTCGCGGCCTTGTGGAGCCGTTCCGCCGCCACGCGCGAACAACTTGTCAAACAATTGCAGGACTGGTGCCGGCGCGCCGAAGCCAGCGGCATTCGGCCCTTGGCAGAGTTCTCGCTGCACCTTCGGCAATATACCTGACCCGCGGTACTCGAACATCAAAAATCAAGACAGAGGAGTCACACGATGCTGCGCATCCTGATACCGGTGGATGGATCCGAAAACGCGCTGCGTGCCGTGCGTTTTCTGATCAGAAAATCCGCGCTGTTCCGCGACCCGTTGCAAATACACTTGCTGAATGTGCAGCATCCGTTTCCGGGCACTCTGCGCGGCGTACACCACGAGGCGCGGAAGGAACACCATGACGAAGGACTCCGGATGCTGGTGGATGCCCGCAAGCTGCTGGACGAGGCCGGTGTTCAATACGAGCACCATGTCATCGTCGGCGAAGCGCCGCAGGTGATTGCCCGGTTTGTCACGGATCACGGCATCGATCAAGTCGTGATGGGAAATCGCGGCCTCGGCACCGTGAGTGGCCTGTTATTGGGTTCCGTGACGACCAAGGTATTGCATCTGGTGCGCGTACCGGTACTGCTGGTGCCCTGAGCGCGCCCGGCAGGCCGCGGCCCGTCTGCCGACGCCTGCACGCTTGCCTAACCGTCACGCCGGGAACGCTCGACATGGCCGCGCAGCCGGAGATGACGCAAACCCAACCGGCTGAGCGCCTGCTCGCGCTGGTGGAGTCATTTGTACGCGAGACCCGCCCCTCGCGGGCGCCGCGGGTGACGCTCGACAGCCCGCTGGAAAGCGATTTGGGCATCGATAGCTTGGGCCGCGCGGAACTTCTGTTGCGCACGGAGCGCGCCTTTGGCATTGCACTGCCGGAACGCGCGTTAAACGAGATCGATACACCGCGTGACTTGCTGCGATTCGTGCTGGCCTCGCCTGTACCACGGGCACCACTTTCACCACAAGCACCATATTCACCACAGACGCCAGCGCCGACAAGGGTACAGGGGCTCGCCGTTCCCGCCGGCGCGGGCGTGCCGTCCGGCGCCCGCACCCTGCTGGAAATGATCGACTGGCATCTGGAACATCATCCTGATCAGTTGCAGATTCTGCTTTACGGCGAAAACGACACCACCGAAGAGATCAGTTATGTACGGCTTGCCGCCGGCGCATCGGCGGTGGCGGCCGAACTCACCGGACGCGGCTTGCTGCCCGGCCAAACGGTGGCAATCATGCTGCCCACCAGCCGCGACTATTTCTTCAGCTTCCTCGGCATACTGATGGCGGGCGGTATACCGGTGCCGATTTATCCGCCGGCGCGGCTGACGCAGCTTGAAGACCATATGCAGCGCCATGCGGGTATTTTGTCCAACGCACAGGCCGCGATGCTCGTCACCGTGCCACAAGCCCGGCACGTGGCGATGCTGCTGCGCTCGCAAGTCCCTAGTCTGCGCGAGGTACTGACGCCCGCCGATGTTACGCCCGGCATGCGCTTCGATTTGCGGCCACCCGTCGCGGCCAGCGATGTTGCGTTTATTCAGTACACCTCCGGCTCGACCGGCAATCCCAAGGGCGTGGCGCTCACCCACGCCAACCTGCTCGCCAACATCCGCGCCATGGGCGAGGCCGTCGGCGTGCGCGCAGGCGATGTGTTTGTGAGCTGGCTGCCGCTCTATCACGACATGGGTTTGATCGGCGCGTGGCTGAGCGGCCTGTATTTTGGTTTTCCCTCGGTCATTATGTCGCCGCTGGCGTTTCTGGCGCGCCCGCAACGCTGGCTGTGGGCGATACACCGTCATCGCGGGACATTGTCGGCGGCGCCCAATTTCGCGTATGAACTGTGCGTGCGCAAGATTGCCGATGCCGATATCGACGGGATTGATCTGTCTTCATGGCGGTATGCGTTCAACGGCGCGGAGCCCGTCAGCCCGGACACCCTGGCCGCGTTTCGTGACCGCTTCGCGAAATTCGGTTTGAAGCCCGAAGCCATCGCCCCGGTGTATGGCCTGGCGGAGGCGTCGGTGGGATTGGCCTTTCCGCCGCCCAACCGCGCGCCGGTGATCGATGTGGTGCGGCGCGAGCCCTTCATGCGCGCCGGACGCGCGCTGCCGGCCGAAGCCGGCGAGACCGGTGTGCTGCGCTTCGTTGCCTGCGGCTTGCCGCTGGCGGGACACCCGGCGCGAGTCGTGGACGCCGCCGGCATTGAACTGGGCGAGCGCCGCGAAGGCCGCCTGGAATTCAAAGGCCCCTCGGCCACGCAGGGCTACTATCGCAACCCGGAGCAAACGGCGAAGCTGTTTGACGGCGACTGGCTCGACACCGGCGACTACGCTTATTTCGCCAATGGCGAAATTTATCTGACTGGCCGCGTCAAGGACCTGATCATTCGCGGCGGCCGCAACATCTATCCCTACGATCTCGAACAGGCGGTGGGCGATATACCCGGCATCCGCAAGGGCTGCGTCGCGGTATTCGGCGCCGCCGACGCTTCCACCGGCACCGAGCGCATCATTGTGCTCGCCGAAACGCGCGAAACCGATGCGGCGCGCCGCGAAGCCTTGATCCGCGCGGTGAACGATGCCGCGATTGCCGTGATCGGCATGCCGGCGGACGACGTGGTGCTGGCGCCGCCGCACACGGTGCTAAAAACCTCCAGCGGAAAAATTCGCCGGGCCGCCAGCCGCGAGTTCTACGAACGCGGCGGACCCGCGCCGCGCCCACGCGCGGTGTGGATGCAGGTCACGCGGCTGGCGCTGCAAGCCGCGTGGCCGGAAACCCAACGCCGCCTGCGCGCCGCTTGGGAAGTGCTTTACGGCGTGTATGCGCTGACGTGGTTCGGGCTGTTGATGCCTTTTACCTGGGTGGTGGTTGCGCTGATGCGCCGCCCGGCGCTTAACCGCCCGTTCATCGCCATCATGGCGCGGATTTTCACGCGCCTGATTGGTATCGCGCCGCGGGTGGAAGGGCTTGAGCATTTGCCGCGCGGCCCCTGCGTGTTGGCGATGAACCACACCAGTTATCTCGACGGGATCATGTTGTGCGCGGTGCTGCCGCTGTGTTATCCGCATGGTTTTGCCGCCAAGCGCGAATTTATCGCTCACTGGTTTCCGCGTCTGTTTCTGAATGGCATTGGCGCGGCCTATGTCGAGCGTAATGATCCCAAGCTCGGCGTCGAGGGGATCGATCAGTTCCAGCGAGCGCTGCGCAAGGGCGAGTCGCCGGTGTTTTTTCCGGAAGGCACCTTTGACCGGCGCGCCGGACTGAAACCATTTCGCACCGGGGCATTCGCGGTCGCGGCACAGGCCGGCGTAGCCGTGGTACCGGTGGCTATTCAAGGCGCGCGCAATGTGTATCGCGATCAAACCTGGCTGCCGCGTCATGGCACGGTGACCCTGCACATTTCCGCGCCAGTGCATCCCACCGGGAAAGACTGGGGCGCCATCGTGCAACTGCGTGACCGCGTACGCGTTAACCTGTTGCGCCATTGCGGCGAACCGGACATCGGCTAAGCGCCGGATGAGAATCGGCTGAGAGCCCGGTAAGAATCGCGCGACAAACCGAAGAACTCGTTTTGCACCACGCGCACCCGCGGCATGCTTGCCTTGCGATAGAAAAAGACCGCGCGCCCAAAGGGGAAGTAAAAAAAGCGCGCGGTCTGCCCAACACTGAATCGCCAGCCGTCTCCGGCCGTCGGCAAAATCGATTAATCATCTAGAAAGACAATAATAGCGCACCCGCTATCGTGTCCGGCTGACGCAGATCAAGCCGCCGTATGGGTCTTATGGGTGCAGTGGGTGCAATTTTGTGGAATCCCATCCGGCGCCGCCCGCGGATTGCAACTCCACCTTGAACAAGGGCCCGGTGTCCATCAGCGCGGAATCGACCACGGCGCTGACCGGCAATGTGCGGCCGTCGGCCAGCATCAGTTGCAAGGGATGACGGCTGCCGTTCGCATAGTCCATCATCGCCGCCACTTTCTGACGCGAGGTCTTTCCATCGACCGCCAGTTGCGGCAGTAACTTTCCGATGCTGACGCCCAGAAGCTCCGCCGAATCGCGCCCGCATACCCGCGCAAGCAACTCACTGCAATTGACGATGATGCCATTCATGTCGACAGACAGCACCCATCCCGCGACCGAACCCGCGGGCGCCCGTCCCATCTGGGATTGCATTGTGCTCATCGTTATTCCCCCCGTCTCGGACGCGAAGCGACATGCCGCTCAGGTAACCCATGAAAAGCAGCGCAGACGAAGACAGCCTACAAGCGAATAAGCGATGGCGTAATTAGCGAATGCAAGTAATCTGGATTACCCAAATACGGGTAATCCAACCCTATCAACAAATACAATTATATTTTTTATAATCAAATAGTTATAACAATGCGACGTTCAATTGGATCAACCGCCGTCAAACGCCGATGGCGCGACGCGCAATGCGGGATCAAACCTCGGTCAAACCCGTGCGGATGGCGTACTTGGTCAGTTCCGCCACGGAATGCAGATGCAACTTGCGCATCATATTGCGGCGGTGGGCTTCGACCGTTCCGACGGATATGGACAATCGCTCGGCGATTGCCAATGATCGCTCGCCCTCGGCCAGCAGTTGCAATACCTCGCGTTCGCGCCGCCCCAGGACATCCAATTCGCTGAGGCCTTGACGCCGTTCTCGCATGCCGGCGGTGGTTACATTGATCAACTCGGGACTGACGTACGATTCGCCCGAAGCAACCGCGCGCACCGCCTGCACCAGTTCACGCGCGGCCGCATTCTTGCTGATATACCCGGCGGCGCCGGCATCGAACATACCCAATACATAATGCTTTTCGGCATGCGCCGACAACGCCAGCACCTTTGTTTCACGATGGCGCGCGCGCAAGCGCGCGGCCGTGGTGAAACCGTTCATCCCGGGCATCGCCACGTCGAGCACCACCACGTCGGGCCGCAAAGCGTTTACTTGCGCAAGCGCATCGCGCCCATCGCCAGCCTCGCCAACGACCTCGATGTCGGTTTCGCTCGTGTCCAGAAACGCTTTCAGCGCTTCCCGGAACACGCGCTGATCTTCCACCAAAAGAACTCGAATTGTCATTTCGCCGCCTTTGCGTGTTTCCGGGGAGCGCCGGTACGCTTGATTAATGGCACGGTAATGGTGGCGGCAGTGCCGTCGCCGGGAATCGAATCCAGCTTAAACGAGCCGTCGACGTACGCCACGCGCTCGCGCACGCTGACCAGTCCGAAGCGGCTGCCCACGCCCTGCCCGGCCGTCAGCGCCGGATCGAAGCCTACGCCGGCGTCGGTGACGGACACCGCGACTTTGCCGCCTTGCACCGCGATCGACACCGCCGCTTCATGTACCTTGGCGTGTTTGGCGACGTTGACCAACAGTTCGCGCACGCAGCGAAAAAGCACCGACAGCACCGTCGCGTCGATAGAGAGCGATCTGCCAGGCGCATCGCCGCTCACCTTTACCGACAGCCCATAGGAGCGCTGCATTTCCTCGGCCAGCCATTCCAGCGCCGGCCGCAGTCCCATATCGAACAGCACCGGCGGGCTGATGCGGTACATCAACGAACGCGCGGCGCGTTCCGCAGTCTCCGCAAGGGCGGCCAATTCCGCGAGCGGTTTTCCATCCCCGGCGGCAACCCGCTGCTGCATTGTCAGGCGCAAGTTCAGCGCGGCAAGCGGCTGACACAACTCGTCATGCAACGCGGTGGCGATTTCGTGACGTTCGCGTTCCTCGGAAGTCGCCAGCTTGAACAACTCGGCGTGCAGCAAGCGCACGCGCTGTTCGACCTGCGCCTCGAGCGATTGGGATTGTTCGAGGCTGGTCGCGATCTGCGCCTCGGCCTTGAGATGTATATCGGTGATATCGGTATAGGAAATGATGACTCCGCTGACCGTATCCGAATGCGTGCGGTAGGGCAGCGTGCGGCGCAGGAACCACTGGCGCCCGCGTGGCGCATCCACGCACACCTCGGCCTCGCCACGCGCGCGATTGGATATCACCTTCTTCGCGTCCGAAATGACCGCCGGATCCGATAACAACGGCGCGAATGCATTCACGGGCCGCCCGATATCGGAAGGCACCAGACTGAGCAATTGGCGTGCCGTCGGAGAAAACCATTTAATACGAAAATCACCGTCCAGGCACACGGTGGCGATCTCGCTGCTCGCCAGCAGATTTTGCAGATCGCTGTCGGCATCCTCCAGTTCACGCACCTTGCCTTCGAGCTGTTGATTGACCGTATTCAATTCTTCGTTGAGCGATTGCAATTCTTCCTTGGAGCTTTCCAGCTCTTCGTTCATGGATTGCAATTCTTCGTTGGCCGAAACCACCTCCTCGTTGGACGCTCTTAACGCGTCAACGGACAGCTCCTGCCGCTCGATAACGCTGGTCAGATCTTCGCGGGTGGTGCGCAAATCCTCTTCAAGCTGATTGATCAGCCGCGCCGCCGCGCCCTTGCGGTCCAGCGGCACCGGGGCCAACACCGGCGCGTCCTCGAATACCACCAGCAGCAGCCCGCCTCGGTCACGCGCGGGCCCGGCCGGCGAAACCGTCAGCCTGACCGGTTCAAATGCGTCGCCGCGGCGTACCCGTGCGTCGTTCACCACGACTGTCGATCCATCCGCGCCGGCCTGGCGGATGGCGCTGCGCAGGCGTGAACGCAAACCCTCGCGCGATAACGCCAGCAGATCCTGCGTCGGCCCGCCCTTGGGATGCTGCAAAAAGCGATCGGTCGGCCCGCAAAAATACAGCGCGTTGCATTTGTCATCCGTCAGCACCGCGGCCGGGGCAAAGCGCTCCATGATCACGCGCTGCACCAGCGCCGCCGAGTCGGTTGCCCGCGGCGCCAGTTCGCGCGTCATCAGTCCGGCGGCGGGCAACCCCGCGCGCCGCACGGAAAAATCCATCGGCTCCCGATGCGCCGCGCCCATGCGCCTGAAGATGCGCCACTTTTTGGAAACCGGCTGAAACGACTCGTCATGCTCGCCCAGGGTCTCCGCCGCGCCCAAAAAAAGAGTGCCGCCCTGCCGCAGGGCGAAGTGCATGATGCGAATGGCCTTTTTCTGCGTCTCCGGATCGAGATATATCAGCAGGTTGCGGCAGGTTACGATATCCATGTTCGAATACGGCGGATCGCGCAGCAGGTTATGCGCGCAGAACACGATGCACGACCGCAGTTCCTCGCACACTTGATACTGATGTTTATCCGGCAATTCAATAAAAAAGCGGCGCAGGCGCTGCGCGGAAACCCGGGCCGCGATGCCCGCCGGATAGATGCCCGCGCGGGCAATCGCGAGCGCGTCTTCGCTGGTATCGCTGGCAAACACCTGTACGGGGCAGCGCTTGCCGGCCGCCCGCACCCGCTCGCACAGCAGCATCGCGATGGAATACGCCTCCTCGCCGGTGGCAACGCCCGCGACCCACACCCGGATCGCCTCGTCCGCCCCGCGTGACGCGACCAGCGGCACTATCACCTCCGCGTCCAGGTCATCCCATGCCGCCTGGTCGCGAAAGAACTCGGTAACCCCGATCAACAGATCCTTGAACAAGGCATCGGCCTCGCGCGCTTCCGCCGCAAGCACGCGCACATAATCGGCCGGCTGTTTAACGCCCCTGAGCCCCATTCTGCGCTGAATGCGCCGCAACAGCATCGCGCGCTTGTAGCCGCTGAAATCGAAACCGTGGCGCGAACGCATGAGTTCCATGATCTGCCCCAGTGCGCCGCTAACAGCGGACGGCATGGCGCCCTCGGCGTACGGATGACGCGCATATTCAATCAGCGCCCGCGGCATCTTCGCGATGGGCAACACCGCGCTCACCAGTCCGGTTTGGATGGCACTGCGCGGCATGCCGTCGAACTGCGCCGAGTCCGGCTGCTGAGCAATTACCATGCCGCCGTTCTCCACGATAGTCCTGAGTCCAAAAGCGCCGTCCGCGCCGCTGCCCGAGAAAATGATGCCTATCGCCCGCTCGCGCTGATCTTCACCGAGCGCGCGAAAAAAATGGTCGATCGGCAGACGCCGCTCGTCGCCCGCCGCCGCCCGGGTGAGGCGAAGCACGCCCCCCTTGATCGACACGATGGTGCCGGGCGGACTGGTATAAACGTGGTTGGGCGCGACCTGCACGCCGTGTTCGGCCTCTGTCACCGGCATCGCGGTGCATTTGGCGAGTAATTCCGCGGCCAGACTCTTGTGCTGCGGGTCAAGGTGCTGGATCACGACAAAGGCAACGCCACTGCCGGCCGGCATCGCCCGCAGAAACTCCCTGATCGCATCAAGTCCGCCAGCCGACGCCCCGATGCCGACAATACAGGGCGCGCCATACCCACGGCCCGCCGGCTTTTTCATGGCATTCTTGGTCTTTGCGGTCTTTGCGTTCTTCGCAGCCGTCGCAGTGCCCACGGCCTGACTAACGCCGGTTCGTACCCCGCGACGCGAGGGCGCCGATTTCCGGCTTTTGCTTATTCCGCCATTTCCCAGCGCCATGATCTCTTATCTCCAGCACCGCTCGCCGCCGCGGCGATCCCCGCTCATGAATTGACCTAACTTTAACCGCAATTCCCATGGGCGTCGATACGCCGCACCCCGCCACGGCGCCAGCGCCCTACCCGGTGAGCAAGGTCCGCCGAGACACTCGATCCAGCCGGCGTCTACCCGTTATTGCGCCTGCGCGCCGAGCACGCGCACCTTCGCCAGCCACTGCTCGCGCACCGCATTATCCGGCGCGTCAACCATGCCGATCAGGGTTTCGTCTATCGGGGCTATGCCGCAGAAACCGAGGATATTACGTTCCAGATTCTTGACGCTGTGCGCGCGAAAATAAAACCGGTAAACCGCCGCGGGCATGCCCATGGTGACGATCAGGCGGGCTGACTTTCCGGTCAGCAATTTTTTGCTGAATGGCCCGCGCTCGCCGGCGGCAAATGCGAATCCGGGCCGCAGCACCTGCTCAAAGAACCCCTTCAGATACGCCGGCATGTCCCCCAGCCATAACGGAAACACCACCACCAGATGATCGGCCCACTGGATCGTGGCGCGCGCATTGTTCAACGCCGGCGGCAAGTCGCCTAGCTCCCACGCCTCTTTGGAATTCAATAAGGGAAAATGCAGGCGCGCCACGTCGATCATCTTGACTTCGTGTTTCGCGTCGCGGGCCGCCTGCGCATACGCCTGCGCCAGCGCATGTCCAAAGTGAAAGGAATTGGGATCGGGATGCCCCTGAATGATGGCTATGTGTTTGGTCATGATGATCGCTCTCGGGGTTATCGCGCGCCGGGCGTGCGTCGAACGGCAAATAATGCACCTTACACAGCGAAACATAGCGCGTATTCGCTTCATGGCGATTGACGCATATCAACCGCAATTACGTGCTGCGCACCGGCGTGGCCGCGCCCCATGCCTCGGAGTCGAGATAACGCGGGTTGCCGGCGCATATTGAATGCGTTCGATCGAACGGTTGCGGAACACCAATGTGCCAGGGGTCACCACCACTTCGTGACCCAGCCAGTAGGCTTCGACGCCTTCCAGCAGAAAGCACGCGCCGAGACGTTCGCCGAGTCCCACTACTTCTGCAAACCTTGCATCAGGTTAGCGCCGCCCGTGCGCAGGGTTTCCGCCGGCACTTCGCCGGTGGTGACGACAAAATTCGACGGTACGAACCTATCGAGCAATTGCCGCATCACGAACATCACCACCTGTTCGTGATGCGGCGACACGCCATTTACCATGTATTTCGGTGGTGGCGTTGTAGCACCGCTGCTGATAAAACTGAAACGCGCGGTAGTACGAGTTAAACGGCTACCGCCGCCAGCCCCCATGCGTAAAGCGCGTGTCCTGCGGCAACAGCTCGATGCAGGCGGGACACGGCCCGCGCGCCACCAAGCGGCCACGCATCGCCGTCGCGACGCGAATCACGCTCGCGAAGACGCGCCATCAGCGATACACCAGCACCGGAATTTTGGAATGCGACAACACGCCCGAGGTCTGGCTGCCGAGGATGAACTGCTTCACGCCGCCATGACCGTGCGAACCCATCACGATGAGATCGCAATCGTTTTCACGCGCGGTCTCGACAATCGCGTGGTGAGGTGGGTCATCCACCACCACCACGGTGGCGCAGGTCACGCCCGACTGTTCCGCCTCGGCCGCGAATTGTTCCAGTATCCCCCGCGCACGCTCGGCCATGTCGTTCTCCCAGCCTTTGCGGTTCGCCTTCAACACCGGCGGCGGATACCCCTTGTCCGCCAGGTGCTGATAGGTCGGGCACGCCATCATCGCGCTAAGCCGGCTCTTTTCCCGCTTGGCGAGATCTATCGCGCGGCGGCCCGCCTTTAAGGACAGGCCGCTACCGTCGAGTGGAACCAAAATATGCTTGAACATCGCGCCCGGATCAGCGGTACACCAGCACCGGGATCTTCGAATGCGACAGTACGCGCGAAGTCTCGCTGCCGAGGATGAACTGCTTCATGCCGCCATGGCCGTGCGATCCAATGACAACCACGTCACAACCGCTTTTATTCGCGGTGTCGATAATGGCTTCATGGGGCGAATCGTGGAACGCGTGTACGGCCTTGCATTTCACGCCTGCCTTGGCGGCTTCGGCCTCGATGACCCCGAGCACTTTCTTGGCGCGTTCGGCCACGTCGGCCTTCCAGCGCTGACGCGCGGCGCCAGCGAGCGGCGCCACAAAACCCTCGTCGGTCAGTTGCTTGTAAGTAGGTGACACCAGCAGCACGCTCAGTTTGGCGCTGAACACCTTCGCCAGCTCTATCGCCTGCCGCGCCGCCTGCATCGAAAGTTCACTGCCATCCACCGGGGTTAATACATGGGTAAACATGATTTTTCCTTTCAAGTTATTCTGGTTGTGTGGTTTTGATTCAATCGTGGTTCTGTCCTGCCCCGATCACCTGCTCCAATCCGGCGTGATCGAGTATGTGCAATTGCCGGTTGTTTACTTCTATCAGTCCCGCCTTTTTCAGCCGCGACAGACAGCGGCTTACCGTCTCCAGCGTGAGGCCCAGGTAATTGCCGATGTCCTCGCGCGCCATGGGCAGGATGAATTCGTTCGGCGACTGGCCGCGCGTCTTGAATCGCTGCGCAAAATTGATCAGAAACGCAGCCACGCGCTCGTCGGCCTGCATCCGGCCCAGCAGCACCATCACGCCCTGGTCGCGCACCAGTTCGCGGCTCAAGAGGCTCTGCACGTAGCCTTGCACCGGTTCGGCCCGGCGCGACAGTTGCATCAGGCTTTGATACGGCACGGCGCAGACCCAAGCGTCCTCAAGCGCGACGGCCTCGCTCGGATGCGTGCTGGCGCCGATGGCATCAATGCCGAGGCTGTCGCCCGCGAGGTGAAAGCCGGTGATCTGTTCGCGCCCGTCGTGCAGCATCATCACGGATTTGAATGCGCCGGTCTTGACAAAATAAAGGTGGGTAAAGGCTTCGCCAGCACGATACAGCCGTTCGCCCATGGCAAGGCGCTTGTGCTGGAACACCAGTCCGATGAATTCATCGCGCTCGCCGGCGTCCAGCCCGGCAGGCACGCATACGGCGTGAAGGCGGCAGTGTTCGCAACTGTCCTTGCGCGCCACCGGGTTCACCGCGCGCAGATGCGTGTGCGTGAGGGGCGGCATCACGAAGTGGAGCAACGTGTGGCCGCGTGGGCGGCCGTATGGATGCGGGTCTGTGTCAGCATGGTCGGTCTCCGTTGCTTTGCATAGCGCTTCAATCATTGCGGTTCAACTGCATGACCGAACTGTAAGCATACGCCCTCGGCGCCGGTATCGGCGGCGTCTTAAACTCGCATGGGACTATCGCCGCGCGGCGCTCGGACGCCACCTAACGGGCGGTAGGACTTTTCTGATGCCCGGCGGCCGCCGTGGCGTAACGTGAGGTGGGAATGACTCGAAAGACACATATAAATATCGTTTATAAACAATGCATTACGAAATTTTGCGACAGCAAAAACCCGTTCCTAAACGAAGCAGTCAGCGCCTTGCCATGTGACCGTTCAAGCGGCGAAAAAATACCCGTTTACTCCACTCCACCAGCAGCAGGTAGAGCGCCACCATCACCGCGAGCAGCCCAAAATACGCGGCCGGCAAGGCCACAAAGCCGAACACTCCCGCAAGCGGACTAAACGGCAGCCACATCCCCAGCAGCACAACACCCAGCGACATTGCCACCAATCCGGCGGCCGGCCTGCTGTCAAACAGAGGGCGCCGCGTGCGTATGACAAAAATCACCAGCACCTGTGTCGCCAGCGACTCGACAAACCAACCGGTGCGAAACAACGCTTCATTCGCGGCAAACAAATGCAGCATCACATAAAACGTCAGCAGATCGAACAGGGAACTGACCGGCCCGACCGTCAACATGAAATTGCGAATCAGGCTGATGTCCCACGGACGCGGCCGCGTCAATTCCTCTTCGTCGCTGTTGTCGAACGGAATGGCAAATTCCGAAACGTCATAGAGCAGATTGTTAAGCAAGATCTGAATCGGCAGCATCGGCAGAAAGGGCAGTACGGCGGAACCCACCGCCACGCTCGCCATGTTGCCAAAGTTGGAACTGGTGGCCATCATTACGTACTTGAACACATTGTTTTGCGCGCGACGTCCTTCGCGCACGCCGTCGAGCAGCACGCGCAGATCGTGTTTGAGCAGGATGACATCCGCGGCCTCCTTCGCCACATCGACACCGGTATCGACCGAAATGCCGACATCGGCTGCATGCAGCGCCGGGGCGTCGTTGATACCGTCGCCCATGAAACCCACCGCGTGCCCGCCGCGCCGCAACAGCGCGATGACGCGGCTCTTTTGTGCTGGTGACACACGGCAAATCAGGTTCACGCTTTCCAGTTGCGCCAGCAATGCGTGATCATCCAGCGCCGCGATTTGCGCGCCGCTCAACACGCCCGTAATGGCAATCCCGGTCTCGCGGCACACGTGCCGCGCCACGCCTTCGTGGTCGCCGGTGACGATCTTTACCGCGATTCCGGCCTGCGCCAGCGCCGCCACCGCCTCGCCCGCCTCCGCGCGCGGCGGATCGAAGAACGCGGCAAATCCGCAGAACACCAATCCCGCTTCATCATCGATCAGCGCGTGTTCCTGCGTGCGCGGTGTTTCGCGCCAGGCCACGGCAATCACCCGCAGGCCGTCTTCTTCCAGCGCCTGAAAACGCGCCAACAGGCGGCGGCGAACGGTGTCGTCCGCGGCCATGATGCGTCCCTCGCCACCGGCTTCAAATTCGGTGCAGTGGCTGATGATGGCTTCCGGCGCGCCCTTGACGATCAATAGCCGCCGCGCGCCATCGTCCAGCAATACCGCCACCCTGCGGCGCTCGAAATCGAACGGCACTTCATCGATCTTGCGCCAGCGGCCGGCATTAAATGCAGCGTGGCGCAGAATCGCGTCGTCGAGCGGACTCTTGATGCCGCTCTCGAAGTAGCTGTTGGCCTGCGCGAGTTCCAGCACGCGGGAGTTCTCGGCGCCGGCTTCGTTGACATGCCGCTCCAGCACGATATTCGCCTCGGTCAGCGTGCCGGTCTTGTCGGTACACAGCGTGTCAATGCCGCCAAGGTTATGTATCGCCGCCTGGCGCTTGATGATCACGCCCTTGTGCGCCATGCGCAGCGCGCCGCGCGCCAGACTCACGGTGACAATCATCGGCAATAACTCCGGCGTGAGTCCCACCGCCAGCGCCACCGAGAACATGAACGATTCCAGCCACGCGCGATGCAAAGCGGCGTTGACCAGCAGCACGAACAGCACCAGCAGCAGCGTCATGCGCAGGATCAGCAGCCCAAAACGCCGGCTGCCTTCTTCCAGCGGATTCGGCCCGGCATGGCCGGTCAACTGTTGCGCAATGCCGGCAAGCCGCGTATCACTGCCGGTTTGGCATACCAGCATACGCGCCGTGCCGCTCACCACCGAGGTATTCATGAATACCGCATGCGGCACGGCATCGTCTTCCGCCAACGGCGTGGCGACGACCGGCACGGATTGCGCCACGCTGGCATGTTTTTCCACCGGAAACGGCTCGCCGGTCAGCAGCGCCTGGTTCACGAACAGATCGCGCGCCTCGAGCAGCACGCCATCCGCCGGCACAATATCGCCGGCGCGCAGCAATGCCACGTCACCGGGCACCACGTCGCGAAGCGGCCGTTCCACCGCGACGCCGTCGCGCAGCAGTGTAGCCGTGCAGGAGACCGATTCGCGCAGTTTATCGATTGCGCGCTCCGCGCGATATTCCTGCGCGAAGTCGAGCGAGACCGATAGCACAATAATGACACCGATGACGTAAGAACTGGCTGCGTCGCCGGTGATGAACGACATTACGCTGGCCGCCAGCAGCAGTACCACCAGTGGATTGCGAAAGCGCGACAGGAATTCGGCCGCCAGCAACCGCCGGCGGTGCGGCGCGGGCTGATTCGGCCCATGCCGCTGCAGACGCTGGCGCGCGTCGGCGGTGGCAAGACCGCCAGCGCCCGAGTTCAGCGCTTGCATCAGCGCATCCGGCCGTTCCCGCCGCCTGGCCGCGTTGAGCGGGTCTGGCGTCTTCGCTATGCGAGGCAACGATGCGGAAGGCACGATCAACCTCCCCGTCAGCCGGGCGCCTCGTGCGCCCAATGCCTCGGGCGAGCCTTCATCGCTCTTATGCCGCGTTAACGTTATGCCGCGCTATCGGTACACCACCACCGGTATTTTTGAGTGCGACAGCACGCGCGCGGTCTCGCTGCCCAGAATGAATTGCTTCATGCCGCCGTAACCGTGCGACCCCATCACCACGACATCACACGCTTTATTCTGCGCGGTGTCGATGATCGCCTGATAGGGCGCATCGCCGAATACATGCACGGAGTTGCATTGCACGCCGGCCCTGCCGGCCTCCACGCAAATTTTATCGAGTACCGCTTGCGCGCGCCCGGTCACCTCCTCCTCCCAGCGCTCGCGTATCACATGCACCGTGGGCGCCACAAAGCCCTCTTCGAAATGCCGCCGGTACGTGGGCGACACCATCATTGAAGTCAATTTCGCGCCACACAGTTTGGCCAATTCGATGCCATGCCGTGCTGCGCTCATCGATAAGTCACTGCCGTCCACCGGAACCAGTACATGGTTAAACATGGTTTTCCCCTTAAAAGTGTTGCCAGTTATTCGATTTTGCCGTTGTAGTTACTTCGTTACTTCAATCGTGGTTCTGTCCTGCCCCGATCACCTGCTCCAAGCCGGCGTGATCGAGTATGCGCAACTGCCGGTTGTTCACTTCTATCAGTCCCGCTTTTTTCAGCCGCGACAGGCAGCGGCTCACCGTCTCCAGCGTGAGACCCAGGTAATTGCCGATGTCTTCGCGTACCATGGGCAGGATGAATTCGTTCGGCGACTGGCCGCGTGTCTTGAATCGCTGCGCCAGATTGATCAGAAACACCGCCACGCGCTCTTCGGCCTGCATCCGGCCCAGCAGCAGCATCACGCCCTGGTCGCGCACCAGTTCGCGGCTCAAGAGGTTCTGCACGTAGCTTTGCACCGGTTCGGCGCGGCGCGACAACTGCATCAGGCTCTGATACGGCACGGCGCAAACCCAAGCCTCTTCGATCGCCACGGCCTCGCTCGGATGCGCGCTGTCGCCAATGGCATCAATACCCAGCATATCTCCCGCCAAATGAAAGCCGGTGATCTGTTCGCGCCCGTCGTGCAGCATCATCACGGATTTGAATGCGCCGGTCTTGACGAAATAAAGATGGGTAAAGGCTTCGCCAGCACGATACAAACGCTCGCCCACGGCGAAGCGCTTGTGCTGGAACACCAGGCCGATGAATTCATCGCGCTCGCCGGCGTCCAGCCCATCCGGTACGCATACGGCGTGAAGGCGACAGTTTTCGCAGTTGTCCTTGCGCGCCACGGGATTCACCGCGCGCAGATGCGTGCGTGTGAGAGGCAGCCTCACGGGATGTAACACCGTGTGGCCGCGGGGGGTGGCCGCATGGGCAGGGGCATGGGTCTGTGTCAGCATGGTCGGTCTCCGTTGCAAGGTTCAATCACTGGGTTCAAAGGCATGACTGAACTGTAGGCATGCGGCTTCGGCGCCGGTATCGGCGGCGTCTTAAACTCGCGTGGGACTATCGCTACGCGGCACTCGGATACCGCCTACGCGGGGTAGGACTTTTCCGAACAGGCGGGGGCGGCAGAACGCAGCCCCCTTTCGGGAGTCTCTAAAACTTATTAATTAACAATTACTTACCTATCACCACTGAAAAAGCACCGCCAGCACCAATCCCGCTGATGCGGCGGCAAATGGCAACGCACATTGCCGCGCCAGCGCCGCGCTGCCTGCCGCCAGCGCGATGGCGAACTTGAAAACAATGTTCGCCACATAGGCGATGACAATCGCGATCACCGCCGTGCTCGCGTCTATCCTGCTGGTGTTGAACAATTGCAAACTCGACAGACTGATCGCATCGACATCGGCGACGCCGGACACCGCGGCGATCGCATACAGACCCCGGTTACCCCACATGTCCGACAGCCACGCGGCGCCGAGCAAGACGCAGGCGTAGACCAGTCCGAACAGGGCCGCCACGCGCAATTGCGTGGGGTTTTCAGCCACCGGCAGATTCAGGGCGGCGGGATTCGCCGCCGCGCGCGATTGCCAAAGCACCGGCAGCACACCGCACCCTGCGCCCGCCGCCAGCACCGGCAGTAATCGCGGCAAGGCCTCCGGCGCCGCGATGCCGCCGATCACCGCAAGACGCAATAACACCATCAGGTTGGCAATGGTGATCACAGACGACGCCAGCAGGGTCATTTCCCGGTGCGTGGCGCATTGCCGCGCATAGACCAGCGTGGTGGCCGTGCTCGACACCAATCCCCCCAGCGCGCCGATCAGCAGCAGGCCGTGCCGCCGTTCCGCCAGCCGCAGCGCCAGATAACCGCTGAGACTCACGCCCGAAATCAACACCACCATCAGCCACAGATGATGGGGATTCAGCGCCTGATACGGCCCGTATCCCTGGTTGGGCAACAGCGGCAGCACGATAAACGACAACACCGCGAATTGCAGCATGCTGGTGATATCGCCCGGCGCCAGACGATCGGAAAAGCCATGCAATTCCGTCTTGAAATGCAACAACACCGTGGCCGCGATGGCAAGTCCCACCGCATGTTGCGTGCGGCCGTACCACACCATCACGCCCAGCACGTAACACAGCAGCACCGCGATCACGGTGGTGGTGCCCGATTCGCCTTCGGGCAGCGCTTCACCGGCGTAAGCAGCAATAATCATGGCGCCGGCAAGCAACAAGCCCGCGGTTACGACCCACGTGGATTGCGTGACCTGCGCCAGCAAACCACAGATGGTGCCAAACAGCGCCACCAGCGCACAGGTACGCAACCCCGCCTTGGCAATGGGATTGCGCTGGCGCTCCAGCCCGAGCAGCAGCCCGATTGCAAGGCTGGTCATGAACTGCAAAGGCACTTGCAGTTCATCCATGACGTTCATCAGCGCCGGCGCGGTGTTCATGACCGCACGTTACGGTTCCGCCACCGCGCCGCGCTTGATCTGGATCAACCACCGGCCACGCATGCCCCGGTATGGTGGGCGTAAATTTTGCGCCTAGCGTATCCACAGGAGCCGCCGTGCCTTCCCCTTCCCCTTCGATTACCGAACGCATCGACAGCACCACCCGCATTCCGCAATCGCACCGCACGGCCGCGCCGCCGGCGCCGCGTAGCGTCAAGATCGAAATATCGCCGCGTTGCAATTACCGCTGCGGCTTTTGCGCGTTGCGCACGCGCGAGGTGCAGCCCAAATGGGACATGGATTTCGAACTGTTCAAACGCATCACGCGCGAGATGCGCGACGCCGGAGTCGAGGAAATCGGTGTGTTTTATCTCGGTGAATCATTCATGAATCCGCGGCTGCTGGTGGACTGCATCCGCTATCTCAAGCGCGATATCGGCATGCCGTATGTGTTTTTAACGTCCAACGCCTCGATGGCGTTTCCGGAGGCGGTGCGCGCCTGCATGGAGGCGGGGCTCGATTCGCTGAAGTGGTCGGTCAATGCGGCTGATGAAGATCAGTTCAAGAAAATCATGGGCGTGTCGGAGCGGCTGTTTGAAACGGCGCTCGGCAATATCCAGAGCGCCTGGGAGGAACGCCGCCGCGGCGGCTACGCGACCGGTCTTTATGCCTCGTCCATTCGTTACGACGGCGAACAACACGACAGAATGCAGCGTCTGCTGGCGCAACGCGTGCTGCCCTACGTGGATCAGCACTACTGGCTGCCGCTGTATTCGATGGGCGCGTTCGCGACGGTACGCGAAAAGCAGTTGGGGTTTCTGCCGACCGCAGGAAATCAGGGCCGGCTGGATGCCCTGCGAGAGCCGCTGCCCTGCTGGTCGGCGTTTACCGAGGGTCACGTCACCGCCGAGGGCAAACTGTCGGCCTGCTGCTTTGACGCGACGGCGCATTGGACCATGGGGGATCTGAACACCACGCCGTTCATGGACGCGTGGAACTCGCCCGGATTCGTCAAGCTGCGCGCGGCGCACCTGGCGCGCGATGTGCGCGGCACCGTGTGCGAAAAATGCATCGCTTATTCCTGACATCGGCCTCCTCGCTTCGTATCACTCGACCACGGCCATGACTTCACATACGCCTCAGCCTTCCCAGGCGCGAAACGTCGTTCGCCTTGATTCCAAGCGGCCGCACGGCGTGTGTTCCACCTGCCGCGTTCGTGAGCTGTGTCTGCCTTCCGGGCTGAGCGCCGCCGACCTTGCGACCGTAAACCATTACATCCATCGCAAGCACACCGTTGCGCGCGGCGAGGCGCTGTTTGCCTACCAAGAGCCTTTGCAAATGCTGTATGCCCTGCGCACGGGGTTCATGAAAAGCAGCGTACCGCATCCGGACGGCGGCGAGCAGGTCACTGGATTTCACATGTCCGGCGACCTGATCGGGCTGGACGCACTGGCCGATGGCGTGACCATCTGCAAGGTCACCGCGCTCCAAGACAGCGAAATCTGTGAAATATCACTCAATGCGCTGGAACTGCTCACGCGCAAGGTAGCGCCGTTGCAAAGGCATTTTCATCGCGTGATGAGCCGCGAAATCGTGCATCGCCACGAAATGATGCTGCTGCTGGCGAACGTGCGCGCGCAGGAGCGCGTCGCCCTGTTTCTGCTCGACCTGTCACAACGCCATGCGGCCCGTGGCTACCCGGCGGTTGATTTCGTGCTGCACATGACGCGCACCGATATCGGCAGTTATCTCGGATTGACCATCGAAACCGTGTGCCGCGGGCTGGCGCAACTGCACAAGGAAAAGCGGATCGAGATGAATGGCCGCCATATCCGCATCACCGATCTGGCCGGTCTGACATTCATGGCCAATCGCGGCGCGGCCGCGCTGAATCCCGCCGCCCCGCATTAAACCGGCGGCGATCCACGCGTATTACAGGCGATCCGCGCCGCGAAACAATTCGCTGATCTCGGCCTGCGCGTTTTCGGCGTCTTCCTCGCTCATGTCACCGGGCTGCCGGTGGAAATAGTCACCCACGTGGCGAAAAACCGGCTCGTTCTCCAGCGGAGCATCTTCCAGTTCTTCAAGTTCCAGCATCGTGGTATCCACCGGCGGGGCGTGCCGTACCTGCCTGGCATTTCGATTAAGCCGCTGACGGGTCTTGCGTCCGGTAAGGGTGCGGGGTTGCGATTGCATGATGTTTGATTCCTCTTGTGAACGTTGCGTGATGTGGCCGAGAATCACATGTTACAGGTCGCGTGAATCGCTTGAACGGCGCCCCTTCTGCACCGCGTAGCTTCATCCAGCGCTTGTAATTGATGCTAGGTGTCCTGTCACCGCGCGGATTGACCTGTATCAAGCGTGGTGCATGCGGAACCCCGACAGGGAACGCCGCAGGATTGATCTGGATCAAAACGCCGTCATGCGTCATAGTTATGCTGTGGTTGCGTAATACCAGACCCGTTATCCGGAAAGGAACAAAAAATGATCAAGAACATACTTATACCCACGGACGGTTCCACGCTGTCTCGCCGCGCAGCCAAGGACGCCGTGGAGCTGGCGCAAAAACTCGGCGCACGCGTCACCGGGTTTTATGTCGCACCGGCCTATCACATTGAGGTGTACGACGACATGGTGTATGTGCCCCCCGATCTGCTGAACCCGAAAACGCACGCGGCCAATGCAAAAAAGGCGGCGGAACGTTATCTGGAGTTCATTAAGAAAATGGCGGCGGACCGCGGCGTGCCTTACGAAGGGTATTTCGTGATGAACGATTCGCCGTCCGATGCCATTGTGAAGGCCGCGCGAAAATACAAATGCGATCTGATCTACATGGGCTCGCATGGACGCACCGGCATCACCAAACTGCTGCTGGGCAGCCAGACCAACAAGGTGCTTACGCAAACCCGCATTCCGGTATTGGTACACCGTTAATCGAAGCAAAACCTAAGGAAACAACATGAGCGCACAAACCGAAAGACTGGTGACCGACGTCAAAGTATTGGTCAACGACACGGAAGAACTGGTAAAAGCCACCGCGGCGCAAGCAGGCGACAAAATCGTCGATCTGCGTAACCGCGCGCAGGCGGCCGTCAACAATGTGAAGCCGCAGTTGGCAAGAATCGAGACGGCCGTGGTTGAAAAAGCCAAAAGCACCGCCACGGCAACCGATACCTACATCCGCGAGAACCCTTGGGCGGCCATCGGCGCGTCCGCCGGGATCGGATTGGTAATCGGCTTGCTGATCGGGCGGCGCTAGCTCGTACGCGCGGGTGAACGATGCGCGGTATCGCAGCCCTGCTTTGCCTCTGCATACTGCTGACCGCGCGCATTGCGGCGGGCGCGGACGCATCCGCGCCATCCCTCTCCATCCTGCAACCGCTATACGACGAGGTGATTTACGACAACACCGGCGCCGTGCCGGTGAGCGTCGTGCTGCAAGGCGCCGCGCTGGCATCGGGCAATCGCTTACGTGTGCTGCTCGACGACAACCCGCTTGGCGCCGACCGTGGCGAACTGGCCTTCACGCTCAAAGGCGTCGAACGCGGCACACATACCTTGCAGGTGCAATTGATCGATGCCGCAAACAAACGGGCCGCCGCCTCGCCAACGGTCACCTTTCATGTGTGGCAGGCCTCGGTGCTGATGCCGGCGCGCAAACCACAGCCACGCTAAGTACGTCCTGCCGCGCATCCCGCGGTTTAAGCGCCACCGTCCGCCGGCGCATCCACCAAATGGTGCGCGATGGCGTAGCGAATCAGTTCCGCCTGATTACTCATGCGCATTTTTTCCAGGATGCGCGTCTTGTGCGTGCTGACGGTTTTGGGACTCAGTTTTAATTCGTCCGCGATGTCCGAGGACGACTTGCCCATGGCGATCATGCGCAGCACCTGAAATTCCCGATCGGAGAGTTGCTCGTGCGGCGCCGACGTGGTGTCGCCGCGCAGGTTGTGGAACATCGCCTCCGCGGTTGCCGCCGATACATGCACACCACCGGACGCCACCTTGCGAATCGCGCCGACCAGCTGATCGCTCGCGCTCTCCTTGTTGAGATAACCCGAAGCGCCTGCGCGAATGACGCGCACCGCATATTGATCCTCGCCGTACATGCTCAGTACCAGCACCGGCAGTTTCGGGCACGCCTCCTTCACCAGTTTGATAAGTTCAATGCCGCTGCGGCCCGGCATCGACATGTCGGTGACCAGCACGTCCCAGGTTTTTTCACGTACCATTTTAAGCACGTCATTGCCGTTGGCCGCTTCACCGGCCACGGTAATATCGTCATGCATGGCAAGGATTTGTTTCAGACCCTCCCGCACAATCGTATGGTCGTCCGCCACCAATACCCGGATCATGTTGATCTCCCTTTTACCGTGGTGCCGAACGCGGGAATCTCCGCCTCGACCAGCGTTCCGCCGCCCGGCGCGCTGCTCACCTTGGCATCGCCGCCCAGCACATAAGCGCGCTCGCGCATACCGAGCAGGCCGAAAGATCGTGCTTTGTGCGCATCCCGGCCCGAAATGCCCTTGCCGTTGTCGCGCACCCGTACCACGATTGTGCCATCGCTGTTCAGCACTTCTATCACGACTTCGGTGGCACCGGCATGCCGTGCCACGTTGGTCAATGCCTCCTGCACGATGCGAAAAATCGCCGTCGCGGCATCGCCCCCGACGCCAAGATTCTCGTCGGGAATTTCCAGATCGACATGTATGCCCGTGCGGTTGGCAAAATCCCGCGTCAACCATTCCAGCGTGGGCACCAGCCCCAGATTGTCCAGCATCACTGGCCGCAGATCCGCCGCGATGCGCCGCACCGCGGCAACGGTGGAATCGATCATTTGCTTCATGCCATTGACGCGATTCAGCACCGCGTCTTGTGCCCGATCGAGTTCGCCCGCAATGGCTGACGCGTCCATTTTGAGCGCCGTCAACGACTGGCCCAATTCATCATGCAGCTCGCGCGCGATGCGGGTCTTTTCCTCCTCGCGAATGGTTTGCAACGCGGACGAGAGTTCGCGCAACTGGTCGCGCGATTCTCGTGCTTCCAGCTCGGCACGCCGCTGTTCTCCAAGAAGCGCCTGCATTTCGGCTTCCATGCGCTTGCGTGCGGTAATGTCACTGAAAATCGCCGATGTGCCGACCACGGTACCGTCGAAACGCCGAATAGGCGATATCGTTACTTCGACATCTATCTCCATGCCATCCTTGCGGCGGCGCCGGGTCTGAAAATCGACCACCGGCTCTCCGCGCATTGCCCGCTCGGCAAGACTGATATGCTCCAGCGGCACGTTTTGCGGATGCAACATGCTGATGTTGCGGCCTATGGTTTCTTCCGCGGTGTATCCAAAGATGCGTGATGCGGCCTGATTCCAGGTCACTATCGTACCATCGGGCCGGCGGCTGATAATCGCTTGCGCGGCGCAGTTAATGATGTCGGATTGATGTTCCAGCATTTCCCGCTGGCGGATGCGTTCGGTGATATCGCGCAAAAACACGGTAAACAATTTGCGCCCGCCAACCTCGGTGCGGGTAATCGAGGCGTCTATCGGGAATTCCTCGCCATTGGCCCGCAAGCCGGTCAGTATGCGTTCGCCACCCATATGTCGAGCACTGTTGGGTACGCCGTGGCTTGAACTGCCGGTATAGGTTTCGACATGTATGCGGTGCATGGCACGCGCGTTGGCCGGTATAAATCGATCCAGCGGCGTGCCGACCGCCTCGGCCGCGCTGCAACCAAAGATGGTTTCTGCCTCTGGATTGAATTGCACAATGGTTTGCGTCTCATCCACGCTGATGACGGCCAGCCGGATTGAATGCAGGATCGCGGCAAGTTGTGCCTCTCCCAATGCCAGCATACGCTCGGCATCCGCTGATTGCGGCGAAGTCATGGGCAGTTAAATCCTAGAAAATAACTCAATAAATTCAATCCGTTACGGATGCATTATCACAACCCGCGCTGGCTGCTTCTGATAATTGCCTTGCGTTTGATTCAGATCAATCGCAAATCAGGCACACGAAATATATTCTACCAGCCGCCTCTACGGGGCGGAGTCATCGTACAAAAGCATGAAGTCATTGGCAGACCTAACAGATTCAGCGAATCGGGAACGCAGCGCCCTACCGCGCTTGTTTATCGCCGACCAGTCGGCCGCCATAATAGTGCGGGTGGCCTCCTTGGTCGATAACGTGGCAAGAGTTTCCGGCAGTGCCACCAATGCACATGACGCCATTAGCGCTATCCGTAAGCTCAAGCCCGATATCACCGTATTTGATATTGGCCTTGCGAATGGCGTTGAGCTGCTGACGCAAGTCAAGGCCCGACGACCGCCCCCGCTGGTAATCATTCTCACGCACAGTGTGGACGCATCCACGCGGCAGGTCTGCCTACGGTTGGGCGCCGAGTATTTTCTCGACAAGGTGCATGAATTCGACAAGCTGCGCGAAATCGTCATTCTCCATACCAGCAGCTTCCTGGGTAAGCGCGGCAGCTCGCCTGGGTCTGCGGTTAATTAAGTCTGGTGTTGAGCGGTTAAACCTGTGTGCAAACGGAAAGGGAAAGCCGCTGCAACGCAACAAGGCAGCGCGCAAGCCTGACGCGCATTCCAGGCGCCCCCTATTCGCTAACCCCAACACTATTTGGGTGATACATCCCCACCAACGCTGGGGGGACGAGCCGGCAAATGATTCAGCGCGGCCGCCGCCGATGCGGCACTCACCAAATACTTGGCCAGCTTGCCGATCAATACCGACGCAAATACCTGCGCCGGCGACATGCCCAGTAACGCACACACAATCAATACCGGCGTCTGACTAAGCGGAAGCCCCGCCACCGCAACCAGCGCCAGAAATCCGTATTGTTCTACCCAGCGCAGCCCCGCGGCCCATTCGCGCGAGCGGGCGATGCCCGGCAAGTACTCGGCAACCACCTGCGTGCCGTATTGCGCAACCAGCCATGCCATGAGCGTTGCACCCAACGCGCTGCCGATGGCGCAGTAAATTGCGGTACGCGGCCAATGTCGCCTCTTGAGCGCAACCAGCCCACACAGCACCGGCACAAACGCCACAGCCAGCAATGTCGCGGCAAACGCCAGTGCGGCGCCAAACAGGGGAAACAATGGACTGCCCGCAGCGCTTGAAAACCGCGCTGGCGCGCGCTTCAACAGGTCGGCCACCTTCGAAAAGACTTTCATTCCTGGATGAATCAATGAATAACAACCTCTTAAAATTATGTTCCTTGCAACTGACGCCGTGCTTGATCCCTATCAAGCGTATGGGCCTGAATAGGCGGCACCACCGTTATCCTGTTTGATACAAGTCAACGAAGCGGGTTCGAGGATTCCTAGAATGTACCTGTTTTATGCATGCTGGCGACATCGGCTACGTTACCAAGGAGGTGGCGAACAATGGCACAGGAGATTGAACGCAAGTTCCTGCTGAAGAATGACGCATGGCGCGAACTGGCGCCGGGCACGGCTTACCGGCAGGGTTATCTCAACAGCGCGAAGGAACGCACGGTTCGCATTCGCACCATCGGCGACAAGGCGTTTCTCACGGTCAAGGGTTTAAACACGGGCGCCACGCGCGCGGAATTCGAGTATCCCATCCCGCTCGCCGAATGTAACGCAATGCTCGACACGCTGGCGGAAAAACCGCTCATCGAAAAGAAACGCTACAAAATCCCGTACGGTCAATTGACATGGGAAATCGATGAATTTTTCGGTGACAACCAGGGCCTGATCGTCGCTGAAGTGGAATTGGAGCACGAAGATCAGCCATTCGACAAGCCCGACTGGATCGGCGATGAAGTCACCCATGACCCACGCTACTTTAATTCCAATCTCGTCAAACACCCCTACACCCAATGGCACGGCGGCCATATCGTGCCGCGCGCCGAGTTTCGCGTGTTCGGTCAGGATGTGATCGGCATCGTGAAGCATCGCATGTGGGACGCCGGGGCAGTGCTGCAAAAGGCGCGCGCCATGCCGGCGGAGACCTATTTTATTTCCCGGCACACTGATGCGGCCAACGTCAAAGTGCGCGACGGCTTGCTCGACATCAAACTCAAGACGGCGGAAACCCCTGACGGCTACGAGATTTTTCAGCCTGCCGGGAAGTTTCAGTTCCCCGTGCCGCGGGGTGATCTGGCGGCCATTATCGGGCACCTGAAGGTGAATTTGCAGCTTGATCGCGCCGTGTATTCCTACAATGAATTTCTCGCCTTGGTGAACACACATCCCGATCTGGCGCTGGTCACGGTCGAGAAAATGCGTTACGGCTTTACCGTAAAAGGCGTGATCTGCGAATACGCGCGCGTATTCCTTAATGGCGCGTGCATTGAAACGGCCTGCTGCGAAAGCGAAGACCCCGCAGCCGTCAAACAGGCCGCCGAGGCGCTGGGAATAAGCGCCCTACCCAATACAAGCTATTTGAAAGCGGCAAAACGTGTCACGGGAATGCTGTGATCCCCGCCTAATGTAAAAGGAAACGCCATGAGCCAATCCCCCCCCGTAACAACCGCCCCTGTCACTGCGCCGCCATTCGACCCGTTGGACATGCGCAACTACGGCCTCGAAAAGCTCCAGGATATCCAGGCCGGCCCCTGGATGAGCCGCGCGAAGTTTATCGGCGTGCCGCTGGCGATCCTGGCCTTTTTGTTCTTCCATTTTCAGTGGTGCGGCCCGATCGCAATATTCGATTCAGCCAAACTGGCAAAAGGCGTGGAGCTATCGTATCTCTATAGCGCGACCGGCATTTTTGCGTTCTCGCTGATTTTGTGGATGACCGAATCGATCCCGAGTTATCTCACGTCGTTTGTCATCATCGTGGCCGTGGTGCTGATCGGCATCCTGCCCATGCGCACTTCGTTCGCTTATCTCGGCGAGCCGGTGATGGTGCTCAACATCGCGAGTTTCATCATGGCGAGCGCGCTGGTGGTCACTGGACTGGCCAAGCGCATTTCGCTACTTCTGGTGCTCAAATGGGGTAACCGGCTGAACGGCATATTCTGGGCATTCATCGTCCTGAACATTGTGCTCGGCGCATTCATCAGCGCCACCTCTGCGAAAACCGCACTGCTGTTGCCGATGTTCATGGTGATCTCGGCGATGTACGGCGCATTCGGCGGCACGCTGCGCAACAATGTCGGGCGCAATCTGGTGCTGCAAAATTTGCTCGCCAACAACGTCTCCGCCAGCGCGTTTATCACCGGCTCCGCGGCCAACCTGCTGGCGGCGCAGTTGATGGAAAAAGCCGGCGCCAAGGTGTTCTACGGCGACTGGCTGATCGCGATGCTGCCGTTTTGCCTGCTGCAATGTGCAATCGCCTGGTATACCGGCGTGAAATGGATACTGCCGGTCAGTGAAGCCGAAAGCAAGCCGCACCTTGAAGGCGGGCTGGAACGCCTGCGCGAGGAATTGCATAAACTCGGCCCCATCACATGGGATGAAATCCGCGCAGCGATTATTTTTCTGACCGTGCTGGTGTTGTGGGCCACCGACAATCTGCATGGTATCAAGGCTGAAGTCGTTGCCGTCGCGGGCGCCATCGCGGTACTGCTGCCGGCGTTTTCGGGCCTCAAGCGGCTCGGCGTCATCAACTGGAATCAGGCCGATATCCCGTGGCACATGCTGATGTTCAGTTGGGGCGCGTATGTGCTGGGCGGCATGATGGAAAAAACCACCATTATCGATCTGGCTGTGGCGGAGTTCTTCAAATCGTGGGGCATCACCGCGGACACGCCCAAGGTGACGGTGTTCATCGTGATGGCGCTGCTGTTCGGCCTGACCACACTGGTCAGCGAAAGCAAGACCGCGCGCACCATCATCATGTTCCCGATCCTGATCGCCACCGCCAAGAAGTTCGGCTGGGACATCGTCGGATTTTGCCTGCCGATGGCGTATCTAATCAATCAGGTCTACGTGTTCTATTTCAATTCCAAACCCGCCAACATCAGCTACCTGACGAACCAGTATTCCACCTGGGACGGCTTCAAGTTCGGCATGGTTCAGTTGCTGCTCATTATTGTGCTGCTGGTGCCGTGGACCCACTACGTAATGCCGTTGATGGGCTTCAAGAGCCAGCTTTGGTAACCGCGAAACGTCCATGAGCGGACTCCATGCCCTTGAGTCCAGCCTGATCCCCATCGCGCACATGGCAGCCGCCCTTGCGGCGGGTGGCGCAATCGGGCTGGAGCGCACGTTTCACGGGCGTGCGGCGGGTTTTCGCACCTACGCGCTGGTGTGCATGGGATCGGCGATGGCCATGCTGGTCGCCACCTTTCCCAACCCGTGGCTCGGTTCGGGCGCGAACAACGCGGGCGACGTGACACGCGTGGTGCAAGGCATTCTGACCGGCATCGGCTTCCTGGGTGCCGGCGTGATCGTCAAATACGGATTTTCCGTACGCGGACTGACAACGGCCGCGTCCATCTGGACCACTGCGGTCATCGGCGTGTTGATCGGCTCGCGCTATTACTGGGAAGCCGCCGCCAGTGTACTGCTCGTGCTCGGCGCTTTGTCGGTGTTTCGCCACATCGAAGACCAGCTCGAAAAGGAAAACTTCGCCCAGGTCAAGCTGGGCGTGACGCGGGAACCCGGCCTTGCCTTGCGGGACATCGCCGCGCTGTTCGCGCAGGCGAACGTACGCATCGAGGAAGTCGCCTACGGGCTGGAGAAGAATCGCTCCGTACTGGATTACGAATACGTCGTTTCCACCCTGAAGCCTGAAAACCTTGCCCTGCTCGCCGAACTGCTGACTTTGCAGACAGCCGTGACCCGTTTTCACATCTCGCCCAGTCATGATTAACGCGGCGCCAACATGAAATACAAGGACTACTACCAAACACTGGGCGTGGCGCGCGATGCCAGCGCGGCCGATATCAAGAAGGCGTATCGCAAGCTTGCGCACAAGTACCATCCCGATGTATCCAAGCTCGCGGATGCAAAGGAAAAATTCCAAGAAATCGGTGAAGCTTATGAAACCCTGAAGGACGCGACGAAGCGCGCGGCCTACGACGAACTCGGCAGCAATTACCATGCGGGGCAGGATTTCCGCCCGCCACCGGATTGGGGCAGAACACACGGCGATGCCCATGCGGCATTTGATGACATGGACTTGTCGGATTTGTTTGCGAGCTTGTCTGGGCGGCGCCATGGCAGCCGGGCACACGGCGGCGCACGGGATGCGCCGTTCCCGATTCCTGGGCAGGACTTCGAAGTGCCGGCCGAAATCACGCTGGAGCAAGCCGCGCATGGCACCGAATTCGAGGTACATCTTACGGTGCCGGAACCAGGCGCGGAAGGTTATTTGCGCCGGGTGCCGCGCACATTCAAGGCGCGCATCGCCAAGGGCGCCAGTGAAGGTCAGCGGCTGCGTCTGCCCGGCAAAGGCGGCAAGGGTTTGGGCGGCGGACGCGACGGCGATTTATATCTCATCATTCATTTGTTGCCCCACCCGCTGTTCCGCGCCAGCGGCCATGATCTTTATATTGATCTGCCGCTTGCACCGTGGGAAGCCGCGCTCGGCGCCACGGTGGAAGTGCCGACGTTACACGGCGCGGTGCATCTAAAGGTGCGCCCCGGCACACGCAGCGGGCAAAAACTGCGGCTGGCCAAACGTGGGCTGCCGCATCCGCACGAAGGTTCCGGCGACCTCTACGCCGTGGTGCAACTGGTGCTGCCCGCGGAATTGAGCGCGCATGAACGTGCTCTGCTGCAACAACTGGCGGATGGATCATCTTTCGATCCTCGTGCTCACTTTAAGGCGGAGGCAGCATGAGCATCGAAATAATCGAAGCGTGTGACGTCATTTGGCTGGACGAGCGTCAAGAATTGCCACTCGCGGCATTGGCGGACCTGTCGGGACTGCCGCTCTCCGAACTGCAACAACTGGTGGAGTGCGAAACCCTGACGCCTGTCAACAGCGTTGAACCAGCGGCGGAAGCTCGCTTCGGCGCCCGGAGTATTGCGCTCGCGCGCGCCGCGTCACGCCTGCGTCACGATTTCGATCTCGACGGGAACGGACTGGCCTTGACGTTGCGGCTGCTTAATCGCGTCCACGAACTCGAGGCGGAACTGCGCGACCTTCGGGCGCAGTGGCCGCAAATAACGCGTTAGAACGCAGTCGGAACAACGCGTGGTTATCGGCGTTTTCCCTCTTGCCCGCTAACGACGCTCGTTTTTGATCTCGCGCGCCAGCGCACGACGGAACTGTTCGAGCTTGGCGTGGTAGTCGGCGGCCTCGCCGTATGCGAGAAATCGCGCATAACGCGCATGCGAACCGAGCACCTTGCGCGCATGCTTGATGGGACAAAAATACTGCTCGGTCCGCGCCACGATCTCGCTCATATAAGCCATCAGTCCATTCGCGTAGGCACAGTAGGTGCAGTGAAACCGCTCGAACCAGTTCAGATATTCCAGATGCCTGCGATCATAGACAAAATAATCTTCACGCCGCGCCTTGGCAATTTTGTACACCGGAAAACAGATGGCCTGATACCCCGTGACGCACAAGTCAGCCAGTGCCAGGGGAATAACCAAAAAATAAATCACCGGCCCGGTCAAAAAATTCTGCGGGCGATCCGTCACTATCCAATGAAAAATGCCGCGCTTCAGTTTGCGATGCGCCGAACGAATCTTGCCCTCGAATTCGACGCGCTTGCCGTCGATCTGATAAAACAGGCGCGTCTCCTGTTCATGAAGCACCGTTCGCAGCTCATTCTCCAGAGCCGTGATTTGGGTCAATAAGTGCCGGACTTTATTTTCCATGGTGAATCCCTTTCTGCGCACGAAGCCTCAAAAGCCGTCTCGGCCAAGCTGCATTAGACGCCATGCAATACGCGTCGAACAAGCCTATTTGCAGCCGGTTGATGTATATCAAGCGCACGAGCAGGATATGACGTAGTGTCCATCGCGGTATTCCGTGTTTCCTGGTAGAGGACTCGCACCCACCCGGTAGTCGTTGCCGCCATGTTAAAAGCCGCTCAACTCCTTTACCTGATGCTGCCGGCGTTCGCAGCCAACATGGCGCCGCCGTTCGTAAAGTATTGGCACGGATGGAATCGCCCAATCAGTGAACGATGGCTCGGCAGCCACAAGACCATCATCGGATTCTCCGCCGGCATCGTGGCGGCCATCGTCACCACATTCGTGCAATCACGAATCGACTGGAGCGGCGCGCTGATTTCTTACGCGGACTGGCCGATGCTCGGCGCGGCGATGGGCTTGGGCGCGATGAGCGGCGACGCGATGAAGAGTTTGTTCAAGCGCCGGCTCGGCATTGCGCCGGGCGCCTCGTGGATTCCCGCGGATCAACTGGACTACGTGATGGGTGCGCTGATAGGCCTGTGGTTCTGGATACGTCTGGATTGGCAAGATGGTTTGCTGCTGTTTGCCCTGAGTTTCGCGGGGCACGTCATCGTCAATCACATGGCGTTTTACCTGAACATCCGCGATACACGATGGTAGAGCTATTCAATTTAAAAACAATAGGTTACGACCTCTCGTCGTCATCCAACGCTACGCTTCACGCGACACCAGTCCGCTGCGCTGCAAATAGTCCTCCACCAGCCCGCCGAGACCGGGTGTTTCAAGCTCGGCGAACTCGTAACGCGCGCGAATAACCGGCTTGTTAACCGCGATCAACGCCGTGAGGTCCATGGGCGTGGCCGACACCACCACATCCGCCGGCGATGCATTGATGGTTTGCGCGAGCCCCGCCAGTTGCTCCGGGTTGTAACCCATCGCGGGCAACACCGCCCCGAGCCGCGGATACGCGGCATACACAGCGGCGATCTCCGGCGCCGCATAAGGGCGCGGATCCACGATTGTGGCCGCCCCCGCGCGCATCGCGGCCACATGGCCCGCGCCATACGCCATGCCGCCGTGGGTGGTGGTCGGTCCGTCCTCGATGACCAGCACGCGGCGGCCCTTCACGGCGGACTCGTCATCCAGCCGCACGGGGGATCCAGCGCGCACGATGGGCGCGCTCGCATGAATGCGCCGCACGTTATGCATCACACGCCGCACATCCGCCGTTGGCGCGGCATCGCTTTTTGCCACCACCACCACGTCCGCCATGCGCAGTACGGCTTCACCCGGATGATGTGTATCCTCCTGACCGGGCCGCAACGCGTCCACCAACACGATATGAAAATCGGGCTTGATGAAGGGAAAATCATTGTTGCCGCCATCCCACAAAATCACGTCGGCGGCAGACTGCGCCAGCGCCAGCACGCGCGCATAATCAACACCCGCGTAGACGATATTGCCGGCGGCAAGATGCGGCTCGTATTCCTCGCGCTCTTCCAGCGTGCATCCAGCGGCAGCGATATCGGCGCGCGTGGCGAAACGCTGCACCGCCTGTTTCGCCAGATCACCGTAGGGCATCGGATGGCGTATCACCGCAACCCGCAACTCGTGATGGCGCAGCAATGCCGACAACCAGCGCGCAGTCTGCGACTTGCCGCAGCCGGTGCGCACCGCCGATATGGCGATAACCGGTATGCCCGCCTTCAACATCGTTCGCGCGGGACCGAGCAATTTGAAATCCGCGCCCAGCGCCAGCGCGCGCGAGGCCGCATGCATCACCTGTCCATGCGTCACATCGCTATACGCGAACACCACCTGATCGAAACGATGCCTGCCCCGAAACGATTCGAGGCTGCGCTCCTTGATAATGGGAATGCCTCGCGGGTACAAACTGCCCGCCAGCCCGGGCGGATAACGCCGCCCCGCGATGCCCTCGATCTGCGCGGCCGTAAACGCCACCACCTCGTACGCGGGGTTGTCGCGGTACACCATGTTGAAGTTATGAAAGTCGCGCCCCGCCGCGCCAAGAATCACAACGCGGGTACGCGTGGCATTATCTGGGTTCATCGGTTTTCTGTATCTGCGTTTACCACCATGAAGCGTTCATCTTCCCGTGCCTGGATAGGCTTATACAAGCTGTAAACAGAGATTAATCTACTCTGAACCCGGCCCCGGCACTTTGCGCTGAATCAACGCGCATGCACGACGCATCCTATCCAGCCTGTATCTGCCGCACAAACGCCTCGATGCCTCGCAGCAGCATTTCCACCGCAATCGCGGTGAGCAGTAATCCCATCAGCCGCTCCAGCGCCAGCAGGCCGCGCTCGCCAATCCAGGCGCTGATGCGTTCGGCAAACAGCAGCAGCACCATCGTCATCGCCATTGCTGCCGTGAGCGCGAGAATCCAGTCGCCCATGCGTTCGGGCGAGCGTGACGCCATCAGTATCACCGTCGCCATGGCGGTGGGACCGGCAATGGCGGGTATCGCGAGCGGAACGATAAAAGGCTCGCCGGCAAGCGTGTCGCCAAACACCCCCTCCGGGTGCTTGAAAATAATTCGTAGCGCAATCAGAAACAGAATCACGCCGCCGGCGATATTAAGCGACGAATCCGACAGCCCCAGCAGCTTCAACAGGCGCTCACCGAAAAACACGAACACCACCAGCACCCCATAGGCAATCACGCACTCGCGTATGACAATGATGACGCGCCGGCGCGAGTCGATGTTTTTCAGCAGCGAAACAAAAATGGGGATATTGCCGAGTGGATCCATCACCAGCAGCAGGATTACAACGGCGGAGGTTACGGAGACTTCCATCGCGCCGCGTCTTTAACCGGTCGCCGGCGTTTGACTTGCCGCGGCCGCGGCCAACGCGGCACCCTGCTCAGCGCGCCCCGCCAGGTACTGCAAATCCGCCTCGTTCAGCGTTTCCTTTTCCAGCAATTGCCGCGCGCCTGCGTCGAGCGTGGCCCGGCGCGCCCCCAGCACTTCCAGCGCGCGCTGGAATGCGCGCGCCACCCGTTCGCGCACGGCGCAGTCGATTTCGCGCGCGGTGGCTTCCGAATACGAACGTTGCGAAGGCGGCAGAAAATCCTGACCGAGAAAAGTGTGCCGTTCCGCTTCATAGGCGACATGGCCGAGTTTTTCGTCCATGCCGTAACGCATGACCATCGAGCGCGCGATATCAGTTACTTTTTGCAGATCATCGGCGGCGCCCGTGGACAGCTGCCCGAACGCCAGTTGTTCCGCCGCGCGCCCGCCGAGCAGCACCGTCATTTTGTTTTCAAGTTCCTCGCGCGACATCAGGTAACGGTCTTCGGTCGGGCGTTGTATGGTGTACCCCAGCGCACCGATGCCTCGTGGAATAATCGAAATCTTGTGTACCGGGTCCGCCCCCGGCAGGCTCATCGCCACCAAGGCGTGGCCCATCTCGTGCCACGCCACGGTCTCGCGCTCGCGCGGATTCAGAATGCGGCTTTTCTTTTCCAGCCCGGCAACGATGCGTTCGATGCCGGCGGTGAAGTCCTGCATCATCACCGCTGCCGTGCCCCTGCGGGTGGCGAGCAACGCCGCCTCGTTCACCAGATTTGCGAGGTCGGCGCCAGAGAAGCCCGGGGGCATCGCGGCGATCTGGGCGCGCTCCACATCGGATCCCAGCTTCACTTTTTTCAGATGCACATCGAGTATCTGCACGCGGCCGATTTTGTCGGGCCTGTCCACCAGCACCTGGCGGTCGAAGCGCCCCGCGCGCAGCAGCGCCGGATCCAGTATCTCCGGGCGATTGGTCGCGGCCAGCAGCACCAGACCCGCGCTGGGATCGAAACCATCCATCTCGGAGAGCAATTGATTCAAGGTCTGTTCCTTCTCATCATGGCCGCTGAGCTGGGCCGCGCCGCGGGCGCGGCCCAGCGCATCAAGTTCATCGATGAAAATAATCGCCGGCGCCTTGAGCCGCGCCTCGCCGAACAGATCGCGCACGCGCGCCGCGCCCACGCCGACGAACATTTCGACAAACTCCGAGCCGCTGATCGAGAAAAACGGCACGCCCGCCTCGCCCGCCACCGCGCGCGCCAGCAGTGTCTTGCCAGTGCCCGGCGGCCCCACGAGCAACACACCCTTGGGTATGCGCCCGCCAAGCCGCCCGTATTCAGCCGGACTCTTGAGAAAGCCGATGACTTCGCGCAATTCCTCCTTGGCTTCATCCACCCCCGCCACATCGGCAAAGGTCACCTTGGTATCGGTCTCCATGTAGACCTTGGCTTTGCTTTTGCCGATGGCGAGAAACCCGCCACCCAATCCTTGCTTTTCCGCGAATTGTTTCACCGCAAACATCCAGATCGCAAAGAACACCAGCGCGGGAATCACCCAGCCCAGCAAATCGCGCAGCCACGTGCTTTGAATCACGCCACTGAACTTGACGTTGTACTGCGCAAGGTCCTTCGCCAGATCGACTTCGACGCGCGTGGTAACGAACTTCTGCCGCCCATCGGGCAGCGGCGCCAGCAATTCCCCCTGAATGTGATTGTCGAGTACCGCGATTTCCTTCACTTTTCCCGCTTTGAGCAAAGTAATGAACTCGCTGTACGCCAGCGGCTCCACTTGCCGGTACTGCTGAAAGGAATGGTTGAGCCAAAGCACCAACACGATCGCGACGATCAGGTACCAAGCAGTGAACTGGGTTTGTTTCGGGACGGCCATGATGTGTAACGCGTGCGCCATTCTCCTCCAGCGAGGGATGCTATCGGCGTTGACGCTGCCATCACTGATATGGATCAACAGCAGACCGCGATAGGCGCTTGATTCAGGTCAACCCCCGATGGGCTGATTTCGGCTGTAATGGCATCCAGTGACTGCCATCTATTTTCTCTCTTGTAAACAATGCCTTATGCAATTTCACTCAGCGCACGTCACACAGCCGCCTCGCGTGCCACAGGCATCGTCGTGTTGTTGCTGGGAGGCTGCGCGAACGTCGGACCGGACTATATGGCGCCGCAACTGTCGCTTCCGGCGCGCTGGTCCGTCACGGTCGCCACCGGCGCCAGTGACACGCGCGCGCTCGCGAGTTGGTGGAAGGCATTTGACGAACCGCTGCTGAGCGATTTGATTGAACGCGCGATATCGTTCAATCGCGATCTCGCCCAAGCCGAAGCACGCGTGCGCGAAGCACGCGCCCGGCGTGGCATCAGCGATGCGGATCGCTATCCAACCATACAATCAAGCGCCAGCGCCACGCACCGGCGCGGCAGCGAGGAAACCGGCAGCGGCAAATCCAGTGAACTCTACTCGGCGGGTCTGGATGCCCGTTGGGAGCTGGATATCTTCGGCGGCAAACGCCGCGCGCTCGAAGCCGCCAGCGCCAACCTTGAAGCCAGCGAGTACGATTTACGCGATGTGCTGGTGAGTCTCACAGCCGAAGTGGCGTTGAACTATGTTGATACGCGCGCGTTTCAGGCACGCCTGTCGGTGGCCGATTCAAATCTGCGTGCGCAGAGCGAAACTTTCGACATTGCACGCTGGCGCAACGCCGCCGGCCTGACTACCCAACGCGACCTGGAACAAGCGCGGCTGAATCTCGAACAAACCCGCGCGCAGATACCTGCTCTTCGGAACGGCATCTCGCAGGCCGTCAACCATATTGCCGTGTTAATTGGGCAAAACCCCGGCACGCTCAATGATTTGCTCGGTGCGCCCCGCGCGATACCCGCCGCGCCGCCGGATGTCGCCTTGGGCGTACCGGCCGAAACCTTGCGCCGCCGGCCTGATGTGCAACGCGCAGAACGTCAACTCGCTACGCAAACCGCGCAAATAGGCGTGGCCACCGCGGCCCTGTATCCGAACTTTTCACTGATCGGCTCCATCGGCCTGGAAGCGCTGACCGCCGGCCGCCTGCTCACCGCCAGTGCGCTGGCGACATCCATCGGTGGCAACATCGGCTGGCCGGTATTCGACGCCGGGCGCATCCGCCAGAGCATCGCGGTGCAAACCGCGTTGCAGGAACAGGCGCTTGGCCGATACGAAGCCGCGATACTCACCGCCTTGCAGGACGTAGAGAACGCGCTGGTCGCCTACGCATCCGAGCAGCAACGCCGTGAAGCGCTTAGCGCGGCGGCCGCGGCGGCGCGCAATGCCGCCGAACTGGCGCGGCATCAGTACTCGGCGGGCCTGGTGGATTTTCAGGTCGTGCTTGATGCGCAACGATCGCTGTTGTCCCTTGAGGATCAACTGGCGTCCAGCCATGGCGCCGTGATTTCCAACTTGGTGCGTCTCTATAAGGCACTGGGCGGCGGCTGGACACCGGTGGCAAGAGATGCCCCTGAACTCACCGACAACTATCATGGCACAAAATAACAACGCCGAACGCGCGGACATCGCGCTGTCCCTCGGACTGGGAGCGAACGCCACGCGCACGCGGCACTGGAAACACTGGCTGGGCTGGACCTTTCTGGTGATCGCCTTTGCCGCCGGCGCACTGTGGTGGATGAGCCGCGACACCAGCAGCGCCGTGCAATACCGCACGCAGCCGGCGAAGCGCGGCGAGATCACCATCAGCGTCACCGCTACCGGCAATTTGCAGCCGATCAATCAAGTGGATGTCGGCAGCGAACTTTCGGGAATCATCAAGAGCGTGGAAGCCGATTTCAATAGCCAGGTGAAAGCCGGCCAGGTGCTGGCGCGGTTGGACACCGCCAAACTTGAAGCGCTACGCCAGCAATTGCAGGCCGCGGTCGCGGCCGCGCAAGCCAGGGTATTACAAACGCAGGCCACCATCGCCGAAGCGAACGGCCAGCTCGCACGGCTGCGACACGTGCATGAACTGAGCGGCGGTAAAGTGCCGTCGTTACAGGATATCGATGCCGCCGATGCCGCGCTAAAGCGCGCGCAGGCCGATGAAGCCAACGCCAGAGCCGCCGTGGCGCAAGCGCAGGCGAGCCTGCATGCGAGCGAAACCGATCTGGCAAAAGCCGTAATCCGCGCGCCGATCAATGGCATCGTCTTAAAGCGCGCGGTCGAGCCCGGCCAGACCGTGGCCGCGAGTTTGCAGGCGCCGGTGCTGTTTACGCTGGCGGAAAATCTCACGCAAATGGAGTTGCACGTTAACGTCGATGAAGCCGATGTCGGCAAGGTGGCGGCAGGCCAACACGCCACGTTCAGTGTCGATGCCTATCCCGACCGCACCTATCCCGCGCGCATTACCGAGGTTCGCTACGGCTCGCAGACCGTGCAAGGCGTGGTGACCTACGAAGCGCTGCTCAACGCCGACAATGCCGATCTGTCGCTGCGGCCCGGTATGACGGCAACGGCAGACATCACGGTAAAGAAAATCGAAAACGTGCTGCTGGTGCCGAATGCCGCGCTGCGTTTCACGCCGCCGGCGGCACATGATCAGGCGGCGACCGGCGGCGGCAGCCTGCTGACCAAACTCTTGCCGCGTCCGCCCCGATCCGCCAGCAAGAAAGGCGACGCGGCAAGCGGCGCAAGAAGACGCCAGGTGGTATGGACGCTCAGCGAAGGACAGCCCATCGCCATCGCGGTGAAGACCGGATCGACCGATGGCGCGATGACGGAAATCGTTGACGGCAAGATCGAGGCCGGCGTGGAGGTGCTGGTGGATACGATTGCGCCGAAAAAGTAGAGTGTATGACGGCAACCAATACATCCGCCCCCGTCGTTCCCGCGCAGACGGGTATCCATAAGCCGTTTCAAGCGGCTCGTGTGTTATGGGTTCGCGCCTGCGCGGGAACGACAGTACCGGTTTGACGCGCGCATTCTTGCCTGGCGATTGCCCCATGTCCGAATCTCCGCTCATTGCACTCGCCGGCGTCACCAAAATATTCGGCGCGGGCGCCGCTTCGATGCAGGCTTTGCGCGGCGTCAATCTCACCATCAATGCAGGCGAATTCGTGGCCATCATGGGGCCGAGCGGCTCGGGCAAATCGACTTGCATGAATATACTGGGCTGCCTCGATACGCCAAGCAGCGGCAGCTATCGATTCAAGGGCGTCGATGTGGGTGCGCTCGAACGCGATCAGCGCGCGCGGCTGCGGCGCCATTATCTGGGTTTTGTGTTTCAGGGCTACAACCTGCTTTCGCGCACCTCGGCGCTGGAAAACGTGGAGTTGCCGCTGATCTATCGTGGCGCGCCCGCGAATGAGCGCCATGCGCGCGCCGAACGGGCGCTCGCCGCCGTCGGACTCGGCGGCTGGGCCGATCACACACCCAGCGAACTTTCCGGCGGTCAGCAGCAGCGCGTAGCCATCGCGCGCGCCATCGTCACCGAACCGGCGGTGCTGCTGGCCGATGAACCCACCGGCAATCTTGATTCGGCGCGTGGGCGCGAAATCATGGAACTGCTGACGACCTTTAACCGCGATCAGGGCATCACCATCGTGATGGTGACGCACGAGCCGGACATGGCCGCCTACGCGCGGCGCGTGGTGCGCTTTTTCGACGGAGTGGTGGCCTCGGACGAACAGCGCACGGCGCAAGCACTCGCGGAGCCCGCCTGATGTTGTGGAACGCCCTGCTGCTAGCCCTGCGCGAATTGCGGCGCAATGTGATGCGTTCGTTTTTGACGATTCTGGGCATCGTCATCGGCGTGGCCGCGGTGATCACCATGGTAACCATCGGCGGCGGTGCCACGTTGCAAGTCACGCAACAAGTGGCAAGCCTCGGCAGCAATCTCTTGATGATTCGCACCGGCCAGCGCATGGGGCCCGGTGGCGGCGGAGGCGGCGTGGCCTTCAGACTGGCGGACGCCGATGCCATCGCGCGCGACGTCGGCGCGCTCGCGGGCGTGGCGGCCTCCGCCTCGCAAAATCAGACCGCGATCGTCGGCAACGAAAGCTGGTCCACGCAAGTCACCGGCGTGGATAACCAGTTCTTCGTCGTGCGCAACTGGAGCGTGGCGTCAGGGCGGCAATTCATCGACAGCGAACTGCGCGCGGGCAAGGCTGTGTGCGTGATCGGCGCCACCGTGCGCGCCAAGCTGTTCGGCGCGGCCGAGCCGCTGGGCAACAATCTGCGATTGCAGAAACTTTCGTGTCAGGTGATCGGCGTGCTGGAGGCCAAGGGCCAGAGCACCATGGGCAGCGATCAGGACGATCTGGTACTGCTGCCATTGCGCACGTTTCAGCGGCGTATTTCCGGCAATCAGGACGTGCGCCTGATCCAAGTGTCGGTACAGGAAGGCGCTTCGACCGAAAAAGCGCAGGCCGATATTGAACGGCTGCTGCGCGAACGACGCCACATCGCCGGCAGCAAGGAGGATGACTTCAACGTGATGGACATGAAGGAAATCACGCGCATGCTCACTGGCACCACGCAGGTATTGACCGCGTTGCTCGGCGCGGTGGCGGCGGTCAGCCTGCTGGTGGGCGGCATCGGCATCATGAACATCATGCTGGTGTCGGTGACCGAACGCACGCGGGAGATCGGCATACGGCTCGCCATTGGCGCGGTAGAGCGCGAGGTGCTGACGCAATTTCTGGTGGAAGCCGTGGTGCTTTCGTCGTTCGGCGGCGTAATCGGCATCGCGCTCGCCATCGCTGGCTCGTGGGGACTCACCGTTTATCTGGAAGTGCCCTATGTACTCAACCCCGCGATCATAGTCATCGCGTTCCTGTTTTCAGCGGCGGTGGGCGTGATCTTCGGCTACTTTCCGGCGCGCAAGGCAGCGCGGCTGGATCCGATCGAGGCGCTACGGCATGAATGATTATTGTTTAAAAACAATAACTTATGTAATTCCGATGATTCGCCAGTCATTTTATACGCGTCAGCTTGTTCGACGGCCGCACGTTCCGCCACTTCTTCCGCGGCGGATTCGTTGCTGCCGGTGGTTCCCGGTTTCACTTTCCGTATTGTTGCTCCTCGTAACGGGGTGGACTCAATGCGGGCCACCCGCCTTGCCTTGTGTGGATGGCTTGCCCTGCAACGGCGGCCTGCTCTCGCCTTCACTTCGCCGCGAAAACATTTCGTTGGCCGGTCTGCCGGGCAGCGCACGCGGCGGCGGTGCCGCAACCGAGGGCGCTGCCGCGCGAGGCGCTGGCCGCATTTCACCCTTGGGTATGTTGGATGGCGCTGGATGAGCCGCGGGCGGACGCACATCAGCGGGCGGCGGCACGCGTGGCGTTACCGGCGACACAGGACGACGCTGCGTGGACGGCACACCGGCGGCAGGTGGTGCGGGATGTTGCGGCACTGGCTGACGGACGGCAGGCGGCATGACACGGGGAGCGTCGAAGCGCGGCGATGGCGATGGACGAGGACGTTCCATGCCTTTTTCTCCGAATGCCGGTCGCGGCAGCGCTACGTCGCTTTGAGGACGTTGCGGTGGCGCAACGATATGCGGTTCAGGCGCGCCGCCACGCCGCTGGCTTGCAGGCGCTTGCGGCCATGGTAATGGCGCCTCGCGCGGCGGACGCGTGGCGACCACGGGGCGCGAGGAAACAGCCGCGGGCGGCCGAACCGTATTGCCGTGCGCGGGCGCGAGACTGCCGGGGCCCGGCCGTACGGGATGCGCATCGTGAATCGGTTCGATGTCACCGTGCTCGACCGGCGAGAACTGCGTTACCCGTATCGGGCCGCGACCGAATTGTTGTTCGCTGGCCGCGATATGCGCGCGCGGCGTTTTGGTGTGTTCGTAAATAATCGTATTCACGTTGACGACTGCCGTGCGGTCGATCTTGATGTGATTGACCACCCGTGGACCGCCCCAGCCGCCCCACCAAGGCTGACCGATGAATCCAGGGCGTCCCCACCAGGGGCGCAGCGGTTCACCCCAGCCCAGCGCGACCCAACCAATCGCCGGCAAGCCTATTCCGATGCGCACCGAGGCATTGTGACTGAGGCCAAAAAACGCCACCAGAGCAGGCGCGTAAATCGCACGCGCGATGACCGGACCCGGTGCCCACGCCCAACGGCCATTGATAAATATCCAGCGGCCATAATGAAACGGCGCCCAACCCCAGGGTGCGTCATCGACCCACGTCCAGCCATAGATGACATCCCACATCCATGATCCCGAGCTGTACGGCGCCCAGCCCGGCGCGACTCTGTCCGGCACCCATATCGCCCCGTAATCGGGCGCTACTCGCCATGATCCCCAATCGTCGAGCGCGCCGATGCCGTAAACCCCGGGAGACACATAGCGCGCGCCTTGCGCTTCGATCTCGTGATCCGTGCGCGCGTAATTCCATCGGTCCCACGCATCGGGCTGCGGCGCCGCGTAGGTTTCAAGCGCTGGCGAGGCGATGCCCCGCACGATGAGTTCTTCACTGGGCGCGAGAGTTTGCGGCGCGCGCCCGGCAACTGTGACCGTCGAACGTCCGCCGCGCCGCGACACAAAATGCGTGCTTTCGCCCACCACCTCCGCGCGGTAGTAGCCGGGATGTTCGATGGTAAAAATGGCGTTCGGCGTACCCAACTCGACCGTTACGCCGTTCGGCAACGCGCGCAGATCAAGCGACGCCCGCCCCGCCGTCAAACTGAATTGCATGAAATCGGGATCGAAATTACCGAGCCCGAGCCGTGTGTTTTCCTGCGCGCGGACGAACGCGCGCGGGCCGACCTGAATTTCGACAGTCGCCCGCGCGCCGGTATACACTGCATCGCCCGCGGCAAGCGGCGTATTCACCCGAGCCGGCGCCCAATCTTCCGCGCCCGGCCGCCAGAAGGACACGCTGCCTTCGATGTAACTTAGCCGCGACGGCGTGAGTTCCATCGCCGACGATTCGGTTGCTTCGGCGCCCGTCGCAACACGACTGGCCATCACGCTTGCTATTGTGATCAACATCAGCAGACATGTTTTGAAGCATTGCCAACGCATGACACGATTCGATTGAGGCTGCATCGGGGGCGTCCTCCAAAATACAGATCTATCAACTATGGCCGCGCGGCATCGTTGCATCTTGCGTTGGATCAACGTATCGGCGTGCCGTACGGCAGGTGCTCAGGGATGACGCTTTGGGCCCACTATCGGCCTTATGGTCAAGGACAACACACGCGTACTCCAGCGAAACATTGCCAGCGAGACACTACCCGCGGGCAACCGGCGGCTCGAATTGCTTATGGGGCAAACTCGACAATGTGCCAATCATCCCAAACAATGATTATTTGACGCCAGAAATTGAGCGACCGCATTGATATTTGTCAAAACCGCGCCCTATCTCACGTGAGTAAATTCGCGTCATCGTAGGCAGGTTTCACTGGGAACCGTCATGAAAAAAGTTGCGTTGCCGCTCGGCAAAGTCTATGGCTTGATCGAACCCGGGCCGGTGATACTACTGACCACCCTGCGCAAAGACCGTCCCAATGTGATGCCCCTGTCGTGGCACACCATGCTCGAATTCGAGCCACCGCTGATTGCCTGCGTGGTAAGCGACCGCAATTACAGCTTTGACCTGTTGCGCAAAACCAAGGAATGCGTCATCAACATTCCTACGGCCACGCTAGCGAAAAAAGTCGTGGGGTGCGGCAATACCTCTGGTGCAACCACGGATAAGTTCCAGACCTTCCAACTGACAGCCAGGAGCGCCCGGCGCGTCATCGCTCCGCTCATCGACGAGTGCTACGCCAATCTGGAGTGCCGCGTGGTGGATACCCGGATGGTAGCCAAGTATGGTCTGTTTATTCTGGAAGTGCTGGCGGCCTGGATCGATCCCAAAGTGAAAAATCCCCGCACCCTGCATCATCGAGGCAACGGCCATTTCATGATCGCCGGCGACACCCTAGCGTTACGCTCCCGCATGAAATAAAAAAAATTATTCGTTTATAAACAGCCGCTTACACTTTACTCCCGCATGCCCCCTAACTGCCTGATGCAGTTCTGTTAAGACCTAGCCGCGAGCTTGCGGTGCGCCCTCGTCACCATCCGCACACGCGGGAATCATTGCGCTAGATCAAGGATCGTCATGCGCCGCCCTGTAGTCTGGATGCCGCTCGTCAACTTACGAAGCGCGAAATCTTGTGGCCGCACACATGACGCACGGCATCACGCTCGCTGCCATGCTCGCCTTGGCAACCAGTTGCAGCGCCATCGCGCAAATCAAGCCGTATGAGTTTGGCGGATATGTCGAGACCACATTTACGCACTATCAACTCCATCGCGACAGCGCTTTCTACAGAACCGAATTCGCCGGCCAGCCACAACGCGCGACACTCGACCGTATTGCCGCGACGTTGAGGCTGGCGGGCAGCGCCCGTGGTGACGAGTGGCGCCTGCGCTTCCAGTCGCGCACCGCGATGGAAAACGATCAGCTCGGACGCGATACGGTAAACCGTTTTGATGAGCTCGCCGCGTCATGGAAGCCGCATCCGGACTTCACGCTGGACGCGGGCAAGATGGTGTTGAAGTGGGGCAAAGGCCACACCTGGAATCCCGTCGCCTTTGTCGAACGCCCTAAGGATCCTAGCGACCCGCGGCTACCGCGCGAAGGCTATACCCTGCTTTCCGCTGCTGTTAGCCGCGAATTTACCGGCGCCCTGGAGTCCATCACCTTTAACCCTGTGCTTCTGCCAGTCAGTGAAAACGTCAATACCGCATTCGGCAAGTCCGGTCACCTTAACGCGGCCGGCAAACTGCTGCTCGATTTCGGCGCTACCGACTTTGGATTTTACCGCCTTAACAGCGGCAGCCGCGCGGGCCGCTTCGGCGCCGATTTCTCACACCACGTTACCAGCGATCTTGAAGTGTACGGCGAGTGGGCGCGCATCCAATCGCAGGACTTCCGGCTCGCCACGCCCACGGGCGCCAGCATGACGCGAACAGAAGCCGCAACCAGTTATCTCATGGGCCTGCAATACCGCACCCAACGCAGAAGCAGTTTTATTGTCGAATTGCATCACAACGGCGCCGGGTATTCGTCCGGCGAATTTGGCGACTTCGTGGCATTGGTCAACAACGCTTCCCAGTCCGGCGCGGACGGCGCACTAATGGCGCGCACCATCAAGCTTGCCGACGGCGGATTCGGACGTGCGAAGGCAATGCAAAATTACTTGTACTTTCGCGCCACACACACCATTGGCGCCGCTACACCGTCCATCCGTTTCACGGTCAATCTGCAGGACGGCAGCTACTCGATTACGCCCGAGTTGCTCTACAACATCCGCAGCCATTGGGGCGTGCGTGCGCGCTTTACGGTGCTCGGGGGCGGCCCCGCCACCGAGTACGGGGGGAAGTATTACTCGCGCCGAGCCGAGGTGCGCATGCACTTTCATTTTTGACCGGCAGCACTGCCCACCGGAGACCGTTAATGAATCGAAGCGAAGAACAACGTTACGCAGGCCTGGGCCCGTTTGAACTCAAGAACAAACTCGTTGAGCTCGCCAAGCACCGCGGCGAACGACTGATGCTCAACGCCGGACGCGGCAATCCTAACTGGGTTGCGCTTGAACCGCGCGCAGCCTTTTTCCGTTTGGGCGAATTCGCCGTGTTGGAATCCGCGCATGTCGCGCTTGCACCAGGCTTTGGCGGCCTGCCGAAAAAGCGCGGCATCGCACAACGCCTGCGGGATTTTCTTGCGCAACGCCCGGATGCACCGGGCAATGAACTGCTGTTTCGCGGCATCGACTACGCCCACGCCACACACGGTATCGATCCGGATCTTCTCGCCGGCGAATGGGTGGATGGCGTCCTCGGCGATCACTATCCGCTGCCGGTGCGCATGCTCACCCACGCCGAGCAACTGGTGCGCGCGCATATCGCCGTGGAGTTGTCCGATGGCGACGCGGCCGGCGGGCGCTTTGATCTGTTTGCGGTCGAAGGCGCCAGCGCCGGCATTACTTACGTTTTCCAATCCCTCGTCCAGTCGCGGCTACTCGCGCCGGGCGATTGCATCGCGCTGGGCACACCCATCTTCACGCCCTATCTCGAGGTGCCGCGCCTTGCCGAATACCGCTTTGAACAGATAGAAATCATGCAGGACGAGAGCGCAGGCTGGCGTTATCCGGCATCCGAACTCGACAAGCTGCGCGATCCGCGCGTGAAAGCGTTTCTCGTGGTGAATCCCTCGAACCCGACGGCGGTGGCCATCGATACTGCAACCGCCGCGCATATAGCCAAAATCATGTGCGAGCGCCCCGAACTCATCCTGATCACCGACGACGTCTATGCGCCGTTCATCAAGGGCTTTCGCTCCCTGGCATCGGTAGCGCCACGAAACACCATTGTGCTCTATTCGTTCTCGAAATTCTGGGGCGCGACCGGACTGCGTCTCGGCGTTATCGGCGTGCGGGAGTCGAACGCGCTCGATGCGCGCATTGCCGCCTTGCCCGCCGACGCGCAGGCCAGCGCGCGAGCACGCTACGGCGCGGTTTCGACAGAGCCCGAACGCATGAAACTCATCGACAGAATGGTGGCCGACAGCCGCGCGATCGGACTAAACCACACCGCCGGCCTGTCTACGCCGCAGCAAGTGCAAATGACCTTGTTCGCGCTGGATGGCTTGCTCGATATTGGCCATGTTCGCAAGCGCACGGCACGCGCCATCGTGCGCGCCCGCTTCGAGCAACTGTATCGTGGCGCGGGACTGCCGCCGCCCGACGATCCGCTACTGACGCACTATTATGCGACCCTCGATGTGCCCGCGCTGGCGCGCACGCGCTACGGAGAGGCGTTCGCCCAATGGCTGATTGACAGCTTTGAACCCATCGATTTCGTCGTGCGCCTGGCCGAACAGCGCGGCATCGTACTGATGGATGGTGGCGGCTTCGACGCTCCACGTATGTCCGTGCGCGTTTCGCTCGCGAATCTGCCGGATGAGGCTTACGAGCTCATAGGCCGCGCCATCGCCGGACTGCTTGCTGACTATCATGCCGAATGGCACGGGCCGAAGCTTGTCGCCGGCTGAACATAAGCGGTCGGTTTGTCATTGGAACCTTTTTCGCCACGCACGTCAGGATTGACCAAGATCAAAAGAACCCTGCCACGAAAATTCGATAACGAATAATCTCGAAAAAGGCGACGTAGCCTGGTAAACGGAGGCAAGCATGCAATTGCGTATTCGCGGTTTGCGCTGCACAACAATACTGTTTCTTGTAATTTTTCTCTCCGGCTGTGCTTTCGGCACCCGGCAGCCAACTTTGCAGTATCCCCCCACAGCCGAGCCAGGCACCAACACTCCTCCCCAAACAGCAGAAAGGCCGGCCCCAAAAAATTTGCAGATTGTTCTCGGCCCGTTTACCGATCAGCGTTCAGACAAAAAAGTTGTGGGGACAGTCCGGAACGGCTTTGGCATGCGCACGGCTGATGTTATACCGACCAACAGCGTTTCCGACTGGGTCACGCAAGCCATGCAAATAGAATTGCAGCATAGCGGCTATACCGTCGCGACCGCCGTAAGCGGTGGCGATAGTCCGCCAGGCCAGAGTGTCGTTGTGTCTGGAGAGATACTGAATGTGTTCTGCGACATGTATTTTAGCTATACGGGACAGGTTTCTCTGCTCACAAAGGTGACAAAAGCCGGCAAGGAGGTGCTGACCAAACACTATGCAGGAGAAGGATCCGCAGGGATTGCTTGGGGTGCCACAGAAGAGTCCTATGCGCAGTCGCTCGCGCTCGCGCTGGCTTCCGCGCTGAAGCAGTTTGTCTCCGATCTTGAGAAGAGCCTGATGCCTCAGTAGTGACGCCCATCGTTACGCGGCACTCAATATGCCTGCGCTGGCGCATTCGCCGACCTGAGCGATGCTGAATTTCGCGGTCAGTTTCTCATTGCGTGCGGCAATGTCGAAATAATCATCATCCAACGTCACGCCAATACTCATCCACCCGGGCCTGAATCTCCGCGATCAGTTTGTCATTGCGCACCGGCTGGAACAGATGCGCAAAGCGCCCCTGCTTCACCAGATAATCCTCCACTGGCAGGCGCGGATGCGGCACACGGGTGTGCGAGACCTTGCCGTCGCGGTATTCCTTCAACGGCCAGATGCCGGTCTTCACCGCAAGACGGCCGATTTCCACGGTGTCCATCGGATCATAGTCCCACCCGGTCGGACACGGCGCGAGCGACAGGATGAGACGCGGTCCTTTGACACTGACGGCGTGCTGAATCTTGCGCGCGAGATCGAGCGGCTCGGCGCCGATTACCGTTGCCACGTAGGCAGGCCGGTGCGCGGCCCAAATGGCGAAGAGGTCTTTTTTCTCGCCGCCGAACCCGGCTACACCCGCGTGCGTGGCGGTGCGCGCACCATGCGGCGTCGCAGCCGAGGTCTGCTGCCCGGTGTTGCCGTACCCTTCGTTGTCGTAGCAGAGGTAAATAAAATCGAGGCCGCGCTCGATGGCCGCCGAGGTCGCCGACAAGCCCATGCCGTAGGCGGAACCATCGCCGGTAAGTACCACTGCCGTGAGGTTTTCTTCCGGCGGCAGGCGTTTCTTCTCCAGAAGAATATCCAGTGCATCACGCACGCCCTGTGCTCCAGCGGGCGCGGACGCCATCGAGGTATACAGCCACGAGCCGCGGAATGGCGTATACGGGTAATTCGCCAGCAGCGTCATGCAGCCCGCCGCATTAACGACCACGGTTTTGTGTCCAAGCAGATCGTAAACTTCATGTAACGCCTGCAAGCCGCCGCAACCCGCGCACATCGCCGTGCCCGCGCCGAGCAAATGCACGGATGGCAGATCTTTCATGCTCTTGATGACGAATTCGCTCATGGACGCGCGCCCGCCTCGCCGCGTTCCGCCGCGGCAATCGCTTGCAGCTTGCGTACTTCGCGCAATTCGCCGCCGGAGTACAAAAGACGCGTCGCGGGAACCGCGCCGGACGCCGCCGCGTTGCGTGACTCAGCTGCCATCGCGAAAAACTCCTCGACACGAATGTCGCGCCCGCCAAGCCCCCCCACGTAGCTGCACAACATCGGCATAGCGGGCCGCCCCTGCAGCGCGGCGGCCAATTCGGCGTACAACACCCCGCCGAATCCCATCGACAGATTCTGATCGATCACCGCCACCGCGCGTTTACCGCGCAACGCCTCGCGCACGGCATCCGCCGGGTACGGGCGCAACAGGCGCGGGCGAACCAGACCAACACGCTCGCCGCGCGCGCGCAGGCGATCCACCGCATCCCCCGCCTTTGCCGCAAACGAGCCGATCATGAAAAACACCACCTCCGCATCGTCGCAACGATAGGTATCGACCGCCGAGTAACGACGTCCGAATTCCGCGGCAAACGCCTGCGCGGCCTCTTCGTACGCCACCAGTGCCTGCATGACCGCCAGATGCAGTTCATAGCGAAAATACGAGTACGATGCACCGCCCAGAACCGCAACCGCCTGACTCACCGGCTTGCTTGCGCGAAACGCCACCTCACCGGGCGCGAACGCGGGTAGAAAGCGCCGCACGGAATCCATGGAAGGAAGTTCCACAGGCTCGCGCGTAAATGACAGATAAAACCCGTCCTGATTGACCAGCACGGGCACGCGCACCCCGGGATGCTCGGCCACGCGATAGGCAATCAGCACGCTGTCGAGCAGCTCCTGTGCATTTGCGCAATGAATCTGCACAAAACCACAGTCACGTGCCGCAAGCACATCAGTATGATCCGGCTCCAGCGTAATCGGTGTCGCCACCGCGCGCGACACATTGACCAGCACAAAAGGCGCGCGCCAGCCGGGTGTCGCGAACATCATTTCCATCGCATACAGCAACCCTTGGCTGGAAGTCGCGGTAAACACGCGCGCGCCGGTAGCCGCCGCGGCCGCCGCGGCGGTGATCATCGAATGCTCGGATTCGAGCGTGGTAAGCCGCCCCTGCATGGCACCGCTCGCATACCAACCCGCGAGGGTTTCGATGATCTCGGTCTGCGGCGTGATCGGAAATGCCGGCACGTAATCCACCTCGGCAAGCCGCGCGCCCCACGCCGCCGCGCCATTGCCCGTCAATAGCGCGCGGGTCATTGCGCGATTTTCTCGCAAGCCGCCGCTTTGCCTTCCGCCACGGCACGGATGGCATGCGGCGGACACACCGCCACGCATACCAGGCAACCCTTGCAATGATCGTAGTCGATGTGCGGCGTACGATCGGCATCGACGCGTATCGCGCTGTCCGGGCACAGCGTGCCGCAAATCCACGAGCAGCGATTGCAGTGTCCCGGGTCGATCACGGGCCGGAAGCTGCGCCACGTCCCGGTCAACGACTGCTCGCTGCTGGCGGTGGCATGAATATCCGGCGCGGCGCGGCGCACGCTGTCCTGCGGCACGTCGATCCAGTCCGGCGCGGCGGTCACACCGTTGCGTTCGGCCACGCGCTCCCGCACGCAGCCGGCGTGAGCGCTCATCGCGTCATAGGCCGCCAGCGTCCAGCGCAGATCCTGATCGAGCATAAGCCGCCCGCGCGCGTCCAGCTCAAGACGCACCGCCTGTGCCAGTGTCTCGCGCCGGATCACCCCTACCAGACGCGCTGCCGCCCCCGCACACACCGCGCTTTGCAGCGGCGGGGTTCCACCCGGAGGCGATGCCGCTATGGCAGGCACCGCCAGGACAACGCCCGGAAACCTCGCGCGCGCCTGCCAACCCTGGGCATCACGCGTGTTGATCAGTATCACCGTATCCGCCGTGACGCCCTGCATGACACCCGCCGCCGGCAGCATCATCAACGATTCGTCGGCCACCACCACCAAATCCGGGTTGTCAATGACGCCTCGCTCCTGGATGGGCGTTCGTGATGCGCGCACGTAGGAAAATAGCGGCGCGCCACGGCGTTCCGCGCCGTAACGGGGCGCATCCTGCACTTCAAAACCTTCGCCGAAAAATGCGCTGCCCAGAATATTGCCGGCGGTTTTCATGCCCTGACCGCCCCGGCCATGAAAGCGTATGCGAAACATCGCGTTCACGTCCGCATCGCGTTCAGAACACCCCAAACCGGCGATGCGCCATTGCCTGCCGCACGCGCTTCGCCGCAAGCCCGGTCGCCGCTTCGCGTGGCGTTATCCCGCCACGCCGCGCCTCTTCGAGCACCTCGCCGGTATTGGCGCGAATTTTTTCGCTGATCACCGCGAACGCCGCCTCCTGCGTGGCGCCGCGATACTCCATGGCGGCGCAAATCACGCCGCCCGCGTTGGCGATGAAATCCGGCACCACCACCACGCCCCGCCGATGCAGCGCCCGCTCCGCGGCATCGGTGCAAGGAATGTTCGCGCCCTGCAGCACCAGTCGGGTATTCAGTCTGCCTTCGTTACTTTCATCAATGACATCCGGGCGCGCCGCCGGTATCCATATTTCGCATTCAATATCGATGATGGCATCGATGCCGCTCGTTACGCCGCGCGGATAATCCAACACGCTTTTGCCTTGATCCTTGAGGCGGGCCAGTTCCGCGATATCGATGCCCTTTGGATCAGCTAGCGTGCCGTGCGTGTCGGACGCCCCCACGAGCACGGCGCCCTGCTCCACCAGAAATCGCGCTGCATGTTTGCCCACCGCGCCATACCCCTGTATCGCCACGCGCGCGCCGGCGAGCTTGAAGCCGCAATGGTTCGCCGCTGACTCTGCTGCGTGCCGCAGCCCCCAACCGGTGGCGCCGATTTCATCCAGCGGTATGCCGCCCAGTTCCGCTGGCAGACCGACCGCACGCCCGATCTCGTCATGCACCCACGCCATGCAAGTTTCGTCGGTGCCCATATCAGGACCAAAGATGTAGTCCTGTTCATTGCGCAAGGCGTGGGCAAAGGCGCGGATCAGTGTTTCCTTTTGCGCGCGCGGCATGCGCGGGTCGGCCTGCAACACGGACTTGCCGCCGCCGTGCGCGAGTCCCGCCGCCGCATTTTTGAGCGTCATCGCGCGCGCCAGCCGAAAGCATTCCGCCGTAGTGACGTCCGGCGCCATGCGCAATCCGCCTATCGATGGCCCGCGCGCCACATTGTCCACCACCAGCGTCCCTTTAAGACCCAGCGAAGGTTCGTATACATGAATAATCTTTGCCGGTCCCAGATCATCGGCATGCGTGAATGCGTCGTTCATCCCATACTCCATTCAGGTTACAAGTACCACCGGACATTGCAGTGCATCCACCAGCGTCGCGACGGTTGCGCGATCGGCTTCACTTTCGAGGCCGCCCCACAACAGCACGGCGGGCGCGAACGTCCCCGCCGCCCGCCGCACGGCTTCGGCATCACGCCGCTTCAACGTCACAAACAAGGCGTGTGCGTACGATTGCTCCAGGCGCGCACGCGTGTTCCCGTTAGACTTGCCCAACGTCGCGATAACCAGCCGGTGATGTGTTTTCTGCACCAGGGCTTGTGCCGCGGCAAGCGCGCGATGCGCCGCCGGGGAGCCGTCATAAACCACCATCACAACGCCTTGCGCTGCCAACGCGCCTTGTGACGCCGGTGCCGGCGCGCGCGCTGAATAACGGCCGGCATGGCCGAACACGGCAACATCGAGTTCTTTCATCGCCTCCAGCACGCAGCCCATCGGCAAGCCGCGAATCACCTGAAACGACCAGGGCAGACTCCGCGCCGCGGCCACTTGCGCCAGCACCTTGCGCACCGACCGTGCTTGGTGCTCCAGAACGCGCTGGACTTCACTCGGCAGCAAACGCGATGCCGATGCCGTGGCCGACGCGATATCCCGCGTGAACGGCAGCGCCGCCATGCGAAACAGATTGATATCCTCGACGAAGATCCCCTTCAGCTCCGCATCGAGCCCGCGCGCAAGCGCCGCTGCCGCGTCGATCGCGGTCGTTCCCAGCGGCGACGTATCGCAACTGACGATCACGCGCGTGGTCACGATGCCGTCGCGCTCAACCATGAGAATTTCTGGCGCCCGCATGCCGCCGCGCCTTCCCGCCGCCGGCAAGACTCTGGTGTATCAGGGTCAGCTCATGCAAGCGTTTCGCCACGCGGCCATTGATGGTTGACTCCGCGCCGCCCTTGGCATGCGGCTCTCCCGCCGGGACGCCCGTCAACACTTCTATCGCCTGATCGATGTTGCTGACGGGTATCACATGAAAACGCCCCGCCGCCGCCGCGTCCAGCACGTCCTGCCGCAGCATCAGATCCTCGACATTGGCCGCGGGAATGAGAACGCCTTGCGTGCCGGTCAGGCCGCGCCCGTTACAGATGTCGAAGAATCCCTCGATCTTCTGGTTGACGGCGCCTATCGCCTGCACTTGCCCCAACTGGTTGATGGACCCCGTCACCGCGTAAGACTGCAAAATCGGCACATCGGCGAGCGACGACAGCAATGCGCACAATTCCGCCACCGACGCGCTGTCGCCATCCACTTCGCTGTAGGTCTGCTCGAACACCAGGCTGGCCGATATGGAGTGCGGCTTGTTGCCAGAATAGCGCGCCGCCAGAAACGATGACAGGATCAGCACGCCTTTGGAGTGTATCGACCCGCCCAGTTCCACCTCGCGCTGCACGTCTATCAACACGCCACTGCCAAGGCGCGTGGTGGCGGTAATTTTCGCCGGCTCCGCAAAGCTGAATCCGCCCAGGTCGAACACAAAAAGACCGTTGACCTGCCCGACCTTCGCACCGGACGTATCGATCATCACGGTGCCGCGCAGTATCGATTCGTGCATGCGATTGCGCACCCGATCCGCCCGCTGCAACTGCGCGTCCACAGCATGCTGCACCTCGCCGGCGGACACCTGCCGCGCACCCAGCCCGCGCGCGCGGTGATCGGCCTCCGCGAGCAGATCCGACATCGCCTGAATGTTGCTCGACAGCTTGCGCGAATCGCCCGTCATGCGCGAACTGTGCTCCACCAGCCTGGCAACCGCCGTACGGTCGAGCGGCAGCAGCTTCTCGCGACGTTGCAGCGTCGCCAGCACGTGTGCAAAACGCTGTACATTTTCGCCGTCGCGTTCGATTTCATCCTCAAAATCGACGCTCACCTTGAACAACCGACTGAAGTCGGGATCGTAGGCATGCAATGCGTAATACACGGCGCGCTCGCCAAATAACACCACCTTGACATCCAGCGGGATGGTTTCCGGTTCCAGCGATACCGTGCTCGCGAGGCTGTACATTTCCGCCAGCGACTCGATGCGAATGCAGCGCGTCGATAGCGCGCGCTTTAGCCCCTCCCATGCGCCGGGCTGCGTCAGCACCTTGTGCGCGTCCAGCAGGAGACAGCCGCCCGACGCACGATGCAACGCTCCCGGTTTGATCAGCGTAAAGTCGGTGATCAAGGTGCCGAACTGCGCACGGTGGTCGATGCGGCCGATCAGATTCGAGTAGGTCGGATGATCCTCGAATACCACCGGCGAACCTTGCTGCCCGTTACTATCCACTACCAAGTTGGCCTGATAGCGATGGAACGACGGCGGCCCGGCCAGCATCGCCGGCAGGCTGGCGGGCGCTTCGCCGGCGTGACGAAATTCATCGGCATTGTCGACGATGTCTTCCTGCACCGCATTGAGATAGTCCACCACGCGCGGCAATGATTGATAACGCGCGCGCAATTCCGCCACCGGGTGCCCGACCGCGATCAGGGTCATTTCGCGATTGAGCTGCTGAATTTTTTCCATGCGCTCCTTACGCCACTGCATCGAGGCGCGTATGAGCTTTTCCAGTTTCTGCTGAAGCATCGCGATGGCCGCCTCGATGCGCTGGCGTTCCTCGACCGGCAACTTCTCATAATCCTCGGCCGAGATCACTTCACCGTCCTTCAACGGCGCCAGCGAAAACCCGGTGGGCGTGCGCAACAGCGTCACGGTGTGCGTGGCGGCTTCCGCCGCGAGTTCGCCGAACGTTTTTTCATGGCGGGCACTAAATTCAGCATCGATCTGCTCGCCGCGCGAGCGGTATTCGTCGCTCTCGAAAATCGCCGGAATGGCGATGCGCAGATCCTCCACCAGCCGCGCCATGTCCGCCGCCAGTTCGCTGCCGCGCCCCGGCGGCAACTCGATGGCGTAGGGCTTGTGCGGCTGCTGGAAATTGTTCACATACACCCAGTCGCTGGGCTTGGCCTCGTCCGCCGCCCGTGCCCGCAGATACTGCGAAGTCATCGCGTGCTTGCCCGAACCGGGCGGCCCCATCACGAACAGGTTGAACCCCTCGCGGCGGATGCCGGCGCCGAACTCCAGCGACGTCTGCGCCCTGTGCTGCCCCGCGAAGCCGGCCTGATCATCCAGTTCCGCCGTGGTCTCAAAGGCAAACGCGGAAGGTGGGCAATGCTTGCGCAGGCTTTCCAGCGGCAGGGGTTTCATCGGTTCGAACGGCATCGTGAGTCTCCGTGGCAACGACTGAATGGCACGGGTACCGGTCATTCGATACCACCGCGAATTCAGCACACGGCCCCATTATGGAAACGCGGTCGGCCGGGAAGTTGATCTGGATCAATTAAGCGGCAGGCAACCAGCATGCGCCAGGTCGGCGTTCAATGGTCGGTGAATCTTCGCCGCACTTTCTGCGGCGGCAGCACCATGATGCGCCGGTACAGGTGGGTAAATTCCGTGCGATGATTCGAGCCGAACAGTGGGTCGTCGTTGGCCGCGAATGCCTCTGCGATATGCACCCAATCGGGCTCGGTCAATACCTCGTTCGCGCGACGCAACACATCATCTTCCACAATGAAGTGCGCGAGCATGTCGGCCGCGTGGTTATCCACGCTTTCCTGAAAATGCCGCAGCCCGTCCGGCGCGCCGGCCTGGTACAGCACCAGCTTTCGATTCAACTCACCCAGCACCCCGGCGCTGCGCGCGTGTTCGGCCTGCAAGCGTTCGAGTACGGGATCCAGCTCCGCCGTGCGCATGCGCAAGCACTTGAACAAATACTCTTCTTCCTTGGGGTGATGGCAGCGCTCCGGGAAATCATTCATGTAGTACAACGCGGCGGAGAGCAGCCCGAAGTCGGCAGCAGCCTGTCCTGCCGCAACGCTCGTCAAAAGCTCACGCAACGTTTGCAAAACCGTCCCCAGCGAGCGATGCTCCATTTTGATGGTCGCTATCGCTACGTCGCTAGCACTCATAAATCTGTCCCCTGCGGCCGATTGTTTATTGGATACGGCGTCCGGGACGAAATATCAATCAGCGCGCGGACTGCGACCTTGATCTAAATCAACCCGGAGCGTGGTTATAAAAAAGCAATAAAAACATATACTTAAATTACATCGCTCAATGAAAGGCTGCGACTCCGGCGCCCCTGCTTGCCGTTCACGGGCAAATCCTTGATCTGGCGCAAGGATCGGCGCGGATGCCGGTGCTGTGATAGCCGTGCGATTATGCGGTTATCCATTTTGACAATAAGAGACCATGGCTGAGCTATTCGGATCCGATGCATTTTCACCCAAGGAGATCGCCGAACGCGTGGAAAACGTCGGCGTCGTCAAGGCGCGCCTGCCGCTTTCGCAGATGTTCATGCTCGGCATGTTGGCGGGCGGCTTCATCGCCTTGGGAGCGATCTATTTCGTACTGGTGGTCAGCGACGCCACGCTCGGATTCGCCGTCAGCCGCGTACTCGGCGGCGTATGCTTTTCACTCGGCCTGCTGCTGGTGGTGGTCGCCGGCGCGGAGTTGTTCACCGGCAACAACCTGCTGGTAATGGCGTGGGCCGACGGCAAGCTCTCGACACGGGAAGTTCTCCGTAACTGGGCCATCGTATGCGCCGCCAATTTTGCGGGTGCGGTAACCGTTGCCGCGCTGGTATTTATGTCCGGGCACACCGAAATGAACGGCGGCGCCATCGGCAAGACCTATCTCAATATCGCCCTGGTAAAAAGCACGATGCCGTTCTGGACGGCATTTTTTCGCGGCGTGATGTGCAATCTGCTGGTGTGCATGGCGGTGTGGATGGCCTTCGCGGGCCGCAGCGTGATCGACAAGTTCATCGCGATAGTTTTCCCCATCTCGGCGTTCGTCGCGGCGGGATTCGAGCATTCCATCGCCAACATGTTCATCATCCCGCTGGCGATGATGCTCAAGGCGTCCGGCCCACCGCTGCCCGCCGCCTACGACGCCATCAATGCCATGGGCCTGATCGGCAACCTCGTGCCGGTCATCGCCGGCAATATCATCGGCGGCAGTGTGCTGGTGGCGCTGGTGTATCACCTTATTTACCGGCGGCCGGCGACGAAATCGTAGTGAACGGCTACGGGGTCGAATACAATTCAGATGGCAGGCTGGCGCCGAACCGGCGAAGCACAATCTGCCCGGTTGCACCCGTTCACCAAGGCAATACACCATGAATCTCGAAGGCCCCGAATTATTTTTTCTCGAACAACCGGTCAGCACCGATGTGCTGCTGGAGAAATACGCCAAGGGTGACGAACGCACGGTGGAAGATGTGCGCCGCCGCGTGGCGCGCGCGCTGGCCGCCGTGGAGAAAGATGCCGCGCGCTGGGAAGTTGAATTCTTCACAGCGCTAAGCAATGGCTTCATTCCCGGCGGGCGCGTCAATTCCGCCGCGGGTACTGACCTGCAGGCAACGCTGATCAATTGTTTTGTGCAACCGGTGGGCGATTCGGTGTCGCAAACAGTGGATGGCAAGCCGGGCATATACGTTGCACTGATGGAAGCCGCGGAAACCATGCGCCGCGGCGGCGGCGTGGGATATGACTTTTCGTCGATCCGCCCGAAGGGCGCCTATGTGCGCGGCACGCATTCTTCGGCCAGCGGCCCGGTGTCATACATGCGGGTGTTCGACCGCAGTTGCGAAACGGTCGAATCCGCCGGCTCGCGGCGCGGTGCGCAGATGGGCATATTGCGTTGCGATCATCCGGACATCGAGGACTTCATCCACGCCAAGGACGAAGGCGACCTGCGCAACTTTAACGTGAGCGTCGCGGTCACCGACGCCTTCATGCACGCGATGGAAACCGGCGGCGATTGGGAACTCGTGCATCGCGCCGCCCCCGGCGAGGCGTTCGTCAAAAATGCCCGCCAGCGCGCCGACGGCCTGTGGGTCTACCGCACGCTGCCCGCAAGTGAGTTGTGGCGGCAGATCATGCAAAGCACCTACGATCACGCCGAGCCGGGGGTGGTGTTTATCGACCGCATCGCGGCGGATAACAATCTGTCGTATTGCGAACAGATTGAGTCGACCAATCCTTGCGCGGAACAGCCACTCCCCCCTTACGGCTGCTGTTGCCTTGGCAGCATCAATCTCACCTGTTTTGTCAGCGATCCGTTCACGCCGCACGCGCGCTTTGATTTTGACGCCTTTGCGCGCGTGGTGCGCCCGTCGATACGCATGCTCGACAACGTGCTGGATGTGACGGTGTGGCCGCTGCCCCAGCAGCAGGCGGAGGCGCGCGCCAAGCGCCGCGTGGGCCTGGGATTCACCGGGCTGGGCGACACGCTGGTCATGCTCAACCTCAAGTACGACACCGATGACGCGCGTGCCATGGGTGCGCGCATCGCCGAGCGCATGCGTGATGAAGCCTACGCTGCTTCAGTGGATATCGCCAAGGACAAAGGCGCGTTTCCGCTGTTCGATGCGCGCGAGTACCTCGCGGCGCCGCGTTTTGCTTCGCGTCTGCCGGCACGTTTGCAATCGGAGATAACCCGCCACGGCCTGCGCAACAGCCACCTGTTGTCGATCGCGCCCACCGGCACCATTTCGCTTGCGTTTGCCGACAACGCCTCGAACGGCATCGAGCCGGCGTTTGCCTGGGTGTATCAGCGCAAGAAGCGCATGCCCGACGACACGCACAAAACCTACGATGTCGAAGATCACGCGTGGCGGCTCTTTCGCCATCAGGGCGGCGACGCGGAAAAACTGCCGCCGGCGTTTGTAACGGCGCTGTCGATTTCCGCGCTTGACCACATGCGCATGGTAGCGGCGGTGGCGCCGTTCGTTGATTCGGCGATCAGCAAAACGGTCAACGTGCCGGAGGATTATCCGTACGCGCAATTCGCGGACCTGTATTTCGAGGCCTGGAAATCGGGGTTAAAGGGCATCACCACCTACCGCCCCAACGCCGTGCTGGGCAGCGTGCTGTCGGTCGCTGTCGCCAATAAGGCCGCGCAACCCAACGACCTGGATACCACCGACGCCGATCGCCGCATTCAGCTCGACGCGGCGCCCCAACCCGCTCTGGCGAGCCTGCGCTGGCCGGGACGGCCCACGCTGCCCACCGGCAATCCGTCATGGACCTACATGGTCGAATCGCCGTACGGGCGCTACGCGATTTTTGTCGGGCACGTTGAAAACGCAGGCAGCCCACCGACGCCGTTTGAAGTGTGGATCAACGGCAACGAGCAGCCGCGCGGCATCGGCGCGGTAGCCAAAACCTTGTCGATGGACATGCGCGCGCAAGACGCCAAGTGGCTGCGCGTCAAGCTCGATATGCTGGCGCGCGCGGGCGGCGAACCGTTCGAGTGCGCCATGCCGCCCTCGGGTCTGCCCGTACGCGTGCCGGGCATGGTGGCGGCCTTCGCGCGCATCGTGCGTTATCGCATCGATCAACTGGGCGCACTGGCACAATCGGGCGATGCCGATGCAAATACCGAACCTGGCGCCAGGTCACCGATACTCGACGCGCTGTTCGCCAAAAAAGAACCCAAGACCGGCCCCGACGGCACAATGTCGTGGACGGCCGATGTCTACAACCCGAGTTCGGAAGACGACTTTGTGCTGATGCTGAAGGAACTCGTGCTGTCCAATGGCCAGCGGCGCCCCTACTCGGTGTGGATGGCTGGCGTGTATCCGCGCGCGCTCGATGGCCTGTGCAAGCTGTTGTCGCTGGATATGCGCGTGATTGATCCGGCGTGGATCGGCATGAAACTGCGCAAGTTACTCACCTACGACGAGCCGCTGGGGGATTTCATGGCGCGCGTGCCGGGCGAAGAACGCCAGGAAAATTATCCCGGCACGGTGGCCTATGTCGCGCGGCTCATCATTCACCGCTACGCCATGCTCGGCGTGCTCGACGAGCGCGGATATCCGCTCGACGACATGGGCGTGCTCGAAATCCCCGACGACGACCGCAAACCCGCTGCCTACGCCTACAAAGCTTTGCACGGTAAACCGTGCAAGGAATGCGGCAACTCCGCGATCATTAAAAAAGACGGCTGCGAGTTTTGCACGGCGTGCGGGGCTATTGGGGCATGTGGCTAGAGAGGGAAAATATCCTTTTAAAACACTTGGTTATATTTATCCGTGAAGATAGGTATTTGAGGTGACAGGCAGTGCGCGAAATGATCGGATCTTGGGCTTATATGTCGACACTTGATTTCCTCGGCAAAGGCTCTCGATGATTGACAACCATCGGCCAACTCCAAGACTGCGAAGGTGGTTTCCGACATTGGCTGCTTATCGGCCAGAGCCATCTTTGGCTCCGTGCAGCATCAACGGCAGGTTTAGGTCTGGCACCAGCCATTGCCCAAAAGAATGGGGGCGAATGGCGGCTGTCTGTTGCGACGAATGCGTGCTCCTGCCCCGTTGCGGACCGTGGCGCAGCTGTCAAAGCGGACGCTCAACGCCTCAGTTCTGCCGCCCCTTATAGGCGGGCTAAGGACCGTCCAATCGGGTCGGCTGCAACTGATGTTAATCAGTGTGCGGATAATCACTTCGTGGCCGCACCGACAAGGCATTCGCCCGGCACCTCGAACCCACCATGCGATTCGAAACTGCGCATTGCGCCTTCCACTTCGTTCCACGCGGACTTGCGTTCTTGTGGGAGCAAGTGAGCCATCATGGCATTGAATCCACCGAAGGCCTCTTCGGCGACCCGCACGTACTCTGCAGCACTAGCCGCTCTATGTGGCACCGGCACAGCGCGAACCTCGGGGCCGGCAAATCCCGCTTGACGGAAGACGTTTTCGAGTAGCCCGGGACCGCCAAGGCTGAACGGTCCGGGTTGCCCTGGAACGGGAGGCGAAAGTTGCGCTCGCCGGCGGATGATGGAAGCGGGCAGAGCCCCCCAACTGTTTCGATCGGGCGACGAAAAGACAGCGACGGCGACCCGACCTCCAGGTCTGAGAACACGGCGCCACTCGCGTAGCGCTGCCACAGGATCAGGCATATACATAAGACCAAGCCTACACAGCACCACATCAAAGGAAGCGTCAGGAAGATCAACTCTCTCGCCGTCCATGACGCGGGTCTCGATTTGTTTATATCCCCGTTCACGGGCGACCTGGAGCGCAAGCTCAATGATCCCTTCTGAGATGTCGGTCGCGAGTACATAACCGCTAGGGCCAACTCGTTCGGCGGCACTGACCGCCGGTTCACCTGCCCCGGCGGCAACGTCCAGGATGCGCTGACCTGGCTGAGTCCGGGCTAGGTCGAGCATCTGGCGAGTGGCTACGCCATACCAACGCTCCAGAGTGGGAGTCCAGCGCCGCCACGCTGCGCCGTCCTTGTTCCATTGTTCCCGCTGCGCGTTCTTGTACTTCGCTGCGTCGAATGAGGGTTGCTGTTCGGCCATAGGAAGTACTCCTCTCGGTTAGACATTGATGCTGCGGTTACACGCTTACGAAACGTACGGATTGGAACCACTTTCGCGTTTCAAGTTCACACCGCACAAGCCGAGTGTAAGTTACTTGGCATGTCTGCCAACTTAAGCATATTTGTCCTATTGAGGCCGGCATGAGCTATTCCCTGCTCACTCTGTAAGCCGAAATTGAAAATACAGGGGTTTTTGCCAATGGCCGGTTACTAATTTACCCGGAGATTCACTCTCCCAGCCAATAGCGGTGGTTTCGAGTTACGTTTCGATTGGCACACAATTCTTGTTCAAACAACTTGTTGTGCATCATCTGGTAATCGCATAGCATCGCCTTCGGCAAGACTGCTGGCGAGTGCATAGCTCGCCTAACCTATCTCCGTTCCTTTGGCGTAGCCCGGTGCGCTTTTTATGCGATGGGCAATCACAACCAGCTATAAGGGATATCATGAAAATTAGTTACAAAGCATTATTGACTCTGCTCGTGGGCATTTCACTTGGTGGGGCGGTCATTCAGGGGCTTAATGCCCAGGGCAAACCCACAGTACCGGTCTATATTGTCAACGAAGTAGAGGTAATCGATCAGGCTGGGTTTAAGACCTACGCAGACCGCCAAGAGGTATTGATCAAGAAAAACGGTGGACGATACATCATCCGGGGCGGAAAAGTCACGGCACTTGATGGTACGCCCCCCAAGCGGTTCACTGTGTATGTTTTTGACAGCATGGAAAAGATGCAGAGTTGGCAAAATGACCCTGCGCAAAAGGAACTGATGGCGATGCGTAGCAAGGCTGCCAAGTTCCACTCGTTCGCAGTCGAAGGTATTCCAAACTAGCACGCATCAATTATCTGATCTCAGGGCGCCATCAGTTGGTGCCCTCGTTTTTCTTATGCTGGCTCAGTGGTGTTTTGAAAATTGCCCGAGATGGTGGTGCCGTGCGACCAATCAACTGCGAAAATGCGCCAGAAATCGGCCAGCGGCCTTCACTGGGCGTATTTCGCTACCCTGCCGATAGCGGCGGTTTCCGGTTACGTTTCGATTTGCACAAAATCCGCGCTCAATATATCCGTTGTAGTGCATCAGTTAATCGCATGGGATCAAGCTTGGAAAGACTGAAGGTGCTTGCCTAGCACTCCGTTACTTTGGCGTATCGCCAATACTCCATAAACCGAGGGGGGATTATTCGTGAAAAGAATCAAAAACACTTTGCTTCATGGACTGGGTATATTGGCCATCACCATCAGCAGCAGCTACGCCCAAAGCGGCGGCTCACTCCCCGCAGGGGCTGCCGACGGACTTCCCAATTGGGCCTTTATATGGGATCCGAACGTCAAGGTGCCACCGCCAGACGACAAGCCCAATTCGCTCCCCGGCAGCAGCGCGAGTTACAGTTGGAGGCAGGCGCGCGATTTGTTCGTGGCGCCGGACTGGCATCCAAGCGATCATGGACCAATGCCGGATATTGTCGCCAACGGACGCAAGCCGGATGTACGCGCCTGCGGCTCTTGCCATCGCGCTGAGGGTACTGGCGGGCCCGAAAATGCAAATCTCGCTGGACTGCCCATCAGCTATTTCGTTCAGCAAATCGCCGATTTCAAAAGTGGCGCGAGAAAGATGTCGGGCCCTGACAGGCCAGCCAAAACATTGATGATGGGATCAGTCAAAGCCATGACCGATGCCGAGGCTCTCGTCGCTGCGCAATATTTTTCGGCACTGCAGCCCAGGCGCAATGTCAAGGTCGTCGAAGCCGAGATGATTCCAAAGACCGGCGAAGCGCGGCTGTTTTTCACCAAGAGTCCGGGCGGTGGTACCGAGCCTCTCGGTCGCCGCATTGTCGAGTTTCCGGATAACGAAGATCAATTCGAACTTCGCGACACGCATTCGACTTTTACGGCTTATGTGCCGGTCGGAAGCGTGGCCAAGGGAGAAGCACTGGCCAAGACCGGCGGCGCCGGAACCACCCTAGCCTGTAGCATCTGTCACGGACCGGCATTGAAGGGTGTCGGCCCGATTCCCCGGATCGCTGGACGCTCGCCGACCTACATCGTGCGCCAGCTCTATGAGTTCAAGACGGGCGGTCGATCGGCGGGCGCCAGCGCGCTGATGAAGCAAGCTGTCGATAAACTTTCGCCGGAAGACATTATCGCGCTCGCGGCGTATATCGGCTCTCTGGAGCCGTAGACGTCCCGACGGGCCGCGCCCGGTCGGTTCAAATATAAAGCCGCTGTGTGACCAATCAACGGCGGCCTTAGCTCGCGATCGAATTTGCGAGGCAACATGTGCACGAATGGTGGCTATGGAGAAACTTAAATGGCCAGAGTGGCTCGGTAGAACGGTTTCCTCGTTCTAGACAGCGGCCATTCAATCTTACTTTGGGCAATAGCTGGTAACTGATGGACACCGGTCGCCCATGTTACGCGGAGCCAACTGCAGAAATGGCCGAGCACCAAACGCCGCCGATGGTTACAGCGGATGCTTTTTAAGACTCAATTTCGACCAGTCGAATTTCTGGATGGCCATCGGTCACGCATCCCGAACTCCGATACTGACCGTCAGATTCAGCGCACTCCCTCAGCGCGCAGTGCCGCTCAACCCGGGAATTGCCAAACACAGCAAGCCCGAATGCAGCGTCGCAGCGGCAGGCCGCGTGGCTTGGATCAGGCTGAACGCACCGGCCACCGTAAGCACCACGATCGCCGCGATGCGCGCGGCGGGTGCAATGACGGCGCCGCGGGCGCGGTGACAAAAAGCGGCGATCAACAACACGTTCGGCAAGGTGCCCAATCCGAACGCCAGCATCACCAGCGTGCCCTCGATGGCGCTAACCGTGGCGAGCGCGGTGAGGAGCATCGCGTAGACCATGGCGCAAGGCAGCCAGCCCCATGCCAACCCAAGACCAAAGGCACGAGCGGCGTTGTCGGCCGGCAAAAACCGCCGCGACCAAGGCTGAACGTGCCGCCACAACACGCCGCCCGCCGCGGCCAAGCCACGTTCAACCGGCTTGAAGCCCGAAATCGTCAATGCAAACAATAACAGCGCGATGCCCGCCAACGCCATCGCCATCTGTTGCACTGCCACGCCACCGCGCAACGCCAGACCGGCTTCGCCGAGTGCGCCCGCCAGCGCACCGCCAGCCGCGTAGGTGGTGATGCGCCCGGCGTTATAACCCAGCGCCAGCCACCAGCGCTGCGACTTTCCTTGCGTCGGCCCACGCGGCCCGCAGGCCGCACCGATGATGCCGCCGCACATGGCCGCGCAATGCACGCCGTTGAGCAAGCCCGCGAGAAACGCGGCCAGCAGGATGGTTTCGAGCCAGCCAATCATAATAGGCAGGCCCCATCAGGCATCGGAGGATTCCGATCCGTTGATGCCGTGCTGCAACCAGCACGTCAGCGCGCTGGATGCAGCAGCAAACGCCCAAAACAGAAAAAAGCCCAAGGTATAAACCGCAGAGCGGCTCAGTTCCAGCGGCTGGCCGAACAAATGCAGATCGGTGGGATCGACCATGCTGAAAAACACCCCTTCCGCAACCACGCCCACCAGGAATGAAGGCCAGAGTATCCACATCGCGTGTTTCATGGCGGCCTCCTCTTCTACTGCCCGCGCGCAGTGAGTTCGGTATGCGTGGTGCCCGGCAGGCGCAACTCGCCCACCAGACGCCATGCACGCTCGTGATCCTCCAGTTCCAGCCGCCAGCGGCCCGCCGACAGCGGCGGCAATGCCGCTACATAATGCCCGCCGGGCGCGCCCTGCAAGGTCTGCGAGGTCTGCACGCCGGGTTGAGGCTGCAGGGTCAGCGGCAACACCAGGTCGCGGCCCGGCCGCGTCGGATGCACCACCCGCAGCACCAGGCGAGATGATCGCGGCGCGAGGTTCATGATGACGGTAATACGATTCTCGTCAGGCGCCACCGTCACGCGCGCACGATAGGACAGTGCGCTTGCAGCCGCGTCGCGCGACAACACCTGATTCACCGCCAAGCCCTGTTTGTAGTAGTCATCGGACACCAGACCATCGTTGCTCGTCAGCGCGAGCCAGACCGTCACCATGCCCGCCAGGATCACGGCCACCGGCCCTGCCATCAGCAGCCACGGCCAAGGCTCGCGATACCAGGGCTGCAAGGGATGGGGATGCACAATTTGGGATTGACTCATGGTGCCCTCGCTAACGCATGTAAAAGCGGGATTTTTCATCGACCTTCAACGCGGGATCGTCGGCGTCTTCGACGTGAAACCGGATGGTGTATGTTCCGGGCTTGAGGTTCGCCGGATCGGCGCGCACCGCAACCGCGACCGACGCGGTGTGCGCGCCGGCCACGGCAACCGGCTGCGCGGCCATGACTTGCAGCCCCGCGCGGCCCGATTCGGGCGTCGCGGTGATGGTGAACCGCCGATCGCGCTCGCTCGTATTCATGATCTGCAGGCGATAAACGTTTTCGATCATGCCGTCGCGTGTTTCGCGCGCCAGCATGGCGCGATCGCGGATCACATCCACCTTGAGCGGCGTGCGCAAGTACAGCGCGCCCAGCAGCACGCAGGTAATGGCCAGCAACAAGGCGCCGTAGATCAGGGTGCGCGTGCGCAGCACGCGCCGCCACATGCGCCGCACATCCCATTTCGCCGCGACGGCGTTCAGCGTCGAGTAGCGTATGAGGCCGCGGGCATAACCCATCTTGTCCATCACCTGATCGCAGCCGTCAATACACGCGGCGCACCCGATACACTCGTACTGCAGCCCCTTGCGAATGTCGATACCGGTCGGGCACACCTGCACGCAGATGCCACAATCGACGCAATCGCCAACGCCCAGCCTTGCACGGTCGGCGGAGCGGCTGCGCGAGCCGCGCGGCTCTCCGCGCTGCGCGTCATAGGTGATGATCAGCGTATCGCGGTCGAACATCGCGCTTTGAAAGCGCGCGTACGGGCACATGTATTTGCAAACCTGTTCGCGCATCCAGCCTGCGTTGCCGTAGGTCGCGAACGAATAAAACAGAATCCAGAAGGTTTCCCACGGCCCCAGCGTCGCGGACGCCACTTCGCCCAGCAGCGTGCGTATGGGCGTGAAATAGCCGACAAAGGTCAACCCTGTCCATAACGCAATGCCGATCCACAGGCCGTGCTTGAGCGCCTTGCGTGACAGGCGCACGGCATTCGCGGGGCCGCGGTCGAGGCGCATGCGTTGCATGCGGTCGCCCTCCACCATGCGCTCGATCCACATGAAAATTTCCGTATACACGGTCTGCGGGCAGGCATAGCCGCAAAACAACCGCCCCGCCACGGCGGTAAACAAGAACAGCGACAGCGCGGACACCACCAGCAGCCCGGTCAGAAATATAAAATCCTGCGGCCACAGCACCCAGCCGAACACATAGAACTTGCGCGCGCCTAGGTCGAACAGCACCGCCGGACGCGCGTTCCACACGAGCCAGGGCAAGCCATAGAAAATCAGTTGCGTGGCGAGCACCAGCGCAATGCGCCAGCGGGCAAACCAGCCATGCACCGCGCGCGGATAAATTTTTTGGCGGACTTCATAGAGTGAAGCCTCGCTGTCGCTGCCACCAGGGCTAACCCCGGCTGGCGCGGGCGGCAGCCCGCTCGCCGGATGTCGCATTTGGGCTACCTTGCTCCTGCCTGGACTGTCATCGCTTTCATCGGCGTTTACGTTTAGTGCGACAAGCCGTAGACGTAGGCCGTCAACAAATGAATCTTGCCTTCGTCGAGGAAGCCCTTGTGCGCGGGCATGGCGCCGTTTCGGCCCTTGGTGATGCTTTCAATGATGGCCGTGTTCGAACCGCCGTGCAGCCACACATCGTCGGTCAGATTGGGCGCACCGATCTGCGGATTGCCCTTGCCGTTCGCGCCGTGACAGGCCGCGCAGATGGTCTCGAACTTTGGCTTGCCGCGAAAAGCACGCAAGCCATCGCTGGGTCTGCCGCTGATACTAAACAGGTATTCCAGGACATCCCGCGCCCCGTCTTCGCCACCCAGCGCACCACCCATGGGCGGCATCACGCCGTTGCGGCCTTCCATGATGCTCGCGCGGATGGCTTCCGGCTCGCCGCCATACAGCCAGTCGGTATCGCGCAGATTCGGGAAACCGCGCGAACCGCCCGCGTCGGAACCGTGGCATTGCGCGCAATACGTCAGGAACAGGCGCTGTCCCATTTCGCGCGCCTTGGGATCGGCCGCGACGGTTTTGATGTCCTGCTTGAGAAACTTGTCGATAACCGGTCCATGCTGTGCCACGGCGCTCGCCTGCTCCGCCTGATACTGCCCGCTGGAACTCCAGTTGAAATAACCCGCATGGCTGCCGAGCCCTGGATACAGTGCCAGATAGGCAACACCGAACACAATGGTGATCACAAACAACCACATCCACCAGCGCGGCAGCGGATGATTCCCTTCTTCAAGGTCCTCGTCCCAGACATGCCCCGTCGTGCCGGCATCGCCGGAGCCACGGCTGGACAGGCCGAATAAAAGCACGGCACACGCCACAATGCTGATCAGCGTGATCACCGCGACATACAGTCCCCAGGCGTCGTGCGTGAAGTCGCTCATCGTTGTGCCCTCGATCTCGCCGGCAGGTTATCTTCGTCGTCGTTAAGCGCGAGGCGCGCCGCCGCTTCAAAGTCTTCGCTGCGACGCGAACTCCATGCCCACACCACAATGCCAATGAATGCCGCAAACAGCACCACCGTCATGATCGATCTGAATAGTCCTATATCCATGCTTACCGCACCTCATTCAGTTGCGTCTTATTTGACATTGCGCAGCACCAGGCCCAATCCCTGCAAATAGGCGATCAGCGCATCCATTTCCGTCTTGCCTTTAACGCTTTGTGCGGCGGCATCGATGTCGGCGTCGGCATACGGCACGCCCACCGAACGCAACGCGCGCATCTTCGCGGGCAGCACCGCCGCATCGACTGCGGCGTTTTGCAGCCATGCATAGGCCGGCATATTTGACTCCGGCACCAGATCGCGCGGATTAATCAGGTGCAGGCGATGCCACTCATCGGAGTAACGCCGGCCCACGCGGGCCAGATCGGGGCCGGTGCGTTTAGAGCCCCACAGAAACGGATGGTCATAGACGAATTCGCCCGCCACCGAATAGTGACCATAACGCTCGGTTTCGGCGCGAAACGGCCGGATCATCTGCGAATGGCAGTTACCGCAGCCTTCGCGCACATAGATGTCGCGGCCGGCAAGCTGGATCGCGGTGTAGGGCTTCAGTCCGGCCACGGGCTGCGTGGTGGACTTCTGAAAGTACAGCGGCACGATCTCCACCAGCCCGCCGACGCTGATGACCAGGATCACCAGCACCATCAGGAGGCCGATGTTGCGTTCAATAATAGTGTGTGCGGATGTGAAGTTCATAATGAAATTAGCCTTCGTTCTAGGCGTGCGCAACACGCACGGCGGGTATCGACGCTTCGAAGGGGCGCTGGCCCGCGACGGTTTTCCATACGTTCCATGCCATGATCAGCATGCCGCTGAAGTACAGCAGCCCGCCCATGAGACGGATCACATAATAGGGATAGGTGGCCTTGACCGATTCGGCGAAGCTGTAGGTCAACGTGCCGTCGTCGTTCACCGCGCGCCACATCAGGCCCTGCATCACGCCGGCAATCCACATTGCCGCGATATACAGCACGATGCCGATGGTGGCCACCCAGAAATGCACGTTGATGAGCTGCACGCTGTGCATGGTGGCGCGACCGTAGAGCCGCGGAATCAGGTAGTAGAGGCTGCCCATCGACACCAGTCCCACCCACCCCAGCGCGCCCGAGTGAACATGTCCCACCGTCCAGTCGGTATAGTGCGACAGCGCGTTGACGGTCTTGATCGCCATCATCGGCCCCTCGAACGTGGACATGCCATAAAACGACAGCGACACCACCAGAAACTTGAGTATCGGGTCGTCGCGAAGCTTATGCCACGCGCCCGATAGCGTCATGATGCCGTTGATCATGCCGCCCCATGACGGCGCCAGCAGAATCAGCGAGAAAATCATGCCGAGCGACTGCGCCCAGTCCGGCAGCGCGGTGTAATGCAGGTGATGCGGCCCCGCCCACATATAAGTGAATATGAGCGCCCAGAAATGCACCACCGACAGCCGGTAGGAATAAATCGGCCGTTCCGCCTGCTTGGGAATGAAGTAATACATCATGCCCAGAAATCCGGCGGTCAGAAAAAATCCCACCGCATTGTGGCCGTACCACCATTGCACCATCGCGTCCTGCACGCCCGCATAGACCGAGTACGATTTCCAGAACGTCACGGGCACCGCCGCGCTATTGACCAGGTGCAGCACCGCCACGGTGAGAATAAATGCGCCGAAAAACCAGTTGGCGACATAAATATGCGGCGTCTTGCGTTTAGCCACTGTGCCGAAAAACACCACCGCGTACGACACCCACACCAGCGTGATCAGAATATCAATCGGCCATTCGAGTTCGGCGTATTCCTTGGCGGTGCTGATGCCCAGCGGCAGCGTAATCGCCGCCAGCACGATCACCGCCTGCCAGCCCCAGAACGTAAAGGATGCCAGTGCCGGCGCGAACAAGCGCGCGTGGCAGGTGCGCTGCACCACGTAATAAGAGGTGGTGAACAGCGCGGAACCGCCGAACGCAAAGATCACCGCGTTGGTGTGCAACGGCCGCAATCGGCCATACGACAGCCACGGCGTCACATTCAATTCCGGCCAGATCAGTTGTGCGGCGATCAGGACCCCCACGAGCATTCCGACCACCCCCCACACCACCGTCATCAAAGCAAACTGCCGCACTACGGTGTAGTTATACGTCTCGCGCAATTCCATAAGCTCCCCTTAACGAATGTCTTCAATGCTACGAAACCGGCCGGCGCGGCATTTGATCCAGATCAAGCCGCTTGGTGATTGCGGGTTCGTCGTCATCCATCAGCACCCGGTGCGCCGGCCCCTCCAGATCATCAAACTGCCCGCCGCGCAGCGCCCACCAGAAGGCAAGGCCCACCGGTATCACCAGCGCCACCGACAGCGGAATCAGCAGATAAAGAATATCCATGCTTACCCCGCCGTTGGCCGCGTTGCCGGGCTCGCGAAATCAGGCGATGCGATGCCCGCCTCACTCGCCGTACCTTCGGCGCTACGCATCAGCCGCATCGCGTTGCCAACCACCAGCAACGATGAAATGGACATGCCGGCGGCGGCGGCCAGCGGGGTGACATGGCCCAACACCGCGAGCGGCACCGCCACGACGTTATAGGCAAACGCCCACGCCAGATTCTGGTAAATCACGCGCATCGTGCGGCGCGACATGCGCACCGCCGAAAGCAGCGGTTGCAGGCTTCCGGAATACAGCACAATGTCCGCGGCGGTCTGCGCCAATACGGCGCCTGAACCCAATGCAATCGACACCTGCGCCCGTGCCAGCACCGGCGCATCATTGACGCCATCGCCGATCATCGCCACGATGGCTCCGTCTTCCTGCAACGCGCGCACATAGGCAAGCTTGCCGTCGGGCGCCGCCTCGCCGCGTGCCTCGGACACGCCCAGTTTTGCGGCTACGCGCCGCACGTGCGTCTCCCGATCACCCGAGAGCATGCATACGGTGGCACCGCTCTCTTTCAGCGCATGCACCACCTGCCGTGCATCATGACGCAACGGGTCACCCAGCGTGAACATCGCAATCCAGCCCCGTTCGTCGCCCAGCACCACGCACACCACGTCGTCGCTGATCAACGCAACATCATCGGTCATCGGCTGGCCATGCAGCGCCGCGACAAACGCCACGGAGCCGATGCGCATGCGCCGGCCATCCACAACGCCTTCAATGCCCTTGCCCGCGACGTTGCGCGCCTCGCGTGCGCACGGCACTGGCGGCGCTGGCACGTCCATGAACGCACGGGCCACTGGATGTTCGGACACAGCTTCGAGCGCGCGCGCATAGGCGATGCACGTCTCGCGGCTGTGCGCGCGATGGCCCTGGTTACCATTGCCATCGCCATTGCGATTACCAAGCGGAAACACACCCATCAATGTCATGCGTCCCTCGGTCAGCGTGCCGGTTTTATCAAACACAAAATGCGTCGCGCGTGCGAGGGTCTCCAACGCATGCCCCCGCGTGAGCAACACGCCGGTGCGCTGCAGCGCACCAGTAGCCGCGCTCAAGGCGGCCGGCGTGGCCAGCGCAAGCGCGCACGGGCAGGTAATCACCAGCAGCGCCAGCGTTATTTCAAAAACCCTAGAATAATCAATTACATACCAAACTATGGCGGTAACGACGGCCACCGCCAGCAACGCCGCCGAAAACACCCCGGCTGCGCGATCCGCCAGTACCGCGACGCGCGGCTTTTCCGACAAGGCGCGATCCATCAGGCGCGTAATGCCGGCCAGCGTGGTATCCGGCCCGGTTTTTTCGACCCGCATCTCAAGCACGCCCGCGCCATTGACGGCGCCTGCGGTCAGCCGGTCGCCACATCGCTTCGGAATGGCGCGCGACTCGCCGGTCAGCAGCGACTCATCGCAAGCGCTTTCGCCGGAAATCACCACACCGTCCGCCGGAATTGCCGCGCCGGGCTTGATCCGCACCTGGTCACCAGGCTTTAGCAGCACAGCCGGCACACATTCGAACAGGTTGCCGTCAATGTTATCCGCGCCATCGACACGCAGGCGCTCGGCCGTCGCCGGGACCAATCGCAGCAAACGATCCTGGGCACGCGCCGCGCGGGTGCGCGCTTCGAGTTCCAGAAAACGCGATCCCAGCAGCAGAAATACAAACATCGACACGGAATCAAAATACACCGCGCCCTCGCCGCGCAATACGGCAACGGCGCTGGCGGCAAATGCCGAGAGGATGCCGAGCGCCACCGGCACGTCCATGGTGATGCGGCGCATGCGCAGGCCGCGCCACGCGCCGGCGTAAAACGGCACGGCCGACCACGCGATCACCGGCAGTGTCAATGCGAAGCTCGCAAACTCCATCAGCCGCTCGATGTCGCGCGGCATCGCGCCGTCCGCGATATACACCGGCACCGCATACATCATCACCTGCATCATGCCGAACGCCGCGACAAACAGCCGCCACAACAACGTGCGCCGCTCGGCGGCGAGCACCGCTTCTGAGCGCCCGGCATTGTAAAGTTGCGCGCGGTAACCCAAGCCCGATATCACGCCGAGTAGAGCGCTCAGCCGGGTTTTCGCCGTGTCCCAACGCACCAGCGCGCGGTGCGTGGTGAACTGTATCGATACCTGGCATACGCCATCGATACGCAGCAGGCACTGCTCGATCAGCCACAGACAGGCCGCGCAAGTGACGCCCTCCAGCAGCAGCGCCGTCTCGCGTTGACCGCCACCGCAATCGCGAACGTAGCCCTGCTGCACCTCGGGCAGGTCGAAGTGCGAAAAAGCCCGCGCAGCGCCGCCGTCCGGATCCACCGTCGGCGCAAACGCGGTACGATTGCGGTAATACGACTCCAGTCCTTGTCCGGCGATCAAACTGGCCACGGCCTGACAGCCCGGACAACAAGTATCGCGCCCCGCGCCGTTGACCACCACGGCCCACGTGCGCGCGCCGGGCTCCAGAGGCAAGCCGCAGTGAAAACACGTGGCCGCGTCCGGAGCGGCCGCCGCCGTGCGCGAGAATTCCGCCGGCGTTGTTGCCGTCATGATATCGACGGCGGCATCAGAACTTCATGCCTACGCCGATACCGAATATCACCGGATTGATCTTCAGATTCGCCAGCGGTGCGCCGGTAGCCGCCGCCTTCACATCGGTGTCCATCCAAATCTTCTTGACATCGATATTGAAGAAAAACTGCTTGTTGATCGCGATGTCCATGCCGGCCTGGATCGCCGGTCCCCAACTGGACTTATCCACCGTGATCGTCCCGCCCCCAAGGTTCACATCGTAAAAACGCGTGTAATTAAGGCCGGCGCCGACATAAGGCCTAAATTGCTGATCCGGTAAAAAGTGATATTGCAACAGCACCGTCGGCGGCAGATGTTTGACGCTGCCCACCGGTACGCCACCCGCGGTAACCTCATGCCGGCGGGTGGCCAGAATCAGTTCCAGCGCCAGATTATTGGTCACGAAATAGCTGAAATCGAGTTCCGGCGCGACCTTGGAATTAACGTCGAGATTCAGTGCCGATGAACTGGCATCGGGATCAATATTGATAACCCTTACCCGTCCCAGCCAGTCGCCTTGCGCCGCCTGCGCCGTACCCAACGCCAATGCCCCCGCGCACGCCAGCGCCGCCATTACTTGCTTCATCATTGCCTTTCCTTTTCGGTGATTATTCGGTGGTTAAGTTGCAGTCCGATGATAAAAAAATGCCATGCAAACGAATTTGATTTAAATCAAGCGACTTGCAATCAATGCGTCCCCCCCCGTGGCGGCCCGGTTGTCGGCGACGATTTTCTTTTGATTCAGGTCAAGTGATCGCGCCTGCTTACATTACAAAATGCTTTGCAAACGATCTCCGCCTGGGGTTGCGCGGCGTCCGCGCGAGGAGGCTTGATGGCACGAATCGGAATTATTGGCGCGGGCGCCTACGGCACTGCACTCGCCTGCGTGACTCGCCGCGGCGGAAACGAGGTAGTGATCTGGGCGCGTGAAGCGGAAGTGGCCTCTGCCATGAATCGCGTCGCGGAAAATTCACTGTTCTTGAAAGGCGTGCGCCTGCCTCAAGGCATCCGTGCGACCAATGATTTGCCGGACGCCGCGAACGCGGATCTGCTGTTGCTTGCGCCGCCCGCGCAGCACATGCGCGCATTAACCATGCAATTGCGGCAATACGTCGCCGGCGGCACGCCGGTCGTGACTTGCTCCAAGGGCATCGAACGTGGCACCTGCGCGCTCATGTCCCGTGTGGTCGCCGATACCCTGCCCGGCACACGCGCCGCCGTGCTATCGGGGCCGTCGTTCGCCGCCGACATCGCCCGCGATCTGCCCGCGGGGGTGACCCTTGCGTGCGCTGATCTCGCGTTGGGCGAAAAACTGGCACACACCGTGGGCACTTCGCGTTTTCGGGTTTATGTATCGAACGACTTGATCGGCGCGCAGATTGGCGGCGTGGTGAAAAACGTGATCGCCATCGCCTGCGGCGTGGCGCTCGGCAAACAACTCGGCGACAGCGCGCGCGCCACGCTGATCGCGCGCGGACTCGCCGAGGCCGCGCAACTGGGCGTGGCCCTGGGGGCGCGCTTTGAAACCTTTCTGGGCCTGTCGGGCGCCGGAGACTTTGTGTTGAGCTGCAACAGCCCGCGTTCACGCAATATGTCGCTCGGCATGGCGCTGGGCGAAGGCCGAACACTCGCGGATATTCTCGCTGAACGCACCACCGTGCAGGAAGGCGTGCATTCAGCGGAATCGATCGCCGCGCTCGCGCGACAGTATCGTCTCGACATGCCCATCGCGCTGGCGGTGGATGCCGTACTGAACCATGGCACGGACCTGGATGACGCCCTTGACGCCTTGCTGGCTCATGATCGCGGCCTTGAGCTGCCCTGGCACCGCAACGCTGCTTGATCTGCATCAACGGCCCTCGCCAAGGCCGCGCGCAAGATGCTAACACACCGGCACAGGTGTCGCGCCGGGAGTACATTCACGCACGGAGGAGAAGATCATGACGCAACGCAGAGAATTCCTCACCGCCTCGCTCGCCGCGCTTTATGCGATGACAAACCCGGCACGGGCACAATCCACGCCGACGATTGAAGCCGAACTCAATCTGATTACGCCGGTATCCAAATTCATCCACGACGCCGCGCTGGCCGAGTTCGCCAAGTACGCGAGAGAGCGCTGGAAGCTGAACATCAAGACCAATGCACTGGCCGCCGGTACCCCGGTGGCCTACGGACGTATCGTCGAATGGAAAGGCCGGCCCGAAGTGGACATTTTCTGGGGCGGCGAAAGCGCACTGTTCGACAAACTAGCCGAACAGAAATTGATGGTTCCGTTGAATCTGTCGAAAGCGACGTTCGACACGATTCCCGCCACCATCGGCAAACCCAAGCCCATTTACCTCAAAGATCCGAAGGGTTTCTGGATCGGCACCGCGCTGGAACCGTACGGACTGGTGTATCACCCGACGCTGCTGAAACGCCTTGGCGTGCCGCCGCTCAAGGACTGGGATGACCTGTTAAATCCCAAGCTGCGCGGCCATGTCGCGCAATGCGCGCCCAGTCGATCGAGCAGCAGCCACGCGACCTATGAAGTCATTCTCCAACAATACGGCGATGCCAAAGGCTGGGAATGGCTGAAGCGGCTCGCCGCGAACACGGGGCTTTTCACCGCGCGCAGCCGCGATGTTCCGTCGGTCGTCGCCAAGGGCGAATTCGCCGTCGGATTTGCGGTGCCGAGCTATATGGCATTTGAAGAACGGCTCGCCGGATTCGATATCCGCTTTGTCGCCCCCAAAACAGCATGGATCACTCCGGAGCCGATGGGCATACTGGCCGGCGCACGAAACCCTCAGGCCGCGCGTGCGTTCGTTGAATTTCTGCTCACCGAACGCGGCCAGAAGATTTTCATGGAGCGCGGACTGTTCCCACTTTCGCCGAAATACCATGTCAAGGGCGCGCCGGGCTCCGATGCTGAAAAAGCAGTCGAGTTCACTGGCGGCGTGCGCTCGTACTTCGACCGGGAAGTCACGAACATCTACGACGACGACAAGGCGCAGGCGCGCTACAACGAGGTCAACGAGCAATTCCGCAAGGATATCGAATCCGTGCTGGAGGAATTGAAGAAGAAATATTAGCCAGGGGATAGCGAAAAACACACACTAACGTCGTTCCCGTGCAAACGGGAACCCATAACACGGCGCCAAGGGAGATACCGTATGGATTCCCGTCTGCGCGGGAATGACGATGGTGGAGAGAACACCAACCATGCGCATCACCGTCAAGAATCTCACCAAGCGCTTCGGGCAGCTGGCTGTCGTCAACGACGTGAATATCGCCATCGAGGAAGGTGAATTGTTCACGTTACTCGGGCCTTCGGGCTGCGGCAAGACCACCTTGCTGCGGCTGATCGCCGGTTTCTACGCGCCCGATGAAGGCGATGTTTTTTTCAACGACCGCAGAGTCAATGACGTGCCGCCGCACGAGCGGCGCATCGGCATGGTGTTCCAGAACTACGCGCTTTGGCCTCACATGACGGTGTGGGACAACGTGGCTTATGGGTTGAAGCTGCGCAAGGTGGCTCAAGTTGAAATCAGCGAGCGTGTGCAAAGTGTCTTGAACAAGGTAAAACTCGGCGGCTACGAGCAGCGTTATCCCGGCCAGCTCTCCGGCGGCCAGCAGCAGCGCGTGGCGCTGGCGCGCGCGCTGGTGCTGAATCCGGACATCCTGCTGCTGGATGAGCCGCTGTCCAATCTGGACGCAAAAATCCGCATCCAGGTGCGTGCCGAAATCCGCAAGCTGCAAAAAGAACTCGGCATCACCACGATCTACGTCACCCACGATCAGGAAGAGGCATTGACGCTGTCCGACCGCATCGCGGTATTTAATCAAGGCAAGGTGTTTCAGGTGGGTCCGCCGAAAGAGTTGTATGAACGCCCCGCCTCGCGCTTCGTGGCGGATTTTATCGGCATCAACAATCTGCTCGACGGCACGGTGCGCCCGGCGGAAATCGGCGCAGAACGCGTCCATGTCACCACGGCGCTCGGCGAAATCATCGGTCTGCGCGATGCGCGGCTCAAGGCGGGCGACGCCTGCGTGATCTGCGTGCGGCCGGAAAACGCCCACGTCGGTGGCGAGCAGACGGTGCCAGTCAACGTGATCAACGGCCACGTCGCGTTTGCCGCCTATCTCGGCAACACCCTGCGTTATGACGTCGATCTCGGCAGCGGCATTACCTTCAAGGCCGATGTGCGCGATCCATGGCATCACCAGACGCTGGCTTTGGGTGCGCCGATCACCGTGAGCTTTCCGGTGAGCAGCACGCTGGTTATTCCCGCGGATACGCCATGACAGCATTGACTGCCACTGCCGGCTCGGCACAGGTGAAGGGAACACGTGGCGCCATTCTCGCCGCCATCGGCTACGGCCTGATCTGGGTATTCCTCGCCATTTTTCTGATCTACCCGCTGACGCGCATCTTTTACGATGCGTTCACCACCGAGGCCGGGCAGTTCACGCTGCTGAACTTCCAGGATTTTTTCGACGACTCGTTCTACGTGCGCTCGTTCTGGAAATCGATGCTGCTGGGCGTGGCCACGGTAGGCACCACTTCCATTATCGGCGTGGCGGTGGCGTTTCTGTTGATCCGTTATGAGTTTCCCTACCGCAATGCGTTTTCCTATCTGACGCTGCTGCCGATCATTTCGCCGCCGTTGGTGGGCGTATTGGGCTTCACCTTTATTCTAGGACGCGCCGGAACGGTGAACGTGATACTGCAGGATTACCTCGGCCTGCAGCAGCCGATCAATTTCATGTACGGGCTGCATGGCGTGCTGCTTGTGGAAACGCTGCATCTGTTTCCCATGATTACGTTAAGCATCCTGGATGCGTTATCCAAGGTGGATCCGTCGCTGGAAGAATCCGCGCAAAGCGTGGGCGCCAAGGGTTGGCGTCGCTTCTGGGACATCACTCTGCCGCTCACCATGCCGGGCTACATTTCCGGCGCGCTGCTGGTGTTTATCTGGACCTTCGCCGACTTTGTGACGCCACTGGTGCTCGGCGTGCATGACCTGCTGGCGTCGCAAGCCTATCTGAATATCGTGCAGTTTGTCGACCGGCGTTTGTTCAAAATGGGCATTGTGATCTCGGCATTGATGGTGCTGCTGGCGATCATTTTCGTGCTGGTGGCGCGTCACTATGTCACCATCAAGGATTACAGTTCGCTGGCCTATTCCAAAGTGGAGCGGCGGCGGCTCTCGCCCGTCAAGCGCTGGGCGGCGGTCGCCTTCCTTGGCGGCCTGATGTTTATTTCGTTCATTCCTCACATGGGCGTGACGCTCGCCGCGTTCGGGCGCGGCTGGTCGCTGACACCGTTCCCGCTGGAATACACGACGCAGTTCTTCGAGCGCGTGAGCATCGAGACGCCCAAATACATCCTCAATTCGTTTGTCTATTGCGGCATCGCGGTGACGATCTGTCTGGTCGTCGGCGTGCCGATGGCGTGGGTACTGGCGCGCACGCGCGCGCCCGGCAAGAACACGCTCGACGCCATGACGACGCTGATTCTCGCGATACCGGGCACCGCCATCGGCATCGCCTACGTGCGCGCCTTTCACTACCCACTGCCGTTTATCGATACCGCGCTGACAAGCATGTGGATCATTCTGCCGCTGGTGCTGGCGATGCGGCGGCTGCCGTACACCGTACGCGGCAGCTATGCATCGCTGCTGCTGGTGCATAAGTCGATGGAAGAGGCGGCCGGCAGCGTGGGCGCGACGCAGATGCGCATCTTCAGGGACATTACGTTTCCGATGGTATGGAAAGGCATTCTTGTCGGCGCGCTGTTTTCGTTCATGACCTCTCTGCAGGAAGCCTCCGCCACGCTGTTTCTGACACTCGGCGGCTGGGAAATGATGCCCTTCGGTATCTTTACCTTTTACATCTCCGGCTCGCAGAACGAGGCGGCCGCGCTGGGCTTCATCCTCATCATGGTGGCCGCCGTGAGCCTGTTCGTCATTAACCGCATCGCCGGCACCAAGGTCGGCGGCTTGTTTGGATAAGACCATGAATTCGCGTCCGGAAATCCTCCTCAAGACGGAAAACGATCTGCGTGTGATGCCGCATCTGCATCATTACGATATTCAGCGCGCGCGATTTTCGTGGGATGAGGCGCGCGGTGAACTCGCCGGGCTTCCGGGCGGGGCCATCAATATCGCTCATGAAGCCGTGGACAAGCATCTGGCCCAGCACACGCGCGAACACGTGGCGTTACGCTGGATCGGCAAACGTGGCGAGAAGCGTGACATTCGTTATAACGAACTGGCGCAGCTTACCAATCGCTTCGCCAACGTACTGCGTGAACTGGGCGTGGCGAAGGGTGACCGCCTGTTTATTCTCTGCGGGCGCATTCCGGAACTGTACATCGCCGCGCTCGGTGCATTGAAAAGCGGGACGGTGGTGTCCCCGCTGTTTTCAGCGTTCGGCCCGGAACCGCTGAAGACTCGTCTGGCCATTGGCGAGGGCAAGGTGCTGGTCACCACCGAAACGCTCTACAAGCGCAAGGTGGCCTCGATACGAGATCAGCTACCCGCGCTACAATACGTGCTACTGGTAAACGAGAACGGTAACCCCACCGCCGTGCCGGGCACGCTCGATCTCGCGCAACTGATGGCAGACGTACCGGATACGTTTACGGTCGAAGCCACGCGGCCCGAAGACCCGGCCCTGCTGCACTTCACCAGCGGCACCACCGGCACGCCCAAGGGCGCGTTGCATGTGCATGGCGCGGCGGTCACGCACTGGGCCACCGGACGCTATGCGCTCGATTTGCACGCCGATGATATCTACTGGTGCACCGCCGATCCGGGTTGGGTCACCGGCACTTCGTATGGCATCGTCGCGCCGCTGATGCATGGCGTCACCTGCATCATCGACGAAGCCGAATTCGACGCCGAGCACTGGTACCAACTGTTGCAGGAGCAGCAAGTCAGCGTCTGGTACACCGCGCCCACGGCGATACGCATGCTGATGAAGGCCGGACCGGAGGCCGCGCGTCGATATCGCTTTCCGAAACTGCGCTTCATCGCCAGTGTGGGCGAACCATTGAATCCCGAAGCCGTGTGGTGGGGCAAGGAAGTGCTCGGTTTGCCGATCCACGACAACTGGTGGCAAACCGAAACCGGGGGCATTGTCATCGCCAACACGCCCGCTTTCCCCATCAAACCCGGATCAATGGGCAGACCGCTACCGGGCATGGACGCCGGCATCGTGCGCAAGCGCGACGATGGCGTGATCGAGGAAATCACCACGCCTGATGTCGAAGGCGAGTTGGCATTAAAACCGGGCTGGCCGTCGATGTTTCGCGGTTATTTGAATCAGGAAGAACGTTACCGAAAATGTTTTGCCAGCGGCTGGTATCTCACCGGCGATCTGGCCAAGCGCGACGCGGATGGCTACTACTGGTTCGTCGGGCGCGCCGATGACGTGATCAAATCCGCCGGGCACCTGATTGGCCCGTTTGAAGTCGAGAGCGCGCTGATGGAACACCCGGCTGTGGCCGAAGCCGGGGTAATCGGCAAGCCCGACGCGATGGTGGGCGAAGTAGTGAAGGCGTTCGTCTCGCTCAAGACCGGGCACAGCGCGTCAGAAGCGCTACGGATGGAACTGCTGGGCCACGCGCGCAAGCGCCTCGGCGCGGCGGTGGCGCCCAAGGAGATAGCGTTCCTGCCCTCGCTGCCGCGCACCCGCAGCGGCAAGATCATGCGGCGCTTGTTGAAGGCGCGGGAGCTCGGACTGCCGGAAGGCGACACGTCTATGCTGGAGGGCGGCGCATGAGCGGCGTGATACCCCTGAAGCCAGTGAACTTGCCGCGCGAACTGGCGTTGAAGTTGCTGACTGACATGGTACGCATACGCCGCTTCGAGGAAGCCTGCGCGCGTCTCTATGGCGACGGCAGAATCCGCGGATTTCTGCATCTGTATATCGGCGAGGAAGCCGTCGCGGTGGGCGCGATCCGGGCGCTGACACCACAAGACGCCATCGTCGCCACCTATCGCGAGCATGGCCACGCCCTGACACGCGGTGTCAGCGCCAACGCCATCATGGCCGAGATGTTCGGCAAGCAAACCGGCTGTTCGCATGGGCGCGGCGGCTCCATGCATTTGTTTGACGCGGCCACGCGTTTTTATGGCGGCAATGCCATCGTGGGCGGCGGACTGCCGCTCGCCACGGGCTTGGCGCTTGCTGACAAACTTCAACAAAAACATGCAGTTACAGCATGCTTCTTCGGCGAAGGTGCGATGGCGGAAGGGGCGTTTCACGAATCGCTGAACCTCGCGGCATTGTGGCAATTGCCAGTGGTTTTTTTCTGCGAGAACAATCTCTACGCCATGGGCACCGCGTTGGCCCGCTCGGAATCGCAAACCGATCTGTGCGCAAAAGCCGCGGCCTACCAATTGCCCGCGTTGCGCGTCGACGGCATGGACGTGGTTGCAGTGCATGAGGCTGCGCGCACCGCAGTGCAGACCGTGCGCGACACCGGCAAGCCGTATTTCGTGGAATTTCAAACCTATCGATTCCGCGCCCACTCCATGTTCGACGCAGAGTTGTACCGTGACAAGGCTGAAGTCGAGGAATGGAAAAAACACGGGCCAATACACAATCTCACGGGCCGGTTAAAAGTCATGGCCTGGCTGACCGAGGAAGACTTCCAGACGATTGACGCCGAGGCACTGCGCGAAGTGGACGCGGCGATAGCATTCGCCGAAGCAAGCCCATGGGAACCCGTGGAAACATTGACCAGGGATGTTTACGCCGCGCCATGAATTTAATTCTTCTATTAGTCTGCGGCTTACGGATATGGCGTGCGGGAGCTTGCTCCCGTTGTAGTTACCACGGCAATCAGCCAAACATCAAAGTGCGAGCAAGCCGCTCCGCCTCAATTGTTCCCTGGTCCCCCACGCCACAATGAACGCCAAAACCACTTACCGCGAAGCGCTGCGCGAAGCACACCGCGACGCGCTGCTTGCCGATCCGCGCGTGTTCCTTATGGGAGAGGACGTGGGCAAGTACGGCGGCTCGTACGCAGTGTCGAAAGGTTTTTTCGAAGAATTCGGCGCGGATCGCATCCGCGATACGCCACTATCGGAACTCGCCTTCGTGGGCGCGGGTATCGGTGCGGCGCTGGGCGGCATGCGCCCCATCGTCGAGGTAATGACCGTCAATTTCAGTTTGCTCGCGCTCGACCAGATCGTGAATAACGCAGCCACCCTGCGCCACATGTCCGGCGGGCAATTCTCGATTCCGCTGGTGATCCGCATGACAACCGGAGCGGGACGCCAACTGGCGGCACAACACTCACACAGCTTCGAGGGCTGGTACGCGCACGTGCCGGGGCTAAAGGTGCTGGCGCCCGCTACCCTCGACGACGCACGCGGCATGCTGGCGCCCGCGCTGGCCGACCCGGACCCAGTGTTGATATTCGAACACGCGCTGCTGTACAACATGGAAGGCGAACTCACCGGCTATTGGAAGCATGCCGATATCCGGAAAGCCAGTGTGCGGCGCGCGGGCACGCAGGTCAGTCTGATTACGTATGGCGGATCGCTATGGAAAACGCTCGACGCGGCCCAAGAACTCGCGGCGCAAGGCATTGACGCGGAAGTGATCGACCTGCGCGTGCTGCGCCCGCTGGACACCGAGACCATCCTGTCGTCCGTGAGCAAGACACACCGTGCGGTCGTCATCGACGAGGGCTGGAAAACCGGCAGCCTTGCCGCGGAAATCTGCACATGCATCGCCGAAGAAGGCTTTTACGATCTCGATGCGCCGCTGGCGCGCGTATGTACCGAAGAAGTACCGATTCCCTACCCCAAACATCTCGAAGACGCCGCGCTGCCGCAAACACCCAAGATCGTGGCCACCGTAAAACGAATGCTGGGACAATCATGATTGAATTCAAGCTGCCCTCGCTCGGCGCGGACATGGATCAAGGCAAACTTGTCGAATGGAAGGTCAAGCCCGGCGATGCGGTGACCAAGGGCAGCATTGTCGCCGTGGTGGACACCAGCAAATCGGCGATTGATGTCGAAAGCTGGCACGAGGGCACGGTGTACGAACTTGTTACGCAACCAGACGAAACTATTCCCGTGGGCACGGTGATGGCGCTTTTGCTGGAGGCCGGCGAGACGCCGGAAGCTGCCGAAGCGTGGAAGCGCGCACACGCTGCACCGGCCACGGCCGCCACGGAAAGCATGGCTGCGCCTGCGGCCGCGGTAACCTCACCGCCGGGGGCAAGCGTTACAGCCGAACCGGATACCCGTGCGCGCGTATCCCCCGCCGCAGCCCCCGTGCGAACCCGCGCAACCCCCGCCGCGCGTAAACGCGCCGCCGAACTCCGCGTCGATCTCGCCTCGCTCGCCGGCAGCGGACCCGATGGCGCCATCACCATCGAAGACGTGGAAAAGTGCTCCCAAGCCGCCCCCGCCCCCGTCAATCGCATGACCAAGATGCGCAAGACTATCGGCGCGGCGATGGCGCGCTCCAAGCGAGAGATACCGCACTACTACCTCGCCAGCGACATTCCGCTCGCCCGCGCCACCGAATGGCTCGCGTCATACAACGCGCAACGCAACGTCACCGAGCGCGTGCTAATGGCGGCACTGCTGCTGAAGGCCGTTGCCATCGCGTTAAAGCACCATCCCAACCTTAATGGGTTCTATCGCGACGGACATTTCCAGCCGGCGAGCGCCGTGCATCCGGGCGTCGCAATTTCACTGCGCCAGGGCGGACTCATCGCGCCGGCGCTGCATGATTGCGACAGCCGGGGTCTGGACGACCTGATGCGTGGCCTCGCCGATCTGGTGCGACGCGCGCGCGCGTTCACGCTGCGCAGTTCCGAATTCTCCGACCCTACCATCACCGTCACCAATCTCGGCGACGGCGGTGCCGATCTGGTGCATGGCGTGATTTATCCGCCGCAGGTGGCGATCCTCGGCTTTGGCGGCATACGCGAACGGCCCTGGATAGTGGATGGCGTGGTACGCGCACAGCCGATGGTCACGGCAACGCTCGCCGCCGACCATCGCGTCACCGATGGACACACGGGTGCGTTGTTTCTGGCCGACCTGTCGCGCCTGCTGCAAACACCGGAGAACCTATGACCCTGAACAACAACACCGCGATAGGGTGACCCTCAATGCAAACCGCAGAACTACGCAACACCGTTCACGCGATACTGCAATCCATCGCCCCGGAAATAGATCCAACCGCGCTCGATGCCGCGGCCCCGCTGCGCGAGCAAATTGATCTCGACTCGATGGATTACTTGAATTTCATCATCGGCATGCACGAGAGGCTCAATGTCGATATTCCGGAAAGCGATTACCAGAAACTCGTCAGCCTCGATGACATCGTAAACTATCTGCGCGGCAAGCTCCCCGCCTGAATCGCCGTCTTGTTACAAGATCGCGGCTGAGCATCGCGGCACGCCGGCGTTGGCTTGATATGGATCAACGCACGCGCCGCTCGCCTCAATACACTTTGATGGCGTGGATAAGCCGATTCCGCCAGTTGACGGGTTGACGCCGCCTCACCCGCCGTATCAGCGGGCCAAGATGCTGCTTTGAGAGGGCAACAACATGATAAAAGTTGAAAATCTCTGCAAGACCTTCGGCACCCGAACCGTGGTCAACGACGTGTCGTTCAGCGTCGAGCGCGGCGAGGTGCTTGGATTTCTCGGGCCCAATGGCGCGGGCAAATCCACCACCATGCGTATCATCACCGGCTACTACCCGCCGACATCGGGCCGCGTGACCATCGGCGGATTCGATATTCAGGAAAATCCCATCGAAGCCAAGCGCCTGATCGGCTACCTGCCGGAAAACGCTCCCGGCTACGCCGACATGACAGTATACGGCTTTCTGAATTTCATGGCGGAGTTGCGCGGAATGAAAGGCGATGCCCGCAAGAAAGCGGTGCAACACGATGTGGAATTGTGTTCCCTGCAAAACGTTGTGTATCAGAACATCGATACCTTGTCCAAGGGCTACAAACACCGCACCTGCCTGGCGCAGGCGCTGCTGCACGATCCACAAGTGCTGATCATGGACGAACCCACCGACGGGCTGGATCCCAATCAGAAGCACGAAGTGCGCGGCCTCATCCGGCGCATGGCGTCGAACAAGGCAATTATTTTTTCCACGCACATCCTTGAAGAAGTCGAAGAAACCTGCACGCGCGCCATCATTATCGATCGCGGCGTCATCGTGGCCAACGGCACGCCCGCGGAGCTGAAGGCGCGCTCCGACATGGCGGGCGCGGTACACGTGCAGATCGCCGGCGTCGCGGACGCGATGTTGCTGGAGCACTTGCACCGTGTCCCCGGCGTGGTGCGTGCCGAGGTGATTGCCGCCACCGATGCGCGTGTCGAGGCGCGCGCCTACCCCGACAAGCGCAATCCCAATGTGAATTTAACGCGCGCCATCGCCGAACTGGCCGCACAGCAGCATTGGCAACTCGACGAGATCCACACCGAGAGCGGGCGTCTTGACGAAGTGTTCCGAGCCATTACCCTGCCTGATACCGTGATTGCCGCAAAGGCCGCGTAATCCAGGTCGATTTAAAACAGCGTCAGGCTCAGAAATATAACCTTACCATCAGTTCCAGCCGCCGCCGGTTTTGCTTTTCGCCAAACTCTGTGTAGTTGCTGCCACTCAGGAAGAACGTCCTTAGTCGCAATTCAACATTGGTAATCCCGGTGTACAGCATTTCAGGTGCAACCGAAACGCTGCGGTCATTCAGGTTTGCAATCAGCGTCACCGAGGGCGTGAAGTACAGAATATCGAACGGCTCTTTCTGCGACGCCCGAAGATAAAAATAATTTCGACCGGCGTTGGGGCGACCGTACCCGGACTGGCTCAGATTTTGCGTGCGTTGCAACGGCGCCGTGACGCCGGTGGCGAGAAATTGCCGATAGGCGCTATCGGCCAATTGATAAAAGCCGCGCAACTCGCTATCGCCGTATCCACCGCCATTGCGGTAATACTCCGCGATGAGGGTCGCTTCGCGTTCGGTCAAATACCGCACGCCCAGCAAGTAGCTGTGGGCGTTAGCGACGCTGGCCGTCACATTACCGGCCGCATCGGTTACGCGCCGCTGCACGTCCTCGACGCGCGCCCACTCCCCATGCACTTCCAAATTGCTGGTCACATTCCGCGAGAAATCCACGCCAACGCGCCGCGTGCGGCTGCCCTTGGACAAGAACATGAAATCGATATCGGTGTCGCGGTACAGCAGGTAGAGTTTCGCCGCGACATTATTGTGGCCGGGCTGGCCAAAATCGCCATTCAGGTGTGATCGCGCGGGCAGCAGCACCGGGGTGAACGCCACGGTTTGCAGCAGTCCGTCGAAATTTCGGATGAAGTCGGCGGAAAGCGCGGTAAAGCCCTCGCGCGCGAGTTCGGGGTCGTTGGGATCCTTCAGTCGCTCGACGAATCCCACCGGATTCCAAGCGTAACCCTTGCCCCATTTAAGCGCGGTCTTGCCTGCGTCGAGCGTGAAACCCGGCTGCGGTTTATATGACGCATACAGTTCGTCAAAGCGACCCGTGCGCGCGCTATCGACCGTGTCGTGCTGAAACTCAACATGCGCGCGGGCGTTCAGCGTGAAGTCGCCCGAGCGCATTTTGCCGGAGGGTTTGAACAGGGCCGTGGTGCGCTCCAGATTTACACGCGGCGCGAGATAGTTGTTCAACTGATACTGCGCGCCGCTGTTGTTCAGGCGGAAACGGTCATACCGAAACTCCACGTAACCATTTAATTCATAAGGTTTTTTCTGAAACTCCGTGGCATCGAACGAATAGGTCTCCGCGCCCCGCGCCGGCATCGCTGCGAGCAGCACCCAACAAACGAACCATAGCCGCCGCATCACTTGCGCAGGTCTTCCACCCGCGGCAGATAGTTGAGCGTAAACACCTCGTCCGGCAACTCGCGCTTCTTCAATTGCGAGTAGAGCATCACCGATTTGTATCCTTTATACAGCGGGCTGTCAGTTTCGACTGTCGCAGGGCGGCGGATGCCGCCGCCAAAATCCTGAATGTCCTTGAAGTGCAGCGTCTTGATCAACATGCCACTCGCCGCATAAGCCTCTATTTTCACGGGCAAAATCAGCTTGCGATCTACCCACATTTTGAGCCGGTCATAGGCGACCTCACCGGTGCGCGCCTTCAACGCCAGCACATGGGCGTCTTTTTCCTCGGTAACGCCCTCCGCGTTATATTCGGCGGTGTAATCGATGCGCAGAATATCCGCGTTGTTGAATACGCCGCCGATCACCGATTGCAGGCTGGTGATGCGCACCGGCTTGCCGACATTGGGGATATAGAGCCACATGTTATCGCCAAGCCGTAGCGTGGCGCGTCCCTTGTCGCTGGGGGGCGCGAGAAACAACGCGACAATCTTGTCGCGGCCCTTCTTCACCGAATAGAGCACGAATTCTTTCTTGGTGCCATCCGGTTCGATGTTAATCAGCTTGCGGAACATCTCGTACGACTCCGGCTCGAGATTGCGATCCACGCGTTTCAGAATTTCATTGCCATCGGCGGCGTGCGTCCATCCACCAATAAACAACAGCACGGCGCATGCCAGCAAACGAGTGAGCATCGATTTCATGGCGGGTCCCTGGCTAAACATGACGCAGCGCGGTCATGGGATCCATGCGCGACGCCTTCAATGCCGGTTGCAAGCTGGCAAGTATCGCGACCACGATGACCATACCCGCAATGACTACCACGTCGCGCGCGGCGATTGCAGGCGCGAGCAGCAATCCCTGCTGTTGTCCGAACGCAAACGTGATCTTCCAGATATTGAGTGCGTAAATCGCGCCCAGACTCAACAGCACGCCCACCACCGTGCCCAGCACGCCGAGCATCAGACCCTCCGCGAGAAACAAGGCAAGGATGCGCGAGGGCGGCGTGCCGATGGCGGAGATCGCGCCGATTTCGCGGATGCGCTCATACACCGCCATCACCATCACATTCATCACCGCCACCAGCACAATGGATACCAGCATCACCTTGATGGCGAGTGTCAGCATGTCGATCATATTGGCGATGTTGGCGAACGGCGAAAGCCGTTGCCATGGATGCACTTCCAGCATCGGACGACCTTCCTTGTTGGTGAGGCCGCCCACGGATTCGGCAAGTCGCGCGCTGACCGCTTCAACTTTTTGTGCATCCTTTACGCGCACCACGAACTCGCTCACGTCGGGCTGCGCCATGCGCAGCAACTCGCGCGCGTCGTCGATGTGAATGTAACTGTCGCGGCCGCCGGGACCGGTGGCGCTTTCCAGCGAGCCGCGAATCACAAAGTTCTTCCCGTTGACAGAGCCGTCCTTGTTGGTGGCGATCAGCACCACCGTGTCGCCCGCCTGCACCTTGAGGCCGCGCGCCACCAGCACCGGCACCAGCATTTCGCCGCGTTTTAACAACGGTCCCTTGCGCTCGCCGTCGAGTTGACGTTCGGCGAGCAGCGGCGTTACCTTGACCTCGGTTTCCGGATCAATGCCGTTCACCCGCACACTGGTGGTCTCGGTGTAGTTGCTGAACATGGCACCGAACTTTACGCGCGGCGCCACCGCCTCGATCATCGGTTCCTCTTCCAGGGCTTTGGTAACCCGCGCCACCATCGCAGGCGGCATATTCATGTTGAGCGGCAGACTCTCGATGGATGCCACATAACCCCGACGGTGTATCTGTGCATGGCCCAGCATCGAATCGGTGATTTGCCCTACCATCATCTGCTTGAACGAGCCGGTGATCGCCACGAACAGCAGTACCGCCACTACACCGATCACAATCAGCATCGAGGTCAGCAGCGTGCGGCGCTGGTAGCGCAATAAATTGCGTGCCGCTATCTCCATGATTTTATTCATGATTTTTACTCGTCAGCAATCGTCCGTCTTCCAGCGTGAAGATCACTTCCGCCTCCCGCATGATCTTCGGGTCGTGCGTGGAAAAAATGAAGGTCGTGCCGAGTTCGCCGCGCATCTTTTTCATCAATTCGAGTATGCGGTAGGCGGTATCGTGATCCAGGTTGGCGGTCGGCTCGTCCGCCAGCACCAGCTTGGAATCGGCCACCAGTGCGCGTGCCACCGCCACGCGCTGCTTCTGTCCGCCGGAAAGTTGATCCGGGCGCTTGTGCGCCTGCGCCTCCATGCCCACCGCTTGCAGCATGTTTGTCACGCGCTGGTGTCGTTTGGCGGGCGGCCAGTTCTGCACCATGATCAGCGGATACTCGATGTTCTCGTACGCCGTGAGCACCGGAATCAGATTGAAATCCTGAAATATGAAGCCGATATTCTTGCCGCGAAATTCGGCGGCGGCGCGCCGGTCGAGTTTCGCCACGTCGGTATCCAGCACCGTGAGTGCGCCGCCTGAGGGATGGTCAAGGCAGCCAATCATATTAAGCAGCGTGCTCTTGCCGCTGCCCGAAGGGCCGACAAACGCCACGAACGATCCCGCCTCGATGGCAAAATCCACGCCACGCACGGCGGGCACATCCACGTCGCCAGCGCGGTAGGTCTTGGTCAGATTCTTGGCGTGAACCAGCCTCATTAGGCTTTCCTCATTACATTTTGTTTATGCTAGATAGAGGCTTCGCGACGAGGATTGATCTAAATCAAGCAAATGCGTGGTTTGAAAATCAATCACATGAATGCCTGTATGCCGAAACTATTCCTGACAAAAAAACACACCAGGCCTCTAAAACTCCGCCACGCATTGACATTTATCAATGCGCACATGCAGAACACGAGTAGATTGTATGAGGTAAGCGCGGTTGCGTAGACATGTATGCAGAGCGCCCGCGACCACTCTTAATCAGTTTCCGAGGAGCATTTATGACTGTTCGCAAATCAATGGCAGTGCTGGGAATCGCACTCAACTTGCCGTTGGCCGGCATGATTCTTGACACCAACGCACAAGCTCAAACTCGTGATCAAACGCAAGACCAGACCCGAGATCAGACTCGGGATCAAACTCAAGATCGCATCTACGGCAGTCAATTGATGACTGAGCGGGAAAGGAATGAATACCGCGACCGCATGCGTCTTACCAAGACTGAACAGGAACGCGAAAAAATCCGTGCCGAACATCACGAGCGTATGACGGCGCGAGCACGCGAACGTGGCATCAACTTGCCGGATGATCCGCCGGCCCAAGCCGGCCAAGGGGGTGCCGCCGCCGGCCGCGGCACAGGTTCGGGCCCAAGCTTTGGCGCGGGTTCAGGTTCAATCAGCGTGGGAATACTGCGAATGCGGTAGCGCGCACTGGCGGTCGGCGCATAGTCGCTTTCCACCTTGATAAAGCGGACATCGGGCACTTGGCTTGCCGCACTGGCGAACTGCGGCGCCATCGCCTTGCACGGCCCGCACCACTCAGCCCAAAAATCAACCAGCACCGGTAAATCCGTGCCGGCAATAAATTTTGGCAACGCCTCGTCGCTCAGATTGACCGGCTCGGCGGCCATCAGCGGCGTGGCGCAGCGGCCGCACACCGGCGCTTCACGCACGCGTGCTTCGGATACGCGGTTGGTGGCGCCGCACGAAGGGCATACGAGATGCATGATGGCGTGCGCTCATACGCCGGGGCGTGCGCCCAGCTTGCGCATGATGGATTCCAGCAGGCACCACTTCGTCAATGCGCTTTGCAGCAGATTGGCGCCGACGAACGCGGTAAATGCCAGCCACCATTGGCTGACGAAAATCGGGCTGCCGGGTATGCCCAGCGCAAGCGACAGCAGAATAAAAGTACCCGCAAAAAGACGAACCAGTTGCCAGGATGTCATGATGTTGCTCCTTTTGGTGTTGGTGGTGGAAGTGGAACTACGGGGGAAACGGTGGCTACAACAGCGCCGAAGCGCTTACGATAGGCCATGAAGTACAGCAGTGGGATCACCACCAGCGTCAGCACGGTGGAAACAAGAATGCCGAAGATGAGCGAGATGGCGAGGCCGTTGAAGATCGGATCATCGAGTATGAATAAAGCACCGAACATGGCGGCAAGACCAGTGAGCAGGATGGGCTGGGCCCGCGTGCTGGCCGAGCGCACCACGGCCTGCTTGAAATCCACGCCCTCACGCACCTGCAAAGCGATGAAATCCACCAGCAGTATCGAGTTGCGCACGATGATGCCGGCCAGCGCGATCATGCCGATCATGCTGGTGGCGGTGTATTGCGCACCCAGCAGCGCATGGCTCGGCATCACGCCGATGATGGTCAGCGGAATCGGCGCCATGATGATCAGCGGCGTCAGATATGAGCCGAACTGCGCCACCACCAACAGATAAATCAGCACCAGCCCGACGGCATAGGCGGCCCCCATGTCCCGAAAGGTCTCATACGTGATCTGCCACTCGCCGTCCCACTTGATGGCATAGTCGCGATACGGGTCGGCGGGCTGGCGGATGAAATACTCGCTGATCGTGCCGCCGCCCGGTGTCGTAATCGTGGCGAGCTTGCTACGCATGCCGAACATGCCGTAGAGCGGGCTATCCACCTCGCCTGCCATATCCGCCACCACGAAATTCACCGGCAACAAGTCCTTGTGATACACCGGCTGCTCACGCAGGGCGTCGCTGCGCGTCACCAGTTCGCGGATCGCCACCAGCTTCCCTTCGGCGCTGCGCACCGCCAGTTGCAGCAGGGCATCGATATCACCGTGCTTTTCCGCCGGCAGTCGCAATGTCGCCGCCGCCGGGTATTTGGCGCCGTCGTGCAGATAACTCGCGGCCTCGCCGCTCAAGCCCGCGCGCAGGGTGCTGACGATGGCTTGCTGTGACACGCCCAGCATCGCCGCCTTGCGCCGGTCCACCAGCAAAAGCGTCTTCGGCGTGTCGGCGATGCTGCTGTCGTCGGTGTCCACCACGCCGCTTTTCTTTTCGAAGATCGCGCGCAAGGCCTTGGCCACTAGGCGGCGGCCCTCTGCTTCAGGTCCGTAAACCTCCGCGACGATGGGCGCCAGCACCGGCGGGCCGGGCGGCACTTCCACCACTTTCACGTTGGCGCCGAAACGCCGGCCGATTCCCTGCAGCGCCGCGCGCTCGCGCATTGCGATGGCGTGGCTTTGCTCGCCGCGTAGATGCTTGTCGAGCAAATTCACTTGCAACTCGCCCACGGACCCGCCGCCGCGCAGATAGTACTGCCGCACCAGGCCGTTGAAATTGATCGGCGCCGCCGTACCCGCATACGCCTGATAGTCGGTGACTTCCGGTACGCTCGCCAGATGACGGCCGAGTTCATGCAGCACCGCCGCCGTTTGCTCCACGGGCGTGCCGGCGGGCATATCGACCACTACCTGAAACTCCGACTTGTTGTCGAAGGGCAGCATTTTCAACTGCACCCACCCCACCACCGGCAATAGCACCGATAGCGCGATCAACACCACCACGCCCAGACCCAGCCAGCGGCGGTTACGCGCGCCGCGCTGATCATCCAGCAGCGGACGAAAAATGCGCGCGAACAAGCGGCTAAGCTTCGACGGCGGCGCCGGGGATTGTGATGTGCGCGCTTCGGCATCGGCAGGCACGCGCCTCATCCACAGGCGCGACAGCCACGGCGTGACGGTAAACGCAATGGCCAGCGACAGCAACATGCCCATGCTGGCATTGATGGGGATCGGGCTCATATAGGGCCCCATCAGACCGGAGACGAAGGCCATCGGCAGCAGCGC
>DHVE01000006.1:0-43733 GCA_002412495.1 Betaproteobacteria bacterium UBA5216
TGCGCATCATACATTCCCGAGTTTCATGAAGTCGGGTTGCGCATGATCCAGGCACAGGGCGGCATTTTTGGATGGGTTTCGGATTCGACGAGCGTATTGGCCGCGCTCGGTTCATAGCACGGCGCATGGCTACGGCCTTAAACAGACGAATAGGTAACGTAACTCAACGGGAGAGCGACAATGACCAATAACACATTCAAACCAATACTGTGGGCGCCGGGAGACTGGAACGCGCTATTTGGCTTCGGCACCAACATTCTGGTCAACATGCTGACGTTGACGGCGCTACTGCGCTATGTTTTGAAAATGCCCGACGATATTGTATTTGGGCGCATTCTGCCGGCGACCGGCCTGATGCTGTTTCTCAGCACGATCTACTATGCCTGGCTTGCTTACAAACTGGCCAAGAAAACCGGACGCAACGACGTTTGCGCCCTGCCATCCGGCATCAGCGTGCCGCACATGTTCATCGTGGTGTTCGTCATCATGATGCCGATCGCCGCCAGCACCGGCGATCCCATCAAGGGCTGGGAAGCGGGCCTGACATGGGTGTTCGTGCAAAGTTTTGTGTTGATGGCAGGCGGTTTTATCGCGCCATTCATCCGAAAAATTACGCCGCGCGCGGCGTTGCTCGGCGCGTTGGCGGGGGTATCGATAGCCTTTATTTCCATGCGTCCGGCGCTGGAAATGTACATGACCCCCGTGATTGGCATCGTGTGCTTTGCAATATTGCTCGCGAGCTGGCTCGGCGGTGTACGTTACTTCAAGGGCATGCCGGCGGGCCTGGTCGCGATCGTCGTGGGTTCGATTATCGCCTGGGGTTCCACCGCACTGGGGTTAAATTTCGGCGGCATGAGCGTCACGAATCTCGGCGCTTCTTTCGCGACCTTTGGCTTCTCGTTTCCAGTGCCTGCTTTGGGACACGTGTTTTCGGGCTTCGAGTTTCTGGGCATTATTCTGGTGACGGCGATACCGTTCGGCATCTACGATCTGGTGGAAGCCATGGACAACGTCGAAAGCGCGGCGGCAGGGGGCGACAATTTCCCGACCACGCGCGTGCTGACAGCCGATGGCGTGGTCAGCCTGATCGGGTGCTGCTTGGGTAATCCGTTTATCAATGCCGTATACATCGGGCATCCCGGCTGGAAGGCTATAGGCGGGCGCATCGGCTATTCCGCCGCGACCGGGGTGATGGTGCTGATTTTGTCGTGGTTCGGCATCCTTGCGCTGATGATGGCGCTGATACCGGTGGTGGCGATTTCACCCATCCTGCTTTACATCGGCATGCTGATCGGCGCGCAGGCGTTTCAGGAAACGCCCAAGAGTCACGCGCCCGCAGTGGTGCTGTCGCTGGTGCCGCAGGTGGCGGCGTGGGGCAAACTGCAGATCGACAGCGCGCTGGGCGCGGCGGGCACCAACGTGGCGGCGGTGGGGTTCGACAAGTTGGCGCAGACGGGCGTGCTGTATAAGGGGCTGGAAGTGCTGGGCAGCGGCGCGATACTGGTCAGCTTGATACTGGCCGCGGTGTCCGCGTGCATCATCGACCGCGCGTATATAAGAGCCGCCGGGTTTGCCGTCGCGGGGGCTGTGTTAACTTTCTTCGGCTTCATGCACAGCGAAGCGATCGGCATTGCAAAAATGCCACTGGTGGCGATCAGTTATTTGGGCGTGGCCGTCGTATTGTTCTGGTGCGCAAAAACACAGACGGCACTGGCCCCAGTTGAAACACGCCACGGTAATCCTCTGCCGAGCATGGTGGTGGCTAAGTGACCGTGCCGATAAACTGGCCATCGTATGTGGATGCGATGGCGGCATTGCAGCACTTGCCGCTTGATGCGACGCGGCGCGCCGAAGTGATACAACAGATGGCCCAAATAGAAACCCTGGCGCGGCGTTTTGTGGATTTTCCGTTGGAAGCGGAGGTAGAGCCGGCGCCCGTGTTTCGGCCATGACGTCGCTTGCCCCCGCGTTGTTACCCGCTACCGCGCAGGAATGTGTTGCGTGGATCAAATCCGGGGAGGCGTCCGCCCTTGAAATCACCGAGGCGGCACTTGCGCGAACAGCTGCGGGTGATGACAAGCTCAACAGCTTCACGGCGGTAACCGCGGAACGGGCGCGATCCGAAGCGCGTGCCGTTGACGCTGCACGAGCGCGGGGTGAAGTATTGCCGCCGTTGGCCGGGGTGCCCTATGCTGTAAAAAATTTATTTGATATTAAAGGGTTAACAACGTTATCCGGAGGCAAGATTCGGTTGGGGGATACGCCGGCTACCGCCGACGCGGCATTGGTGCGGCGGCTCAACGCCGCCGGGGCGGTGTTGACTGGCGGGCTTAACATGGATGCGTATGCGTACGGGTTCACCACCGAGAATACGCATTTTGGCGTCACGCGAAATCCACGCGATATCACACGCGTGGCGGGTGGTTCCTCGGGTGGGTCGGCGGCGGCGGTGGCTGCCGGGTTTGTGCCCTTTACGCTGGCCTCGGATACCAACGGCTCAATCCGCGTCCCGTCATCGTTTTGCGGCGTATTCGGGTTGAAACCCACGTTCGGCAGACTGACTCGCGCAGGCACGTTTCCGTTTGTACCCAGCCTCGATCATCTGGGCCCGCTGGCACGCAGCGCGTACGATTTGGCGATGATCTATGACGTGCTGCAAGGCCCTGACGCGGAAGATCCCGCCTGTGCGGGCCGCGCGGTTGAGCCGACGCTGCCGGCGCTATCGTTGGGCATGGAAGGCTTGCGCGTTGCCGTGCTGGGCGGCTATTTTCGTCGATGGGCCGGGGATGATGCGTGCGCGGCGGTCGATCAAACGGCCATTGCATTGGGTGCGGGTGAAATGGTGTGCTTGCCGGAATCAGAGCGCGCGCGGGCCGCCGCGTTTGTCATCACGGCTGCCGAGGCCGGCGCGTTTTATCTGGATGAATTGCGGGATCACGCGGAGGACTTTGAACCCCTCTCGCGTGACCGGCTCATCGCCGGGGCGTTATTGCCCAGTGCCTGGTATCTTAAAGCCCAGCGCTTTCGCAGTTGGTATCGGCAGGCGGCGCGCAAGTTATTTGAACGCTTCGATTTGCTCATCGCGCCAGCAACGCCCTGTACGGCCACACCGATCGGCGCGGAGCGCATGCTGCTCAATGGCGTTGAACTGCCGGTGCGTCCTAATCTGGGCTTGCTCACGCAGCCGATTTCATTTATTGGTTTGCCGGTCGTGGTTGCGCCGTTGTGGCGCGCGGGTGGTTTGCCCGGTTTACCCGTAGGCGTGCAACTGATTGCGCCGCCGTGGCGAGAAGACATCTGCCTGCGCGCGGCGTGGGCGCTGGAACAAAGCGGCATTGCGAGTTCACCGGTAAATGGAGTTTTCAAATAATTACTGTTTGGGACAGCAATCCGGGACAACAATCTTTCAGCTTGCGGCCCCCGCGGTTCGAATATTTTGTTGCGAGATTCGCAAAACACGTGAATAAAAAAAGCCGGCCACGAAGTGGCCGGCTAAAAATCCAAGCGCCATGGGAGAAGTGGCTGGCGCGAGGTACTCCGGTATGTTGGGCTGAATCAGCCCGCCAAATTCATGCTCAATACTGCAACTGCACACCCAGCGTAAACTGGTTTCTTTCCCGCGCCGCTACCGCCAGGCGTGTGTCTTCCATCTTGGTGTACATCGCGGATATCTTCGCGTTGGGTCCTTTGATGATGTAATTGACACCAAAGTCGGTCGCCTTGTTGGTGGTGTTGCTCAACGAGCGGTCAAATTTCTGATGGCGCACAAACGGCTGGAACTGGCCCCAGCCAATTTTCGGGCTGAATAGATAGGCTGCGCTGAGCAGATAGGATTTTCCGTCTACCTGGCCGCCAACGTTATCAGTTCCACCCGCGCAAGCCGGCGAACCGGGTTCGCCCGAACCGCAATCGACCGCACCGAGCTTGTATTTATAGTAGGCTGCCTCAAAGGTTGGCACACCGGAGGCAAATTTCTTTTCCAGCAGCAAATCGGCATTCCAAATTTTCAGATTGCCTTTCGACGCTGCGGTACCTACGCCGTCGGTTTGGGAGTTGGCCGCCAACGCGATCGTGAATATGTCTTTTGAACCGCCATACCAGCCCCCGGTGTAATGCGCCGGGGCGGGTTCCGGATCCCAAATGTTGAAGGCTAGACGCCCGGCGTACAGCATCTTGTCAGACGCGCCTGAGAGCGCAGCGTTCTTGTTATGACCCTCATAGACACCGGCCGAGTACACCAGCTTGCCGCCAAAGGGCTTACCCCAGACCATTGCGCCGTTGTCGCGGCCGACAGCGAGGTTCGGGTAGTTGGACGCGACACCTGGGTAGGACCACGGCAGCGCGAAGAACGGCCCATAGAGATTGGCGCGATCACTCGGCGGGAGCATCCGTCCCATCCACAAGTTGAATTCCGGCATGAACTCGAACTGGACGATGGCGTCCATGACACGAATGTTGTCTCCACCCGTCGCGGCGGATCCACCGGTACGCTCGGTATTGAACGTTGCCTTGACGATCTTGCCGTAGTGACCACTAAAATAAAGCCGTGCATTGTCGACATTAAAGTCATTGGAACGGGATGTGCCGTTAGGCGCGCCCTTCTCCAGGCTGGTGTAGCTGCTGCGAATGCCGAAACCCAGCGTGACCCCTGAGTCGTCCCCCAGCTTGAATTCGGTTTGCGCACTTGCAACCGACGCCGACGCGAGCAAAGCAGTTGAAAGTAACCCACCAGTAACGCTTCTCCACTTGTTTTTACTTGAATAGTTTGCCGTGCTTGGCCGCTCAACGGGTTTCATGCGAGATGCTCCTTTGTGTTCGCGATTAAATGATTTGTTCTGTTGCGCAATGACATGTAAGTGCATTGCACCACTTCTGACAGAGCACCTTTCGTGCCATGGCAGTCTTTAATCGGGAAATGGAAAGTGCAATCGGCATCTCCATGCATGTTTCTTCGAGTGAAGCGCGTGTAAATCTCGCGTGTCTGATCGATCGCGTGTTTTGATTCTGCCGTGCTCACAATGTGTACCAGGCCCTGATCGGCGCTTTGTTCCGGTGCAAGTTTTCGGTTGGCGCACTGTCGTGGATAGCGCACCGTTAACGAACAACTTTCAGATGTGCGCACTGTTAAGGAGCGCCCCACGTTAAAGCCCGCGGCCTCCCGTCTCTTTTCTCCCCTGCACCGCCGTCGTATTGCCCGTTCAAACGATGTGGCATGAAATGTGCTCAGGGTAAATACGCCGCACGTCGTGTTGTTGACGCGTTGCGAGGGCTTCTTTCAACTTCGTTTCAAGGGGAACTTCAGTATGTCCTATATGACTTTTCGCAGATCATTTCTCAAACGGGTAACCGCCACGGCCGGCGCTCTCGCTGTCGGCATGACCCTGGGTTTAGGCGCAACACAAGCGCATGCGCAAGCCAAGACCGTAAAGGTCGGCGTCCTGCATTCGCTATCCGGCACCATGGCCATCAGCGAAACCGTGCTTAAGGATGTCGCACTGATGGCATTCGACGAAATCAACGCCAAGGGCGGCGTGATGGGCATGAAGATCGAGCCGGTGGTGGTTGATCCAGCCTCCAACTGGCCGTTGTTTGCAGAAAAGGCGCGGCAGTTGATTACGCAGGACAAAGTCTCGGTGGTGTTTGGTTGCTGGACTTCGGTGTCACGCAAATCGGTGCTGCCGGTGTTTGAAGAGCTGAACAACCTGCTGTTCTACCCCGTGCAATATGAAGGCGAAGAGATTTCCAAGAACGTGTTCTATACCGGTGCGGCACCCAATCAGCAGGCGATTCCGGCGGTGGAATACCTGATGAGCAAGGAAGGTGGCGCCGCCAAGCGCTGGGTGTTGCTGGGCACGGACTATGTGTATCCGCGCACCACCAACAAAATTCTGCGCGCATTTCTGAAATCGAAAGGTGTTGCCGATAAAGATATCGACGAGAAATACACGCCGTTCGGCCACAGTGATTATCAAACCATCGTTGCCGACGTGAAGAAATTCGCCGCTGGTGGCAAGACTGCGGTGATCTCCACCATCAACGGTGATTCCAATGTGCCGTTCTATAAAGAACTGGGTAATCAAGGGCTTAAGGCGACAGACGTGCCGGTCGTGGCGTTCTCGGTGGGCGAAGAAGAGCTGCGGGGCGTGGATGCCAAGCCGCTGGTGGGCCACTTGGCGGCATGGAACTACTTCATGACCATCAAGTCGCCGGCCAATGATGAGTTTATCAAGAAGTGGTCTGCCTATGCCAAGGCGAAGAACATCGCCGGGCACAAGGACAAGCCGTTGACCAATGACCCGATGGAAGCCACGTATATCGGCATCTATATGTGGAAGCAGGCCGTCGAAAAAGCCAAGTCGTTCGATATCGACAAGGTGCGCGCGGCCATGGGCGGGCAGACCTTCACCGCGCCGTCGGGTATCGTGTCGAAGATGGACGAGAAAAACCATCATCTGCACAAGGCCGTTTTCATCGGTGAAGTGAAGGCCGATGGCCAGTTCAACGTGGTGTGGAAAACCAAGGGCCCGGTGAAAGCCCAGCCCTGGAGCCCGTTTATTCCGGGTAATGACAAGAAGAAGGATGAACCCGCTTTGATGGCCGAGAAGCCGGCTGAAAAGAAGAAGTAAGTTGTAGCAACGGCGGCGGGACGCAAGTTCCGCCGCGCACAAAAAGGGGGCTTCGGAGAGGCTCCCTTTTTATGCGCGGCAAAAAAGCAAGAAACCCCTCAACGGCATTCATTGGCGCACTCGTTTCGTGCCTGATGTTCTTTTCCTGCACCACATGGGCGCTGGATCGTGCCGCCGTGGAAAAACTCGCACTGGGCGAGGGCGAAGAGCGCATGGAAGCCATTGCCGCGCTGGTGACCGAAGGCGACCCGCGCGCGGCGGAAATCCTCGGCGCGTTGGGTGCGGGTGAGTTGCAAGTCGCCGGCAAGCGCGTGCTGATTGTCAAGGGCGCCGAGGGCATCGACGCGCTCACCGGCGAAAAACTCGTGACGCTGCCCACTGAGCGTGAAGACGTGGTGGCGAACAACCGGTTGCGCGGCGCGGTGCAGGGCGCACTGGCGGCGTTAAAGCTGGTGTCGCCGGATCGTGCAGCACGCTTCGCGGCGGCCAAAGAATTGTCGGGTGCAGCCGATGCCACGGCGCTACCGCTGGTGAAAAAGGCGCTGGAAAAAGAAAGTGACGTGGATATTCGTACACTGCTTACGCATATCGCGGCATCGCTGGAACTGAAGTCGGCCGACGTCAAAACGCGGCTGGCGGCGGTGCGCACGCTGGGCTTGTCCGGCGGTGGCAATGCCAAACCGCTGCTGCTGTCGGTACTGGAAAGCGAAACTGACGCCGACGTGCGCCTCGAGGCGCAGGCTAGCCTGAAAAAGGTTGAAGGTCGACTGGCATGGGGCCATCGTGCCGGCCTGTTGTTTTCGGGCGTGAGTCTGGGGTCGATACTGTTGCTGGCCGCGTTGGGGCTCGCCATCACCTACGGGCTGATGGGTGTCATCAATATGGCACACGGCGAGCTGATGATGATCGGCGCCTATGCCACCTTCGTGGTGCAAAACCTCTTTAAGGCGTATCTCCCGGGCGCGTTCGATTGGTACCTGTTGTGTGCGGTGCCGGTGGCATTCTTGGTATCGGCGCTGGTGGGCATGGTGCTGGAGCGCTCGGTGATCCGTTGGTTGTACGGGCGGCCCCTGGAAACCCTGCTTGCCACCTGGGGCATCAGCCTGGTTTTGATTCAGGCGGTGCGCACCCTCTTTGGCGCGCAAAATGTACAAGTGGAAAACCCGGCATTCATGTCGGGCGGCATCGCGCTTATGGCCAACGTGGTGCTGCCGTGGAGTCGCATCGTGATCGTGGCGTTCGCTGGCGCGGTGCTGGCGGGCGTGTGGCTGCTGTTGACGCGCACGCGGCTGGGCTTGTTTGTGCGCAGCGTGACGCAAAACCGCGCCATGGCCTCTTGCGTGGGCGTCCCTACCGCGCGCGTGGATACGCTGGCGTTCGGGCTGGGTTCGGGCATCGCGGGGCTGGCAGGCTGCGCGCTGTCGCAGATTGGCAACGTCGGGCCTGACCTCGGACAATCGTACATCGTTGATTCGTTTATGGTGGTGGTGCTGGGCGGCGTCGGGCAACTGGCGGGCACGGTGTATGCGGCGTTGGGCTTGGGCTTCGCCAACAAGCTGCTTGAATCATGGGCGGGCGCGGTGCTCGCCAAAATCGTGGTGCTGGTGATTATCATCATCTTTATTCAGAAGCGGCCACAGGGCATGTTCGCCCTCAAGGGCCGGTCGGTGGAAACATGACCGGGCCACTGACATCGGCGTTCACGCGCCTGCATGGCGCACGTGGCTGGGCGGTGCTTGGCGTGGCAGGCTTTGTGCTGTTCGTGGTGTTCCCGGTGATGAATCTCGCCGTACCGGCCGACAGCGCGTTTCATGTGTCGGCCTACTGGATCACCCTGATCGGCAAGATCATGTGCTACGCGATCGTGGCAGTGGCGATGGATTTGATCTGGGGTTACTGCGGCATATTGTCCTTGGGGCACGGCTTGTTCTTTGCGCTGGGTGGCTACGGCATGGGCATGTACCTGATGCGCCAGATCGGGCGCGACGGGCAATACCGTTCCGAATTGCCGGACTTCATGGTGTTTCTCGACTGGAAAGCCTTGCCGTGGCACTGGTGGAACAGTGACAGCTTTTTATGGGCGCTGTTGCTGGCGCTGGCGGTGCCGGGCCTGCTGGCGTATGTGTTCGGTTATTTTGCATTTCGCTCGCGCATCAAGGGCGTGTATTTCTCGATCATTACGCAGGCGCTGACCTTTGCCGCGATGCTGCTGTTTTTCCGCAATGAAACCGGCTTTGGCGGCAACAACGGCTTCACCGACTTCAAGCGCATCCTCGGGTATTCGATCACCACGCCCGAAACCCGCATGGCGCTGTTCACGCTCACCGGCGCCGTACTGATCGCCACCTTGCTGCTGGGGCGTTATCTGGTCACGTCCAAATTCGGCCGCGTGCTGGCGGCGATACGCGACGCGGAGCAACGCGTCATGTTCTGCGGTTACAACACACTGAACTACAAGCTTTTTATCTGGACGTTGTCGGCGGTGTTGTGCGGGCTGGCGGGCGCGCTGTATGTGACTCAGGTGGGCATCATCAACCCCGGTGAAATGTCACCGGCGAATTCGATAGAAATCGCCATCTGGGTGGCCGTCGGCGGGCGCGGCACACTGGTGGGCGCCATCGTCGGCGCCGGCGTGGTTAACGGCGCGAAAAGCTTTTTCACGCAGGCGTTTCCCGAATACTGGCTGTATGTGCTGGGGTTGTTGTTCATACTGGTGACGCTGTTCATGCCGCAGGGCATAGTCGGCTTGCTCAACAAATCGCGGAGCGCGAAATGACCACGGCGATGTGGCCGCCACCGGTGGAAATTCCACCGCGTCACAGGCGACAGTCCACGGACGATCCCGTATCGCATTACAGCCCTGTGCTGAAGCGGGGGCAACTCGACGCCTCGCACGGTGTGGTGCTGTATCTCGACGACATCAGCGTGAGCTTCGATGGCTTCAAGGCGTTGAACAAGCTCTCGCTCGCTATCGACGCTGGCGAGCTACGGTGCGTGATCGGCCCCAACGGCGCGGGCAAGACCACCATGATGGATGTCATTACCGGCAAAACAAGGGCGGACAGCGGCACGGCGTTCTTTGGGCAAACTATTGATTTAAAAGAGCATTCCGAGGTTGAGATCGCGCAAGCCGGTATTGGCCGCAAGTTCCAGAAGCCGACGATTTTTGAACATCACACGGTGTTTGAGAATCTGGAGTTGGCGATGAAGGCTGACAAACGTGTGGGGAAAACCCTGTTCGCGCGGTTGACGGGCACGGAGCGTGATCGCATCGGCGAGATGCTCGCGCAGATACGGCTGACCGACAGTGCCGGGCGCGTGGCGGGCTTGTTGTCGCACGGACAAAAGCAGTGGCTCGAAATCGGCATGCTGCTGATGCAGGAGCCGAAGCTGCTGCTGCTCGACGAGCCGGTGGCGGGCATGAGCGACGACGAAACCGAACGCACGGCGGAGTTGTTTCTCACGCTGGCCGGCAAACACTCGCTGGTGGTTGTGGAGCACGACATGGCATTCGTCGAAAAAATCGCGCGCAAAGTCACGGTGCTGCATGAAGGCAGTGTGCTCGCCGAAGGCGCCATGGACCAGGTGCAAAATGATCCGCGCGTGATCGAAGTGTACTTGGGACGTTGATGAAAGCGCTGACATGCTGACGGTCAAGAACCTCAATCAGTATTACGGCGGCAGTCACATACTGCGTGACCTGTCGTTTGAAATCCCGCCGGGCAAGGTTACCGTGCTGCTGGGCCGAAACGGTGTCGGCAAAACCACGCTGCTGAAAACCCTGATGGGGCTGGTGCCGGCCAAAAGCGGCACGGTGATGTTCGGTGCGGCGGATCTTACCAACGCGGCGCCTTATGAACGCGCGCGCGCGGGACTGGGCTACGTGCCGCAAGGTCGCGACATTTTCCCGCGCCTAACGGTGGCTGAAAATCTCGACATGGGGCTTGCCACGCTGCCGCGCGGCGCGCGTGTGCCTGAGCGCATCCACGAGATGTTTCCCGTCCTGAAACAAATGCTGAAACGGCGCGGCGGTGATTTATCCGGCGGGCAGCAGCAGCAACTGGCGATAGGCCGCGCGCTGGCGATGAACCCGAAGCTCCTGATACTGGATGAGCCGACCGAGGGCATACAGCCGTCGATTATCAAAGACATCGAGCGCGTGATCCGCACACTGGCGGCGGGCGGCGACATGGCGATTTTGCTCTGCGAGCAGTACTACGATTTTGCGCGTTCGCTGGCCGATCAGTATCTGGTGATGGAGCGCGGCGACATCATCGCGCGCGGCGCGGGCGCGGACATGGACAAAAACGACGTGCGCGGGCTGCTGGCGGTATGATCGCCCCATGCAGATTACCGAACCGCCTTTCAGCGCAACGTGGCGCGCGCGCCTTGCGCTGGAATTCGAGCGCCGTGCGGTACACGGTGTCGCGCGTACGGTGCTCGCGTCGCGGCACCACGACGGGCCGCTGGTGGTGCAAAAGGCGCTCTATCCCGAGGGCGACGCGGTTTGCCACGGCATCATCGTGCATCCGCCGGCAGGCATTGCCGGGGGCGACAGCCTTGAACTTGACGCGCGCGCCGGCGCGCGCGCGCATGCATTGCTGACCACGCCGGGCGCGGGAAAATGGTACCGGTCATCGGGGTCATGGGCGCAACAGCACAACCGCTTTACGGTAGACGACGGTGCGTGCCTGGAATATCTGCCGCAGGAGACGATTGTGTTTGACGGCGCGCTGGCGCGGCTGGATACCCAAGTGCGGCTGGGTGCGGGCGCGCGGTATCTCGGCTGGGAGGTACTGTGTTTGGGGCGCGGATCGGAAGCCCGGTTTGAGCGGGGGCAATGTCAAAGCCGCATGAGCGTGATTCGCGGTGGCAAGTTGCTGTGGATGGAACGCGGCCACATCCACGCAGGCGGGCTGCTGATAAGTTCGCCGGCGGGACTGAACGGCAAAACAGTGTGCGGCACGCTGGTGGCGGCGGCGGATAACGTGAACGAAGTCGATCTTGCCGCGTGCCGCGCGGAGCGCGCGGCGCCGGGTGTGGGCGCGGTGACGCGGCTGCCGGGTGTGCTGGTGGCGCGTTACCTCGGCGATTCCAGCGAGGCCGCCAAACATTATTTTGTGGCGTTGTGGCGCCTGCTGCGCCCGGTGGTGGCGGGGCGCGAGATGGTGACGCCGCGAATCTGGAACACGTAAGGGAACACGCAAGGACAAACAATGGAACTGACGCCCAGAGAAAAAGACAAGTTGCTGATTTTCACCGCGGGTTTGCTCGCCGAGCGGCGCCGCGCACGCGGGCTTAAGCTGAATTATGCCGAGGCCGTGGCGTTTATTTCCGCCGCGCTGATGGAAGGCGCACGGGACGGCAAATCAGTGTCGGAGCTGATGGGCTGGGGCGCCACGTTGCTGACACGGAATGATGTGATGGAAGGCGTGCCGGAGATGATTCCCGATATTCAGATTGAAGCGACGTTTCCCGACGGCACCAAGCTGGTCACGGTACATAACCCTATTGTTTAAACTGCGTTTGAATCGCAGAAAGGGCCGAAATGATTCCAGGTGAAATGCAGATTGCGCCGGGCGAAATTGAACTCAACATCGGGCGCGCCACCGTGACGGTGGCGGTGACCAACCGCGGCGACCGTCCGATCCAGGTGGGCTCGCATTACCATTTTTTCGAGACCAACGAGGCCTTGGCGTTTGAGCGCAAAAAAACGCGGGGCTTTCGATTAAATATCGCGGCGGGCACGGCGGTGCGCTTCGAGCCGGGGCAATCGCGCACGGTGGAACTGGTGGCGCTGGCCGGCGAACGCAAGGTGTTCGGGTTTGCTGGAAAGGTGATGGGAAAATTGTGAAAAATAATGCGCAATACATCTCTTGTCATTCCCGTGATAGTGCGAATCCATGCGATATGCCCCATGGTGCTGCGTTATGGATTCCCGTTGTCGCGGGAATGACGAGGCAAGTGTCGATGCTTATGGAAGACCGGTAAATCATGAAAATCTCCCGTCAGGCCTATGCCGAAATGTTCGGCCCTACCACCGGTGACCGCGTACGATTAGCCGACACCGAACTGTGGATCGAGGTCGAAAAAGATTTCACCATCCACGGCGAAGAAGTGAAATTCGGCGGCGGCAAGGTAATCCGCGACGGCATGGGGCAAAGCCAGTTGGTGTCCGCCAAGGTCGCGGACACGGTTATCACCAACGCATTGATTATCGATCACTGGGGTATCGTTAAAGCGGACATCGGGATCAAGGCCGGTCGCATCTGGAAAATCGGCAAGGCCGGCAATCCCGACATACAGCCCGGCATCACCATACCCATCGGCGCGGGTACGGAGATCATTGCCGGTGAAGGCATGATCGTCACCGCCGGTGGCATCGACACGCACATCCATTTTATTTGCCCGCAGCAGATCGAAGAAGCGCTGATGTCGGGTGTCACCACCATGATCGGCGGCGGCACGGGGCCGGCCACAGGCACCTTCGCCACCACCTGCACACCGGGGCCGTGGCATATGCATTCCATGCTCGCTGCGGCGGATGCATTTCCGATGAATCTCGGTTTTCTCGGTAAGGGCAACGCCAGCAAACCCGCGCCGCTGAAAGAGCAAATCGAGGCGGGCGCGATTGGTCTCAAGCTGCATGAAGACTGGGGCACCACGCCTGCCGCCATCGACACCTGTTTGTCGGTGGCCGACAAAATGGATGTGCAGGTGGCGATACACAGCGACACGTTAAACGAATCGGGCTTTGTCGAAACCACCGTGGCGGCAATGAAGGGGCGCGCGATCTGCACGTTTCACACCGAGGGCGCGGGCGGCGGCCACGCGCCGGATATCATCAAGGTGTGTGGCGAGCCGAACGTGCTGCCGTCGTCCACCAACCCCACCATGCCGTACACGGTGAACACCATCGCCGAGCATCTCGACATGTTGATGGTGTGTCATCACCTCGATCCGGCGATCGCAGAGGATGTGGCGTTTGCCGAGTCGCGCATTCGCAAGGAGACCATTGCCGCCGAAGATATTTTGCATGATCTCGGCGCGTTCTCGATGATGTCGTCGGACTCGCAGGCAATGGGGCGCGTGGGCGAGGTGATTATCCGCACCTGGCAGACCGCGCACAAAATGAAAGTACAACGCGGTAGCTTGAAGGGTGATCCGAAAGAAAACGACAACGCGCGCGTGAAGCGTTACATCGCCAAATACACCATCAACCCGGCGATAGCGCATGGCGTGTCACATGTAGTGGGTTCCATCGAGGCCGGCAAAATCGCCGACCTGGTACTGTGGAAGCCTGCATTTTTTGGCGTGAAGCCCTCGCTGATACTGAAGGGCGGCATGATCGCCGCCGCTGCCATGGGCGACCCGAATGCGTCGATACCCACCCCGCAACCGGTGCATTACCGGCCGATGTTCGGCAGCTTTGGCAAGGCGCTGCGCACGTCGCTGACGTTTGTTTCCAAGGCGGCATTGAAAAATCCGGCGATCGAGGCGCTGGGTTTGTCCAAGCCGCTCGAAGCCATACGCAACGTGCGCAAAATCGGCAAGAAGGACATGGTGCATAACGACTGGCTGCCCAATATCGAAGTCGATGCCGAGACTTACGAAGTGCGCGCCGACGGCGAACTGTTGGTGTGCGAACCGGCGAAAGTGCTGCCGATGGCGCAACGCTACTTTTTGTTCTGATGATCGAGATCAAAACCAAATTGACGGCTGGCGAAGCGTGCGGACATGCCGCGCAGGCGCAGTTGAAACTGCCGTTCGACCTGCGGCAAAAGAGCCGGCTGCGCACGAGGCTGACCAACAGCGAGGAGGCGTGGCTGTTGTTGCCGCGAGGTGACATTTTGCGAGGCGGCGATATGCTGCTTGCGACCGACGGGCGGTACGTGGAAGTGGTGTCGGAGCCCGAGGATGTATTGCACATCACCTGCGCGAATGCGACCGAACTCGCGCGCGCTGCGTATCACCTCGGCAATCGTCATGTGTCGGTGCAGGTGGGTGAAGGTTTTTTGCGTATCGCCGCTGATCATGTGCTGGCGGACATGCTGGAGGGGTTGGGCGCGACACTGATGCCCATGCACGTGCCGTTTGAGCCAGAAGCGGGCGCCTATGGCGCTCACGGCGCCGGCGGTCATCATCACAGCGAACCCGGTGGCCACGGCGGACGCATACATGAGTATGTAAAAAATGTTTAAAAACAAATATTTACAGTTGCTCCGTCCATGAGCGACGCCCGCCTCGCTCGCCTGCTGCAACTTGCCAGCCCCGCGCTGCCGGTGGGCGCTTACAGCTATTCGCAAGGCCTGGAATCCGCGGTTGATGCCGGCATTGTGCATGACGCCGGCAGCGCGCAAGCGTGGATCGGCGACGTACTCGAACTGTCGGTGGCCAATATGGAAGCGCCGGTGCTGCTGCGCTTGATGGACGCGTGGCACAATGGCGATGGGGTCGCTGTTGAAACCTGGAACGCGCTGTTTCTCGCCAGCCGCGAATCCGCCGAGCTGCGCGCGGAGACGGTGCAGATGGGTTATTCGTTGACGCGCTTGCTGAACGAAATCGATGAACAGGATGTGTCTTCATTCGCCCCGCTGCAAGGCATCGACGAGCCGGCTTTTCCGACCGCGTATGCCTGTGCCGTTGCGCGGTGGGACATCGAACCCCCGGCGGCGCTGATTGCTTATCTGTGGAGCTGGCTCGAAAATCAGGTGATGGCGGCGCTCAAGGCCGTGCCGCTGGGCCAGACCGACGGACAAAAAATTTTACTCGCGCTCGGCGGGCGGCTCGAAGCCATTGCGCAAGCCGCCGCCGCGCGCGCGGACAACGAGCTGGGAAATTTCGCGCCGGGATTGGCGATGCTTTCCAGCACACACGAAACGCAATACAGCCGGTTATTTCGCTCATGACATCCAACACACAACCCCTGCGCGTCGGCATCGGCGGCCCGGTCGGTTCCGGCAAAACCGCGCTGACGCTCGCGCTGTGTCTCGCCTTGCGCGACAAATACAACCTCGCGGTGGTGACGAACGATATTTACACCGAAGAAGACGCGCAATTTCTGGTGCGTAATCAGGCGCTCGCGCCCGAGCGCATCATCGGTGTCGAAACCGGCGGCTGTCCGCATACGGCGATCCGCGAAGATGCTTCAATCAACCTGGAAGCCGTGGCGCGGCTGAACCGCCGGTTTGCCGGCCTCGATTTGATTATTATCGAATCCGGCGGCGACAATCTGGCGGCGACCTTCAGCCCGGAGTTATCGGATTTGACGATCTACGTGATCGATGTTGCCGCGGGCGATAAAATACCGCGCAAGGGCGGGCCGGGCATCACCAAATCCGATTTGCTGGTGATCAATAAAATCGATCTTGCGCCCATGGTGGGCGCGTCGCTCGATGTGATGGATCGCGACGCCAAAAAAATGCGCGGGGAACGGCCGTTCGTCTTTACGAACCTCAAGACCGGCAAGAATCTGGATACTGTCATTCAATTTATCGAAACCGAGGGGTTGCCATGTATCGAATCGCGGTAGGTGCTTTTTCATGGGCGGCGCTGGCGAGTGAAGCATGGGCGCATGCGGGACACGGCGCACCGGCGTTGCACAGCCATGGATGGGAATACGCGCTGCTGGGGGCTGCAGTCGTTGCCGCTTTCGCCGCGGCCGCGGTGCGCTGGTTGATCAAACGGAAGTAGCCGCGCCTCGCAGTGCGCCCATGCATTAACGGGTAGCAGGCACTAGCCCTTTTTTTTCAGAAACGCCGCGAGCGCGCCGGTCTCTTCATGCTTGCCGGCATGATCGGCCGCGATTCGGGTGTAGAAATCGGCGATGGCCAGATACATTTGCCGAGCCTGCGGGTCTTCGCCGGCGAAATCCGCGATCTCCTTCATTTCGCCGTCGAAACGGTAGGCCTTGTCGAACATATCGGGCACCGCACGCTGAAAGTTCGTGATAAACGCCGGATGACTGCGATCCAGCTCGCCGCGCAACAGCGTGGCAACGCCGGCGCGGGTGGCGGCCAGCATCATCATCGAGCCGAGCGCGGTGATGCCCTTGGTGATGCCGGCGTAAGACATCTTTAACGCCGAGGCAGCGCCTACCGGGCCATCAATCACGTTCACCTTGATGCCGAAATCATTGAGCACGCCAAATTTCGCCGCCTCCGGCCCCGAGGCATGCAGAAACGGGCTGGTGCCTTCTTTCGGCGGCAGGCCGATAATGCCGACATCAACGAACGGCGCGCCGCATTGCTGAATCACGTTGCCGATCGCCACCTTGCTCGGCGGACTCACCGCGTTGCAATCCACATAAATCGGCTTCTTGTTGTTGGGGGCAATCAGCGCCGCCATCTTGCGCGCCAATGCCAGCGCGTCGCTCGGCGGACAGATCGACAAAAAGAAATCCGCCTGCGCGCATTCCGCGTCCGAAACGGCAACCATGCCGGCGGCCTTCGCCCGCTTTGCACTGGCGTCGCTGCGTCCGGCCAGCGAGGTGACCACCCGCAGACCGCGCTCCACCAGACGCGCGCCGACGCCCGCGCCCATGGCGCCCTGAGCCACAATGGCAATGGTTGGGTTCATGTTTTTATTTCCTTGGGTTGAGTGGGCGCCATTGTAGCGCCGGGTTGCTTGTGGTGCGGCGGGCTGGTGTGCAATGCGCGAGATCGTGACATTGACGAATTTCTTGTGTCTGCTGTCGTGATACGCTCGATCACACTTTCAACCCAAGGCGGAAGTACCTTGATTACGGTAGCGGACGTTTAACGTCCGAATTGTGCGTTGCTGACAGGCATCCGCACCGATGAGTTGTTAGCTCGCAGCATGACGCGCTGTTCGAAGGATTGCTGCGAACGAGTTCGGATCTTCTTCACGGGTTAGGCAAATTATTTCGTCAATTAGTCTTGTCGGAATCGAGCCAGGATAACCAGATTCAACATACGGGACTACTTGATCACCAAACGCCTCTTCGTCCTTCCAACGAGTCCAAGGGATTAGATCAGCATAAATTGCGGAATTCAAGATAAGTATCGCAATGCCATCGCGTGCATGCTGAAAAGGCGAGCAACGAGTTCGAAAGTCTTTAATCTCATCCGTAAGCGGAAGCCGATAATCAAAAAGGGAAATGCAGTTTCGCTTGCGAAAGTATCCGTTGGGAAGATATCCGAAGGTGGTTGGAAGAGAGCAGTCCCCATTAGGCCTAATTTTCTCCGAGGTCAGAATAGCGTCGAGGTAGGCGAGCTTCGTGACATGAAAAACGCGGCCCTCCAATTGCGCAGATATGTCATCGAGCGAATCTGCTTCGGGCCGAATGTGTTTTGTAGTATTCACAACAGATGACCAAATGCGAGCTAACTTTGATTTAGCGAGACAGGTTTGCGCCCGAACTCGGCGCACTGTCCGTTTAATTCGGCGCTGAATTTTTCTGGAAAATTATTCTGAATCAATTCCTTACCTCCTGTCCTGTAAGGTTTTATACAGCATTAAACTTTCATCAAAAGCGGCACGGTCAAATGATCAAGGTTTCGTCCCGCTTCCTGCGAAACAAGCTCCTATCCTTTATCAACAATAATACGCCGAAGAGGCTATTGCGGGGATTCGCGGGCACCGGCCATGTCTGCTCTTCGGAGGCATCGGCTACTTCCGCTCATGGCCGAAAGTGTGAATTCCCACCCCAGCCCGTAACCCATCCCTCGTGACCAACGCTCACATCAACGGAATTTCCGCCGCCCTAACCACGGTAGTCCATTTCTCGATGTCCGCCTTGATAACAGCAGCAAACTCGCTGGGGGAATTCGCGATCACGTCCAGGCCCTCGGCTGAGGAGCGTTCGCGCGCGTGGAGAGTTCCCCGGTGAGCATGCTAGCGAAGTTATCGAGTCCGCCGCCGGCTGCGGAGGTAACGATGGCGCGAACGGGTTGCGAGGGATAGGTGCTCTGTGCCTGTAAGCCGAACGGAACAAGCCTCCACACGTTAGCGCGACGGTTGTAGACTTACGGCGGGCGCCATCCCGCCTTCGGTGATTACTGCATAACGCGCAGCAGGCGGGATGGCATCCGACCCAGCTCCCCAGCCTGTTACCCGATCACGCCGCGTATATCCGCCAGCACGGCCTTGGCCAGATTTTCCAGCATGATGTCCGCGCCCTGCATCAGGCAAATGCGGATGCCGTGCTCGTGCATGCGTTTGACGCGGTCGCGCATTTGCTCGGGCGTGGTGAACGCATAACCCATATTGGCGGCGATGACGATGTTGCGCGCCTGCGCCTTGGCGACAATGCGGTCCACCGCGCGCCACAAATCCGGGTGATCGTATTGAAACGGCAGGCCGATGGCCTGGCTCAAATCGGTCATTGCCAGCATGATGATGCGCAAACCGTCGAGGGCGATGATCTCGTCGATCTCCTTGATGGAATTGCCTGCTTCGATGTGCGGCACGAACACCGCGGTGTTGGCGTCTTTCTTGTTCATCGCGGCGAAGGATTCGTTCGAGTTCGGATACTCGCCCGCGCCGGAGCGATGCCAGTCGCGCGATACTTCCAGACACGCGCGGGCCTGCGCGGCGGAAGCAATCGACGCGCCGACAAACGGAATGCCCAGACTGAACGCGCGCGCCACATCGACGGTCACCTGCAATTGATCCGGGCCCGCCAGCCACGGGTTTGCCGGCACGCGCACCCAGGTGCTGATGCCCACCGCCTGTGCGGTACGATTGATGTGATCCAGTTCGCGCCAATCAATCGCGGAGAACATCATGTCGGGCCGTACGAAATCGAATCCCGCGCGCGCAATGGTGGAAACCCAGCTCGGCCCACCCTTGATCCACACGCCCAGCCCCATCTGGCCGGCGGCCAGTTTCTCGAATAGATTGCTCATTAAGTATCCTTTAAAAACAATATGTTATGAAGGCCTACTGCGTTTGCATTTTGAGCCCTGCGGTAACCTTGGCCCACTTCTGCAAATCGCGCCGCAGAATCGCGGCGAATTCCTCCGGCGTGCTGCCCGCCACATCCGCGCCTTGCGCAGCGAGCTTCTCGCGCACGTCAGCCGTGCGCAGTATGGCATTGATCTCGCGGTTCAGCCGCGCCACGATCTCCGGCGGCACGCGCGCGGGCGCCAGCACGCCGTACCACGCGCTCGCGTCGTAACCGGGCAGGCCCGAGGCGGCGATGGTTGGAAACTGCGGAAACGACGGCGACGGTTTGGCGGACGATATGCCGAGTCCGATCAACCGTTTGTTGCGCACATACGGCATGCAGTTGATGATGTTGCTGATCATCATCTGCACATGCCCGCCCGATAAATCGACCAGCGCCGGCGAGCCGCTTTTGTACGGCACATGCACCGCGTTGATGTTCGCCAGCGACACAAACAATTCAAACGCGAGATGCGTCCCGGAGCCGGTGCCTGCCGAGGCAAAATACAGTTTGCCGGGATGCTGCTTTGCCAACGCGATGAGGTCTTTTGCCGAGCGCGCCGGCACGCTGGGATGCACCACCAGCAGATAGGGCAGCGTGGTGACAAAACTGATTTCCGCAAAATCGTTGAGCGGGTCGTAACGCAGATTTTTATGCAGCCCGGCGTTGATGACATGGCTGTTGGTCACCATCAACAGCGTGTAACCGTCGGGCGCTGATTTCGCGGTGAGCTCCGAGGCCAGCATCGTGCCCGCGCCGGGACGGTTTTCCATCACCACGGGTTGACCGAGCGCCGCCGCGAGCGGCGTGCCGATGATGCGCGCCACGGTATCCACGCCGCCGCCACTGCCGGCGGGGATCAGCATGCGCAGCGGGCGTGAAGGGAAGGTTTGCGCGGCCGCGATGTGTGCAAAACTCAGTGAAACACACAGTGCGGCGGCGCTGCGAATCACGAACGCTACTCCGCGCGCATGCCGCGCTCTTTAGTCACGCGCCGCCATTTGTCCATCTCGGTTTGAATGTGTTTTACCGCCTGCTCCTGCGAACTGGCGACCACATCGACGCCGTCGCGCGCCATGCGATCGGCGATATCGGGGGCGCGCAATGTTTTCACCAGGTGTTCATTGAGTTGCGCCACGATCGCCGCGGGGGTGCCCGCCGGCGCCAGCACGAGATACCACGGCGTGAAGTCGTAGCCGGGCACGCCCGCTTCGGCGATGGTCGGCACGTTGGGCATGGCCACGGAGCGCCGCGCGCTGGTAACGCCGAGCGCGTGTATGCGGCCGGCTTTCACATAGGGCACTGCGGCGACGACGTTCGGCCAATTGATGCCGACTTCGCCCGCGAGATTGGCGATGGCCGCCGGACCGCCCCCCTTGAAATGAATTGCGGTGATGTCGGTCTTGGCAAGAAAATTGAGCAACTCTCCCGCGATATGGTGATTGGTGCCGGCGCCCGCGGAGGCGTAATTGAGCGCGCCGGGTTTGGCTTTGGCCAGTTGCACCAGTTCGCGCACCGAGCGCACCGGTATCGACGGATGCACCGCCAATGCCACCGGAGACGAGGCGAGTAGCGAGACTGGCGTGAAATCCTTCACCGCGTCGTACGGCATGCGGCTATACAAAAAACTGTTGGTGACAAACGGCAACGTGTTCGCGAGCAGCGTGTAACCATCGGGCGCCGCGCGCGCCGCGAGCTCGCTGCCGATATTGCCGGACGCGCCGGAGCGGTTATCGATCACCACCTGTTGCCCCAGCGATTCCGAAAACTTCGGCGCAATAATGCGCGCAATCACGTCGACGCTGCCGCCGGGGGGAAACGGCACGATGACGCGCACGGGTTTTGCCGGGTAGGCCTGTCCTGAGCCTGTCGAAGCGGATTGCGCCCACGCGGGCGCCGTCGCGACGAGCAGCAGCATTGCCGTGCCGACAGCGGTGAGGCTTCGACGCGTTATCGTTTCGTCAAAGCGCTTGGGTGGCGTAACCATTTGTATTGATTGAATTTTTGACTATGCTGCTTTCGCCTGTGCCGCCGCGAACGTGCGCAGCAGTTTGCCGAAGCCCGCGATGCTGCCGGTGTAACCGATTTTTTTCAGCGCGCCCCAAATGCTCACTTGCGACGTGGAGAGTACCGGCTTGCCGAGGTCTTGTTCCAGACGTTCGATGATCGCCATGCTTTTCCAGTTAGTACACGCGAGCACGATGGCTTGCGCCTCGGGGCAATCCACTTTCTTGCCGAGGTCGTAGGCGGTCTGCACATCCAGCCGGCCGATCTGCAAATTGTCGATCACGTTGAGTCCATCTTTGGCCACCACCTTGATGCCGTTGGCCTCGATGAATTTTGCGCAGATGTCGTTGACCTCGGGGCTGTACGCCGAGCCCAGCGCGATGCGTGAAATTCCCAGCGTCTTGAAGGCTTCGAGCAGCGCGGTGGAAGTGGTCGTCGCCGGCTTGCCGGTGACGCGCGTAATGCGATCGCTGACCTCACGGTCGTAGCCCAGGCCTTTGAGAAAACTCGGCGCGGTGGCGCCGAGGATGATCACATCCACATCGGCGCTGGCGAGCAGCTTCGATTCAACATCCAGCGAATCGGCCATCTTGCCGATGGATTCGGGCGTGACGGTGATGATCGGCAGGCGCGCCGTGTGCAGCGTTACACCCTCGGGCAGCGCCCGGTAAAACTCCGGCTCGACCGTGGTGTTGGATGAGGGGGCGAGCAGCCCGATGCGGCCCGTGAAGGGTGATGATGTTGATTGCGACATATGGAATTCTCCGTAAGCGTGATGATGCCAAGTCTAGCAGGTCGTGGTGGATTACAATTTGCCCGTCGCAATCAAGGGATTTGCCATGAGCACCTTTATCAAAAATACCGCCGAATTTTTGTGGGAACAGCCCGACGCGGGCCATCAGAACGGCGCGTACTCCAAGATGCTGGTGACGCCCGCCAACGCGGCGACGAAGCATTTTGATTACCGTATTTCCAGTTATCAGCCCAAGGCGCATGTTGCCGCGCACCGGCACAAAATCCAGGAACAGATTTACCACGTGCTCGATGGCGAAGGCCTGATGGAAATCGACGGCGTTCGCCGCGTGGTGAAAAAGCACGACGTGATTTTTATTCCACCGGGGGCAGAGCATGCGTTGTTCAACACCGGGTTTACTGATCTGACTTTTATTGTGGTGACGTCGCCACCGCAGGATGGTTAACCGCGTAATTTCACCAACCCCGTTCCCTCCCCCTTGAAGGGGGAGGGTTAGGGTGGGGGTGAAAAGTATCGCAGCATACGAATCTTTCACCCCCATCCCCGCCTTCCCCCCTCAAGGGGGAAGGAGTCACTTTGGATATCTAAGGCAAGCAATATGACAAACAACCCATACGACGTAGTAGTAGTAGGCGGCGGCATCGCCGGCCTTTCCGCCGCGAACCGCGCGGCACAACAAGGCTTGAAAGTCGCCGTGCTGGAACGCGGCGACGGCCCGCAGTATCTGTGCAACTCGCGCTACTCCGGCGGCGTGCTGCATATCTCAATGCACAACGCCAAAGACCCCGCCGAAAAACTGATGGCGGTGATTAAAGACGCCACCAGCGGCAAAGCCGACCCTGAACTCGCGGGCGCGCTGGCCACCACGGCCGGCCGCGCCATCGATTGGCTGCAAAGCGAAGGCGCGAAATACATACGTGTGGGCAACATCGTGTGGCAGCAGCATGTGTTGGCGCCGCCGCGTCCGATTGTCGCGGGCCTGGATTGGAAAGGCCGCGGGCCGGATGTCACGCTGCGGCAACTGGTGGCCAATCTCGAAAAGCGCGGCGGCAAGTTGCTGCATTTACCCGCCGTCACGCTGATGGAAAAAGAAGGCCAGTGCATCGGCGTGGAGGCCGGTGAAGGCGCCGCCAAGCAACCGTTTCACGCCAAAGCCGTGGTGCTGGCCGACGGCGGCTATCAGGGCAACCCGGCGCTGGTTCGCGAACACATGGGCATCGATTTCACCAAGGTCAAAACGCGCGGCGCGGGCACCGGCGTGGGCGACGGCATGCGCATGGCGCGCGCGATGGGCGCGCAGTTTTCCGAGCTCAAATATTTTTACGGGCACATGTTGTCGCGCGATTCATTCACCAATGACAAGGTGTGGCCGTATCCGCAACTCGATGAACTCGGCACCGTGGGCATCGTCGTCAACGACGCTGGCGAGCGTTTCGTCGATGAAGGCCTGGGCGGTGTGTTTGTCGCCAACACCATCGCGCGGCTGGCAAACCCGCTGTCCACATGGGCGATACTTGATCACGCCATCTGGGAAGGGCCGGGCCGTACCGCGCGTATTCCCGCCAATCCGCAGTTGGCGAACGCGGGTGGAACCATCCACAAGGCCGCCACGCTGGGGGAACTGGCGACGCTGACCGGTATCAACGCAGCCGGCCTGGAAGCCACGGTGGCGGCATATAACCAAGCGCAGGCGTCCGGCCACACCGCCCAGCTTGCGCCGCCGCGCAGCGCGAGCCCCATCGTGCCGTCGCCCATCGTCAAACCGCCGTTCTACGCCGTGCCGCTATGCGCCGGCATGACGTACACCTTCGGCGGCATTTTCACCGATGGCGATGGCCGCGTGATGAGCTCGCGCGGCGCGCCGATCGAAGGCCTGTATGCGGTGGGCGCGACCACTGGCGGCCTTGAGGGCGGCACCGGCGGCGGTTATGTCGGCGGGCTGATCAAGGGCGTGACCTTCGGCATGCGTGCGGCGGAACATATCGCTCGGCGCATCCGCGGTGAGGTGTGAGGGAGTGCGGCGCGAGGCGGTAATTTCGCTGGCGGTCTCGCTTGGTGTGAGTGCCGCGGGTGTCGCATCCGCGCAGTCCTATCCCGCGCGTCCGGTGCGCGTGATTATTTCCGTGCCGGCGGGTGGCGGCCCGGATACGGTCGGGCGCGCGATCATGTTGAAGCTGACGGATCGTCTGGGCCAGCAATTCGTGGTGGACAACCGGCCCGGCGCCGGCGGCGTCATTGGCGTGGAGACCGCCGCGCGCGCGAATCCGGATGGCTACACGCTGCTGTTTGCATCCGGCACGTTTTTGATCAACCAGTTGCTCTACAAAGTGCCTTACGACGCGCTGCGCGATTTTTCGCCGGTGAGTTTGGCCAGCGAAAGCGCGTACGTACTGGCCGTCAACGCCACCGTGCCGGCGAAAACCCTGCCCGCGTTTATCGCGCTGGCGAAGGCCAAACCGCGCGCGATCAACTATGCCTCTCCGGGCAAGGGCAGCATGGTGCATCTCACCGCAGAGCTGTTTGCCAGCGTGACCGGCATCGAGATGACGCATATTCCGTACAAAGGCATGCCGCAGGCGTTCCCCGATATTATTTCGGGACAGGTGCAGGTGGCGATATCCAGCGCACTGACCATGCTCCCGCACATACGCGGAGGGCGGCTGCATGCGCTGGGTGTCACGGGCCGCGTGCGCAACACCGCGTTGCCGGAAACGCCGACTATCGCGGAAGCGGGCTATCCGGGATTTGAGGCAACCCAGTGGTACGGCCTGATGACGCCGGCGAACGCGCCGCAGCCGATCCGCGTCGTGCTGCACCGTGAAGTGGTGCAGGCGCTGACGCAGCCCGACGTGCGTGCGCGCCTGACGGCGGAAGGTTCCCGGCCCGTGGGCAGCACGCCCGAAGAATTCGCGCAGCGTCTGAAAGACGACATGGCGAAATGGTCGAAAACCATCAAAGCCATGGGCATCAGGGTGGAATGATGCGGGCCGTAAAAAGCGGCCTGCTGTTCGCGGCAGGCTTGTATGTCGGCGGCGCCGTGGCGCAATCGCCCCATCCACAAACCGCACCCTATCCGCAACGCCCGGTGCGCATCATTGTTTCGGTCGCTGCGGGCGGTGGTACCGATACGGTGGGCCGCTCGCTGGCGCAAAAAATGAGCGAGCGCTTCGGCCAGCAATTTGTAATCGATAACCGGCCTGGCGGTGGCGGCAGCATCGCGGTGGAACTTACCGCGCGCGCCAATCCCGATGGCCACACGCTGCTGTTTTCGTCGAGCACGTTTGTCACCAATCAACTGCTATACAAGGTGAGCTACGACGCGCTACGCGATTTGGCCCCCGTCAGTCTGGCCAGTGAAAACGCCTATGTGTTTGCGGTTAACGCGGCCGTACCGGCTAAAACGCTTCAGGCCTTTGTCGCGCTGGGGAAAGCCAAGCCGCGCGGCTTCAATTACGCCTCGTCGGGCAAGGGCGGGCTGGTGCATCTGACGGGCGAATTGGTCAGTGTCGCGACGGGCATCGAGATGGTGCACATTCCCTACAAGGGCATGGCGCTGGCGTTTCCCGATGTGATATCGGGGCAGGTGCACGTGGCGATTTCCAGCGCGCTGACCATGCTGCCGCATTTGCGCGGCGGCCGCGTGCATGGGCTGGCGGTTACCAGCCGCACCCGCATGGCGGCGCTGCCGGATGTGCCGACGTTTGCCGAATCCGGTTACCCCGGTTTCGAGGTGACGCAGTGGTACGGCATGATGGCGCCGGCGCAAACGCCGTTGGCCATACGGCAAATGCTGCAACGGGAAATTTCGCGCGCGTTGCAAATTCCGGAAGTGCGCGCGCGGCTGTCTGCGGAAGGCGCCGAGCCGGTGGGCAACACGCCTCAGGAATTCGCCGTGCGGCTCAAGGATGAATTCGCCAAGTGGGCGAAAACGATCAAGGCCGCCGGCATCAAGGTGGATTGATGCCCAGGGCGTGCGAGACGTCCGACGAATATTGCGTAACCTTGGTGTCGCCGAACACGGTGTGCTGGATGATCAGAGGTGTGTCCGAGCCCAGCAATTCGCGCAGGGTTCGCGCGATGTCGGCATCGACGCTTGTGGCGGCGGCGTATTCAAAGCGTAACTGTCCGTCGGCCTGCTGGTGCGCGCGGTATTGCCATAGCGGCAGCGCGCGCAAGGCATGGGTCAGGTCGTTGTTGTTGATCCACCGGCCGCCGGCCGCGCGAAACCGTACCGGCGCGCGACCCGACAGGCCGGTCAGCACCCAGTCGGTGCCCTGTTTTTCCAGGGCTGCGTAATCGCCGGTGCGATAACGCAGCAGGGGCAGACAAAAGTTGAATCCGCCGGTGAGTGTGATTTCGCCGCACATGCCCTCGCGCGCGGGATGGCCGGCGTTGTCGAGGATTTCCACCCGCAACTGGTGCTGCAGCAATACATGTCCGCCGGCGCGCGCATCGAACACCGCGATGGGCCCGGATTCGTTCATCGAATACACGTCGATTACCGGACACGCAAAGCGCGTTTCCAGCGCGTCGCGCAGCGCCCGCAGCAGCGTCATCGAGGTTGACACCAGCGCGCGTGGCCGCCATGTGACCGGCAGGTCGAGCAGCGCGGAAAAAGAGATCGGATCGCCGGACAGGATTTCCGGACGCAGCGCGTCGAGATAACGCGCGCGGTCATCGGGATCGCGCCAGTCTTCGGGACGCAGATTGATTTTTGCGTAGCCGGCTTCTGCCATCGTCGGGATCACCGACGCGTAGGTGAAACAGCGTTGCTGGTATCCCAGCAGCACGATGCCGACATCGCCGCGCCCGGCCTTGGGTTCGATGCCGAAGCGCCGCAATGCCCGCCGGTGAAACGCGATGTACGATGCCGCGACCACCGGATGCGACGGTATCAGCAGCGGATGGCCGGTCGTGCCCGCGGTGCGAAAGTTGATCAGGCGATCCAGTGCGATGCTGTCCGGAACAAACGCGGCGATGTCCAGAGCGAGCGCCGCGCGGCTGGTCGTCGGCACGGACTCCAATCGCTCGGGTGCCGCGCCGCGCGACCTGAAATACGGCACCTCGGCATGGCACCGCGCCACGAAATCCGCCAGCCATGGCGTGTCGTCGGCCGAATCGCTGGCGTTTGCCCGTTCGACTTCGGCTTCGAACGCCTGCACGCGAGCCAGATCATCGGCGGTAAGCCGGCTGCCACCCTGGTTACGGAAGACGGGCGCATGCGGTTGCTGCCGCAAATAGTCGAGCATGCGCTGGCCGTGCCCGGTGAGTGTCGGGTGGCGGTCGGCGTCGGTGAGTTCGGGATCGGTCATGCGGGTCACGCCTATTCGCGCCACATCTTGTCGGCGGATTCTTCGGCGGCCTTGCGCGCCAGTGCTTCGCGTATTTTGCGCGCGCGCCCGGCCGCGTCGCGGGCCGCCTCTACCGCGAGTCGTCGCTGCGCTACGGACACGCTGGCAAGCCGGTCTTGCGCCTGCGTCGGCGTCTCGCCGGCGGGGCATCGTCCCAGCGCGGCAAGCAAGGTGCGCACGAGTTCTTCGCGCCGGTCGGGATCGTTCACAAAGCTGGCGGCGGGCGCGTACGGCGACAGCGAGGTGGCGGTTGCATCCACCGCGCTCACCAGATCCAACGGGGTTACACCCGCACCGCGAAACCACGGATCGGTCATCACCCATCCGGCCACCAGCGCCAGCGCCAGCCGGTTGCGCGCGTTGGCGTCGGTGGCCACAAAGCGTTGCAGTTCGCCTGTGGCGACCCGTTGCCCAAGCGTGCCCGCAATATCGCCCACCAGCGCGTCGACATGCACCACGCCCTGCTGGCCGATACGCGGATCGGCCTGAAACTCCGGCGGCGTATCGATGGCGCGCCGGATCAGCGTTTCAAGCGGCGGGCCGGGTTTCTGCATGACGACTCATGAGCTGACCGCCGCGAACTTTCCATGATGCTGCGTACTGTGGCAGTCCGCACAGGCGGAGGCGCGGCGCAGGTGCCGCGCGGCGCCGAACCGTTCGGGCAAGCCGGCAATCGCGGCGGGGCCGTCGAGTGTTTCGAGGGGCACGCCATAGTCTCCTGGCGTATGGGCGCAGGGCGCAACGCGGCCCGCTTCGTCGATAAACAAAAAATCGCGGCCCGGCGCACAATCCGCCGGCGCCAGCGCTTCGCCGCGGCTGCTGGCGGCGATGCGGTCAAGGTAAGCATCGGCGCCGCGCAGTATCACGCCGCAGTCGGCCAGTTCGCGCCGCAGGACAGGCAGGTCCGCCGCGAATTGCCGCACCGGTTCCGGCAACAAACGATGTACCGGAAAAAATTCGGGCCGGTCGGCGCCGCCCAGTTGATTAAAGGTAATTTCCTCTATACCCCAGCCGGCAAGTTCGCGGCACAAGGCAGAAAAGGCGCCGATATTGTCGCGCATCAACACCACGTTGGCACGCAGCCGCGGGCCATTGCCGGCGGCTTGCTTTTCCTTCGCCAGTTGCGTGACCGAGCGCGCGAGCGAGGCGTACAACCCAGGCCTGCCGCGCAAGCGGTCGTGCCGCTCGCCGATGTCATCGACGCTGATCGTGACTTCCGAATAATGTTCGACCAGCAAGGCGCGCGTGTCGCGGGCATGCAATCGCGTGCCGTTGGTGGTCAGGCTCAGCGCAAGCGCGTGGCGCAGCCGATAGGCGCGGGATACCGCTGCCAGCGGTGCCCAAAGCAGCGGTTCGCCACCGAGCCAACTGACCAGCACGCGGGCTGCGGATTCACGCTGGAAGCGGCCCAGTGTTGCGCCCAGCGCCAGCACGGTGCTGGCGCTGGCGACACGCCGCGCGCGCGACACGCCACGATCGTAGGCGCAAAATGCACAAGCCAGATTGCAGCGTTCGGTGATGCGCCACAGGACAACCACGGTGCGCGTGACCATGTGGCGGGCGGCGTGTGGCGTTGGTTACTGCACTTTGCCCAGAAAATCCATCTTGCCGATTTCCACCCCGCCGTGCCGCAGCAGGTTGTATGCCGTGGTGACGTGGAAATAAAAATTCGGCAGTACCCATGAATTCAGATAATCGAGCCCCTTGAAGTTGAAGGTGTTCTTGCCGGCGGTGAGCGTGATGTCTTTGTCTTCGCTGCCGTCGATCTGCGCGGGCGTGAGCGTCTTCAGAAAATCAATTGCCTTGCGCAGGCGAGCCTTGAGTTCGGGCAGGGTCTTTTCATTGTCCTCGAACTTCGGGATGTCGATACCGGCCAGCCGCGCGCCAGCGCCTTTCGACATGTCGGTGGCGATGCGTATCTGCCGCGCAAATGTGAACATATCGGGGAACAGGCGTGCATCGACAAACGCGGCATCTTCGATTTTGCGCGCGGCGGCATGGGCGATGGCCTTGTCGAGTATGGTTTCGAGATTGCCCAGCATTTTGATCATGACGGGAATCGAAGCGTTGTACATGGAAATGTTCATGGTGATCCTGTGGGTGTGCGTGATTCAGCGTGATTAGACCGGCGTATGCATACAACCGCGTGCAACCGCGAAAACCCGGGCTGTGCGGTTGAGCCGCGCAATTATATTCGTTACAGTGTGGCAACCCCGGCTATTGAAGTGCAAAAGAAGTACAAAAGTCGCTCAGCGCTATTTTAATAGGCCATTGTTTTTAAACAATTATTTTTGGAGCAACGGCATGTCCCAGCAGGATTCCAGCGAACACCGCGCGATGCTGTCAAACAGCGTCACGGATTTTGCGCGCGGCGCGGACGTCGCGCGCGTGCGCAAACTGCGCGAAACCAAAACCGAATGTGACCGCGCGGTGTGGCGCCAGATGGCCGAGCTGGGTTGGCTCGGCGTGCTGGTGCCCGAGCAATATGGCGGCATGGGCATGCAGTTGGGAGACATGGCGATTGTCGCGCAAGGGCTCGCGCGCGCGCTGGTGCCCGAGCCGCTGACGGCGACTTCGGTACTGGCCGCGCGCGTGTTGACCGCCAGCGACAACAATTCGCTGAAAACAAAATTACTGGAAGGGCTGGTGTCCAGCGACATTCTTCCGGCGACGGCGTGGCAGGAGCAGGCGGGCACACTCGATGTGACCAAAATTACCACGCAGGCCACGCCCTTCGAGGGAGGCTTTCGCATCAGCGGCGCCAAGCGCTTTGTGATCGGCGCGACCCATGCGGATGGCTACATTGTGTCCGCAAATTCCCCGGCGGGCCTGCAACTGTTGTGGGTGCCGCGCGACGCGGCGGGCGCGGCGATGACATTCGACGCGCTGGCGGATGGCCGGCAATCGGGTACGCTGACGTTATCCGAAGTCACGGTGGCGAAAGAAAACGTCATTCACAGCGGCGCGGCGGCAGCGGAATCGCTGGCACGCGCGATTGACCACGCGGCAGCCATCGCCAGCGCGGAACTCTGCGGCATCATGAGCCGTTCGCTGGAGATGACCCTTGATTACATGAAAACGCGCGTGCAGTTCGGCAAACCCATCGGCAGCTTTCAGGTGTTGCAACATCGCACGGTGGATCTTTACATCCAGCAAGAATTATCAACCGCGGTGCTCGCCGACTGCCTCGGCGTGCTCGACGAGGAGCCCGACGCAAAAACGCGCAGCGCCGCCGCCAGCCGTGTCAAGGCGCGTTGCACCGATGCCGCATTGCTGATTACGCGTCAGGCGATCCAACTGCACGGCGCGATTGGCTTCACCGAAGATTGCGATGTGGGCCTCTATGTCAAGCGCGCGATGACACTCGCGGCGTGGCTGGGCAACGGCACGGCGCACCGGCGGCGCTATGCCCGCACGGAAATTATTGAAGGGGCGACCGCATGAGCACCCTTGGCGCCGTCAGCGCCGCAAAAACCGACTGGAACGCGATGGACGACGACGCGTTTCGCATGGATCTGCGTGCGTATTTCGAAAAAGAGTTTCCCGATCACCTGCGTTTCTTGCCGCGCCGTTTGCGCTGGGCCGAATCGGTGGATTGGTGGAAGAAGCTGTCGAAAAAAGGCTGGCTCGCGCCCAACTGGCCGGTGGAACACGGCGGCATGGGCCTCACGCCCGCCAAGCTGATTATTTACTGGGAGGAATCCGAGCGCGCGGGCCTGGGCCGCATGCCGGATCAGGGTTTGACCATGGTGGGCCCGATGCTGATACGTTTTGGCAACGACGCGCAGCGCGCGAATTACCTGCCAAAAATTCTCGCGGGCGACATCGTGTGGTGTCAGGGATATTCCGAGCCGAATGCCGGATCCGATCTGGCCAGTTTGCGCACCGAAGCCGTACTCGATGGCGACGAATACGTGATCAACGGCAGCAAAATCTGGACGTCGATGGCACATGACGCCACCAACATCTATGTGCTGGTGCGCACCGACAAGAATGTGAAGCAGCAACGCGGCATCAGCTTCCTGCTGGTGGACATGAAAACGCCAGGCATCACGCTGCGCACCATTCGCAATATCGCGGGCCACGAAGAATTCTGCCAGGTGTTTTTCGACAACGTGCGCACGCACAAGGACAATCTCGTCGGCAAGCTCAACGAAGGTTGGACCATCGCCAAGGGGCTGCTCACCTTTGAGCGCTTGTCCATCGGCAGCCCGCGCCGTCCGTTGCAGGCGTTTGAGCAACTGGATGCGCTGGCCCGCGCGCAACACCTGTTTGACGACCCTGGCTTTGTCGATCGCTACACGCAACTGAAAATGGATCTGAACGATCTGTCGTCGCTGTACGGGCGCTTTGTGGAAAAGGTGCGGCAGGGCATTCCGCTCGGCCCGGATATTTCGATGCTGAAGATATTCGCCACCGACACCTATCAAAAACTTTCCGAGCTGTTACTGGAAGCGGGCGATGAATACGGCGCGTTCGCCGACGAGATCACCCTCGGCGGCGATCAGATAGACCTGATGTCGCCGTTTTATATTTCGCGTCCCGGCACCATCTACGGCGGCTCGAATGAAATTCAGCGCAATATATTGTCGAAATACGTATTGCAACTACCCTCCTAAATTCATTCCCTCATGACCAGACGAATCATCCACACCGATGACGCCCCCAAGGCCATCGGCACGTACTCGCAGGCCGTGCGCATCGGCAGCGTTGTCTATTGCTCGGGCCAGATCGGGCTCGATCCGAAAACCATGCAAATGGTCGAAGGCATCGAGGCGCAGATACGCCGCGTGTTCGACAACCTCAAGGCGGTGGCCGAAGCGGCGGATGCCACGCTCAATGACGCGGTGCGCTTCACGGTTTATCTCACCGATCTGAAACACTTTGCCAAAGTGAATGAAATCATGGCGACCTATCTGAAGGAGCCGTATCCCGCGCGCGCGGCCGTTGGCGTGGCGAGTTTGCCGCGCGATGCGCTGGTGGAGATCGATGCGATTCTGCATCTGGAGTAGCGCGTGAAGCGCGAGGCGAAAGCCGCAACCCCGCCCGCCTCACGCCTCACGCCTCACGCTTCTCTCGCGGGACTAAACAAAGGCACGCTCGAGAAGCTCGCGAAACTCAACATCGCGAGCAAGTTCGATTTAATCCTGCACCTGCCGCTGCGCTACGACGACGAAACGCATCTGTATCCGATCAAGGACGCGCCGCCAGCGCGTGATGTGCTGATCGAAGCCACGGTTGTCGAGACTGACATCAAGTACCGGCCGCGCCGCCAACTGGTGGTGCATCTCGAAGACGGTAGCGGTGTAGTGAGCTTGCGGTTTTTCAGTTTCTACGGCAGCCAGGTCAAACATTTTGAAGCCGGCGCGCGCGTGCGGGCGTTCGGTGAAATCCGCCACGGGTTTTTCGGCGCGGAGATGGTGCATCCGCGTTACCGCGTCGTGCAGGAAGGCGCGCCGGTGGCCGAGGCGCTGACGCCGGTGTATCCCGCCACCGCCGGCATGGGGCAGGACACGCTGCGTAAACTGATCGCGCGCGCGATGGCCTCCGAAAAACTCGAGGACACCTTGCCCGGCGCCCTGCTCAAACAGCAGAAGCTGCCGACGTTTCGCGACGCGGTGTTTTTTTTGCACAACCCGTCGCCGGAAGTCCCGCAGCAGGCATTGCAGGAGCGCACGCACCCCGCGTGGCGGCGCATGAAATTCGACGAGTTGCTGGCGCAGCAGTTATCGATGCGCGTGCATCAGCAAAAAAGGCGCGGCATGGGCGCGCCGGCGTTGCGCCCGAAAGGCACGCTGGTTACGCGCCTGCTGAAGGATTTGCCGTTTCAACTGACCGGTGCGCAGCAGCGCGCCGTCGCGCAGATACGCGAAGATTTGTCCAAGCCGCATCCGATGCAGCGCCTGTTGCAGGGCGATGTTGGCAGCGGCAAAACCGTGGTGGCGGCACTGGCCGCGTTGCAGTGCGTGGAAAACAACTATCAGGTGGCGTTGATGGCGCCCACCGAAATTCTTGCCGAGCAGCATTACCGCAAGTTTTCCGGCTGGCTGGCGGCGCTTGGCATCCCGGTTGCGTGGCTCTCGGGCAGTACAAAAAAATCCATTAAAAAACATATACTTACGGACATTTCGTTGGGCGGGACGCCGGTCGTGGTGGGCACGCACGCGTTGTTTGAAGACGATGTGGTGTTTAACAACCTGGGCCTGGCGATCATCGATGAACAGCATCGATTCGGCGTGCGCCAGCGCCTTGCGTTGCGGCTGAAAGGCACGCAATCCGCCGCGGCGGTGAAGGGCCGGCCGCAAGCCAGTGCGCAACCGCATCAATTGATGATGAGCGCCACGCCGATACCGCGCACGCTGGCGATGAGTTATTACGCGGACCTCGATGTGTCGGTGATCGATGAACTGCCGCCCGGCCGCACGCCGGTGACCACCAAGCTGGTGTCCGAGTCGCGCCGCGACGAAGTGATCGAACGGGTGCGCGATGCTTGCGCGGCGGGCAGTCAGGCTTACTGGGTGTGTCCGCTGGTGGAAGAGATCGAGGCCGGCGAAGCGTCCCCGGAGGGACAAAAGCCATCGTCGCCGCGCAAACCCGGACGTGCGGGTCTGGAAGCGCTGCAACTCAAGGCCGCGATGGAAACGCACGAATCGCTGAGCGCGGCGTTTCCTGATCTCAACGTTGGCCTTGCGCACGGGCGGCTGAAAAGCGACGAGAAATCCGCGGTGATGGGCGCGTTCCAACGCAATGAGGTGCAGGTGCTGGTGGCGACCACGGTGATCGAAGTCGGCGTGGACGTGCCGAATGCGTCGTTAATGGTGATTGAAAACGCCGAGCGCATGGGCCTTTCGCAGTTACACCAGCTGCGCGGGCGCGTGGGGCGGGGGGCCGCGCAAAGCGCGTGCATTTTGTTGTACCGCACGCCGCTGTCGCCGAGGGCGCGCGAACGCCTCAAAATCATTTTTGAAAACACCGACGGTTTTGAAGTCGCGCGGCACGATCTGCGCATGCGCGGCCCCGGCGAATTGCTTGGCGCGCGGCAAAGCGGCGTGCCCCTGCTGCGCTTCGCGGATTTATCGGCGGACGTGGATTTACTCGATGCCGCCCGCGATACGGCCGCGGTGTTGCTGACGGAGAACCCGGCGGCGGCGCGTGCGCATCTGGAGCGTTGGCTGGGCGGGCGCGGGGAGTTTCTCAAGGTTTGACGTTTGGAAAAGCACCGCAAAGGCGCAAAGGCGCAAAGGCGCAAAGGATCCGCAAAGAAAATTCAAGAACACTGCATTCGGAGTTGTGCGAATTGAATGGCTTTTTCTTTGCGCTCCCTTTGCGTCTTTGCGCCTTTGCGGTGAAGTTTTGTAGTAACCCTGTTCCTGCGATAATCGCGCACAAAACAAGAATCCCGGATTGAAGTGACTCGAATTTCCAGCCGACCCCCGCGCGACAGTTTCTGGCGGTCCTTGCCGTGCGTGGCGGGCGTGTACCGGCAGTGGCTTACCGATCGCGGTTCGCTCACGCGGCGCATCGAATCGCGTTTGCCCGGCGGGACGGGCATGACGGTCAAGGTTATTTTTCAGGGGCGCCGCCGCTTGCATCGCGACGAGCGCTTCTTGTCACTTAAGGGCGAGCGGGCGTTTGTACTGACGCGTGACGTGGCGCTCTACTGCGGCGCCACCCCGGTGGTCTACGCGCACAGCGTGCTCGCGCCCGGCGACCGAGGCGCGGGCTGGCGGTTGATGCAGGGCATGGGATCGCGGCCCCTGGGCGCGGCGCTGTTTACTGATCCGCGCATTCGGCGCTTGATGTTGCGGCAACACAAACTGGGGCGCGGGCACGAGCTTTACCGCGCGGCCGCGCGCATCGCGCCGGCGTTGGTGTCGCCGTGGGCGCGCCGCTCGCTGTTCATCGTGGGAAAATCGCCTATACTGGTGACGGAAGTGTTTTTGCCGGAGGTATTAACGATATGACGCCCATGGCACCCATGACGCTCATGGACAAGCTGAATGCGTACGAGAAGCTGATGCGGCTCGACAAGCCCATCGGCATTCTGCTGCTGCTGTGGCCGGCGTTGTGGGGGCTGTGGTTTGCCGCGCCACGCATGCAGCGCCTCGACATACTGCTGATCTTTATCATGGGTACAATCCTCATGCGCTCGGCGGGTTGCGTGATCAACGATTACGCCGACCGCGATATCGACCCGCATGTCAAGCGCACCAAGGTCCGGCCGCTGGCCGCGGGCCTCGTGAGTCCGAAAGAAGCGTTGATATTGGCCGCGGTGCTGTTGCTGCTGTCGTTTATTCTGGTGCTGTTTCTCAACAAGCTCACCATCGCGCTGTCGTTCGTGGCGCTGGCGGTCGCGGCCTCGTATCCGTACTCAAAGCGGTTTTTTCCGTTGCCGCAGGCATGGCTGGGCATCGCGTTCGGCATGTCGATACTCATGGCGTTTACCGCCTACCGCAACAATCTGCCGCCCATCGCCTGGTGGCTGTTTGTCGCCAATATTTTCTGGGCGATCGCGTACGACACCGAATACGCCATGGTCGATCGCGATGACGACATGCGGCTCAACGTCAAATCGTCGGCGCTGCTGTTCGGGGTGTACGACGTGGCGATGGTGATGGTTTGCCACGGGCTGTTCATTGCGATCATGGCCGGCATCGGGCTGTGGACGCGGCTCGGGCTGGCGTATTACGTGGGGCTGGCGCTCGCCTGTGGCATGATGCTGCATCAATACCAGCTCATCAAATCGCGCGACCGCGACCGCTGCTTTGCCGCGTTTCTCAACAACAACTGGGCGGGCATGGCGATATTCGCGGGGCTGGCGCTCGACATGTATCACCGCATTCGTATTTTCTGACAGAAAGGCTTTTCATGTTTTGTATTCGTCACACGTTTTTTCGGGTTGCCATGATTGCGATGGCCGTGCCGTCGTCGGTGTTGGCGCAAACCTATCCCGCGAAACCGATCCGCGTGGTGGTGCCCTTCGCGGCGGGGAGCGCGACCGACACCGTGGGGCGCAGCTATACCGCCAAATTTAACGAGCTGCTGGGCCAATCGGGCGTGATCGACAATCGCCCCGGCGCCAACGGCCTGATCGGCGCGGAAGCCGTTGCCAAGGCCGTGCCGGATGGCTACACGATTTTGTGCGGCACCAACAGCACCAATGCCGCGCTGGTGAGCCTGTATAAAAAACTGCCCTACGATCAGGAAAAGGATTTCATGCCGATTGCCTTCCTCGGCTCGGTGCCGCTGATCGTGGCGGTGAACAACAGCTTGCCGGCCAAGACGCTGAAAGAGATGATTGCGCTGGCGAAGGCCAAGCCCGGCGAGTTTTTGTACGCGTCGGCCAGCACGTCACAGCGCGTGTCCACGGAAATGTTTGCCAACATGGCGGGCATCAAGTTGACGATGGTGCCGTACAAAAGTTCGCCGCACGCCATTACCGATTTGATCGCGGGACAGGTGATGATGTTCACCGCCGATCTCGCGGTGACCATGCCGCAGGTGAAGGCGGGCAAGATACGCGGGCTGGCGGTGACCTCGTTAAAGCGCACCGCGTTGATTGATCTGCCCACGGTCGAAGAGGCCGGCGGCTTGAAGGGCTACGAACTGATTGCGTGGTTTGCCGCTTACGCGCCGCGCGGCACGCCGCAGGCGGTGATTGAGCGGCTCAACACGGCCCTCAATCAGGCAGCCAACAGCAAGGACGTGAAAGACCGGCTGATCGCATTCGGCGTTGAAACCAGCCCGCACACACCGGCACAACTCGCGGAACGTACGCGCGTTGAAACCGTGAAGTGGGCGAAAGCGATCAAGGATGCCGGCATCCAGCCTGAATAAGCCGCGCGATCGCATACGCATCGGCTGCGGCGCGGGCTACGCCGGCGACCGCTGGGAACCCGCGCTGGAATGTGTCGAGCGGGGCGCTATCGATTACCTCGTCTACGAAACCCTGGCCGAGCGCACCATCGCGTTGGGGCAGCTGGAAAAACTGCGCGATCCGGCGCGCGGTTATAACCCGATGCTGGAACCGCGCCTCACGCTGGTGCTGCGCGCGGCGCTGGCACGCGGCGTGCGCATTGTCAGCAACATGGGTGCTGCAAATCCGCTGGCGGCGGGTGAGGCCGTGTTGCGCGTGGCGCGCGAACTGGGTGTCGCGAAGCTCAGGGTGGCGGTGGTGCTGGGCGACGATGTGACCGAGCAGGTTCGCGCCACCGCCGCGCCCTTGATGGAAAACGGCGAGCCGCTGGACACCATCAAGCCGACGATGGTGTCCGCAAATGCCTACCTCGGCGCGGATGCCGTCGCGGCAGGATTGGCCACCGGTGCCGACGTGGTGATCACCGGGCGCGTGGCGGATCCGTCGCTGTTTGTGGGGTGCATGCTCGACGGCTTGCAGTGGCGCGACGACGATTACGCGAAACTCGGGCAGGCAACCGTGGCCGGCCATTTGATGGAATGCGCGGGGCAGGTTACGGGTGGCTACTTCGCCGACCCGGGTTTCAAGGATGTGGCGAATCTCGCGCGGCTGGGTTTTCCGATTTGCGAAATTCACGCCGATGGCGCGGCGTTTATCACCAAACCCGAGGGCAGCGGCGGCGCGGTCACCCTCGCGACCTGTAAGGAACAATTGTTGTATGAAGTGCACGACCCGGCCCGCTACGTGACGCCCGACTGCGTGGCGGATTTCACTGGCGTGCGGTTCAGTGAAAAGGCGCGCGATCAGGTGGCGTTCGCGGGCGGACGCGCCGCGCCGCGTACCGCCACCTACAAAGTCAGCGTGGGTTATCGCGCGGGTTATGTCGGCGAGGGTCACATGACCTACGCCGGTTCGGGTGCGCTCAGCCGGGCGAAGCTCGCCGGTGACATCGTGCGCGAGCGGCTCGCGCTGCGCAATATCCAGCTGGAAGAATTGCGCGTGGATTTGATCGGCCACTCGTCGCTGCACGGCGATGTGTCTCCCGGGGAAAACGCCGAGCCTTATGAAATCCGATTGCGCGTCAGCGGGCGTTCGCGGAACAAGCTGGACGCCGCCGCCGTTGGCGAAGAAGTCCAAACGCTGTACACCAATGGCCCGTACGGCGGGGCGAGTGATTTCATGCAGGTCAAAGAGGTTGTGGGCGTGCGTTCCATATTGCTGGATCGCGGCCGCATCAAAACCGAAGTGCGGATGCTGTCGCTGTGAAGCTGCGCGAAATCGCCCATTGCCGCGCCGGCGACAAAGGCAACACGCTGAATGTTTCGGTGATCGCGCATGACGAGCGTGATTTTCGGCTGCTGCAGGATCAGGTGACCATCGAGCGCGTGCGCGGCGCGTATGGTGCGTTGGTCAAAGGCAATATCGAGCGCCATGAATTGCCGAATATCGGCGCGCTGAATTTTGTGTTGCACGACGCGCTGGCGGGCGGCGTGACCACCTCGCTATCATCCGACCCACATGGCAAGAGTTTTTCCGCGATCATGGTGGCTATCGAATTGCCGGAGCCGGAGGTGGCGTACGGCCGCAAGATAAATAATGCATAAATACAACAACTTACGGGACTTCATCGCCGGACTGGAATCGCTCGGCGAACTGAAACGCATCGCCGTCGAAGTCGATCCCAAACTGGAGATGACCGAGATTTGCGACCGCGTACTCAAAGCGGGCGGGCCGGCGCTGCTGTTTGAAAGGCCCAAGGGTTACCCCACGCCGGTGCTCGGCAATTTATTTGGCTCGGTCAGGCGCGTGGCGCTGGCGATGGGCGCGGCGCCCGAGGAAGACCCGCTCGCGCGGCTGCGCGAGATTGGCGAAACACTCGCTTACCTGAAAGAACCCGAGCCGCCCAAGGGGCTGCGCGACGCGTGGGACAAACTGCCGCTGCTGAAACAAATCATGACCATGACACCGCGCGCGGTTTCGAGCGCGCCCTGTCAGGAAATCGTTGTCGAAGGCGCGGACGTCGATCTCGCGCGCCTGCCGATACAAACCTGCTGGCCGGGCGATATCGCGCCGCTGATCACCTGGGGGCTCACCGTCACGCGCGGCCCCAACAAGCCGCGGCAGAATCTCGGCATCTACCGCCAGCAGGTAATTGCCCGAAACAAGGTCATCATGCGCTGGCTCGATCATCGCGGCGGCGCGCTGGATTTTCGCGATCACAAACTCGCGCACCCGCGCGAACCGTACCCGGTGGCGGTGGCGCTTGGGGCTGATCCGGCCACGGTGCTGGGCGCGGTGACGCCCGTGCCGGATGCTCTGTCGGAATATCAATTCGCCGGATTGCTGCGCGGCGCCAAAACCGAAATCGTCAAATGCATCACGCACGGTTTGCAGGTGCCGGCAAGCGCGGAAATGGTGCTGGAAGGTTATATCTACCCCGGCGAGATGGCGCTTGAAGGCCCGTTCGGCGACCACACCGGCTACTACAACGAGCAGGAAAAATTTCCGGTCTTCACCATCGAACGCTTCACGCAGCGGCGCGACGCGATTTACCACAGCACCTACACCGGCAAGCCGCCCGACGAACCGGCGATGCTCGGTGTGGCGCTGAACGAAGTGTTCGTGCCGCTGCTGAAAAAACAATTTCCGGAAATTATCGATTTTCATTTGCCGCCCGAAGGTTGCTCCTACCGCATTGCCTGCGTGAGCATCAAAAAACAATATCCCGGCCACGCCAAGCGCGTGATGTTTGGCATCTGGAGCTTTTTGCGGCAGTTCATGTACACCAAGTTCATCATTGTCACAGACGACGACGTAAACGTGCGCGACTGGAAAGAGGTGATCTGGGCCATGACCACGCGCGTCGATCCGCGCCGCGACACGCTGATCGCGGACGCCACGCCGATGGATTATCTGGATTTCGCCAGCCCGGTCGCGGGGCTGGGGTCGAAAATGGGTATGGACGCCACCCACAAATGGCCTGCTGAAACCGATCGGCGATGGGGTACGCCGATAGCGATGGATGATGTCGTTAAAAAGCGGGTGGATGAAATCTGGTTGTCGTTGGGTATTTGAGGTTTGACGACAGGCGGCAAAAAAGACACAAAAAAACCGGGGTATCCCCGGTTTTTTTGCGAACCAACAGCGATTTAGAACTTGAACTGCACGCCTATGCTGTACAAATTGGCGTTACCGCTGCTACCGGCTTCGTAACGCTCGATTTCGGCACGAATAGCAAAATTCTTGTTGACGTTGTATTTCGCGCCGATTCCCGCAGTCCAGTCGGTATCATTGTCGTTAGCTGCGGCGGCAGCTGCGGCGACGGTGGCCGACGACTTTACTCTAGAGTGGACAATCCCGACCTTTGCAAAAAGGTCAAAATTTTGGGAAACCGGCAACGTTCCAACGGCTGCCAGCGCATAGCCGGTGACTTTAGCGCTTGCCGTGAAAGGCAATGCACCTATCCGCCCAGTGACTCCAAATTTTCCAAGGTCCACGTAGCTGGCCTCGACGCTCCAGTTCTTGGTGAACTGGTATCCGCCGAATAGCTTCCAGCCGGTGTCTTTTTCGTCGCTGCCTAACACTGTTGCGCCCAATGCGGCAAACGCCGCCGTATCATTATTGGTGTCCGAGCGTCCAACCGACCCACCCAAATAAAATCCTGCATCCTGCGCGCTGGCGGCGAGTGGCATGCTTAACGTAGCGGTCACAAGGGTGGCCAATACAGTGAGTTTCGTCGAGTTCATGGCAAATCCTTTTTAGTTGAAAAACAACGGCGTCATTATTATAACGCGAGGGCCTATATGAGCCATCGTGTAACTCGATGAAGATCAACGGGCGGCGAAGTCTGTGGCGCAATCGCAACGCCGCCAAAATAAATCTGTTAATTCAAATATTTAAAGTTGTATCCGTGTGTTCGAAGTGCCATTTTCTTGTCGCACACAACTAGATATGGTGAATCGCTAGTTCGCCTGTATCCCCGCCGCCTTGATAATACCGGCAGCAATATCCGCCTGCTCGCGCACATACTTGTTGAACTCCCCCATGCTCATTGACATGGGTTCGGCGCCGAGGTTGTCGATGCGCTTGCGCACTTCCGGCAATGCCGTGGCCTTGGCGATTTCGCCGTGCAGGCGTTGCATCACCACGCGCGGTGTTTTCGACGACGCGAACACGCCGACCCAGAACGGGAAGTCCGAGTCGGGCAGTCCGGATTCCGTGATGGTCGGCAGGTCCGGCAATTTTGGCGACCGGCGGTCTCCGCTTAACGCCAGTGCGCGCACGCGCCCATCATTCATATGCGCTAGCGCGGTTGATACCGGCAGAAACGACCAGTCGATGCGACCGGCGATGACATCCACCAAGGCTTCGGGAGAGCCTTTGTAGGGCACCTGCACGGCGTCGATGCCGGCGCGCAGCCGGAAGCGCTCGGCGTTCATGTGCGTACCGGTGCCGCTGCCGCCGGTGCCGTAGCTGAGGCCCTTGGGTTTTGCCTTGGCCGCCGCCACCAGCTCCTGCACGGATTTCCAGCCGTGTTGGGGCGATATCACCAGCACGTTTGGCTGGATGGCGAGCGGCGCGATGGCGGCAAAATCGCGCAGCATGTCGAACGGCAGTTTGCGGTACATGAACGGCGCGACAACCTGCGCCGACGTATTGACCATCATCACGTGGCCGTCGGCTTCGGCTTGCAGCACGATGCCCGCCGCGAGCGTGCCGCCAGCGCCGACGCGGTTGTCGATCACCACCGATTGCGCAAACGATTTCGCGAGATGATCGGAAATCGCGCGCGCGAACAAATCCACCGGACTGCCGGGCGAGCTGGTCGCCACCAGACGGATAGTCTTGCGCGGGAACTCCGCGGGCACGCCGGTTTGTGCGTACGCATGACACGCCGCGGTCAATGTCAATGCCGTGAATGTCCACGCGACCTGGTTCATGGGCTTGCCTTTCATACGATAAGTTGTGCTTTAATTGTAGCGCCGTTACGCCCGGCGGCAATGTCACCCGGATCCCCGAAGGAGTTTCCCATGCTGCGCAGTGAAAACGCGATCTTGACCACGCACACCGGCAGCTTGCCGCGTCCGCACGCGCTGTTGCGATTGTATGGCCAGCGCTCGCGCGGCGAGCCGGTCGATGAAGCCGTGATCGAGGCTGCGGGCCGCGATGCGATGCTTGCCGCCGTGCAAGGGCAGATCGATTGCGGCATCGACATCGGCAACAACGGGGAACAGCAGCGTGAAGGGTTTTTTCTGTATGCGCAGCGGCGCATGACCGGTTTCGGCGGCACCTGGCGGCGCTGGGCGCGTCAGGATGTCGAACGTTATCCGGAATACAAGCGCATGTCAGAGGCGCGCGAAGTGGGGCGCGAGGGCGTGACTTCGCTGGTGCCACCGTGCGTGATCGGCGAAGTGACGTACCGTGACGCGGCGCTCGCCGAGGCCGAGCCGCGCGAGTTTCAACAGACGTTGCAGGCATTAACCGCGTCACGCGGCGGCTTTCGCGAGGCATTCATGTCCGCGCCATCGCCGGGCATTGTCGGCTCTGCTTGCAAGAACGAGTTTTACGCCAGCGATGACGCCTACCTCGAGGCGTTGGCCGAGGCGCTGCGCGTGGAATACGAAGCCGTGATCCGGCACGGCCTGTTATTGCAGGTGGATTGCCCTGACCTGGCGTTGGAACGGCACCGCTCCTATCAGGATCAGCCCGAAGCGCCGTTCCTGAATTTCGTAGAGCGCACCGTGGCGGCGATCAATCACGCGCTGCGCAACGTGCCGCGCGACCGCGTGCGCGTGCATGTGTGCTGGGGCAATTACGAGGGGCCGCACGATTGCGACGTGCCGCTGCAAACCATCTGGCCGATCCTGCGCAAGCTCAACGTGGGCGGTTTCGTGCTGCCGTTTGCCAATGGCCGCCATGCGCATGAGTTTCGCGTGTTTGAAAAACAGCCGCTGGCGGATGATCAAATTATCGTCGCCGGTGTAATTGATACGCTGACCAATTTTGTCGAACATCCGGAAACGGTTGCAGAGCGGCTGGAGCGCGTGGCCGAAGTGGTGGGCGATCCCAGGCGCGTACTCGCGGGCACGGATTGCGGATTTGATTCCACTGCGGGTCAGGGCCGCGTCGCGTCCGACGTGGCGTGGGCCAAGCTGCGCTCGCTGGTGGC
>DHVE01000006.1:44118-51267 GCA_002412495.1 Betaproteobacteria bacterium UBA5216
GGAACGATCGGAACGATTGCGATTATCAGAATTTCATGATGGCGTTAAGGCTGAACATATCCACATCGCTCTTGCCGCCGAGTCCCGCCGTTCCGATGCGGAAACGCTCCCACTCCCCGCGCAGGGCCACTGTTTTGGTCAGGTCGTAACGCGCGCCCAGTCCGTAGGTTGCCGCGGTGTTTTTGTCCGTGGTTGCGGAGAGGGCGCCGCCGATATTGCCAAATACATCGGTGCTGGTGCGCGCGATGCCGAGCTTTCCGGTCAACGCAAATTGCTGGGCGATGGGCAGGCTGCCAACGACGGAACCTTGCCATGCCTGTGAATCGAGTGTTCCGAATGGGGGAATGCCGGGTGGTCCGCCATGTACGGACGCCTTGCCCAAATCGACATAGCCACCTTCCAACGCAAAGTGCTGGTTCAATTGGTAACCGCCAAACAATTTCCACGCGGTGCTGTGTTCGTCTTTCGCCCCGACAAATCCCGCCGAGGGGGTATCGGTGTTTGCACGACCGATGCCCAGTCCGCCATAGAAACCGGTGTTGCCAGCGGTTTGTGCTTGCGCGCCCATGCTGGCGGCAAAGGGCGCGGCGGCTATCAACACAAGGGAAACAGCTCGTTTGTACATGGTATCTCCTGATTAAATGCGCGCGAGGGCGCAAGACTACGCCGCACCATCACAAAAATTGTGCAGCGTAGGAGAATGGACACGAAGCTGTTGTAATTAATTCCGCGCGGAATTGTAACGATTCGTTACGGCGGTTTTATGGAGTGCGCCGGATTGCGCTTAACGCGCGTGCACCCACCGCAACAACGCATCCTGCACTGCGTTACCGTTGTGTGAGTTCGCGTGGTTGATCAGCATCACCACCGCGACGCGCCGGCCCTTGGCGTCGAGCACGTAACCCGCCATCGCGCGTACGCCCGCAATCAAACCGGTTTTGATGTGTGCCTGACCGGCGACGCCGGTGTTGGTGAGCCTTCGATACATGGTGCCGTCCACGCCGACCAGCGGCATGGACGCAATGAACTCCGGCATCACCGCGCTGCGGAAAGCGGCTTGCAGCATTTGGCCGAGATCGCGTGCGCTGACGCGCTCGATGCGTGACAGCCCCGAACCGTTTTCGAGCACCAGTTGCGGCATCGGCAATCCGCGGCTGGCAAAAAATTGTTGCACGGCACGCGCGCCGCGTTCGGGTGCGGCCCCGGCGCCACCCGTTGTGCCCGCTGTTGCGCCCGCCGTGGCCCCGATGCTTAGCAATAACTGCCGCGCCATCACGTTGTTGCTGAACTTGTTGATGTCGCGCACGATTTCAGACAAGGCCAGCGAGCGCTGGCTGACGAGCTTGACTGAATTTGCGTTTACATCCCCGTCGCGCACGCGACCGTTAAACACGCCGCCAAGATCGCGCCACAGGTGCTGGAACAATCCGCCGACGTAATCACGATGCCCTAGCAGGCTGTAGTAATTAACCTGCTCGCCGCACGCGCGTGCATATGGCCCGGCAAAAGTGACGCGCGCCGCGTCACCGGTGTCCTGCACCTGGGTTTTGATGCGCGTGATCCAGTTACCGCAGGCGCCTTCGCCCAGCGCAAGGTTGTTGATGATTTCAACTTTCGGTAGCGGGGGATCCACGTTGATGCGCACGCCGCGTCCATCCGCATTCGGCGCGAACGTCAGCGTGAAGGTTTTGAAATTGGCGAGCAGCGGGTCGGGCGTGGTGTTGTACGGCTGCGTGGGTTCGCCGTCGAAGCGGCCCGGATCAGGATGATCAGTCGCAAACAAACTGCGATCCAGCAGCACGTCGCCGCGAATTTCCCGGATGCCCTTGGCGCGCAGATTGCGCAGCAATAACCAGAAATTTTCAATGGTGAATTTCGGATCGCCGCCGCCCTTGATGATGAGATTGCCGACCAGCACGTCCTGCAGCATCACGCCTTCGGTGTAAACGTCGGTGCTCCATTGGTGCGCGGGGCCGAGCAATTCGAGGCCGGCATAGGTGGTGACGAGTTTCATCACCGAAGCCGGATTCAGCGGTTGATCCGCGCGATGCGCGACCAGCGGCTCGGCGGCGCCGATTTCATGCACGTAAATGCCCACGCCGGCTTCGGGAACGCCTGCTTTCGCCAACGCCTGTGCGACCGGCGGCGGCAGTTGGGCGTGTGCGACACCAAACCAGGAGCCGCACAAATAAAGCAATAAATACGAAAGATTATGTAATTTTGACATGCGCGTCATGGGGGTTGTGGCCCGGCGATTACAACTCAATGCAGTGGTTGAGGGTTGGGGCGACGAGGTTGTTCCAATGCAGTTTATCGCGTACCGCTTGGGCGAATATTCCCGTGGATTCCGGCTCGCCATGCACGATGAAGGTTTGCGCCGGCGCGCGTTTGAAATGCGCCAGCCAGCCCAGCAAGCCCGCCTGATCGGCATGGGCCGACAGACCGCCGATGGTGTAAATCTCCGCGCGCACCGGGACCGGCACGCCGAAGAGGCGCACTTCTTTTTCGCCATCGACAATACGCCGGCCCAGCGTGCCCGCCGCCTGAAAGCCGGTGATGAGTATCGTGTTGTCGCGGTGGCCCAGGTTGTTGCGCAAATGATGTTTAATGCGGCCGGCGTCGCACATGCCGCTGGCGGAAATAATAATCGCGCCGTGTTTGATCTCGCGCAGCCGCATGGATTCTTCCACGTCCTGCACGAAGTGAATTTGCAGGCCCTTGTTTTGCTTGCGCGCCCAGCTCATCACCTCGGCAGTGTCCGGATCGAGGATTGCCATGTGGCGCATCGTGATCTCGGTGGCCTTCATCGCCAGCGGAGAATCGACGTAGATTTTCATTGGCGGCAGGCGTTTCTTGCGGTGCAGATCGGCCAGCAGATACAGCATCTCTTGTGCGCGGCCGACGGCGAACGCCGGCACGATGACGTTGCCGTGTTTGCGCGTGAGCGTGTCGGTGATGGCGTGTTCGAGTTCGGCGAGCGTGGCCTCCATCGAACGATGCAGACGATTGCCGTAGGTCGATTCGACCAGCAGAAAATCCGCTTCCAGAATGGGCGTGGGGTCGCGCACCAGCGGCCTGGCGGGCTGGCCAATGTCGCCGGAGAACACGCCCTTGATCGTTTTCCCGTTCTCGGTGATCCACGTTTCGATGATGGCGGAGCCGAGAATATGTCCGGCATCGCGATAGACGCAGCGCAGCGCCGGGTGCGGATGAATTTCTTCACCATACGCGACGACGCGCACTTGTTGCAAGGTGCGCTGCGCGTCACGCGCGGTGTAGATGGGTTGGTTGTCGCGCTCGCGCGATGCCTTGCGGGCCTCGTTACGCCACTGCGCCTCTTTTTCCTGTATGTGCGCGCTGTCGAGCAGCATCACTTCGAGCAGATCGCAGGTGGCCGCGGTGGCGTAGATCGGGCCGCTGAAGCCTTCGGCTACGAGGCGCGGCAACAGTCCCGAGTGATCGATGTGCGCGTGGGTGAGCAACACGAATGCAATGTCGCGCGGCTTGAAGGCAAACGGCTGATGATTTTTGCCCTCGGCCTCGCGCCCGCCCTGAAACATGCCGCAATCCACCAGAAACTGCGTGTCCCCGGTTTCAACGCGATGACACGAGCCGGTAACGCCTTCTACCCCGCCGTGGAAATGAAGTTTCATGGGGTCAGCAGTTCCAGTGTGCGTGCGGTGAGTAGTGCAATTTCGTCATCGGTGATCACATAAGGGGGCATGAAATAAATGGTGTTGCCGATCGGACGCAGCAGCAACTCCTTCGAAAGCGCGGCTTGATGAAAGTTGCGCGCAAACGCAGGATCGCCGGATTCGACCTCGAATGCCCAGATCATGCCGGCGTTGCGAAAATGTTTGACGCGCGGATGGCGGGCAATCGCAACCGCTGCATCGGTGATCATGGCGCTCAAACGGTGGTTACTCGTAACTATTTGTTTTTGTTCAAATATTTCCAGCGTTGCCAGTGCCGCGCGACAGGCGAGCGCATTGCCCGTGTAGGAATGCGAATGCAAGAAGCCGCGCGTTACCTTGTCGTCGTAAAACGCGTTGTAGACGGTGTCGGTGGTCATCACCACCGACAGCGGGAGGTAGCCGCCGGTGATGCCTTTGGATAAACACAAAAAATCCGGCACGATGCCCGCCTGCTCGTGCGCGAACATCGTGCCGGTGCGGCCAAAGCCCGTCATGATTTCATCGGCGATGAGATGCACGCCGTAGCGATCACACAGCGCGCGCGCTTCGCTTAAGTAGGCGGCGTGATACATCGCCATGCCGGTGGCGCCCTGCACCAGCGGTTCGACGATCAGCGCGGCGGTGGTGGCGTGATGTTGTTCGAGATGTTGTCGCAATGACTTCACGGCGCGCAAGGCGTAATCACGCGGTGATTCGCCGGTCTCCGCCAGCCGCCAGTCGGGGCTTTGCACCTGCAAGCTTGTGCGCAGCAGTGGCGCGTAGGTGTCCTTGAACAGCGCCACGTCGGTGACGGACAACGCGCCCAGCGTTTCGCCGTGGTAGCTGCCTTGGAGGCTGACGAACTGCGTTTTGCCTGGCTGACCGCTGTTGCGCCAGTAATGAAAACTCATCTTCAGCGCAATCTCGACCGCCGATGCGCCGTCGCTGCCATAAAAACAGTGGCCGAGCGCGTTACCCGTCAGCGCCGAAAGACGTTCGGACAATTCAACCACCGGTTCGTGGGTAAAGCCCGCGAGCATGGCGTGTTCGAGCGTGTCGAGTTGATCGCGCAACGCGGCATTGATATGCGCGTTGCCGTGACCAAACAGGTTGACCCACCACGAACTCACCGCGTCGAGATAACGCCTGCCGTCAAAATCGTACAGCCAGCAACCGGCGGCGCGTGCCACGGGAATGAGCGGCAGCGACTCGTGCTGCTTCATCTGGGTGCATGGGTGCCACACGGCCGCGAGACTACGGTTTAGCAGCAGACTGTTGCGAGTGCTGGTTTGCATTCCGGGTCTGGATGTACTAAAAATTTGAAAACGCTCAATGAGTCAAGGGGAATCGTAACTTTGCTTCCACGCCGTGCTTGCTGCATGCAACATCCTGTTACAACGGAACGGTCGTTCTGATGGCGCGCGCGTTAACTTTTTCCGCCTCGTGCCGTTGTTGTTGGTTAGGGGGCACGTGTTTTGCTTTTTCGCTTTCGAGTTTATCACCGCTTCATCACTGAACAGGAGATAGCCGATCATGGAATTGCTGGAACGCATAGAAGATCAGATCGCCGCCACGCACTTGCCGCTGGTGGGTGTCACGCTCGCGGCGGTGCCTTGCCCCGACACGCCGGTGATACTCACCTTGCACTGGCACGGCTTCATCAAGGAAAAACTCGCCGATGTTGAAGGTGCGCAGCCGGTTGCGTTTACGCCGATACCGAGTTCGGCCCTGCAAGTAAACGAGCGCTGGGATGATCTGCTTGCGGTCGATCAGGCCGCGCTCGATGCGGCCTGGCAGATGGGTGCGTGGGACGTGTCGCGCGCGGAGCGCCCGGCATGCGCGCGTCCGGGCGCGCGGTCCGCCGAACCGCTGGAATGTTTGCAGGCCTTCGGCGCGTTTCCGTACGGAGTTAACGGGCAGCAATTAGTGGTGAGCGATGCGCCGGACGCCGATGAGCTGTTGAAACTCGCGGCGGCGAAGGGTTATTTAATGTGGCTGTTTCGTCCGGTAAGCGGCGGCATCTGGGGTGACGTGGCCGATGATGCCACGTTATCGACCGAAGGCCGGCGCGCCGGACGTTGTCCGCTGAATCCGGTGCCGCCAAGCTGTGACGGCAAGCGGCAGACGGTGTATCGTTTTGGCGTGCCGGGGCCGCGCACGGAGCAGTTTGCCGAGGCCACCTGATTACCCGGCATCGGAGGGATGATGAAAAGCCGCGCGGTACTGACGCTGGCGCTGTTGCTTGCTGCCTGTGCCAGTCCGGTGCCACCGGAAAAGTCCGCTTATGTCGGACAATGGGAAGCGCCGGGCATGAGCCTGCTGATCACGCAGGGCGGCCAGGTGGTCTATTGGCGCAAGAAGGGCAATTCCACGAGCGAGATCAATGCACCGCTGAAAAAATTTGACGGCGACAATTTTGTGGTGGGCGTCGGCTTGTGGACAACGACTTTCGTCGTATCCAAACCGCCGCGCGAGGAATCCGGGCGCTGGAAAATGACCGTGGATGGCGTCGAATTGACCCGCGGCTTGGCAAGCACGATAGGTCAGCCAGCGCTAACTTCGTTTTAAAATAACGAATAAAAACAAATAATTACTGTGTTTTGGCCTTGGCCCGCTCGGGCCTCAGAGGCCAACTCCCTGTTTTTATGTACAAATCGGTTGAAATTGCTGCGGTACGGCATTATTATTAGCACTCATCGGAGTTGAGTGCTAACAAGCCTCCGGCATCACACCACCCCGTACCCGTACGGAAGCCGCACAAGTGTGGATGTCCCGCCGCCGCTCCGAAGATTCCGTATCCGAACAGATCAATTTAACAGGAGAAAGACCATGAAGATTCGTCCGTTGCACGACCGTATCATCGTGAAGCGGCTGGAAGAGGAACGCAAAACCGCTTCCGGTATCGTTATCCCCGACACCGCCGCTGAAAAACCTGATCAAGGCGAAGTCAAAGCCGTTGGTACAGGCAAGCGTGGCGATGATGGCAAGCTCATCCCCATGGACGTCAAAGTTGGCGACCGTGTGCTCTTCGGCAAATACTCCGGCCAAACCGTCAAAGTCGACGGCGACGAGCTGCTGGTGATGCGCGAAGAAGACATCATGGGCGTGGTTGAAAAGTAAGCCGCTGAAACCTTTCTGGAGAAATCATTATGTCAGCCAAAGAAGTCAAATTTCATGAAAATGCCCGCCACCGTATCGTGGCCGGCGTGAACGTACTTGCCGATGCAGTCAAAGTAACCCTCGGCCCGAAAGGCCGCAACGTGGTGCTCGAGCGCAGCTTCGGCGCCCCGACGGTGACCAAGGACGGCGTGTCGGTTGCCAAAGAAATCGAATTGAAAGACAAGTTTGAAAACATGGGCGCGCAGATGGTGAAAGAAGTCGCGTCCAAGACCTCCGACACCGCAGGCGACGGCACCACCACCGCGACCGTGCTGGCCCAGGCCATCGTGAAGGAAGGCATGAAGTACGTTGCCGC
>DHVE01000006.1:51588-90918 GCA_002412495.1 Betaproteobacteria bacterium UBA5216
GCCGGCATGAACCCGATGGATCTCAAGCGCGGCATCGACAAGGCCGTGACCGGCGTTGTCGCCGAGCTGAAGAAGCTCTCCAAGCCCTGCACCACCAACAAGGAAATCGCGCAAGTCGGCTCGATCTCGGCCAACGCCGATGCCTCGATCGGCAAAATCATCGCCGACGCGATGGACAAAGTGGGCAAGGAAGGCGTCATCACCGTTGAAGACGGCAAGAGCCTGGAAAACGAACTCGAAGTCGTCGAAGGCATGCAATTCGACCGCGGCTACCTCTCCCCGTACTTCATCAACAATCCGGACAAGCAAATCGCCGTGCTGGACGATCCGTTCGTGCTGTTGCACGACAAGAAGATCTCCAACATTCGCGACCTGCTGCCCCTGCTGGAGCAAGTGGCCAAGGCCGGCAAGCCGCTCTTGATCATCGCCGAAGAAGTTGAAGGTGAAGCGCTGGCCACCCTGGTGGTCAACAACCTGCGCGGTATCCTGAAAACCTGTGCCGTCAAGGCGCCGGGCTTTGGTGATCGTCGTAAAGCCATGCTCGAAGACATCGCGATTCTCACCGGCGGCACCGTGATCGCCGAAGAAGTCGGTCTGTCGCTCGAGAAAGCCACCCTGAAAGACCTTGGCCGCGCCAAGCGCATCGAGATCGAGAAAGAAAACACCACGCTGATCGACGGCGCCGGCGATAAGGCCAGCATCGAAGGCCGCGTGAAAAACATCCGCACCCAAATCGAAGAAGCGACCAGCGACTACGACAAAGAGAAGCTGCAAGAACGCGTGGCCAAACTGGCCGGCGGTGTTGCGCTGATCCGCGTAGGTGCGGCGACCGAACTCGAAATGAAAGAGAAAAAAGCACGCGTTGAAGACGCGCTGCATGCAACCCGCGCGGCCGTTGAAGAAGGCATCGTGGTGGGCGGCGGCGTTGCATTGATCCGTGCCCGCGGCAACCTCGGCGCCATCAAGGGCGACAATCACGATCAAGACGCAGGCGTCAAGATCGTGTTGCGCGCTCTCGAAGAGCCGTTGCGCATGATTGTTTCCAACGCAGGTGAAGAGCCTTCGGTCGTGTTGAACAAAGTGATCGAAGGTAAAGGCAATTACGGCTACAACGCCGGCACCAGCGAGTATGGCGACCTCGTGCAAATGGGCGTTCTCGATCCGACCAAGGTAACCCGCTGCGCGCTGCAAAACGCCGCATCGATAGCCGGTTTGATCCTGACCACCGACGCAATGGTTGCAGAAGCACCGAAAGAGGAGCCCGCTGGCGGTCACGCCGGCCACGGTCACGGCGGCATGGGTGACATGGGCGGCATGGGAATGTAATTTTCGCTTCGCGAAAAATTACATCTCATGGGGGCGGAATCGAACGGAGGGAACCTGCGGTTCCCTCCGTAACCTCCTCTCCCTAAAAAAGAAACCCCGCGGCGCGGGGTTTCTTTTTGCCTGTTACTCGTGACACTGTTTTTAAATCAATGGTTTGCGCCGCAAGCGCGGTACGATAAAATAGCAGCCCTTCCTGTAGTACCGGGGCCAAGTAGCTCAGTTGGTAGAGCAGCGGACTGAAAATCCGTGTGTCGGTGGTTCAATTCCGCCCTTGGCCACCATTTAAAATCCACGGCGGACGTTTCGATTGTGCGTGAGCTCTCCAACGGTGGGAGGGCGAGTCTTTCGGGGCTGCACGCTGGGTGTTTTATCGATCGAGCCGACCAAGCGCCCGGTATTCCGACCATTGCTCCAACCAGGGGCCAGATGCCCCACGCGCACGACCGACTGTTCGCCAGCGGTAGCGAGCCTATGTGCGGGACTTCTCAGATTGCGGTCGAGACTATCCCGTCGGAAATTGTTATATACGGCGCGGCCCTAAGGGAAGTAGGTATTCGTGCGGACTGAGTGGGCGCGGGCGCCCGGGCGGCGTACGCTGTTTGTAAAGAATCTGTAATTAACGAGGGCTGCGGATAGTAAAATCTCCCTCTACGAGAGGATAATGTGCCGGCCAAAGTTGCAGGCCTGTACGCGGGCCTGTGTAATAGAGTCAAAGGTTGGATTTTCGGCGCACCGTAAATTATGTCGTTACCTGCATCTCAGGGGCCTGCTTCGGGCAACCCGACAGACCGGCGAAAAGAGGACGTTTATCGAGCCGATGAGATGGCGCTGATTGAGAGCGTCAGCGGCTACGGCTTGGCCGCGAATACGGCGGCTGCGCTGGCTATTCTGGTTACCATGTGGCGCACGATCGGTGCGGCGCATCTGCTAGTTTGGTTCGCGTGCATTATGGTCGCCATTACCGTTCGCTTTCTGTTGCTTCGCGCTTACTTGCGCGCGCAGGATAGCCTGAAGGAAGACGCGAATTGGGGGTACATCGTCGCGGGCAGCAACTTGGTAATCGGCAGCGCCTGGGGGTGGGCCGCCTTCGCATTCTTCGGTGACAACAGTTTGCCGCAAAGCGTGGCGGTGCTGGTGGCACTCGCCGTGGCGGCGATTACGGCGCAGACGATTTCGCCTTCCCGCGAATCACTGACGGCTTTTTTGGCGCCTGCCTTGATTCCGATGATCATACGGCTGATGATGATGGACCCGGTGAATTTTGCCGTGCCCTCGCTGCTGATTTTGGCATTGTTTCTGACGGTGTGGTTCAGTCTGAACCGGTATCGCTCGCGCCTTGCCATGAGCATTGAACATTTCGAACGGCGCAGTGCGTCCGATGCCGCCATGATACGCGGCGCCGAGACGGCGAACCGGCTGTTTGCGCAAGTGGTAACCGAGCGGGAGCGGGCCGAGGCCGAGTTGAAAGTTGCCAAGCAGGCGGCGGAAGACGCCAATCAGGCCAAGGGCGATTTCCTTGCCTACACCAGCCATGAAATCAGGACGCCACTCAATGCGATCATCGGGTTTTCGGATGTGCTGATGACGTCGGCGCAGAACCCGACGCAGCAGGATTACTCGCGTCGCATCAAGAACGCCGGAACGCGATTGCTGACACTGATTAACGATCTGCTGGATTTGTCGAAGATCGAGGCCGGCAAGCTCAATATCGAGTACGCCGATTTCGAGATGCGCCAGACGCTCGATGAAGTCGTGCAGGAACAAGCGGTGAAGGCGCGCGAGAAAAAAATCACGCTCAATCTGGTGGTGGACGAAGACGTGCCCGACGCGCTGATTGGGGACTCACTTCGGCTGCGGCAGATTGTGCTCAATTTAATCGGCAACGCGATCAAGTTCACCCCCGTCGACGGTACGGTCACCACGCGCGCGCAGGTGGTGGGCCGCGACGGTGACTGGCCGCGCGTAAAAATCTCGGTGACCGATACCGGCATCGGCATACCGCCGGACAAGATTGGCGCGTTGTTTCAACGCTACGCTCAGGCCGAAGCCAGCACGGCGCGCAAGTACGGCGGCACCGGTTTGGGCTTGTCCATTTGCAAATCGCTGGTGGAACTGATGGAGGGCACCATCGGCGTCACCAGCGAATCCGGCAAGGGTTCGGTCTTTGCGTTTGAACTGCCGTTCAAGGTACAGGCCCCAGCGGCAAAGACCGTTACCGCCAGCGCCGAACCTGCGTCGACGGAATCCACGACCGCCGGCACCGTGCAAGGCATGCGTGTGCTGGTGGCGGAAGACAATGAGCATAATCAATTGCTTATAGAGCTGCTGCTGAAAAAGCAAGGGGTGCAATCCGTGATGGTCAACAATGGCGTGGAAGCCATCGAAAACCTGCGGCAGAATAGCTATGATCTGGTGTTCATGGATCTTGAAATGCCGGTCATGGGTGGCTTTGACGCGGTGGCCGCGATACGCAAGGAAGAACAGCAAACGGGTAAACGCGTGTCCATCGTTGCGTTGTCTGCGCACGCACCGTCGGAGCAGCGTGACCTTTGCCTGCAGTCCGGCATGGATGAATATTTGATGAAGCCCATTGATACAAAACTGTTGCGCGTGCTGTTGCAGCGCTTTGCGCCCGTTCGTGCGGGACATGCGCCGGAGCAGGCGGCATGACATTCCGTGTTTGTATAGGCCCGTCCGGAAATACGTTTAAACTGGCGCCATGAAGGAACAAATCCCAGTCGATAAACTCGCGCGCGGCATGTTCGTCGCTGAACTGGATCGTCCGTGGCTCGAGACGCCCTTTCTGATTCAGGGTTTCGTTATCGATTCGAACGAACAGATCGGTGAGATCCAGCGTTGTTGCAAGTTTGTCTATGTCGAGCGCAGCCTGTCGCTGGGCGACCAATTCCGTCCGGACCCGGTCGATAAGACGATACCGCCCCGGCCATCAGGGGCGGGGGGATCCAAGCCGCGTGCCGATCAGGATCGTCCGCCGGATGTGCCAAAAACGGGGCTGTTGAGTACGCTCAAGCGCATATTTTTGGCGGCATTCTCCTCGACCCCGCACGCAACGGACGCGCCACAGTCGCAATCCTCAAGCCGCGAGCCCACGGTAACCATCTATGCCGATGGCAAAGAGACGCCCAAGCCCAAGGCGCGCCCCATTGAAATTCGCCCCGGTGCAGGCATCAGCAATGAAGAGCGGGCGTATCTAGAACGCGCGACCGACCCGGACGCGAGTGTGCGGATATACACCGAGAAAGAGCTGGCTGCCCGCAATGGATTTTTTCAACGCCTTGCGAGATGGCTCGGCCTTGGCGCCAAGGATTCCGTGGGCGCGCCCAGTGGCGTGGGAGCGCCAGGCGCGAATGCCCCCGTATATGCCGACAAGACTTTGATTGAGGAAGAGCTTCCGATGGCGCGGGAAGCTCACCAAAAAGTGGAAGTCGTGGTGCAGGAGGTCATTGCCGACCTTCAAAACAACAAGGCGCTCGACCTTGAAAAGGTCAGTGATGCCGTGGGATGGATGGTTGAATCGGTGGTGCGTAACCCGGACGGCATGATCTGGCTGGCGCGCTTGAAGAGCGCGGACAGCTATACCTATGATCACGGGTTGAATACGGCCATTTATTTGATCGCATTTGGCCGTCACCTGGGGTTGCCCGAAGACCAGTTGCAGGCCATTGGCACCGTGGGGTTGATGCAGGATATCGGCAAACTAAAATTGCCGCGCGCATTGCTCGATAAACGCGAGCGGCTGACCGCGCCAGAACTGAAAATCTTTCAGGGACACGTTGCGCAGAGCGTGGAGATCCTGCGTGGATCGAAAGACGCGACGGAAACATTACTCGAAGCGGTGCACCAGCATCACGAGCGCTACGACGGCAGCGGCTATCCGCGCGCCCTCAAGGGCGACGAAATCTCGACATTGGGCGGCATGGCCGGACTGGTCGATACCTACGCGGCCATGATCAGCGCGCGGCCTTACGCGCAAGCCAAGTCCGTGCAGCAGGCATTGCACGATTTGTATGCGGCACGCAATAAAATGTTCAAGTCCGAACTGGTGGAAGAATTCATACAGTGCGTGGGTGTGTTCCCCGTGGGTAGCCTGGTGGAGTTGAATACCGCCGAGGTCGCCGTGGTGGTGTCGCAAAACCGGTCGCGGCGCCTGAAGCCGCGCGTCATGTTGGTACTGGATGCCAATCGTCAGCCGTTTGCCCAGCCGGTCATGTATGACTTGATTGTTGATCCGCCCACGCCTTCCGGCGAGCCTTATCGCATCGTGCGCGGCCTGCAGGCCGGCATGTATGAATACGATCCGCAGCAAACACTCGACGTGCTGATGGAATCGAAGTAGCCTTTTCTCAGCGAAGAATTATTTTCCCGCAGCGTCGAGGTTGAGCGCGCTGGTTATGTCAGTGGGTTTGTCCGCGGAGACAACCGCTACGGGCTTGCTGACGGTGCGCGAGGCATCCAGTCCCGCGGTGCTCATGAAACTCACAATCGCGCTGCTGCGTTGTCTGGCCAGTTCCGGCAGGGCGCCGTCCGTCAGTGGCTGAAGTTCCGCCGCGCGTTTGAACAGTGTTTCGTAGAACTCTCGGTCAGGACTGCCTTTGCCGATCAACGCCAGCGCCGCATTGACGCGCTTGGCCTCCTTGCCGGTGGATTTCTCGTAGTCCGACTTGAGCTTGTCGATACTGTCCTTGCCAGCTCGTTCTTCGAGCAGCGCTTCTATCGCGCGTTGGGTTTTTGCGTTGTCAAAATTCACCAGCGCGGGATCATCGGGACCGTTTAGCGTAATGCCCTGACGTTCCGCCAGCGCGCGTCGTGCGGCGGTAGTGCGTAGCGCTAATCCGTCATGGCGCGCGTCATAGCGGCCTTCAACGATCAGACGCAATTGCGGCCGTTGTTTGAGCACGCCCGCCACGCGCGTCAGCTTTTCGCGTTCCGGCGGTGAGAGCAACACGCGGCCGGCCTCAAAACCGATGGCGTCGACTTTTTCGGCGCCGCCGCCGAACAGCGAAGCCAGCGCGCGGAAAGGCGCGGTGACAATGTTGGTGAGCACAGTGCGTATGGCTTGCCAGACCAGTTCTCCATAGGCAAATTCCGGACGATCCACATTGCCCCGCACCGGCACCGACAAATCGATTTTGCCATTGGAATCGGTCAGCAACGCAATGGCCAGATCAAGTGGCAGATTGATGGCCGTCGGACTGGCGACGCGTTCACCGAGTGTGAATTGTTCCAGCAGCACCTTGTTCTCACCCAACAACTGGCTGTTGTTGAGTTTGTATTGCAAATCCAGCGACAGTTTGCCGCTGCTGATGCGACGTCCCGCGAAGGTCGCGCTGTAAGGCGTCAGCGGCGACATGGCAACATTGCGAAAGGTCACCGCGATATCGGTAAATGCTTTGGGTTCAAGGAGATTGATGGCGCCCGAAGCCTGCGCCTGTCCGAATTCATCCACGCGCCCCTCCAGCTTGAGGCTGGCGCGCGTGCCCGGTTGCGTCGAGATTCCCGTGACCGTGCTGCCAAACTCGCGTATCACCGCGGCAAATGGCAAGACCAGGCTTTGATCGGAGAAATCCAAATGGCCGTTGCTGACGTTCACCCGCTCTACACTCAAGGCAAACGGTGATTCGGCGGGCGCGGCGTTGCCAGACTGGGTACCCACGGCATTTCCAGGGGCCTCCGTGCCCGCGGCAGATTTGCGCACCAGATTTGAAAAATTGGTGCTGCGATCTTTGGCGATGGCTATTTTTCCGGCCGGGTCCGTGAGGCGAACCTGATCGATGCGCGCCGATCGCTGCGCGCTGTCAACGTGTATGCCTTCCGCAAGCAGTGCTTTCCACGCAAGCAGGCGCTCGCCGCCGCCCTCATGATCCAGCCGGAACTCATCGATGCCCGCCGCGCCGGCGTAACGCAGCCCCGGCGTTTTTCCGTCACCGTGCCACTCGAGTTGCCCCGCCGCGTGCGCCGAACCCGAAACAAGATTGAGCGTGACTTGCTTCGTCACCAGCGGATTGAGCGGTGCCAGCGCAATGCCGCGCATGTCGAGTTTTAATGAAGCGCGTGGCGGATTCGATGACGCGGTTCCTTCTAGCCGTAACGAGCCTACTGGAGCCGGCTGAATTGCCGTGTCGGCGGAATCGGCTTTTGCGCCGCTGGTTTGCGCCAGACGGAAATTGTCGAGCGTGGCGGTTCCGTTATAACGCACGCCGGCAGCATTGCCGATTCCGCTCCAATCCAGTTGTCCGGCGGCGTGGACCATCCCGGTGTCCAGCTTGAGGCCAGTGTGTTTTTCCAGCAGCGCGGCCAGCGGACTGAGGGCGATATTACGCGCGTCCACTTTGACAGCGGCGCGCTGCTGGTCCGGCATGGCACTGCCGATCGCGCGCAAGGCGCCTCCCTGCTTGATTTTCAGGGATGCTTCGAAGGGAATGGTTTGAAAGGTTCCACTGGCGGGTTTGGCGGCGCTGCTCACGTTCTTCGCCAGCACACGAATACTCTGTAAATCGACCGCCAGCGCCGGCGCCATCCCCTGATCCTGAAACGAGACCGCTCCGTCGGTCAGTTCAATCGCACCTATTTCTGCAACAAAAGACGACGGTTCGGGCGGCCTGGGCGCTTTGCGGGTCAATGCGGCAACCCAATCGATTTCGCCTTTGGCGTCACGCGTGATCGTTGTGACGGGTTTGCCCAGCAGCAGCGATTCCGCCGTAAATTTTTTCTGCGCCAGATCGAATACGCCACCCGTCAAGGCCACCGAAGCCAGTGACAACAGGGGATGCCTGGCGCCCGCCTCGGCAATGCGCAAATCGTCGAGGTCAACCGCCATATTGTCGATGATGACGGTTGTTTCCGCGCCAATCGATGCTTTCATTCGGGCGCGTGCGCCGCTGCGCGAAATATCGATTGCCAGCGGTTTTACAAAACCCTGGTCCAGAACGCCGATCCGCAGATCGCTGACGCGGATAGCGTCGATGCCGGCTTGCCATGGCGTACCTGGGCTGGGTTGTGCGCCCGCCGCGGGTGCGGGCGGCGCCGGGTCGGGGGATGGCGCGGGTTTATCCCGGACAAGCAGTTGCGCCCATTGGGTATTGCCATCCGCGTTGAGGATCGTGTGGGCGACGATCTTGCCCAGCGCCAGTTCCGCGAATTGAATCCGGCGCTCAAGCAGATTGAAGCTGCCCCCGGTCAGCGCCAGTTCGCCTGCCGACAGCATCGCGGCGGCGGCGCCCTTTTGCCGAACCGAGACGTCCTTCAGCCCGAAGCTCAAATCGCTGGCGGTGGCGTCGAGTTTGCCTTCGCCATAGCGCGCGGCGTATTTCAGCGACAGCGCCGCGTTTCCGCCGGGCTCGTCGATGCGCAGTTTGTCCTGCACAAACTGCCACAGTGTTGCGAGCTTGACGGATTTCAGTTCCAGTTGCCCCGTCGAGGCCATTGGCGCCAGCGAAATCGTGCCGCGCCAGCCCAGTGTGCCGCCCGCGGGAAGCCGTGCCGACAGCGTGTACTCGCCGCGCTGATCCGGCAGCGTGGACAGATCATGCAACTCAAACTCGATGGGTTCCAGTCTTGCCGTCGCGGGAAGGGACACGGCCTTGTCGGTGAACGTTACCAGACCATGTTTCAGCACCAATTTCTGCAGCAACAGGCGCGGCAATGCCGACGCGGCAGGTTTTTGAGGCTCGTTTTCCCGGGGCGCGAGCTTCGCGAGATTGAGCGCGCCGGTGGCATCCACTTCCAACCGGACGCGCGGACGCTCCAGCGTGATGTCCGCGAAAGTCCAGGCCCGCCTGAATAGGCTGCTCGCTTCAAAATCGATGAACAGCCGGTCGAATGCTATGGCGGGTTGGGAGCCGCCCGATTCCGTCAGTGAAAAATCACGAACTTCCACCGCGAGCGAAAAAGGATTGATGGCGATTTCGCCGGCCGATCCCGTGGCATTCAAATGGGTATTGAGCAGTTGTGGCAACTCGCGCTTGATCCACCACGGCGCAATCACAAAGCCACCGAGCGCGTACAGCCCGACCGCACCGAGCGCCAGCATGAAGTGCAATGAGCGCAAAAATTTCACGACACGCGCCATGTTCATGGGGCATCCCTTTTCCGGAATGGGGTGAACTACTGCTTGTCAGACTCCAGAATAGCAAATCCGGCCTGCAAGGCTTTTTCAATACGTGCTTTTTCCTGTGCGATCGACTCATCCGTCCAGGGCCAAAAGCCATGCTTGGCCTTCATGCCGACGTGACCGCGTTCAACCATTTCCTTGAAAAACGGCGGCGGCGCGGTTTCGTTGTGCAATAACGGATAGAGCGCGTTGGACACCGCGTAGTGGGTATCCCACCCCGACATTTCCTTTTGCCGGAAAGGGCCGCAGGCCACGAAGCGAAAGCCGAAGCCGTAGCGTACGGCGGTATCGATGCCTTCCGCGGTGGTGACGCCGTCGTGAATCATCCACATCGCCTCGCGCATCAACGCGAGTTGCAGGCGATTGCCGACAAAACCGGGTACATCCTTGTTGACACGAATCGGCGCCTTGCCGACATCCTTCATGATTTGCTCCAGCTTGTCCGCCACGGCCGGATCGGTGGTCTCGGCGCTCACCACTTCTACCAGCGGGACCAGATGCGCGGGCATGAAGAAGTGCAGGCCCGCCACGCGCGCGGCCGATTTCAGCCCTTGACCGACCGCGCCGATCAGAAAGTTCGATGTGTTGGTGGTGATCGGCGTATCGGGGCGCGCAAGCGTTTCGAGTTGCGCGAATAATTTTTGCTTGAGCGGCAAATCCTCGGTGACGGCCTCGATCACCAGATCAATGGCGTCCCAGGCAATGTCTTCCAGCCGCGCATAGGTGATGACATTTTTTGCGCACGCCGCATCGGCGTGAATTTTTTGCAATCCCGCGGTCAGGCGCGGGCCCAAGGCATCGCGTGTTTTTTGCGACGGGCTCATCACATGAACCTGCCAGTTTTTTGCCGCGAATACCGAGGCAATATCGCCTCCCATGATGCCGCCGCCGACGATGACAACCTGTGATGCCTTGGACATGACCCGCACTCCCGTTAAGTATCAGCGAAAAAATAGCGCAGCCCGGCGCTGCGCTATTTTGTTAATAAAAACAATTAGTTAAATCAACAACATGCACTGCTGCGGCGACGCTTACTTGGCGCGGGCGGCACTCCATTTGCCCGCCATGCTGCCCTTGACGGCGCCTTCCATGCGGTCGCCGTTGACCTTGCCACTGTATTCGCGGCCATCTACTGAAAACGTGATCGTGTCGCCACTCATGCGTGCATTGGTGATGGGTTTGCCGCCGGAAGTGCCTTCGAGTTTTTGAAACGTTTGCTTCAGGGCGATATCGCCGCCGCCTTCAATGCGCCAGTTGCCGTCCACCTTGGCCGGCACGATCCACAAGTAGGCGGTGCGGCCTTCCACCGTTTCCGTTTGATCGGCTTCCCAATCGCCCATGGTGAACGCGTGCGACACCACGCGCGTGCCCGGCTTCATGTTGAGGATGGTCGGGCGCAGTTTCAGATTCAGGCTCGGCAGCAAATAAAGCGTCAGTACGGTGGCGTGGCTGAAATTGGTCTCGAAAATATCGCCGCGAATAAACTCCGTGCGTGCCGCGATGGTTGCGCCTTCTTTTTGTGCATTGCGCTTGGAGAGTTCAACCATATCCGGATTGTATTCAACGCCCACCGCCTTGGTGCCGCGTTTGGCGGCGGCGATCACCGTGCGCCCGTCGCCGCTACCGAGATCGAAATGCACATCGTTGGGCGTGAGCTTCGCCATGTCGAGCATTTTTGCAATCAGCTCGTTGGGCGTCGGTACCCAAATCACGTCCTTGCCTTCCTGTCCGACCGACGGGGTGTATTCCTTGTTTTGCGCCTGCGCGGCCGCGCTGAGCAAGAGCGCGGTCACGAAAGTAAGCGCGAATGACGTTAACGACGCTAATGAAAATCGTTTCGAAATTATGTACATGACGAACCTCTTTGATGGATGGAGTGAGGGAAACAGCGGCTGATTATTATGCCTTAAGCCGCGCCGCGACGGTTGCGCCGACACGCCGCGCTATTCGGGCTGCGCGCCCGAGGCTTTGACCACGGGCGCCCATCGCGCAATTTCGGTTTTGATGTATTCCGCGAATTGTGCCGGTGTATTGGCAACGGGTTCGGCGCCGTCGGCGGCCAGACGTTGCTTGACATCGTCGCGTTGAAGAATTTTCACGATCTCGGCATTGAGCTTTGTAACGATGTCGCGTGGCACGGCGGCTTGTGTCAACACGCCATACCATTGATTTGCTTCGAAGCCCGGCACGCCTGATTCAGCGATGGACGGCACGTCGGGCAACACCCGCATGCGATTCGCCGTGGCCACGCCGATTGCCCGCAGCTTGCCGGAACGAATGTGCGGCATCAGCGCGGGCACGCCGGCCATGGTCATCGATATGTGTCCCGCGATCAGGTCGATGACATTGGGCCCGGCGCCTTTGTAGGGAATGTGCGTAAACTCGACCTTGGCCGCCAGCTCCAGGTACACCACCGCCAGATGCGTCGCACTACCGCTGCCGCCGGAGCCATACAGAATTTGCCTGGGTTTGGCGCGCGCGAACGCCAGTAACTCCCGCGCGTTGCGCACTGGAAACGACGGATGCACCACCATGCCGTTGGGCACTATCGCCAACAGCGTAACTGGCGCGAAGTCCTTGATCGCGTCGTAGGGCAGCTTGGGGTAGAGCGTTGGATTCGCACCGAAGGTGCCGACGTGTCCCATCACGATCGTGTAACCGTCCGGCGGTGCCTTGGCTGCCAGTTCGACGCCAATGGTGCCACCCGCGCCGCCGCGATTTTCCACGATAACCTGCTGACCCCAAGCCTCCGACAATTTTTGCGCGATCAGGCGCGCCAGCAAATCGGTGTTGCCGCCCGGTGGAAACGGGGCAATAAAGCGAATCGGTTTCGCAGGATAGACTTGGCCGGACGCACCGGTTGAGATGGCGGCACCCGCGACTGCCGCGACTGCCGCACACGCAAGGCGCCACCGGGTCGCCACGTTACTTGCCCCCGTCCACGACCGCGCCCGACTGAATCAGCGCGGTGATTTCCGCTTCCGCCAATCCCGCTTCGCGCAGAATTTCCACGCTTTGCTGACCAATTTTAGGCGCGGGGCGAAAATCCGTGCGGGCGCCGCGCGACAGCTTGTTCGGCAATTTCATGTTGATGATCTTGCCTTCGGTCGGATGCTCGATGGTTTCAAAGAAGCCGATGTCCTTCAGATGCGGGTCTTCCATGATCTGATCGAGCGTCTGGAACGGCATGGCCGGCACGTCGGTGCGGTCGAAAATTTCCATCCATTCGGCGGTGGTTTTTTGCTTCAGGCCTTCCGCGCGGATGGAAAAATAATCCGCCGTGTTCTTGAAGCGCGCCGCCACGCTGCACAAGCGCGGATCGGTCTTGAGTTCCGGCCGGCCGATGGCGTCGAACACCGCGAAGGCTTGCGCATCGGTATTGGCCGAAATGCTGATATAGCCGTCCTTGGTGGGCAGCGGGCGCGATTGCGGATCAATCAGGCGCGGGTCACCCATCTCGCCCAGCGGGGGCACGAACGTTTTCAGATACATGTGTTCTTCGAGCGTGGCCTTGACGATGTTCTCGAACATCGGCAATTCAATCGCCTGCCCGTGACCGGTTCTCTCGCGGTGATACAGCGCCATCAACATCATCTGCACTGCGATCAACCCCACCGTGCGGTCGGCCACCACCATCGGCAGATAACGCGGCTCGCCGGTGGCCATGTAATACAGCGCCGCGATGCCGCCCGAGCCTTGAATGATCGAATCGTAGGCGGGCTTGTTCTTGTAGCGCCCGCTCTGGCCGAAGCCATACATGCCGCAGGTAATAATTTTTGGATTGACCTTGCAAACGTCTTCGTAGGTGAGCTTCAGCCGCTTCATCGCCGGCGGCCGCATGTTCCAGATCATCACGTCGGCGGTGGACAAAATTTTCAGCAGCGCGTCGTGGGCGGCGGGTTGTTTGAGATCGAGCGCGATACTGCGCTTGTTGCGATTCAAATGCAGAAACTTGCCCGACATGTGCGGGTTGCGCCCCTTGCCCGCCAGCGTGCGCACGATGTCGCCGCTGGGCGCTTCGACCTTGATCACATCCGCGCCGTGATCGGCCATGACCTGCGTAGCCAGTGGCCCCACCACCACCGAGGTCAGATCGACGATGCGCACGCCTTCCAGTGGTCCACCGGCCATTATGCAAACTCCGCGGTGGCACTCATGCTCAAGGCGCCGGTGTCGTCCTGCGTCCAGAGCTTCGCACTTTTGCCGTCGGCGGAAGGCTCACCGCAAATGGTAATCGGCCGGTTGGCGAACATCGGACGCACATTGCGCGAACTCATGAATTTCACCGGCGACTTGGCATGCGCGCGCGCAAGCTCATACACCAGCAACGTGGTCAGTCCGCCGTTCATCACCAGCCCCGGATAGCCTTCGGTTTGGGTGACATACGGATGATCGTAATGAATACGATGGCCGTTGAAGGTCAGCGCGGAGTAACGGAACAGCATTACCTCGGTTGGCGTGACAATGTTTTTCCACACCGCCGTGCCCGGCGCGGGCTGTGGCGGCGGGGGCGGGGCATTCTTATCGGGTTCCGCGCGGTAAACGATATCCTGCTCCTCGCTGACGGCCAGTCCGCGGACGCTGGAGATATCCGTTTTCACGGTGACGAAAACCATCTGCCCGGTGCGACCCGTCTTGATGGTGACATCCTTGATCATCGAAACCCGTTTTAATTCGTCGCCGATGCGCAGATCACCGCTGAAGGTGCTGCGCTTGCCGGCGAACATGCGGCGCGGCAGCGGCACGGGCGGCAGAAAATCGCCGCGCGCCGGATGGCCGTCCGGACCGATGCCGGAGTGGCGCACGATGCGCGGGAACAGGATCGAGTGCCAGCCGATCGGCAGAGCATCGCCCGCCTTCGGGAAAGGATCATCGCGATCCAGAGTCGCCGACAAACGATGCACGGTTGGGATCGTGATGTAATCGACGGCGGTTTCTTTTTCACCGATCCATTTCTTTAAGTTCTCAAGTTCAGCACTCATTCAGGCGCTCCAGAATATTGTAATAAATACAGAGGGTTGGAAATGGCGGGCCGTGGCGGTTATTCAACTTTCGCGCCCGAGATACGTATCGCTTCGGCCCACTGCGTGCGCTCCGACGCGATGAAGGAAGTGAACTCGTGCGGTGTGTTGCCGACGCTGTTGAAGCCGTTGCGCACCATGGTGTCGCGCACGGTGGGTGTCTGCAAAGCTTTGACAAACTCCGCATTAAGCCGGGCGACGATCGCAGGCGGCGTGCGCGCGGGCGCGAGTATGCCGAACCAGGGGCTGACATCGAACCCCGGCAAGCCCGACTCGGCGATGGTCGGCACATCCGGCAGCGATGCCGAACGCCTGGCGCTGGTTACCCCGAGCGCACGCAAGGTGCCCACCTTCAATTCCGAAACCACCGACGGCACACCGGTAAAAAACATTTGCACGCGCGCAGCCATCAAATCGATTTTCGCCGGCACACTGCCTTTATAAGGCACGTGTAAAAAATCGACGCCGGCCTTCAGGCGAAACACTTCGCCGATCAAATGCGGCGCACTGCCGCTGCCGCCCGACGCGTAAATCACTTTGCCCGGTTGCGTCTTCGCCAGCGCGATCAACTCCTTGATTGACTTTGCCGGCAGCGATGGCGGCACCACCAGCACATACGGCGTGGTGGCCAGCAAGGTAATCGGTGCAAAATCGCGCGCCACGTCATAGCCGAGCTTGCGGCTTAGTCCGGGGCTGATTGCCAGCGTGCCGACGCCACCCATCACGATGGTGTAGCCGTCGGGCGCGGCGCGCGCGCCCAGTTCGGCGCCCAGTGTGCCGCCCGCGCCGGTGCGATTGTCGATCACGATTTGATAGCCGATGTTCTCCGCAACCTGCTGCGCGGCGGTGCGTCCGCCCAGATCGATGCTGCCGCCGACCGGGTAGGGCATGATGAAACGAATCGGCTTGGCCGGATACTTATCCGGCGTGGTATCGGCGGCGTGAATGCCGGGCGAGGCAATAAACGCGGCTATGGCCATCCAGCGGCACAAGGGGAATCGCATGATGGCTACGCCCGTACCAGCGTCATCAACTCGCCCACCGACGGTTGTTGTTCAAGATTCTCGACAATCGCGACGATGCGGTCCGCGGTTTCTCTGGCGAGTACGCGCTTGGCGCACGAGTGAAACTTGCGCATGCGTTGCTCGCGTGTGAGCGGCGAACCCACCCAGCCGGAAAGTTTGTCCACGCGTTGCGTGAGCACGCGGCCGTCGGTGAGGGTTACCTTCATGTCAATGTGCATGCGGTCAAAATCATTGGGGATATTGTCATCCAGGTGCAGCGTGATTTTTTGCAGCAGCGCCTCCACATCCGGTGCAAAGCGCCGTTCGTTGTTAAACGAATCAACGGTGATTTCGCCATCGAGTAATGCCACGGTGGTGGTGTATTGCACGCTGAATTTGCCGTCGAGTCCGGTTTCGGGTTGCGGGCGATTCACGTACTCGAAACGAGGGAACACCACGTCAACTTTCGCGATCTGCTCCGGCTTGATATTGTGTTGCTCGCGCAACATCAGTGCCGCGTCTATCGGCCGATGCGTAAAATAATTTGACGGATGTTTTTTAAAACCGACGCCCGGATCGACCATGCGAAACGGCGCGCCGAAATTGTCGACCAGCAAATGCGGCTCGGCCTTGCCGAACAAAAACGTATCGAAGAATCCCTTCGGTCCGAACACATCCGCGCTGCCGGTGAAACCCATTTTCGCCAGCACCGCGCACTCCAGGCCCATGCGCGCGGCGTGTCCGGAGTGCGACGACTTGGTCATGGTGCCGGTGTTGATCGACATGCTGCCCGCGCGTGAGCCCGCGATGCCGAACGCCATCAACATCTGCTGCCGGTCGAGCCCCAGCATTTTTGCGGCCGCGGTCACCGCGCCGAATTGCCCGGTGGTGCCGGGTTTGTGAAAACCCGAACCGGTTTCGAGTCCGGTGGCCGCCATGCGCATGCGGCCCTGCACTTCAAACGCAGCGACGAGGGATTCGATGATTTTTTTACCGCCGAGATTATGATTTTCAGCGATGGCCAATATCGCCGGCAATGTGGGTGAGGTCGGATGATTCAGTGGGTACCAGGTATTGTCGAAATCGAGCGCGTGCGCCATGGTGCCGTTGGCGTACGCGGCATTCACCATGGAGGTTTTGAACCCACCCGCGATCACCGTCGCCTGCGGGTTGCCGCCCGCGTCTTTCACAAACTGCGTGACGATGCGTCCCAGTCCGAGCGGTTCAGTGGCGCCCGCGAGCATCACTGCAATGCCATCGAGTGCACAGGCCTTGGCTATGTCGATGGCGGTAGCGGGCAACGTTTCGTATTGTACGGCGCGCACTCTGTCGATGAGTTGTCCGGTAAGAGTCGTAGCAGGCGTAGTCATGTTGTTCAGTCCACTTTCATGCTGGCCGCCTTAACCACGGGCCCCCAGCGATTGAAGTCACGTTCAAGAAATTCCGCGAATTGCCGCGGCGTGTTGCCGACGATTTCAGAACCTTCGCCGGTGAGTTTGTCGCGCATATCGGGCAGTTGCAGCGCGCGCACGATTTCGATATTCAGGCGCTCGATGATGGCTGCCGGTGTTTTGGCACTGGTGACGATGCCGAACCAGTTGAGAAACTCGAATCCGGGAAAACCGGATTCGGCCACCGTGGGAATGTCCGGCAGCGATTTCGCGCGCCGCGGGCTGGTGACCGCGATCGCACGCAGCCGGTTGCCGGCAAGAAAAGGACCGACCGTTATTTGCGCGCCGAACTGATACTGCAACTGGCCGGATACCACGTCGGCCGCAGCCGGCCCGGCGCCTTTGTAGGGAATATGCACCGCCTCCATTTTGGCCATCAGTTTCAGCATTTCGCCCGACACATGACCGCCGCTGCCGTTGCCGGCCGAGCCGTAATTCAGCGGACGCGTTTTGGCCAGCGCCACCAGTTCCTTGACGTTGCGTACCGGCAGGGCGGGATTGACCACCAGCACCAGCGGCGCCTGCGTGATCATGGTGATGGGCGCGAAGTCCTTTAACGGATCGTAAGGCAGTTTTTGATTGAGATGCGAATTGAGCGTGTGCGGCGTATAGACCAACAGCAGGGTTAGTCCGTCGGGCGCGGCTTTTGCGGTCAGGTCGGCGGCAAGCACGCCGCCCGCGCCGCCGCGATTATCCACCACGATGGGTTGTCCCAGCGCGCTGGCGAGTTTTGCGCTGACCACGCGCGTCAACAAATCCGACGTGCCGCCGGGCGGCGCGGGCACGATAAACCGCAACGGCCGCGCGGGATACGATGGCGCTTGGGCAGACGCTGTATGGCCCGGGGCCGCGCAAGCAAAACTGCTCATCGTCAGCAGCAACAGCGGTTTACGGGACAAAAACATCGATGCTTAATCGGCCTTGGCCCCGGACTGCTTTACCATCCGCGCATAACGCGGAATTTCTTCCTTGATAGCGGCGGCAAATTGGGCGGACGTATTCGGCGTGAATTCGAGCGACAGCGCATCGAGTTTTTCTTTCACGTCCGGCATCTGCATGATGCGATTGATTTCGCTGTTGAGTTTGGTGACGATGGCCGGCGGCGTGCCCGCGGGCGCGAAGAATGAGAACCAGGTGTGATCGGCAAAGCCCGCAGTGCCCGCCACGCCGGATTCCGCCACCGTGGGCACGCTCGGCAAAATGGCCGAGCGCTTCGCGGTGGTGACCGCGATTGCGCGCACGCGGTTGGCCTTGATGTGCGGCACGGCGGGCGGTAACGAGGTGGAGGCAATCGGCACCTGATTGCCCACCACCGCCGCGACCGCTTGCGCCGGGCCGTACGGCACGTGGGTGATATCGATTTTCGCCAGCGCCCGAAAAATCATTTCGGCATCGAGATGCGTGGTGGTACCGGTACCCGATGAGGCGTAGCTCAACGGCTTCGCTTTCGCGAACGTGATGACCTCCTGCAAGGTGGTGGCCTTCACCGACGGGTGTACTGAAATCACGTTGGGCGTGGTCGGCCCCTGCAACACCGGTATGAAATCGGCGGCGCTGTAGCCGGGGTTGGTGTAGAGGCTGACGTTCACCACGAACGCCGAACTGTTCACTAAAATGGTGTAGCCATCCGGGTTCGCGCGCGCGGCGGTTTGCGTGCCGATGTTGCCGCCCGCGCCGGGCCGGTTTTCGATCACCACGTTCTGTCCCCACAATTCGCCGAGTTTCGCGCCGACGATGCGTCCGACGATATCGGTGGATGCGCCGGGTGGAAACGCCACCACGAATCGTATCGGTCGATTGGGGTACGCGCCGCTGTCGAGTGCGGGCGCTTGCGCCACAGCGTTGCAGGCTGCGGTTCCCATGGCCGCCAGTGCCATGGTGTTTTTTAAGTATTTGTTTTTAAACATTATTTTATGAACTCGTGGTAACGCATTTATCTGCCGGCTGAATCGCGTGCATCACACCGTTGCGCGAGAATATCATTTCGCCGCGCAGCCGCGCCCGGGATGTTGCGCGCCGCGGTTTCTTCTGTGTCAGCATGTGTGCCGTGGTTCGCGGATTTTCTCGCCAGGCGGTTTCCTTGCACCGCGCGCAGAAATTCCAGAAGCAGGCGTTCGGCTGGAAAATCAGCGACCCGTGAAAATGAATTACTTTTTGTCGAGACGCGCAAGCTTCGCGAAGAAAAATAAGTTGATAACCCTAACGGTGAGAGAACCATGGAACACATAACCAGTCTGCTGGCGCAATACGGGCTGCTGCTGGTATTCACGAATGTCCTGCTGGCGCAGGCGGGACTGCCGCTGCCCGCACTGCCGACGCTGATCGTCGCGGGCGCGCTGGTGCGCGATGGCCAATTGTCGCTGGCGATGGTGCTGCTGGTCGCGGTGGTGGCGTCGTTGTTGGGGGATCTGCCGTGGTATGCGGCGGGCCGCCGCGCGGGCTATCGCGTGCTGCGCGTGCTGTGCCGCGTGTCGATAGAGCCCGAGAGTTGCGTGAGCCAGACCGAGTCGATATACGAGCGCTGGGGCGCGCCGTCGCTGCTGGTCGCGAAATTCGTGCCGGGATTTTCAACGGTAGCGCCGCCGGTGGCCGGCGCCATGCGGCTGGCGTTTTCGTCGTTTCTGATCTACAGCGGGGCGGGCGCGTTGCTGTGGGCGGGCGTCGCGGTCGCCATCGGTATGGTGTTTCACGCGCAAGTGGATTACGTCGTTCAATGGCTGAGCGACATGGGCATACTGGCCGTCGCTGTTCTGACGGCGGCGCTGGTTTTTTATGCAGCCGCGAAATGGGTGGAGCGCTGGATGTTCATGCGCGTGATACGCATGGCGCGGGTGACGGTGGATGAATTAAAAGCGCTGATGCGGGATAACGCGCCGGTCGTCGTGCTGGACGCACGCTCATCCACCGCGCGTAAAATGGATCCGCGCCACATTCCCGGCGCGGTGCCGATGGATTTCGCCGCGCCCGCGCACAACGTCGGCGATGTCACGCCCGATCACCATATCGTGGTTTATTGCAGTTGACCCAGCGAAGCCAGCGCGGCGCGTGTCGCCCGCGTGTTGATGGACAAAGGCTTGCGACGTGTGCGGCCATTGGCCGGGGGGCTCGATGCCTGGATAGATGCCGGCGGCGAAGTCGCCGTTTTTGACAGTACCGATTGATTACCAGAAACACGGGAGCGCACCGAAACCCCATGCTGTCGTTATGCGCCTTATTGCCGCCGCGCCCGGAGTGCGCTCGGGCGTCGCGCGGCGCCACTGGCGAAGCTGTAAGAGATCTGGTTTGAATGCGGGCAATTGTTGGCAGGAATAACCGGTATATGAGCAAACCATGAAAATGTCAGGATTCCCCTTCAACACTGTTGATTGGTCTAACGTCGAGCGCGTCGAATATGCGGGCATTACCGGTGTCGCCTATTGGCGCACGCGGATTTTCGGCGATATCCGCGTGCGCATGCTCGAATACACGCCCGGTTATGTCGCGGATCACTGGTGCGAAAAAGGACACATCCTGTTTTGTCTTGAGGGCGAATTGCATACCGAGCTCAAGGATGGCCGCAACTTCGTGTTGAAGCCCGGCATGAGTTATCAGGTTGCGGATAACGCCGAAGCGCATCGCTCATCCGCGCCGGTGGGTGCGAAACTGTTTGTGGTGGATTGACTGGCATAGTGTTATTCCGGGCATTCGTGGCGGATTCGAGGCTAAAATGGCCCCAGACTTCTGCATGCGTGTGACGCAACCGCCCCCCGTGTCTTTCTATTTCGCATGAATTACTTCAGCCAACTCAGCGGCCTCATGATCGAGGTCATGCTGCCGCTCGGCTTGTTGGTCGCGGCGGGCGCGTTCTGGCCGCGCATCTTTGCCGACGCGCAGCCCGATGTGTTGCGCACGCAACTGAACCGGGTGGTGATGTACGTGTTTTACCCCTGCATACTGTTCGCGGTGGCCTCCAGCACGCCGATTACGTTGAATTTGCTGTCGGTGCCGCTGCTGGTGGGCATCGGCACGCTGTGCTCCGGCGCGCTGCTGTACTTGCTGTTTTATCGTTCGCCGGTGGGTCGCAACCTTTCCGATCCGACGCGCGCGGTACTGGTGATCGGCGGCATGTGGGGCAACACCTTTAACGTGGGGGCGCCGGTGCTGATTTTCTTTTTCGGCCGCGATGCCACGCGCTACGCGATTTACAACGACGTGGTGATGACCATGCCGCTGGTGTGGAGCCTGGGCGTGTGGATTGCCACGCGGTTGGGGTCGCACGAGAATAACGTGTCGTATCCATCGGTGTGGCGCGTGCTGGTGACGATGCCGCCGCTGTGGGCGTTTGCGCTGGGCTTTGCCACGCAGCAGTTGGAGCTGACCTATGCGCCGTTGGTCACGGCGGCGCAGTTTGTCGGGCAGGCGACGATACCGGTGGTGATGTTCGTGCTGGGCCTCACCATTCCGTGGCGCAACCTCGCGCCGCGTACGGAGATACTCGCCGCCGCTCTGGTGAAACTGTTGATCATGCCGGTGATGGTATGGTTGGCCGCCGGCATGTTGTTTGGCACGCGCGGCGAGGCACAGTACGCGTCCGTGGCCGAAGCGGCTACTCCGGCGATGATGACCACGCTGCTGCTCGCCGACCGGTTTAAACTGGATTCCGCCACCGCCGGTTTGATCGTTGGCTGGTCCACGCTGCTGTTCTGGCTGACGCTGCCGGTGATCATGGCGCTGGGAATGATTCGATAATGGCTGATGAGGAGTCGAGTGTGAATACACGCACGAACAGCACTGCCCCGTATTTCTACATGGTTACCTTCGAGATAGCGCCCGAAGATGAAAAAGATTTCAACGAAATCTACGATACCGAGCACATCCCCAACATTTTGCAGGTCGAGGGCGTGTTGCAGGTGATTCGTTTGCGCGATGCCGAGACCACGCCGCAAGGCTGGCTGAAGTATTCGGCGTTGTATTTGATCACGCAGCCGGACTTGCCTACGACACCGCAGTGGAAGGCCAAATCCGATCTCGGGCGTTGGGCTCCGGTGATACGTCCGAAGGTCAAGGCCCGGCGGCAGCGATTGGGCACGGTCGCGGCGAATGTGAGCAAGACATAGCAGCGCGCAGCGATCCGGCGGTATGCCGAGACCCAATCGAGGCTCACGCGCGCGGTGGTGGATTATTGCGCACAGGCCGAACAACTCTATGCGCGGCATGCGCGGCGCGAAATCACGATGGACGCGGCACTGAATGAACGCGCGCGCATTTTCGGCAATGCCGAGCGCACGTTTCGCTGAAAGCGCCACGCGATGAAGAACGTGGGTCTTGCGAATGAAGTGACCTACAGTCGCCACTATCCGCCGCTGGAAACGGTGCATGAAACGCTGGGCCACGATCTGGCGAAAGCCGTAGCGTTTTTCAGGCGGGTGGACAAAATCAAGCCCACGCGCGCCGCGGTGATGAAGCGGTTGCGCGCCAGCAACGAAAAAAGCGCGCTATTTGTCGGCGGCGATGAGGCTGCCATCGTGGAAACCATACACAGCGCGCTACGCGCGCACACCGGCACGGCTGCCCCGGTGCGGCTAAAATAGCGGCAACCGATACACCTACGAACCACACGAAGGGCGACGCGGCATGCCACGCAAATGGTTGATTCCGATTCTGATTTTTATCGGGGTCTTTGTATTTTCCAGTCAGGGGCTGAAGGGCGGACCGGAAATTTCCGTCAAGGAGGCCGCCGCGCTGATGAAAGGCGCGCCGCTTCCGGTGTTGATCGACGTGCGCGAGCGCGCCGATTACGACCAGGGGTTTATCGCCGGCGCGGTGTCGGTGCCGTTTGCCGAATTCAGGGGCCGGCTGGAAAGCCTGAAGCTGCCTAAACTGGATCCGGTGATTGTTTACGGCGCGGACGACGCGCGCGCGCGCGATGTTACCAAGCTGCTGTATGAAAACGGCTATCAGGGCGTGCTGACCTTGAAGGGCGGCATCGAGGCATGGCGCGCGGCGGGGCAACCGGTCACCAAGCCGCCTGCAGCCAAGCCATAGCGGGATGTGCGCGGCGGATATGAAAATCTTTCACGGGGAATAAACATGCAATTCGTTAGCGGTGTTATCAAGTGTCGATGGCTGGTATGGCTGATGGCCTTGGCTGCCGCGACGATGCTCGCCGGATGTGCGACCCAGAGTTCGCTAACGGCCGATCAGATCAGCGCCGTGTTGTTGGCGCCGGATCGCAGCGAAGCTGACAAAGCCAACGATAGCCGCCGCAAGGCGCGGGAGATGCTGGCGTTCATCGACGCACGGCCGGGCATGCGCGCGATGGATGTCAATGCTGGGGGCGGGTATACCGCCGAGATGCTGGCGCGCATGGTGGGCGCGACGGGACGGGTGATCGCGCATAACACGCCCCTTTTCATGGAGAACTCAAACAAGGGCCGGATTGAGGAACGGGTCAGGGCTTATGGCGGGAAAAACCTGATACTCGGTGTGCAGCCGTACGAAACCCTGTTGCCGCCCGATGCCGCCAAGGGTTCGCTCGATCTGGTCACATTCATGTTCAATTATCACGACCTCGGTTGGCTTGGCGCCGATCGTGCGCGGCTTAATCGCGCGGTGTTCGAGGCGCTGAAGCCAGGCGGACACTATGTGTTGGCCGATCATTCCGGCCGGCCCGGCACGGGCATCAGTGAATCAAAAAGCCTGCACCGTATCGAAGAGGCATTCCTGCGAAAGGAAATTGAAGCCGCCGGATTCAAACTGGTGGCCGAGGGCAATTTCCTGCGCAATCCCGCCGACCCGCGCGACAAAAGCGTGTTCAAGCCGGCGCAACCCAACGACGAATTTGTGCTGAAATTTCAGAAACCGTAGCGAACACTGGGCAGGCACGTAGTTGACGCAGTCTGCATTCCAGGCCGCTTTTGGCTATCGTGGCGGCGGGCATCTTAATTCATCGTCTTCTATCTTCTAAATTGCCGGGGGATTTTGGAATGCGTTATGTTTGCCGAGCTGTAGCGCTGGTTGTGCTACCGATAAGTTCGTCGCTTGCATCGCACGCACAGGCGCAATCCGCGGCGGGACAGGCGTATCCCACCAAGTCGGTGCGGGTGATCGCTGCGGTGTTGCCGGGCGACACCTGCGACCTGCTGGTGCGGATGGTGGGTTTCAAAATGGGCGAGCGTCTCGCGCAGCAGTTCGTCATCGACAATCGCGCCGGCGCGAGCGGGCAACTGGGCCATGCCATGGTGGCGCAGGCACAGCCCGACGGATATACCTTGGGTTGCGGTAACGGCGGATCGCTGGCGATCGTGCCGCATGCGTTTAAAAAAGTGCCGTATGACGCGCTCAAGGATTTCAGCGCCATTGCGCTGATGGCGACCAATTTCATGGCGCTGGCGGTGGGCAACACGCATTCCGCACGCACGGTGAACGACTTGATTCAGCTCGCGAAGAGCAATCCGGGCAAGGTGACTTTTGGTTCCAACGGTGAAGGCGCGTTTTTGCATTTCGCCACCGAGATGTTCCGTTCGCAGGCGGGGTTTACGTACCTGCACATTCCGTTCAAGGGTTTTCCGCAAGCGGCTGGAGAACTTATTTCCGGCAGGCTTGATGCGTCGTTCGGGTCGTTTCCGACCGTGATGCCGTACGTACAAACCGGGCGCATGCGTTTGCTGGGCATCGCGCGGGACAAGCGGCTGCCGAATTATCCGGACATTCCAACCATTTCGGAATCGTTACCTGGCTATGTATCGGGTGGCTGGTTCGGATTTGTCGGGCCGGCGGGCATACCGCGCGATATTGTGACCAAGCTCAATCGCGAGGCCAACTGGGCCATGAACCAGCCGGAGTTTCGCGAAAAAATGATTCCGATGGCGCTGGATGTCTTTACGGAATCGCCGGAGTATTTCGCCAACTATATGCGCGCCGACCATGCGCGCTACGGCAAAATCGCAAAAGAAATCGGTTTGAAACCGCAGTAATAAGGCAGCGGCAACCGGTGTTGCCGCCCGCCTCACCTGCCATATCGTGGGGACGCTATTGCAACGGCGAAAACGCCGACGGCATCAATATCTTGTTTTCCTGAAGCACCAGATTGTAGCCCGGCAGGCCAAGCTTCGCGGCGTTGGGCGGCCAAACACCCGCGGTCTGGGTTTGTTCGCGGATCGACATGCGCGCGTCCAGCGACGGATACGGCCAGATATGCACAAACTTGTTGAGGCCGCCCAGATCCGAATACCAGGCCGCGCACAGCGGGCTGTATTTCAGCCGCTCGGGCACGCCTTTCTCCCACACCGCGCGCAGCTTGGGCAGATCGCCAGCGGCATGCGTGTAGGTGCGCATTTCGAAAAACGGCCCCATTTTGCCGGGCTTCAATTCAGGCGACACCGAAAACGGCATAAAAATTTCCGAGCGCATGTTGTCGATGAACTCGGTGGTGGGTGGCGGCCAGACGCCATCTTTTGCCGCCGCCGCGCGTATGCGGTTGCGCTCTTCAATATCCTTGTAAGGCCATACGTGGATCACCTGATTCAGCGGGCCGATCTCGGTATGCCAGAAGGCAGCCAGCGGCGAATATTTTTTGCGTTTTTCGTAGGCTTCGCCGAAACGCTTTTCAAACTCGGCCTGCGTGCGCGGCTTCAGATCGTAGGTTCTCATTTCGTAGATCATGGTTGCTCCCGGTTGTGGTCAAATTCAATACCTTCGCGCCTTTGCGGCGGATTTTTCCCGATATATCAAGAAATCCCGCTGTAATCTACCGTCACCCACCCGCGTTTGATGAGCGATGCCTCGGCGGCGTCCCACACGCGGTGAATTTTAAGCTTGTCTCTAAAGCTGGGGCTGCACTCGCGGCCTTCGTTGATGGCGCGCGCGAAGGCATGCCAGGTCTCGGCCACCAAATAAGTGCCGCGCCCGCGCTCCAGCCCCCGCACATGAAAGTATTCTTTGGGTATCTCGATTTCGCAATACTGGTTTTGCAGCCGCTCGGGCGGCGTGGGGTTGGCCACATACTCGCGAATGTTGGCGCGCGCGCCATACAATTTGAGTTCGCCGCGCGAGGGATCGCCCTCGCCGGTCTGTTTGTCCCACGCGGGTGTGGCGCCGGTGCCCAGCATCAGCATGCCTTCGGTGCCGTAAACCTCAAAATGATTGCCGGTGCCGTACCAAGCGGCGAACGAGGTCTGCATGGTGCCCATGATGGAATCCCCCACGCGCATCAGGTAATTCATGCTGTCCACCTGGTTGCTGCGGATCACGCCGCCGGTATCCACCGCGATGCGCTCGGGCACCTGCACCGCCATGTCGGCGCAGATAGAAGTGACATCCTGCCCCAGCACCGAGTGCAAACGGTCGAGACTGTGTCCGCTGCGATAACCAGGGTGTCCGCCCATGTCGGCGTCGAACAGCCATTGCCGATGCGAGGGGCGTGGCACAATGTAGTTGCCGACGAAATAGGTATGGTTGAACGACAGCGGCCGCCCGATGTAACCCTCGCGCACCAGCGTCGCCATGTGCCGCGTGGCGGGTTCGTAATGGCTCTGGTGGCCAATCACTGTGCGCACGCCGGCTTCCTTGGCGAGCACGGTCATCGCACGCGCCTCGGAAGTGGAAATCCCCAACGGCTGCTCGCAATACACATGCTTGCCCGCGCGTAACGCGGCGGAAACGACCTTGTAGTGATGCGCCGGACGCACCGACACGCACACCACGTCGATTTCCGGCAAGGCTTCGAGCATGTGATCAACGTTATCAAAGGCATGCGGCACGTCGAAATGCCGCGCGGCATTGCGCGCGGTTTCCATCTGCGTGGTGCAAACCGCCACCAGTTCGTAAATATCCGACAGCTTTTTCAGAGCGGGCAAATGGGCGCGCGCCGCCCAGCCTTCGCGACCGTCGGGGCTGTTTTTTAATCCGGCGCCGGTGACGGCAACTTTGAGTTTTTTCGGCATGGTTTGATAGGTCAAAACCTTTGACACGGACTTACGCGGATGAACGCAGATCAAGAACCCAACCCGTGTTGCCCGCGAAGTGGGGTACTCATGCGGTGTCCCGAATGATGCTGTGTGATGGGTTCCCGCCTACGCGGGAACGGCAAGGCGGGGTTTGATCTGTGTTTATCCGCGTAAATCCGCGTCAAAGGTTTTTTTAAGTTCGGTTTATTCTAATCCACCCGCGCGCCGGAATCCTTCACCGCTTTGCCCCACTTGGCAATTTCGGCTTTCATGTAATCGCCGAAAGCCTTGCGCGTACCGCCCATCGGCGTGAATGCCAGCGTGTTGAGCCGATCTTTCACATCGGGCTCGTTGAGCATGCGCTGCATTTCGGTATTGAGCCTGTCGAGGACGGCAGCAGGCGTATGCGCCGGCGCGGCAATGCCGATCCAGCCAACCGCCTCAAAGCCTGCGAGGCTCTCTAGGCCCGATTCGGCAAGGGTGGGGAGATCCGGCAAAAACGCCGAACGATTCAGCGTCGCGATCCCCAGCCCGCGCAGCTTGCCGGATTTGATATGCGGCAGCGTCGCCGGTATGGCGTCGAACATCATCGGAATTTGTCCGCCCATGATCTGCGTGTGCGCGTCGCCACTGCCCTTGAAGGGAATGTGATTGATTTTGACGCCGACCGCGGCGCGAAACATTTCAGACGTGAGATGGCTGGTGGAACCGCTGCCGAGCGATGCGTAGTTGATCGTGCCCGGTTTATCGCGGGCGATGGCCGCGAATTCCTTCACCGTTTTGAACGCCGCCGACGGGCTGGCCACCAGCGTTTGTGGCGTCAGCGCGAGATTGATGATGGGTTCGAAATCCTTGATCGCGTCGTACGGCAGCTTGGCATACAGCGTCGGGTTGATGCCGAACGCGCTGGAGACCGCCATCGTCAGCGTGTAACCGTCGGGGTTGGCCTTCGCGCCGATTTCCGTGCCCAGCACCGCACCCGCGCCGGGACGGTTATCGACAATCACCTGTTGATTAAAGCGTGCGCTCAGTTTTTGCGCCACCACGCGTGCCATGATGTCGGTGGACGTTCCGGGCGTGAATTGCACGATGATGCGGATGGGGCGTGCGGGGTAGCCCTGTGCCAAAGCCATCGCGGGCCACGTGGCACCCAATGCAACGATCATTGGTAAGCATATGTTTTTAAGCATGAATTATGCTCTGTGTTCCATCGCAGCCAAGGTGCGCGCCTCCCGTTTCTGGATCGCCTCATACCGCGCAATCAGTTTACGCGCGCGCACGATGATCGGAATATCCACCATTTTGCCATCGAGCGTAAACGAGCCGCGCCCGCTGGCGGCGGCTTCGTTGTCGAGCTTGATAAGTTTTTGCGCGTATTCCACTTCCGATGCGCTCGGCGTGTATTCCTGATTGACGATGGTGACCTGGCCGGGGTGGATGCAGCCCGCGCCCTTGAAGCCGAAGTCGCGCGAGCGGCGCACCATGCTGCGAAACGCGTCCCAGTCGCCGAAGCCGGCGATGCTGTCGACGAAGCCCAGCGGGATCACGCCTTGCGCGTTGGCGGCGAAGATCATGTGCTGCTTGGGGTAGAACAGCGCTGCGCCGGTGGGCTGCATGTCGTTGTTCAATGCAAAATCCTCGCCGCCGATGTTGGTGGCGACGATGCGCGGTGAGGCGCGCAGTATCTCGCGTATTTTGAAAAACGCGTCGGGCGTTTCGATCATGGTGATGAATTTGGTATGGCCCACCGTCATGCCGCGCTTTTCTTCGAGCTCGCTGACGAGTTCGTCGAGCAACTGCACGTGCGATGCGCCCCCCACCTTGGTGCAGGCTAGCGCATCTACGTCGGGGCAGATCGAATGTTCAATGTCGCGCACCGCCTGCGATAGCGGCTGGTTAAAGCGCACCACCACGTCCGCGCCGCCGCGCCGAACGCGCGCTGCCGCTTTTTCGATGAGCTTGCGCGCCGCGGCCTTTTCAGAGGGTGGCACGCTGTCTTCGAGGTCAAGTTGAATCACATCCGCGCCGCGCGTGTGTGCCTTATCGACATATTTTTCGACGTTGGCCGGGCAGTACATCAGCGAGCGCCAGACGGGGAGTTCATGGTTCATGGTTTGATTCCTTTTTTGAAGTCAAAAATCCGCACCGCAAAGGGGCAATGACGCTAATAACCACCGCAAAGAACCACCACAAAGGAATTCCGAAAAACGCTTTGGGTTTCTTTGCGTAATCTTTGCGCCTCTGCGGAGCGTGTTGAATATGCCTATTTCTTCCGCTGCGGACCCGCGTAAATCACATCGCCATCGGTGAGCGATTGTATCTCGGCGTCACTCAGGCCCAACGCACCCAGTATCTCGCGGTTGTGTTCGCCCAGATGGGGCGCGCGCCTGCGTATCGCGCCGGGCGTGTCCGACATTTTGGGCACTATGCCGTGCATCGGGATCGTGCCCATTTCGTCGTCGGGATATTCGGCGACGATCTCGCGTGCGAGCACGTGCGGATCCCGAACAAACTGCGCGATGTCGTAGACCGGGCCGACGGTGACTTCGTGCTTGTCGAAGAACGCCAGATTTTCGGCTTGCGTCATTTTGCCGATGAAGTCTCCGACGATGGCGTCGAGTTCGGCGGCGTGTTTGACGCGCTCGGCGTTGGTTTTATAACGCGGATTGACGAGCAGCTCAGCGCGGCCGATCACGCGAAACAGGCGCTCGGTCATGGCTTGCGTGGAGGCCGACATGCTCACCCATTTATCGTCTTTGGTGCGATACACATTGCGCGGCGCGGCGGTGGTGGAACGGCTGCCGGTTCGCTCACGCAATTTGCCGCCTGCCTTGTAGCCGGCGGCTTGCGGCCCCATGAAGGTGAACAGCGGTTCGAGCAGTGACAGATCAACGACCTGCCCCTGACCACCGCTGACTTCGACATTGCGCAGCGCGGTCATGACGGCGAAAGCGCCATAGGTGCCAGCGGTGCAGTCGGCGAGTTGATTCGGCGGCAGTACCGGTTCGCGGTCGGCAAACCCATTCAAGGCCGCAAAGCCGGACATGCCCTCGGCCAGTGTGCCGAAGCCCGGCTTGTGTTTATACGGCCCGGTTTGTCCCCAGCCGGTGACACGCACGATCACCAGCTTGGGATTGCGCGCATGCAGCACCTCCGGACCGAGGCCCATTTTCTCCAACGTGCCGGGGCGAAAGTTTTCGATAAACACCTGCGCGCTTTCCACCAGCTTCAGCAACAGGGCCTTGGCTTCTGGCTTACGCAGATTGAGACAGACACTTTTTTTGTTGCGCGCGTAGACCTTCCAGTTGGCCGCCACACCACCCACCAGCCAGTCGCGCAGCGCATCGCCTTCGGGTGTTTCGATCTTGACGACTTCCGCGCCGAAATCCGCGAGCAGCAGGCTCACCATGTTGCCCGCGACCACGCGCGAGAGATCGAGCACACGCACGCCGTCGAGCGGGCATTTCGCGTCGTGTGCAAACTGTTTTTGCGGCAGTCCGGGGAGGTCGATCATGGCTTTAAACCCCAAGAGCCTTGCCGCAAAGGCGCAAAGGCGCTGAGAACAGCCGCAAAGAAGTACAAGGATTTCTTTGCGCTTCCTTTGCGTCTTTGCGCCTTTGCGGTAAAGCCGTTTGGGCTTGGTTTGCCCATCATCACTCCGGCTGAATCTTCGACTCGCGCGCTACCTGCCGCCAGCGCGTGATTTCAGTGGTTACGAACTGGGTAAATTGCTCGCGCGACATCACGGTGGGTTCTGCGCCTTCGGCGGCGAAGCGCTGCTTGAGATCGGGCGATTGCAGTACTTTGGTGAGTTCCGCCGCCAGTCTGTCCACGACGGCCGCGGGTGTTTTTGCGGGCGCGGCAATGCCCCAAAAGAATTCGGCGGCGTAGCCGGCGAGTGTTCCGCCTGTCTCGGCGATGGTGGGCATATCCGGCATGAACGAGGTTCGCTTTTCGCTGCCCACCGCAAGCGCTTTCAAACGCCCCGCCTGCACTTGCGTCATTGCCGAGGGCAGGCTGGTCATAACCAGTTGCGTGTGGCCGCCCATCAAATCGGTCAGCGCGGGGGCGACGCCTTTGTATGGGATGTGCGTGATGTTGATGCCCGCCATCTTGCGAAACAATTCGCTGGCCAGGTGATTGTGTCCGCCTGTACCGGTAGAACCATAATTAATTTGTCCGGGACGCGCCTTGGCCAGCGCGACCAACTCCCGGATATTTTTTACCGGCAGCGTGGGATGTACCACCGCCAGTAGCGGCCCGCGTGCCATCATGCCGAGGTAAATAAAATCGGTCAGCGCGTCGTAGGGCATTTTGTTGCGCATGGCGGTGTTGGCGACAAACGAGGCCTGCACGTTGACGATGCTGTAGCCGTCGGGCGCTGATTTCGCCACATTGTCCGCGCCGATCATGCCGCCCGCGCCGGGGCGATTGTCGATCACCACGGGTTGTCCGAGGCCTGCGCTCATCGCCTGCGCGGTGATGCGCGACAACACATCGTTGCTGCCGCCCGGCGGATAGGGCACCACAAAACGAATGGATTTTGCCGGATAGGACTGTGCCCATGTGGTCGGGGCGGCAAGCAAAAATGCCAATAAATACAAAGACGTAAAAGGATTTTTCATGGCGGGGCGTGAGGGGTTGCGCGGCGCGGAAAACCCGCGCGCGCAACCATACCAGCAACGCACCGTTGCGTCCAACGTGTTGCCGCCGCGCGTGTTGCGCGCGACGGCGCGCTTACATCGCGTTGCTGAGTTGCTTTTCGATCAGACGCGCTTCGTTCTTAAGCAGCGCGGCGATTTCGATCACGCGTTTTTCCGTCATGCGGCTGGAGATGGTGGAAACCGACAGCGCGGCGAACGCAATGCCGCTTTGATTGCGTATCGCGTGACCCACCGAACGCACGCCCGCCAAGGTGGGCGCCTCGCGCATGGAGTAACCGAGTTTCTGCGCCTTGCGAGCCTGTGCCAGCAGCGTGGTGCCGGAGACGCCGTATTCTTCATAACGCGGCTGATTGCTGGCCAGGATATTCTGGATTTCTTCGTCGGGCAGCGCAGCCACGATGGCGAGGCTGCCGGTGCCCACGCCCAGCGGGCGGCGCATGCCGATGTCGAGGGTAAATGTTTTGATCGGAAACGTGCCTTCACGACGGTCGATACACACCGCGTCGGGACCGCTACGCTGCGTGAGGAACACGGTATCACCGGTGGCCTCGGCGATACGCGCCATGCCGGGGTGCGAAATTTCGCGCAGGTTAAACCGCGGCGCGGCGGTGAGGCCCAATTCGAAGGCCATCGAACCGAGGTAGTAGCGATGCGTATCGGCGTCCTGCTGCACCATGCCTTCGTGCGCCAGGCACTTCAGCATGCGATGCACGGTGGGGCGTTGCAGGCCAGTACGCGTGGCGAGATCAAGCAGGCGAGACCCGGTGCGATTGTGCGCGGCGATTTCGCGCAGCAATAACAGCGCGCGTTCTATACTCTGGGTGCCGGTGAGCCGGCCCGGTTCGTCGGTGGATTTTCTGGGCATGATGGTATAATAGTCCGAATCGTGAAGGTTTCTCTTGGAGTCCACGATTATAACTCTTATTATGAAAATAGCGCTAATTCCACCGGTCGCAGCGTCGTTACCCTAGCGAGTAGTTCAAACCAAGTCCGTAAATTGGACACTCTTTCTTAAACGGAAAAACTGTTTTTCCGATCACTTTGGAGCCTGAGCATGACTGATCTATCCAGCGGTAAACCTGTTCAACTGGCGTCGCCCGGCGCGCGTTTTCGCGCCGCCGTTGCCGCCGAAAAGCCGCTGCAAATCGCCGGCACGATCAATGCCTACGCCGCGCGCATGGCGGAGCGCACCGGCTTCAAGGCGATTTATCTGTCAGGTGGCGGCGTTGCGGCGGGTTCGCTGGGCTTGCCCGATCTGGGCATCAGCACGCTCGACGACGTGCTGACCGACATCCGTCGCATCACCGACGTGTGCTCGCTGCCGCTGCTGGTGGACGTGGATACCGGCTGGGGCGGCGCGTTCAACATCGCGCGCACGGTGAAATCGCTGATCAAGTTCGGCGCTGGCGCCATGCACATCGAGGATCAGGTGCAGCAAAAGCGCTGCGGCCATCGTCCGAATAAGGAGATCGTCAGCAAGGATGAGATGGTTGATCGCATCAAGGCCGCCGTCGATGCCAAGACTGACAGCAATTTCGTGGTAATGGCGCGCACCGATTCACTGGCGGTCGAAGGCCTGCAGGCGGCGATCGATCGCGCCTGTGCCTGCGTGGAAGCGGGCGCGGACATGATTTTCCCCGAAGCGATTACCGAGTTGCCGATGTACAAAAAATTTGCCGATGCGGTTAAGGTGCCCATCCTCGCCAACATCACCGAGTTCGGCAAAACACCGCTGTTCTCAACGCAGGAACTCGGCAGCGCGAACGTGGCGATGGCGCTGTATCCGTTGTCGGGCTGGCGCGCCGCGAATGCCGCAACGCTGAAAGTGTTTCAGGCGCTGCGCAAGGATGGTCACCAGAAAAATGTCGTCGATACCATGCAAACGCGCGACGATTTGTATGATTACCTCGACTACCATGCGTTTGAAGGCAAGCTTGATACGCTGTTCGCGCAAGGCAAGAAAAAATCATAAGGCCGCGGAACGCAACGATGAACGACAAAAAGTGGATGTGCATACTGTGCGCTTTCGTGTACGACGAAGCCTTGGGCCTGCCCGACGAAGGCATCGCGCCAGGCACGCGCTGGGAAGACGTGCCGGAAAGCTGGACGTGTCCGGATTGCTCGGCGACCAAGGCCGATTTTGAGATGGTGGTGGTCAGTCAGTAAGTCTGCGGCCGCTGGCGGAAAATCGGAAAAAAGCCTTGTAAATCCGGTATTTCCGCCATTTCAGAATTGTCCGGCGAGGGGGGTACGGTTAAAATGGCCCCCCGTTTTGTAGTTTGCGTTCGCGCCGAGATATGCAACTTTTCGCCATAGGACTGAATCATCAGACTGCGCCGCTGAACGTGCGGGAGCAGGTGGTTTTTCACGCCGAGCGTTTGGTGGGCGCGCTGAACGATCTGGTGGCGCGCCGTCCGGTGCAGGAAGCAGCGATTATTTCGACGTGCAATCGCACCGAAATTTATTGCCACGCCGAGGAGCCGCGCGCGGCAGTGGAATGGATGGCCTCCTATCACCAGCTCAAGCCCGCGCAAATCGAGCCATACCTCTACAAGCTGCCGCGGGAACGTGCGGTCAAACACGCGTTTCGCGTGGCCAGCGGACTGGACTCGATGGTGGTGGGCGAGCCGCAGATCCTGGGTCAATTCAAGGATGCCGTGCGCGCCGCCGAATCCGCCGGCACGCTGGGTTTGCTGTTGAACAAGCTGTTTCAACGCACGTTCGCGGTGGCGAAATCGGTGCGCACGGAAACCGACATCGGCGCCAGCACTGTATCGATGGCCGCCGCCGCCGTGCAACTGGCGGGACGTATCTATCCGAGTATTGCCGAGCAGGCGATTTTGTTCATCGGCGCGGGCGAAATGGTCGAGTTGTGCGCGAGCCACTTTGCTGCCCATCACCCCAAGCGCATTACCTTCGCCAATCGCACGGATTTGCGAGCGCAGCATCTGGCGGATCGTTTTCTGGGGCGCGTGATTTCGTTGAATGACGTGCCGGCGCAGTTGCCGCTGCACGATATCGTGGTGTGTTGCACCGCGAGTCCGCTGCCGATCATCGGCAAGGGCATCGTCGAAAGCGCGCTGGCCGCGCGCAAACACCGGCCGATGATGATGTTCGATCTGGCGGTGCCGCGCGACATCGAGGGCGAAGTTGGCAAACTCGACGACGTGTTTTTATATACCGTCGACGATCTCGGCAAAATCGCCAGCGCGGGCCTGGCGCAGCGGCAAAACGCCGTGCAGCAGGCCGAAGTCATCATCGAAAATCAGGTCACCGATTTCATGCACTGGCTGGGCAATCGCGAGCTGGTGCCGACCATACGCGCGCTACGCGACTCGGCCGAGCGTGCGCGCCGCAACGAAGTCGAGCGCGCATTGCGCAAACTCAACACCGGCGACGATCCGCGGCGCGTGATCGAGGCGTTGTCGCAGGCGCTGACCAATAAACTGATACACCCGCCGACGCATGCGCTGAATCACGCCAGTGAAGAAGAGCGCAAGGAACTGGCGGCGGTGCTGACGCGGCTGTATCAGATACCGCGGCAGGAATAAGCAAATCAAAACCTCACCGCAAAGGCGCAAAGACGCAAAGAAAACGCAAGGAAGAGCTTTTCTCTGCGGGGGTTCTTTGCGTCTTTGCGCCTTTGCGGCAGGTTTTCAGGTGTAAAAGTAATGAAACCCAGCATCGCTGCAAAACTCGCGCAACTATCCCGCCGCCTCGAAGAAATCAATCGCATGTTGAGTTCGGAGAACGTCACCGGCAACATGGACAACTACCGCAAAATCACCCGCGAAAGCGCGGAAATCGAGCCGGTGGTGGCGTTGTATCGCGAGTATGAAAAAAGCGAAGGCGATTTAAAGGCCGCCGAGGAAATGGCCGCCGATCCCGAGATGCGCGAATTCGCCGAGGCGGAAAAAACCGAAATTCGCGCGAAGCTGGAGCACCTCGAAACCGAGTTGCAAAAGCAGTTGCTGCCCAAAGACCCCAACGACGACAACAATATTTTTCTTGAGGTGCGGGCAGGTACCGGCGGAGACGAGGCGGCGCTGTTCGCGGGCGAACTGTTCCGCATGTATTGCCGCTATGCCGAGCGTAACCGCTGGCAGGTGGAAATCATGTCGCAGAGCCCGTCCGACCTGGGCGGCTACCGCGAAATCATCGCCAAAATCATCGGGCGCGGCGCATATTCCAAGCTCAAGTTTGAATCCGGCGCGCATCGCGTGCAGCGCGTGCCGGTCACTGAAACGCAGGGCCGCGTACATACCTCGGCGTGTACCGTGGCAATACTGGCGGAAGTCGCGGACGTGAGCGACGTGGTGTTGAATCCGGCCGACCTGAAGATCGACACCTTTCGCGCTTCGGGGGCGGGCGGCCAGCACATCAACAAAACCGATTCCGCTATCCGCATCACCCACTTGCCCACCGGCACCGTAGTGGAATGTCAGGATGACCGTTCGCAGCATAAAAATCGCGCGCGCGCGATGTCGGTCCTGGCCGCGCGCATCAAGGACAAACAGGTGCGCGAGCAAAATTCAAAAATCGCCGCCGAGCGCAAATCGCTGGTGGGCAGCGGCGACCGCTCCGAGCGCATACGCACCTACAACTTTCCGCAGGGGCGGATGACCGATCACCGCATCAACCTCACGCTCTACAAGCTGGCGCAGATCATGGAGGGTGATCTCGATGAGGTTACCGGCGCGCTGGCGGCGGAACATCAGGCCGAACAACTGGCGCAACTTGGCGAAGAAATGGCGCCGGCGTAGTTTCGGCGCCACGCCACACGCGGATGGCCGCTGCTTTTGCACTGATCGCCGCGGCCTTGTTTGCTGCGGCCCTGATTACCACGCAGTTTGGCTTGCGGCACATGGACGGGCTGGCGGGTGCGAAAATCAGCATCCCGTCGGCGGCGGCGTTGCTGTGGGCGCTGTTTCCGCTGTGTCGCGAAGGCGGATTTGACGGCTGGCATGCGCAGGGCGCGGGCATTTTTATCGCGCTGGGGCTTTTTTTTCCGGTGGCGGTAACCTTGCTCGCGTACGAAGCCAACCGGCGCATGGGCCCGACCATCGCTGGCGCCATTGGCAGCACGGCGCCGTTGTTCGCGGTGCTGGGCGCGGTATTGTTTTTGCGAGAAGCAATGGGCTTGTCGCAGATGGCGGCGACACTGGCGATCGTGGCCGGGTCAACTGTACTGGTATGGCGCGGCAATGCGACCGGCGATGTGTTGAAGGGTGCGGCGTTTGTGTCGTGGGTGGCGTGGCTTGCGGCGCTGCTACGCGCGCTGGCGCAGGTTATCGCCAAGGCCGGATTGCTGTTGTGGCCCGATCCCTACGTGGCGACGCTGCTTGGGTATTCAGTGTCGGCCGTGGCGATCTGGGGCGTCTCGGTTTTCAGCCGGCGTGCGGCGTCACGCGTGTACACGCGGCGCGGTACTCGCGTTGTATGCCGCGCTGGAAGCCGGCTCGGTAAACGTTGTGTCGCCGATCGTGGCGGCATATCCGCTGTTTACACTGCTGCTGAACGCCGTCATCCTGCGCGAAGAGCGCTTGAGCGCGCGCCTAATGGTTGGGGTTATGTTGTTTGTGGCGGGTGTGGCGGTGCTTTTGGCGGCATAAAATTTTTTTAAAAACATTAAGTTACAATGAACATTGCAGAGCTGATGCGCGCAAGTGCCCTGAGTGGCATGGAGGCCGTCGACGCGCGTGTGTTGATGCGCGCCACGCTCGGCGTGGACGATGCGTATCTCATCGCGCACGCCGATGACGAGCTGTCGGCGCAACACGCTGCGCAATTTCGCGCGCTCGCGGCGCGGCGGGCGGCGGGCGAGCCGGTGGCGTACCTCGTGGGTGAGCGCGAGTTCTACGATCATGTGTTCAAGGTGACGCCGGCGGTACTGATACCCCGCCCCGAAACGGAATTGCTGGTGGAACTCGCGTTACAACATCAACCGAAAAACCTGTTGGACCTCGGAACCGGCAGCGGTTGCATTGCCATCAGCATCGCGCTGGCGTTGCCGGCGGCGCGCGTAACGGCGCTCGACCGATCCGATGCCGCGCTCGCGGTCGCGCGTGAAAACGCGGCGGTGTTGAAGGCGCGCAACGTCACGTTGCTTTGCGGCGAGTGGTTTGAAGCCGTGCGGGGCCAACGCTTTGACACCATCGTAGCCAACCCGCCGTATGTTGCCGACGGCGATGCGCACCTGACGCAAGGCGATCTTCGCTTTGAACCCGCATCCGCGCTGGCGGCGGGTGTCGACGGACTAGCCGACATTCGGTGTATTGTCGCCGGCGCGCGCGCGCACCTCACGCCGGGGGGCTGGTTGTTGTTCGAGCACGGCCACGATCAGGCGCCGCGGTGCCGTGAACTGTTGTCGTGCGCCGGATTCAATGACGTGCAGTCGTGGCACGATCTGGCTGGTATCGAACGTGTGAGCGGTGGGTGCGCGCCGTCGCTATAATCCACGGGACACGAACCGTCTGAAGGAGGCCGCCATGTTTCGCTCCATTCATTTTGTTGCCATTGCATGGCTGGTGCCCGGCGTGGCCAGTGTGGCAATGGCGCAAACCACTTCGGCAGGCTCGGGACAGGCCTACCCCAATCGCACTTTGCGCGTGGTGGTGACGTTTCCGCCGGGCGGGGCGACGGATATTCTCGGGCGCATGACCGCGCAGCGGCTGACCGAACGCTTGGGGCAAGCCGCCGTGGTGGAAAATCGTGTCGGCGGCGGCGGCAACATCGGCGCGGAATATGTTGCCAAGGCCGAACCCGACGGCCACACGCTGCTGCTGGGCGGCGTGCCGCACACCATCGGCATGAGTCTCTTTAGCAAATTGAACTACGATTTCGCGCGCGATCTGACGCCGGTGGCGAACCTTGCCGTGTTTCCGAGCGTGATCATTGTGCATCCGTCGCTGCCGGTGAAATCGATCAAGGAACTTATCGCGCTCGCCAAGGCGCGCCCCGGACAATTGAATTACGGCGGCACGCACGCCTCGCCCAATCATCTCGCCATGGAGTTGCTCAACAGTCAGGCGGGCGTGAAGATCGTGTTGATTTCATACAAGGGCACTGGCCAGATCGTCAGTGATCTCGTCGCCGGGCATGTGCAGATTGCCTCGATGGGATTTCCCGCTGCTTTGCCGATGGTCAACGCGGGCAAGCTACGCGCGTTGGCGGTAACCAGCGCACGGCGCTCGCCGCTGTTGCCGGACGTGCCGACGGTGGGCGATACCGGCTTGCCTGGCTACGATGTGACGTCGTGGTATGGCGTGTTTGCGCCGGCGGGTGTCGCGGAACCCATGTTGAACCGGCTGTACACGGAAATTACTGCGCACTTCAAATCACCGGAAGTCGCCAAACGTCTTGCGGTGCTGGGCGCGGAGGCCGCCATCAAGCCGCAGGCCGAGCTCGCCAGCTTTGTGCGTGAGGACATAAAAAAATGGGCTGCAATTGTCAAAGTGTCGGGCGCGAAGGCGGAGTGAGCCAGTAACCGGCGAACCCCGGTAACGTACCTTGACGCGACACCCCGCAGGCCGCTAAACTTATACCCGATAAGATTTGTCAGGTAATGGATTAATCGAGGAAAACTTATGAGTATTCAAGACGATATCAAAGCGCAGATCAGCAAAAACAAAGTCATGTTGTACATGAAAGGCTCGCCGGATTTCCCGCAATGCGGCTTTTCGGCGAATGCGGTCAATATTCTTCGCCAGTGCGGCGTTGCGGAAATCGCATCGTGCAACGTGCTGGAAAATCCTGAAATCCGCCAGGGTATCAAGGAGTTTTCCAACTGGCCGACGATTCCGCAGCT
>DHVE01000006.1:91254-91727 GCA_002412495.1 Betaproteobacteria bacterium UBA5216
CCGAGATGTATCAAAGCGGCGAGCTGCAAAAAATATTGAAGTAGCCGTTTCAGCGCGGCAAACAACAAGGGCCATGTTCACCATGGCCCTTGTTGTTTTTGGGTTGTTGTCTTGGCGGGGCTATTGCGCTTTCGGCACGGTGGCGCCACCGGCGGCCTTCCATGTGTCGAATCCGCCGGCGACCAGTCGCGCCTTGTAGCCGTTTTTGGTGAGGTAATTTACCGAGGCATCGCTGATCGAGCGGCCATGCGCGCAGAACACCAGAATTTCCTTGTCCTTCGGCAATGCGCCGCTCCAATCGGCGATTTTGTCGGGATTAAAGCGGCGCGAGGCCGGCATGGTGAGCGTGTCCTTGTCGTAATCGGCGTTGCGCCGCAAATCGAGAATGACTGCGCCATCCGGCTGGGCGAGTATTTTTTTCAGGTCGGCGTGCGAGATCACGCGATCCGTGGATGGTTGCGCCGCAGCGGCGG
>DHVE01000006.1:92044-92534 GCA_002412495.1 Betaproteobacteria bacterium UBA5216
CCGCCGCGCGCGTTACCGGCGCGAGCGCCATGACGACGACCGCCGTTAGTGACGCCAGGAACGCCATTTTCCGATTCATGTCATTCTCCTTGATTAGCGGCACAACAGCGCCACTACCGCACGCTGAAGGCATATTGTATGACCAGCACCAATGCAATGACAAACAACAACCGCAACAGCCATCGGCGATAGGATTGTGCGTCAATCCGCTCGCGATTGCGGATGCCGAAGATCGTCGTGCCGATGGCGATGACGGCGAACGGCAGGGTCATGGCCCATTGCGTCCAGGTGACGCCCCCGTCCAGCGTGAGTATCACCATTTGCGTGGGTTTGCCGACGGTGAAACAAAGATTCAGCGCTTGCACGAACATCATGCGATCAAGGTTCAGCGACAGCAAATACATCAGCAGTGGCGGCGCGGCGATATTCGCCGCGCCCTCCGACAAGCCTGCCAGCAGGGCGAAACCGACACCCGCCGCCACGCGATGGC
>DHVE01000051.1 GCA_002412495.1 Betaproteobacteria bacterium UBA5216
TGGTCGGCACATTGGGCAGGTATGGCAGCCGCTTGGCGCTGGTTGCCGCGAGTGCCATCGCCTTGCCGGCGCGAATGGAGGGCAGGCTGGTCGGCGAGGTGGTGAACATGTAGGTGATGCGGCCCGACATGACATCCAGCGCGGCTTGTGGCGCACCCTTGTAAGGAACATGGGTCATCGCGACCTTTGCTTCGTTGCGCAGCATTTCCCCGGACAGGTGTGAAAGGCTGGCCGTGCCCCACGATCCAAAGTTGACCTGACCCGGTTTGGATTTTGCGAGCGCGACCAATTCAGCGACCGTCTTTCCGGGTGAACCGGGCGCCACGATCAGCACCAGCGCATGTTTGCCAATCAGACTGAGCGCTGTGATATCGCCCACGGTGTCGTAGGGCAGCTTGGAGTACACGCTGGCATTGATGAAGTGCTCGATGGAGTGAAGCACAATGGTATAGCCATCCGGCGGTGCCTTGGCCGCGAGATCCGCGCCGATAATGCCGTTGGCGCCCGGCCGGTTATCCACCACGATGGGCTGCCCAAGATTTTCGGCCAGTTTGACCGATACGAAGCGTGTCACGATATCGGTGCCGCCGCCCGCCACCCACGGCACGATCAGGCGTATTGGCCGCGCCGGGTAACTGGCCGCGGTATCGGGCGACTGCGCCGCGCTTATCCCGGACGACAAACCCGTCATGCCCATGACAATGATTGCGAGCCGTTTCATCGCGTGACCTGTGTTGTTCATCGAAATCCTTTCTCGCGGATGACTCGCGGATGGGCTTCTCGCGTCATTATTGCGCGCTTGGCCGTGAAGCGGCGTCCCTGCCGGCGATGCGCCCGAAGGTCATGCCCTTAAGTACGGAAGTCGCGCCAACGTACGACTTGTAATAGGTGCCCATGGTTTCCCCCGCCGCATAGAGACCGGGAATTACGTCGCCCTGAATATTGAGAACCTGGGCGCGGCTATTGACCTTGATGCCGCCAAAGGTGAACACAATCGCGCTGATGATCGGATAGGCCGTGAACGGCGGCTGCACGATGGGGCGCGCCCAGTGGGATTTGGGCGGCGTAACGCCGTGCGTGCGGAGTCCGTCCAGTTTGAGCGGCGTGAATTCACCGGTGCCGCAGCCCTGATTAAACTCGGTTACCGTGCGTTCCAGCGCGTCGGACGGGATATTCAGTTTGGCCGCGAGACCGGCCAGGGTCGGCGCGGTGATCGGCGGTACTTCGGTGCGCAGCAATTTTTGGCGGTAGGGAATATCGTCGATCTTTGCATCGATGATTGCGTAGCCAATGCCGTCGGGTTCGAGGAATATTTCGCGCGCAATGCGCTCGCGGTGCGCGTCTATGGAACCCGGCGCTTCGTCAAGAAAGCGTTGTCCGTGTCGATTGACCAGGATGCCATAGGCGTAAATTTCGATCTGCGGCTCCGGTTGCGCCGAGCGCGGATCCATCGGCGATGCGTGCCAATTGCCGTAATCTCCACAGGGCGCGGCGCCGATATTAAGCGCCATGCGGATGCCTTCGCCTTGATTATAGTGCGAACCGCGCGCGACCACGCGCAGGTTGAGCGCCTTGGGACCGATGTAGCGGGTCAGCATTTCCGCATTGCCCTGAAAACCACCGCAGGCGAGTATCACGGCGCGTCCGCGAAATTCGGTCCGCTGGTTGCGGGGGCCGATGGCTTGTACGCCTATGACATCCCCCGCGCCGTTCTGCACGAGATTAAGCGCGGCGGTGTCGTAAACAATGCGACCGCCCTTGCGTTCGAAGGCTTCCGCCAGCGCCTCGATCATCGCCAAACCACCGCCGCTGGGAGAGAAACGCGGCTGCACGGTTTGAAACGGAATCGGCACCGCTTCGATCTTGATGCCGTAATGGCCAAGCCATGCCAGCGCCTTGGGGGCTTCGTCGACGAACGTGGATACCACCTCGGGGTCTATAAAACTCATGGCACGTACGATGGCGGGCCAGTTTTTCGAATCTTCGGAAGTGAGATGCACCAGCGAGGGGTCGAGATAACCGCCTGCATTGGCGGCGAAGTAATCGACAATATCGTCGGAGAGCTCGGTGGCGCTTTTCATGCGCAGCCGCGCGGGTGTGTAGCGCGTGTTGCCACCGCGTTCTTCAAGAGGCGCGCGTTCCAGCACCACGACGCGCGCGCCTTGCTCTTGCGCGGCCACTGCCGCGGAAAGTCCTGCTATGCCACAACCCACGACAACGATGTCGTGCTCTCTGGTGTCGACGACCATTGGATGCCCCCTGTAAAATGATTTTGCCACACTTGCGGGGGTTTTTTGGGATCATGGCCCGCAATGCAGACACGTACTTGACTGCGGCAGGACGCTGACGGAAGCTGTTGCACCCATGATTTGACTTGCCCGTGGTACTCGATTATTTCATTGAAAGGAGCCTCTCCAATGGATCGCATGAAAGCCAGTGATTTTCCGCCGGAAGTTCTCAGACTGTTCGACGGCTACGTGCATGGCACCCGGACGCGCCGCGAGTTTTTGGACGAGGCCGCGAAATTCGCGGCGGGCGGCATGACGGCGGCGGTCATGCTGCAGAATTTGCAACCCAATTTCGCGTGGGCGCAGCAGGTCAAGAAAGACGATCCGCGGATCAAGACCGAATTCATTGATTACGATTCGCCGCAGGGGCACGGCAAGATGCGCGGCTATTTCGCCAAGCCGGCCAACGCCACGGGCAAGCTGCCGGGCGTTTACGTGGTGCATGAGAATCGCGGGCTGAACCCGTACATCGAAGACGTGGTGCGCCGTCTGGCGCTGCTGAACTTTGTGGCGTTCGCGCCCGATGCCCTGTTCCCGGTGGGGGGGTATCCCGGTGATGAAGACAAGGGCCGCGATTTGTTTGCCAAGCAGGACACCAAAAAACGCATCGAGGATCTGGTCACCGGCGTCGGCGTGCTGAAAGCCCGGCCCGACTGCACGGGCAAGATCGGCACGGTTGGTTTTTGCTTTGGCGGCGGCATCGTTAATTTGCTGGCGACGCGATTGCCCGACCTTGCGGCCGGCGCGGCGTACTATGGCGTGCAACCTGCGGCGAGCGATGTAGCCAAGATCAAAGCCGCGATGATGATTCATAACGCGTCCGATGATCAGCGTATCAACGATGGCTGGCCCGCGTACGAAGAGGCGCTTAAAGCCAACAAGGTGCGCTACGAATATTTCAGTTATCCGAAAACGCAGCATGGCTTTCACAATGACACCACGCCGCGCTACGACGAAGCCGCGGCCAAGTTGTCATGGCAGCGCACGGTTGATTTTTTCAACAAGCATTTGCGGTAACGCCGATTGTATGTAACGATATAAATATTTAACTAATTGTTTTTATTGAATAATTTATAGCAACAAGGAAGATTCACATGGACGGCACCGAAAAGAAAGTTGGCACGATCACGGGTTCACGCGCATTGGTGGATGGGCTGCTGCGCGAAGGTATTGATCACGTGTTCGGCATCCCGGGTACACAAAACCTGGCGTTCCTGGATGCGCTGCGCGAAACGCCGCAGATACGTTTTATTCTCACGCGCCACGAACAGGGCGCCGCGTTCATGGCGCTAGGCTTTGCGCGCGCACGTAACGCGCCTGCGGTCGTGACGGCGACCGAAGGCCCTGGCGTGACCAACCTGGTCACGGCCATAGCCGCCGCCAACAAGGGCAACGTGCCGCTGATCAGCATCTGCGGCGTGCAGGAAAGTGAAATGCGCGAGCGTGATGCCACGCAGGATCTCGACCAGATTCCGTTCATGCGGCCGATTACCAAGTGGGCCTACAGCATTCCGTACCCGGAACGCATTCAGGAAATGGTGCGCAAGGCTTTTCGCGTGGCGTTGACCGAACCGCAGGGGCCGACGCATCTCGAAGCGCCCAACGAAGTGATGCTGCAACAAGTAAAGCCCGAGGCGATTTCGCCTGCCGCCTACCGCGCCACTGTGCCGGCGGTGTCGGATCCGGGGCAACTCGACGCGGCGTGGGCCTTGATAGCCAAGGCCGAGCGCCCGCTGTTCGTGGTGGGCCGCGGTGTGATGAAAGAAAAGGTCATCGGCGAGATGGAAAAACTTGCCACGGCCACGGGCATTCCGGTGGCGGTGTTGCAGTACTCGCCCGATGGATTCCCGTCCACGCACCCGCTGGCGTTGGGGCCACTGGGCCGCAATGGATTCAGCAGTGCGAACAAGAATGCGCCCAAGGCCGATGTCATCATCGCCGTGGGGTCGCACTTCGACGTGTTTTCGACCATGTACAAATACGGCGTGATTAGCGAGAGCGCGAAGATCATCCACCACACCAGCGCGCCTGGCCAGATCGGCATCGTGTTCCCGGTGGAAATGGGCGTCGCGGGTTCTTCCGCGAGTTTCATCAAGGGTCTCGCGGAGCGCGCGGCCAAATCGAGCGCACGCAAGCCCTGGGTGGATGTCGCCAAGGCGCGCGCCGATTTCGAGGCCGAGCTGAACGGCGTGTTAAAACCCGATGCGGTGCCAATTCAATCGCAATGGGTGGCTCACGTGATTCGCAAGGTGCTGCCGAAAAACGGCATCTGCGTGGTTGATGCCGGCAATGGCGGTAAACACGTGCGCAGCTACTTCAAAAGCTACGAGCCGTTTACGTTCATGTGCATTGACGACTGGGCGTCGGTGGGTGGCTCGTTCCCGATCGCGCTCGGCGCGAAGCTGGCTTGTCCGGATCGTCCGGTGATCTCGGCGTCGGGCGACATGGGCATCATGTGCAACATCGGCGAACTCGAAACGGCGGTGCGCGAAAACATCCCCGTGGTGCATATCGTGTTCAACGACGAGGGCCTCGGCAACGAACGCGCGTTCCAGAACGAACATTTCGGCGGACGTTTTTTCGCGGTGGATTACAAAAACCCCAACTTCGGCGATCTGGCCAAGGTGTTTGGCGGCTACGGCGAGCGTGTTACCAAACCGGGCGATCTCGAAGGCGCGATCCAGCGTGCACTGGCCAGCGGCAAGCCCGCATTGATCGACGTGATGATCGACCAGAACACGCTGGCGCCGGTGGTGTTTAAGCAGTAAGGCGGCCTTGGGCTGGGGATGGTGGTGGGAGTATTTTCCAATCCAGGTA
>DHVE01000131.1 GCA_002412495.1 Betaproteobacteria bacterium UBA5216
GGCGCGGGGCCGTACCGGCTCGCCGCGTTCAAAAAACGCGAGCAGCGCCCCCGTATCCGCGATCACCATGTCGTCGGTGAGTTTCCCGAGCGGTGTCAGCGCGATCTGCCGCTGCGGCTCGGTCAACCGGTCCATCGAGATCATGCGGTTGTTGGCGTCGCGAAATTCGGTGCGCACCTTGCCTTGCCGGTAATAAAGATCGGGCAGTACGCAGTAGTAGCCCACCGTGGCGATGCGGCGCGCGATGTCGCGCAATTCTTCACGTATGCCCCACACGTCCATGTAGAGCACCACGGCGGGGAACGGCCCGCCGTCGCCGGGGTGAACAACAAACGTTTCCATCGTCCCGTCGGACGTTTTTATTTCAACATGGCGTTCTATCATTTCATTCCACCTTGATGCCGTTTTTCACGATCAAATCACTCCACGTTTTTATGTCGTCGTTGATGCGGCGCGACAGCTCCGCCGCCGAACTCGGCACGGCAATCGCGCCCTGACTCACGAACAGTTCTTTCAGGCGGGGCTTTTCCAGCGCGCGGGCCACTTCGGCATTCAAGCGCGTAACCAATCTCGGCGGCGTCGCCGTGGGCACGGCAATCGCCCAGAAATGAATCATGCGATACGCCGGAAATCCCGCTTCGGTAAACGTCGGCACCTCCGGCAGAACGGCGCTGCGTTCCTTGCCGGTCACCGCCAATCCGTTCACGCGCCCCGCGCGTACCTGCGCCATGCCGCTGGCCAGCCCCGCGATCGACACATCGATGCGCCCGGCCACCACCTCGGCAATGGCCAGCGCCACGCCCTTGTATGGCACATGCGTCATCTTGACGCCGGCGATACCCAAAAACCATTCCGACGCCAGATGCGCGGTCGATCCCTGCCCCGCCGTGCCGAATGTCAACTCACCTGGTTTGGCGCGCGCCAACTCCACCAATTCGCGCAAATTTTTCGCGGCAAGCCCCGAACGCGCCACCAGCATCGACGGCGACTCGGCGACCAGACTCACCTGCGTGAAATCCTTTACCGGATCGAACGGCAGCTTCGGATACAGCTTCGGCCAAATTGCGAACGAGTTGTCGTAGAGCAGCAACGTATAGCCATCCGGCGTTGCTTTTGCCGCGGCGTTGGTGCCGAGCGTGCCGCCCGCGCCGAGACGATTTTCGACGATTACCTGTTGCCCCAACTGCTCGGTCAACTCGCGGCCGACCGCTCGCGCAGCCACGTCGGTAAACGAGCCCGCCGCAAAAGCCACGATGATGCGCAGCGGACGTACCGGCCAATCCGTCTGCGCATGCAGCGCGGGTGGCAAGGCAAGCATTCCCAGCGCGATTAAAAATGTCTTTATAAACATATAGTTACCATAATATAATTACTTGGCTCTGTTTTCACGCCATTATAATCTCGCGCTGCGGAGAAATTTTTTCGATTGATCGTCAACGTAAATCCGAAGGAGTCGCCAGGTGGGCCTTTTATTGCATCGTGTCGTGTTCTGTATTGCCGCCGCGTTGATCAGCGCCACCGCAAGCGCGCAAAGCCCAAATCCATACCCCAACAAAGCCATACGCTGGATCGTTCCGTTTCCCGCGGGCGGCCCTTCCGATGTACTGGCCCGCGCCATCGGCCATAAACTCAGCGAGCACTGGGGGCAACAGGTCGTCATCGACAACCGTTCCGGCGCGGGTGGCAACATCGGCTCTGATCTGGCAGCCAAGGCCGCACCCGACGGTTACACGCTGCTGATGGGCTATGTCGGTCCGCTCACCATCAACCCGAGTCTCTACCGCAAAATGCCGTACGACACCGTAAAAGACTTTGCACCGGTGACGGCCATCGCATCGTCCACACTGATACTGGCCGCACACCCCGCGACCGCCATCAAATCACTCAAGGAACTGATCGCCCGCGCCAAAACCGGGCAAAGCACATTGAGTTTTGCCTCGGCCGGCAATGGCACGCCCGCGCATCTGGCCGGCGAATTGGTCAACGCCATGGCGGGCATCAAAATCCAGCACGTGCCCTACAAAGGCGCGGCGCCCGTGGTGACCGAACTGCTCGGCAATCAGGTGCCGCTCGGCATCGCCGCGTTGCCCGCGGTGATACAACACGTCAAGGCCGGCCGGTTAAATGCCTTGGGCGTGAGCAGCGCGAAGCGTTCCATCTTCGCACCCGACGTGCCGACCATCGCGGAATCCGGCCTGCCGGGCTACGAAGTGGAAAACTGGCAAGGCCTACTGGTGCCGGCCGGTACATCACGGGACATCGTCAACAAACTGCACACCGAAACCGTAAAGATATTGCAGTTGCAGGACGTCAAGGATCGGCTCTACGGTCAGGGCTTCGAAATCGGCACCAGCACACCCGAACAGTTTGCAGCTTACCTCAAGGCAGACATCCTGAAGTGGGCCAAGCTGGTCAAGAGCTCGGGGGCGAGTATTGATTGAGGCGCGAATTCGACAAATGTGAATGGAACAGACAGAAAAACCATCAGGTAGACGGAGAGCCTCGGTTGCCTAATGAAACCACACCCAAAGTGTTAGCGGTGATCGCGGTGACAGTGCTGTCCCTGCTGAATGGGCACGCACAAACCCGGGAAAGTTTTCCCGTAAGAGACCAGAAGGCGTCGCCGCCCAAGGAGGCAGCCAGACCGGGCACTTACCCTGACAAGCCGATACGATTTATCGTGCCCTCCGCTGCCGGCGGTGGCGCTGACATTTATGCGCGGCATTTGGCGACGGAACTCGCAAGCCAGATGAAGCAGCCGTTCGTTGTCGACAATCGTGCGAGTTCCGGTGGCGTTATCGGCATGCAACTGCTCGTGAAAGCGCGGGCGGACGGGTATACGCTGGGCTTTGCCAATCTGGCCTATCTGGCCATCGGACCAGCGCTCGTGCCGAATTTACCCTACGACGTCAATCGCGATATACAACCGATCGGACAATTCACCACCGGGCAAAATCTGCTCGCGGCGGGATTGGCGCTGCCAGTCCAGTCGGTGCAGGAATTGATTGCCTACGCGAGAAGCAATCCCGGCAAGTTGTCGTTCGGTTCCGCGGGTAACGGCAGCATCACGCATCTCAGCATGGAGATGTTCAAGCTCATGACCGGCACGCAGATCGTACACGTTCCCTACAAAGCGATTCCTCAGGCGATTACCGACATGATCGGCGGACAGGTGCATCTGATCGTCGATAACGTCGGATCGATACTGCCGCATGTTAAAGCGGGCCGGGTGCGCGGGCTGGCAGTCACCGGGGGCGTGCGTTCAACCGTGTTGCCAGAACTTCCCACCATCGCTGAAGCCGGCGTGCCCGGCTACGAAGTCAGCACCTGGACGGGCATGATCGCGCCCGAAGGCCTGCCCATGTTCATCGTGGCAAGGCTCAATGCAGAAATTCAGCGCGCGTGTGCATCACCCGCGCTGGCGGCAAGAATCGCTGGCATCGGCGGCGCGTGCGCGACGGGTTCCACCGAACAGTTTGTCGATCTAGTGAAACGCGAGCGCGCCAAATGGGCGGACACCGTTCGGCGATCGGGCGCCAGAATCGACTGAAATAAGTTCGCTCGTACGTAAAAAGTGGTTCAGCCCGTTAGCGTCAAATCAGACGGCCGATCTACTTCGGCTTGGTGGCGTGACTGCTTTACCGGCTCGGGAAAATGAATACCGGATATTTCCGGGCCTTGGTTACGCGCGTAACGATTACGATGACCCGCACGCGCCGCTTTTGCTCGCGTCAGGGCCCATTGGTTGGTTAGAGATCAGCGCATGTTTGTATGTCGCTAATCCCCACACAAGTATTGCGGGACTCGCACCAAAAAACGGGACAAGAAACATTTCACCGGCATGTCCCCACACTAATGGGATCAACGACGCAATCTCTATTCCAATAAAAAGACACGGAATCCAAATTACCAAAAGTATCAGCGCAAAGACATCCGTTGAAATGGGTCGAGGACGACCTGCCAGAATCCGTGCAAGGACAAATGAAACGACTCCGTAGGTTCCAGTGCAAATCATAGTTGCAACGAGTATGTCTACGACTATATCGCGATCCATCAGGGTTTCGAATGTTCCGGAGAACAACACGACCAGTCCGATCGGCACCAGGACGAGCGTTGCTGCGATCCGCGCCATAGTCATGATCTCTAATCGGGATAGGAAGAAGCCTCT
>DHVE01000045.1 GCA_002412495.1 Betaproteobacteria bacterium UBA5216
CATGTGCCGTACAAAGGCGGCGCCCCGGCGATGGTGGATCTGATCGCCGGGCAGGTTCAGGTGGTGTTTTCATCGGCGGCTACGGCGGTGCCCCAAGCCAAGGCCGGCAAGATACGCGCGCTGGCGGTGACCACTGCGCGCCGCTCCGCCGCGCTGCCGGATTTGCCCACGGTGGCCGAGACCGGCCTGCCCGGCTACGAGGCCGATAACTGGTATGGGTTTGTCACCGTGGCAAACACCCCGGCGGCCATTATCAGCCGCTATCACGCCGAGCTTACGCGGGCGCTGAACGCGGCAGATGTGCGGCAGGCGCTGACGAATCAGGGGCTTGATGTGCGCACCAGCAGCTCGCAGGAATTCGGTGCGTACATGAAATCCGAATTCACCAAGTGGGCCAAGGTGATCAAGGCCGCGGGTATCTCGGCGAATTAGCGCATTATTCGAGGGGCGCACGCATGCGATGGGTAGACTGCTACGTGTGGAAGCCAGCCACGGTATGGCTTATGGCATGGTCGTTCGCGCCGGTGGTGCTGGGGCAAAGCCAGTCGCAGACACAACCCGCATGGCGCCCGGACAAGCCGGTGGAGTTTACCGTGGCCACCGCCGGCGGCAACAGCGACCGCATTACCCGGCTTGCGCAAAGAATTCTGCAGGGCCGAAAACTCTTGACCGTGCCCGCGACGGTGATGAACCGCACCGGCGGCAATCAAACACTGGCGGCGCTGCACATGACGCAGCACGCGGGTGACGCACACTACGTGCTGCTCGCCAACCCGGCGATGTTCACCAATGAACTGAACGGCATCAGCAAGCTGCGCTACACGGATTTCACGCCGCTGGCGCTGCTCGTAATCGAAAGCAGCGTGCTCGCGGTGCGCGGCGCGTCACCGCTTAAAAACATGAACGACCTGGCCGAGCGGCTGAAGGCCGATCCGGATTCGGTTTCATTTGCCATGCCCGCGCGGGGCGGCCAGCCGCATCTCACCGCGGCCTCGGCGGTGCGTGCCGCCGGGGTTGATCCTCGCCGCATGAAAGTGGTGGTGTTCAAGGGCAGCGGCGAATCGGTGACAGCCATGCTCGGCGGCCACGTGGACGTGATGGTGTCGTCGGCCGGGTCGGTGCTGCCGCTGCTGCAATCGGGGCAGGCGCGCATACTCGGCATCGCCGCCGCGCAACGCATGACCGGCGCGCTCGCCAGTGTGCCCACGTTCAAGGAGCAGGGCATCAACACCGCCGGCATCGCGGCATGGCGCGGCTTTGTGGCGCCGCGCGGATTGACGCCGACGCAGATTGCGTTCTGGGACGACGCGCTGGAAAAAGTCAGCGAGACGCCGGAATGGAAAAAAGGCCTCGATGAAGGCGATGTCGTGCGCCAGTACCTGCGCAGCCGCGAGTTCGGCAAATATCTTGACGGGGAATATGCGCTCGCTAAAACGGTGATGAGCGAGTTGGGGTTGGCGAAGTAGCTTACTGATCGGCTTTCCGGCGTTTTCAATCAATGGCAAGCGCATTGCCTGTGGTGGAGGATTGATTACATAACGATCATGTAAATCGACAGCCAGCACCTCGCCGTAATGAATTTACCGTGCGGACAAAGCCAGACGGGGCGTGTACGCCAAAACCCGCCGTGATGCGGCCAAGCACATCAGCCAGTCTTCCACCCAAATCCGCTGTCAGTAGTGGTCAGCACGCGCGTCACGGGCTAAACTTCGCTGCTTCCCGTATTGAAAGCCCACTCATGCGCATCACCGCCATCCACTCCGCCGCCGTTCCCATCGCCTCTGAAATCCGCAATGCGTACATCGATTTTTCCAAGATGAACGCGAGCGTGGTTGCCGTTGTTACGGATGTTATCCGCGACGGCAAGCCGGTGGTCGGTTACGGCTTTAACTCCAATGGCCGTTACGCGCAGCGCGGATTGCTCGCCGAGCGCTTTGTGCCGCGCATCATGGAGGCCGATCCAAAATCGTTGATGAACGACGCGGGCGATAATCTGGATCCGCATCGCATCTGGGCGACGATGTTCGCGAATGAAAAGCCGGGTGGTCATGGCGAGCGTTCGGTGGCCATCGGCACTGTCGATATGGCAGTGTGGGACGCGGTGGCAAAAATTGCGCGCAAGCCGTTGTATCGCTTGCTTGCCGAGCGTTACAACGGCGGCAAGGTCGATGACAAGGTGTTTGTTTACGCGGCGGGCGGTTATTACTACCCCGGCAAGGATTTGACGGCCTTGCAGGACGAGATGAAAAAATATCTCGGCCTCGGCTATTCGGTGGTGAAAATGAAAATCGGCGGTGATTCGCTGGCTGATGATTTAAAGCGCATCGAGGCGGTGATCAAGGTGGTGGGTAGCGGTAAAAATCTCGCGGTGGATGCCAACGGACGCTTCGATCTGAAAACCGCCATTGAATACGCAAAGGCGCTGGAGCCTTACGGTTTGTTCTGGTACGAAGAGGCGGGCGATCCGCTTGATTACGCCTTGCAGGCGGAACTGGCGCAGCACTACAAACACCCCATGGCCACGGGCGAAAATCTGTTTTCAATGCAGGATGCACGCAACCTCATTCGCCACGGCGGCATGCGTTCTGATCGCGACTGGCTGCAATTCGATTGCGCGTTGTCGTATGGCTGCGTGGAATATCTGCGCACGCTGGCCATGCTCAAAGAAAACGGCTGGTCTCCGCGCCGCTGTTGCCCGCACGGCGGGCATCAGATGTCGCTCAACATCGCGGCGGGGCTGGGGCTGGGCGGCAATGAATCGTATCCGGATGTGTTTCAGCCGTTTGGTGGTTTTGCGGATAACACGCCGGTGGTTGATGGTTATGTCACCCTGCCGGATATACCCGGCGTGGGGTTCGAGGCGAAGTCGAAGTTGTATGCGGTGATGCGCAAACTGGTCGATTAAACAAATCCGTTTTTTAGCGAGTAATGCCATGAGGAAATTTGTCGTGATCGCAATGCTGGCCGTGCTGCTGCCGCAGGGAGCGGCCATTTCGCGGGCGGCTGAAACGTTTCCGTCCAAACCGGTGCGACTGGTGGTGGCGTTTCCGCCTGGCGGGGCAACCGACATCCTCGCGCGGCATTTTGCGCTGAAGCTGGCCGAGCAAATCAGCCAGAACGTGATTGTGGATAACCGGCCCGGCGCGGGCGGCACCATCGGAACGCGCCTGATCACCAGCGCGTCGCCGGACGGATATACGCTGATCATGGGCACCAGCAGCACGCATGCGATCGGGCCGCATCTTTACACCAACAAGCCATACGATCCGGTGGCGGATTTCACGCACGTAACGCAGATGGCGACGTCGCCCACGTTGCTGATGGTCGGCGCACAAGTGCCCGCCAAATCGCTGAAGGAGTTGATCGCGATGGCGAAGGCGCAGCCGGGCAAACTCAATTTTGGCAGTTCGGGCATCGGCACGCAGTTTCATTTGTCGGGCGAGCTTCTGAAAATGCTCGCGGGTATCAACATCGTGCACGTGCCCTACAAAGGCACGGCGCTGGTGTATCCGGACATGATCGGCGGCCAGATACACATGTTGTTTGACGTGCCACCGCCGGCGCTGCCGTTTATCAAGCAGGGGCGCGTGCGCGCGCTGGGCGTGTCGGGCAAAAAGCGCGCGGCGGTGCTGCCCGATGTGCCCACCATCGCCGAGGCGGGCATTGCCGGTTACGACGCCGACCTGTGGTTTGTGTTGTCCGCGCCGCCGAAGTTGCCCAAAGACCGTCTCGCGCGCGTGTATGCCGAATCCGCCCGGGCCTTGCAGTCGGTGGAAATCAAAGAGCGTTACGCGGGCATGGGAACGGATGTGGTGGCGAGTTCGCCGGATGCGGTGGCTGAATTTCTGAAAATCGAAAATGCCAAGTGGGAAAAGGTGGTCAGGGCGTCGGGCGCAAAAGCGGACTAACGAACCGGGCCGGGGCATTCGCGGTAGACTTTCGCAGTACATCCAATCATGGCAAGAGAGGGAGGGGCTATGCGACGTTTGCGACAATCACTGCTGTTCCTGATGAGCGTGGTGTTTTTCACCGGGTTGCCGGCGGCGGACCTGGTGCATGTGGATGACGCCGAGATTCAGCGCCTGATGGATGCGGTGGCGGGCAACAACGATGCCTGGCGGCGCGATATTCAGCGCCGTCTCGGCGGCTGGAAAACCATGCTCGAAACGCCGGCGAATCGCGAGCTGCCGGAGCCGGCGCGCCTGAAGCTGGTGAACGATTACGTGGCCGAAACGCTGTTTGTGTGCGATCCCCTGCAGTGGTGCATGGAAGATTACTGGGCCAAGCCGGTGGAGTTTCTTGCCAACGGCGGCGGCGATTGCGAGGATTACGCCATCGCCAAATATTTTGCACTGCGTGCGCTCGGCGTGCCCGACAGCAAGCTGCACATCATGTACGCGCAATACAACAGCGGTGGCGTCAATGGCGCGCACATGGTGCTGGCGTATTACCCGACGCCGGGCGACGAGCCGCTGATACTGGACAATCTCGACTACGAAATTCGCCCCGCCGGGCAGCGCAAGGAGCTGACGCCGCGCTTCGGTTTCAACGTGAAAGATCTGTGGGAAGCGCAGGAGCTGAAAGGCCGCACCGCGAATCATCCGTATTCATCGTGGCGCAACGAGTGGAGCCGCCTGCAATCGGACGCGCCCGTGCGCGTGGTGACGGCGGAGCAGCGCAAGGCGCCGACCTGTCAGTCGCTCGCGTCGCGGCAGGTGTGGTGCAGACGATAAAAATAACGTGACTGTTCAGCCGCTCTGAAAATCTTCACCGCAAAGGTGCAAAGGTGCAAAGGCGCAAAGAGCCTCCGCAAAGAAAAGAATTTCTTTGCGTTTCCTTTGCGTCTTTGCGGCGAGGTTGTTTTTGCGTTCCGCGCTGAATAGCCGCGATGTAACATAACCATATGTTTTTTAAAGGAAAATAATGAACGGCGCTGAAAGTCTGGTACGCACGCTGCTGAACGGCGATGTGAATGTGTGTTTCGCCAATCCCGGCACTTCCGAAATGCATTTTGTGTCGGCGCTTGATCGCGTGGAGGGTGTGCGCTGCATTCTCGGTTTGTTTGAAGGCGTGGTCACCGGCGCGGCGGATGGTTACTACCGCGTGGCGGGCAAACCGGCGGCAACGTTGTTGCATCTGGGGCCGGGCCTCGGCAACGGGTTGGCGAATTTGCACAACGCCAAAAAAGCGCGCTCCGGCATCGTCAATGTGGTGGGCGAGCACGCGGGTTATCACATCAAGTATGACGCGCCGCTCACCGCGGACATTGAAGGCGTCGCGCGCCCGATGTCTGATTGGGTGAAAACGTCGCATTGGTCGAAAACCATCGCGGGCGACGGCGCGCTGGCAATACAAGCCGCGCGCACCGCGCCGGGACAAATCGCCACGCTGATATTGCCCGCCGATACGGCGTGGGGCGAGGCGGATGGGCCGGCGCCGGTGGCCGAACCCGCGCCGCGCGCGGCTGTGCCGCAGGCAGCAATTGCCGATGGCGTGCGCGCGCTGAAAAAAGGTTCGTCGTCGATGCTGCTGCTTGGCAATGCCGCGCTGCGTGGCAAGGCGCTGGAATGTGCCGGGCGCATCGCCGCCAAAACCGGCTGCGGGCTGATGAGTGAATTCAACAACGCGCGCATCGAGCGCGGCGCGGGGCGCGCGCCGGTGCGGCAACTGCCGTTCGTGGTGGACAACGCGCTCGCCGTGCTGAAAGACACGCGGCAACTCGTCTTGGTCGGCGCGAAACTGCCGGTGTCGTTTTTTGCGTATCCCGGCAAGCCCAGCGTGCTGGTGCCCGAGGGTTGCGAGGTCGTCACCGTTGCGGGTGCGGAAGCCGATCTCGAAGGCGCGCTTGAAGCGCTCGCCGGTGAACTGGGCGCGCGCGACGCGGCGCCGCTCGCCAACGCGCCCACCTACGACGGCGCATTGCCCACCGGCAATATCACGCTCGAAGGCCTCGGCGCATTTTTCAACAAGATGATTCCCGAAAACGCCATCGTGATGGACGAAGCCGTGACCAGCGGCCGCGCGTTCACCGGCGCCACCATGGGGGCGCGTCCGCATGACTGGATGAACATCATGGGCGGCTCCATCGGCTGGGGGCTGGCCGCCTCGGTGGGGGCGGCGATTGCCGCGCCGGATCGCAAGGTGATCGCCCTCGAAGGCGACGGCAGCGCCATGTATACGCAGCAGGCGCTGTGGACCATGGCTCGCGAAAATCTGGATGTGACCATTGTCATTTTCGCCAACCGCGCCTACAAAATTCTGGTGAACGAGCTCGCCAATGTCGGCGGCGGCACGCCGGGCCGCAACGCGATGAGCATGCTGACGCTGGGTTCACCCGCGCTCGATTGGGTGACCATCGCCAAGGGGTACGGCGTTGAATCCGGCCGGGCCACCACGCTCGATGAGCTGGCGGTGCAGTTTAAACGCGGGCTGGATAAACACGGGCCGTATCTGGTGGAACTGGTGATGTGACGTAAGGGCAAACCATGAAACGCTTGTTGACGATACTGTGCGCCCTGATGATTTTGCCGCTCGTGGCGGCGCCGGGCGCGCGGGCACAGGAATCCGGCGCGGCGCGCTTTCCCGAACTCAAGCCCGTGCAGTTGACGCCCGAACAAAAGAAGTGGGCCGATGCCGTGGCCGCGCCGCCGCGTGGCGCGAATTTCCGTCAGCCACCGTACCGTATTTACATGCGCAGCCCCGAGCTCGCCGAGCGCATCACGGGCATGTCGGATTATTTGCGCTGGAATACGCAGTTTCCCGCGCGACTGACCGAGTTTGCGATCCTGCTGTCCGCACGGCATTGGGATTCACAATGGATCTGGCGCGGCCATTACCGCCTGGCGGTAAAAGGCGGCCTCAACCCCAAAGTCGGCGCCGATCTGGCCGCCGGCAAACGGCCTGAAGGCATGCAGGAAGACGAAGCCATTTTGTACGATCTCGCGACGCAGATTTATCGCGACAAGCGCGTGTCCGACGCGGCCTATGCGGCGGCGCTGGCCAAATTTGGCGAGCGCGGTATTGTCGAACTGCTGGGGCTGATGGGTTATTACGATCTGGTGGCGAAGATGCTGATTACGGCCAACGCCGTGCCGTCGCAAGAAGCGGACGTGCCGGTGTTACAGCCGATGAGTCGGTGACGTGGCGTTAAGGGTGTGGCGCAGCGGGCCTACGTGACGCCACGGACGCTAGTTTTGACGTTGTTTGCGCTTGCGCCAAAGCGCCAAGATAAACCACCCCGCGATGCCCGCCAAGCCCGTGACGATGCACGCGGTGTGCAGTGCGTTGATGGACATGAGGCTTTGCAGGCCATTTGCCGATGACCACGGCGCAAACGGCGTGATGTCCGAATGCATGATGCTGTCCAGTACGACATGGCTGTAGGTTCCCACAAACGCGCCGGTGGCGGATTCGCGAAGCCCGATCCGTTCGGGCGAACTCAGCCAGGCCGCGCCGTGATGCCGCAACTCATGATTCCAGCGCCGCAGGATCGGCAGGCAAATCGGCGGCGCCAGCAGCATCACCAACAGCCCGATAGCGGTCGCGCCGACATAGCTGTGGCTCCAGCCATGCAGCACCTCGGCACCGCGAATCATGCCGACCAACGGCTCGATATCCATCGCCACCTGCGCGATGCCGAACACCAGCACGCTGAAGTGACGCCCGGCCACCGCCTTGATGGCGAGGGCGGGGCCCATGTGAAAGGGTGTGAAGGGCATGGTGATGTGGTCAGGGAAACGTCGCGCTACTTGGGCAGTGGACCTAGCCGTTGACGTGTCTCCGGCGTGAAACGATCAAGTTCCTCGGCGGTGAGAAAATCGCGCGCTTGCATCGCGGCCAGCTGGAACAACGCGCGCGACCGCGATGCGTCATCAAACGCGCGCGCCAACGCAGCATCCTCGCGCATCATCAGGCTGTAGACGGCGCCATAACGCTCATGCCAGGACTTTTCGGGGGAAGCCGCGATGTCACCGACCTCGCGCAGCACGCGCTCGCAGAAACGCTCAAGGGCGTTTTTACGCAATTCCCGAAAGACCCGCCAGTCGCGTTCTGGAATGCTTGCCATGATGGGGGGCGCTTAACGCTAAGCATGAGGGGCAGCCGGAGGCGCACGAAGTGCGCCGTAGGCTGTCCCCTCGATGCGTTCGTTAGGTGCGGCTATGGAACTACAGCGCATATTTACCGATAGCCTTTCTGGCTTTGTGTACTGGTTTCCGGGCATCCAAACCCTAAACGCCAGTGGCTGTGACTGCAAATCTTGGATATCGATATGCCTCTCCCAACTTCGGACAATTCGGCCCTTCCGAATGGAACCCGTGTATCACTTGGCAAGCTACCGAACACACTCCTGGCTTCGTTGATTCTTACATGCGCTCCAATTGGCTGGTTCTTCAGTTCGCGTTGCATCTCTCCATATCATGTTCATCTATCGCGTTCTTCGTGAACTCCAACATTGAACCACTGAAGCGCTAGGCTGTTGGATCGAAGACAAACTCTTGAAGCAACTGATCGTCTTGATCATACACCTCTAGTTTGTGAGAGATTGAATTCTCCCCCAAGGCTCTTGAGAGCGCCTCGCACAAAGCCCTCAATTCACCAACCACCCAGCCTTCGCCCCGAAACAGATACTCATGGTCATTCACTTTCTCTGCAGAGATTCGCGCGCCATCGACCTTCAAACTTACATATTCACCTTCCCTGTAGTGAGATGACTCCCGAAGACTGGCAGGAAGCCCAGAAATCGCCATAACATCGGAAAAATGGGCTGGTGATGACGGGTGAGCGGCTACGCCGCATAAGTATTCGTTTGTCTCCATTGCATAAACTCGCAAGGCCTAACGCTCAAGCTCACCGGAAGCCCGCTTGCGGGCGATCCGGTGAAGTGATGGGATGGACTCCCCCCGTTTTTGCGGGGCATCATAGTGCCAGTTGGTCTTCATCATTTGGGGTGAGGGATCAACGAAACAATAACAAGGAGAGTCCGAGATGAATACTACGACTGTTGCGGTGGATTTGGCAAAGGACGTCTTTCAACTGGCAGTGGCCGATGCAGACTGGCGCGTGGTACAAACAGCGCGTTTAGGCCGCAACCAGTTTGCCGCGTGGTTCCAGAACCACACCGTTAACCGCGTCATTATGGAAGCCTGCGGCTCCGCCCATCACTGGGCACGTTGGCTGACGGGATTAGGCATCGAAGTCACCCTGCTGCCCGCCGCCTACGTGCGCGCATACGTCAAACGCAACAAAACCGATGCCGCCGACGCGGCAGCATTGCTCGAAGCGGCACGTTGCGCGGACATTACACCGGTGCAGGTCAAGAGCGTGGAACAGCAGGCTTTGCAGGGCTTGCACCGCATCCGCAGCCTGTGGATGGGCACCCGCACCAGTCGCATCAACGCCTTGCGTGGGTTTTGCCGGGAATTCGGCGTTGCTATCGCCGCCGGCAGCCGCACCGGCGTGGAGAACATCGCCCGCGTGCTGGCTGATCCGAACTCGGCGGTGCCTGACATGATCCGCAGCACCCTGAAGCTCTTAGTGGAGGAGATCCGTCTCATGGAAGCGCGGGTTGCTCAGATTGAGCGCGAGTTGACCCAGGTCGCCAAGGAAAGTGAATCCTGCAAATTGCTGCTGTCGATACCCGGTGTTGGATTGCTGACCTCAACGGCCATGGTCGCTGCCACCAGCGGCAAAGTGACGCACTTCAAGGATGCACGTCACTTCGCCAGCTGGTTTGGCCTGACGCCGAAGGAATACTCCTCCGGTAACACCCGTCATCTGGGACGTATTTCCAAAAAGGGAGATCGCTACCTGCGCATGCTGCTCACCCACGGGGCACGCAGCGTGCTACGCAGCGCGGTGGTGGCCAAGACCCGCGGGCAGGAGCCCGGCGGGGTGCGCGCCTGGGCGCTGGCGGTACAAGGTCGAACGAATCACAACAAGGCAGCCTGTGCGCTGGCCAACAAGATGGCACGTATCTGCTACGCCGTGCTTCGTGACGGCTCACCGTTTGGCCAGCCTGTCGTGAGGTTATCCAAGAAGATCAACCGGCAAGCGTTTGAGATGGCGGCCTGATCGAGCCGACATCAACTCTGTATCCAGTAAAAACCAACCCCACCCCAGCCCTTGCGTAGAGATTGATCGCCCATCATGGCAAACCGGAACTTCCCCGCGTAAGCTCCCCTGAATTGCGG
>DHVE01000038.1 GCA_002412495.1 Betaproteobacteria bacterium UBA5216
TAATACTGCTTTTTCGCCAACGACGCCGGACTCGGAAAGCTCCCGAGTATCAACACCGTGACGCCTTCGTCGATCACCGGTGGAAAACCGCGCTGCCGCGCCACCGCGCCCATGGTTTGTTTAAATCCGGCTGACCGCTGGCCTGGTTACTTTTTGCGCGACATGAACACCAGCCGCTCGAAAAGATGCACATCCTGCTCGTTTTTCAGCAACGCCCCGTGCAGCGGCGGAATGATCTTGTGCTGATCCTGACTGTGCAGCGTCTCGGGCGAAATATCTTCCGCCACCAGCAGCTTCAACCAGTCCAGCAACTCCGACGTGGACGGTTTTTTCTTTAGCCCCGGCACGTCGCGAATTTCGAAAAACGCATTCAGCGCCTGACTGAGCAGCATTTTCTTGATATCGGGAAAATGCACATTGACGATCTGGCTCATCGTGTCGTGATCCGGGAAACGGATGTAATGAAAAAAGCAGCGCCGCAAAAACGCGTCGGGCAATTCTTTCTCATTGTTGCTGGTGATGATCACCAGCGGCCGCGTGCTGGCCTTGATCAATTGCTGCGTTTCGTAGACGTAAAACTCCATGCGATCCAGTTCGCGCAGCAAGTCATTCGGAAACTCGATGTCGGCCTTGTCCACCTCATCGATCAGCAGCACCGACGGCTCCTTCGACTCGAACGCCTTCCACAACATGCCCTGCACGATGTAATTGGAAATATCCTTGACCTTCTCGTCGCCCAGCTGCGAATCGCGCAGCCGTGACACGGCATCGTATTCATACAAGCCGTGCTGCGCCTTGGTGGTGGATTTGATATGCCACTCGTAGAGCGGACGCTTCAATGCCTTCGCCACCTCCAGCGCCAGCATGGTCTTGCCGGTGCCGGGTTCGCCCTTGATCAACAACGGGCGCTCCAGCGTGATCGCGGCGTTCACCGCCATCATCAAATCATCGGTTGCAACGTAATTGTCGGTGCCTTCAAAACGCATGGGAATTCCTTGAATTGCCTGAAAAAGTGAAACCCGCGGGGCGGGATGCCGCCATTATAACGGCGATGACGGCAGGTCTTCCTTGCGGTCGATATCAAATATCACGCCGGGATCATCCACCGCGATTAAATCGATTTCCGTATGGTGGCGCTTGAGCACGGCGCGCGCGCCCTCGTCGCCGTGGCACGCCAGCAATTCATCACGCAGCGCCACGCCGAATCCCACCGGATGGCCGCGTTCGCCCCGATACGCGGGTGCGGCGATCAGCGCCCCGGCGTGTACCGCGTCCGCGATTTTCCGGATGGTCGCGGGCCGTATGCGCGGCATGTCCGCCAGTGCCACCACCCAGCCGGCTGAGCCGCGCGTTTGCGCAATGACATGCGCCAGGCTCACGCCCATGCCGTCGGCGGCGTTCGCGCACACCGTGACGGCCACGCCTTCGTTTTGCAGCAGACTTACGAGCGCATCGCTGCCCGGACGCACCACGGCCGTCACCGCCAATCCAGCCGCCTGCATATGGCGCGCGGCATGCACACTGATAGCCACACCCTCCAGCGGATGCAGCAACTTCCCCCCGCCAGGGTACACGCCGCTGCCGGGATGCACGCCGCTGCCGAAGCGCGAACCCGCGCCCGCGGCAAGCAGAATTCCCGCGACAGTTGACGGTGTATGGGTCATCATCGTGGCCCGATTATACGCAGCACATGCGGTAAACTAATACGTATCGTCACGCGTCGTGGCGCATTCTCAACACACAGGATTGACGCCATTGAAACAACTGCTTGCCACATTGACGGGTCTGGCGCTCGCAGCCCCATGGATCGCGGCACACGCGCAGACCACCGACTATCCATCGCGCCCGATTCGCCTGATCGTGCCATTTTCGCCCGGCTCCAGCACCAACGACATCCTTGGACGCGGCATGGCGCAGCGCCTGACCGCGGCGCTCGGCCAGCAAGTGGTGGTTGATAACCGGCCCGGTGCGGGCGGCACCTCCGGCTCGGAAATCGTTGCCAAGGCGCCGCCGGACGGCTACACCTTGCTGGTGGCGATTGCCGGGCCGCTAACGGTGGCACCCAGCGTATACAAACAGATCGGTTACGATGCCACGCGCGATTTCGCGCCGGTGGCGCGCGTGGCCGTCGTTCCGTATCTCATGGTGGTGAGCAACAGCGTGCCCGCCGCCAACGTGAAAGAACTGATCGCGCTCGCCAAATCCAAACCCAAGGGCATCAACTTCGCCTCGTCGGGCGTCGGCGGCTCACCGCATTTATGCGGCGAGTTATTCAACACCATGACCGGACTCGACATGGTACATGTGCCGTACAAAGGCGCAGGTGTCGCCACCACCGACGTACTGTCGGGCCAGATACAAATGTTCTGCACCGGCGTCACCGCGCTTAATGCACTGGTGAAAGCCGGACGCATGCGCCCCATCGGCATGGCCACCTTGAAGCGCTCGGCGTTGATGCCGGAAATCCCCACCATCAGCGAACAGGGCCTTAAGGATTTTGAAGTAACCTCATGGACCGGCATCGCCGCGCCCGCCAAAACGCCGCGCGCCATCGTGCAAAAGCTCTATGACGCGCTCGCCAAAATCGCGCAAACCGACGACATGAAAACCTTCGTGCAGCAGCAAGGCGCGGAACTGGCGCTGCTCGGCCCCGACGCCTTCGCCGCCGACATCAAGAGCGACATCGCGAAGTGGGCGCGCGTGGTGAAGGCGGCGAAGATACAGCCGGAATAAGATTGAGCATGGCGCTTAAAATTGTGCAGCCAACAGAGCATCGCACGCATGACAAACCTACCCCGTCGTTCCCGCGCAGGCGGGAACCCATAACACAGTGCCCCTTGAGAACCTGCTGCCCCCTTCCTGCCGCCCCCCGCTTCACAGGGGGAGGGAATACCCGCATGCGCGGGAATGACGGGAAAAGGATTGCGCGCTATTGCAACACCGCCGATGAGCACGCTGCAATATGATCCACGACGTCTCCACCGACACCGATGACCCGCCGCAATTCATCGCGCTGCGCGAGACGCGGCTCGCTTGCCGCAACGGCCTGGAATACAGCGGCGGCAAGCAACGCTACCCCGGCATCGAACCGCAACACTTCACGCAACCGCACGCACAACTATTTCAAGCCGCGCTCGCCGCCGCCAACGCAATGCAATGGCACATAGCCGCGGCGATAGAATCCGAAGGCCGCATCGAAGCCACCGCCACCACACGACTGCTGCGCTTCAAGGATGACGTGGTGATCCGCATTTGTCCCGCCACTGATGGCTCGCGACTGGATGTCCGCTCAGCCTCGCGCGTCGGCAGCAGCGATTTCGGCGCCAACGCGCGGCGTATCCGCGCCTTCCTGCTGGAATTAAATAATCATTTAAAAACAATCACTTAAAATCATGCCTCAATTTTGCGCCAACCTGTCATTTCTCTATAACGAACTTCCGTTTCTCGAACGCTTTGGCGCGGCGGCACGCGCCGGCTTCAAGGGCGTCGAATATCTGTTTCCGTATGAATACGACAAGCACGTGCTGACGGAATTGCTTCAACGCCACAACCTTACGCAGGTGCTGCACAACATGCCCGCGGGCGATTGGACCAAAGGCGATCGCGGCATTGCGTGTCAACCGGATCGCGTGAATGAATTCCAGGCAAGTGTCGAAAAAGCCATCGATTACGCCAGCGCGCTCGGCTGCAAGCAGGTGAACTGTCTCGCCGGTTTAATCCCCGCGAATACCACGCCCGAAAAATTGCGCGAAACCTTTGTCGCCAATCTCCAATTTGCCGCGCCGAAATTCAAGACCGCCGGCATCAAGCTGCTGATCGAACCGATCAACAACGTACGCGACATGCCGGGCTTTTATCTCAACCGCTCGCAACAGGCGCTCGACATCATCGCCGAAACCGGCTCGGACAATCTGTTTGTGCAATACGATATCTACCACATGCAGATCATGGAAGGCGATTTAGCCAGCACCATCGAGAAAAACCTCGCGATGATTCCGCACATGCAGTTGGCGGACAACCCCGGCCGGCATGAACCCGGCACCGGTGAAATCAACTACGCATTTTTGTTCGACTTTATCGACAAGCTCGGCTACCGCGGCTGGATTGGGTGTGAATACAAACCGTTGAGCACCACCACGGATGGGCTGGGGTGGGCAAAAGAATACTTGGCATGAATGCCGGATTAAAATCCGTTGAATGAATAAAGTGTCAGAAATCGCGTCAGGCGTAATTTCCAGGTAGGCGAACACTCATGGCACACGCCCACCCGCCGACGCCCTTTCCCAAGCCGCTGCGATGGGCATTGCTTGCGCCCTTGGCGGGTTTCGTGCTGGGCATGATCGTGCTGCCTGCGCTCTTTGCCCCCATACTCCCCGATAAAATCCTGAAGAGTAGCTCCCTCGCAGTGATAGCAATGTCGGGATTGATCGAGCTGATCGCGGTACCCGTGGCGCTCTTTATGCTATTGCGCGGCGGCCCCTACGTGACGCGCGGCAATATCGTCATCACCCTGGTGGCATCCATACCGGTAATCTTCGCCGGATTTGTCGTGTTGGTGCTGAAATTCGGACATTTCCATATTTGACACCCTTGCCTGGCAGGTAACGAAGCAGACACCTCCGTTCCCTAGGCGTGCATCGTCGGCCTGTCACTTTCCCCCTTTGTCCCGCAAGACTTTCGACAATCGCGCGACTTCCCCGTGGATGATCTCCACCAACTCCTCCGGCGTCGAAGGCGACGGCTCGATACCTGCTTTCAGAAAAATATCCCGCGCCGGCGCACTGCGCAAGTAGCGCGACACCTCGGTATTGAGTTTGGCTATGATCGCCGGCGGTGTTTTCGCCGGCGCGAACATGGCGTGCAGCACTTCCGACACATAACCGGGCACGCCCGCCGAGGCGATGCTCGGCACACCGGGCGCCAGGGGCGACGGCTGCGAACTGCTCACACCCAGCGCGCGCAGCCGGCCCGATTGCATGTGCGGCGCCACCGCACCCGCCGACGAAAACATCACCTGCACCTCGCCCGAGAGCAGTGCGGTAATCGCCGGCGCGTTGCCCTTGTACGGGATGCGCGTCATGTTCACTCCCGCCATGGAGCCAAACAAAATCGCCGCCACGTAGTTTGAACTGCCGGTCCCGCCCACGGCCACGTTCAGTTCGCTCGGCCGTGCTTTGGCGATGGCAATCAGCTCCCGGACGTTTTTGGCGGGCAGCGAGGGATGCACCACCAGCACCGTCGGCGAACGATCCACCAGCGTCAGCGCGGCAAAATCACGCACCGGATCATAATTCACCTTGTCAAACAGCGGCCCCAACCAATGCGCGCTGCCCGACAGCAGCAGCGTATAACCATCCGGCGGCGACTTGGCCACGATATCCGCGATCAACGCCGTCGGCCGGTTATCCACCACAATTTGCTGGCCCAGCGGCCCCGCCACCGCCAGTGCAATCAAGCGTGCCGGAAAATCATTGCCGCCGCCGATGGGTGACGTGACGATGCGTATCGGCTTGACCGGATACTCCTGCGCGCACGCGACGCACGCACAGCCCAGCGCCAGCGCGCCAGCGGTAAAAGTGGTTTTCATGTCATTGCCTCCTTGATACGTCAGGGCATAATTCTACGTGCTGGCGTGCATGCGCTGTGGCAAAATCATCGCACAATTTACCAGGAGAACTTTATGAGCAACATCGGCTTCATCGGACTCGGCATCATGGGCAAGCCCATGGCACTCAACCTCATCAAGGGCGGCCACACGCTTTATCTGAATTCGCGCAGTGGCGTGGCGAAGGAACTCATTGACGCCGGCGGCAAAACCTGCACCAGCGCAAAAGAAGTCGCGCAACAATCCGACATCGTCATCGTGATGGTGCCAGATACGCCGGACGTGGAAAAGGTTCTATTCGGCGCCAACGGCGTTGCCGAGGGCTTGGGCACAACCGGCAAAGGCAAAATCGTCATCGACATGAGTTCCATTTCGCCGATGGAAACCAAGGTATTCGCCAAAAAAATCAATGCCCTTGGCTGTGAATATGTCGATGCGCCGGTGTCTGGCGGCGAAGTTGGCGCCAAGGCGGCTACGCTGACCATCATGGTGGGCGCCAATCCGGCGACGTTCGACAAGGTGAAGCCGGTATTCGAACTGATGGGCAAAAACATCACGCTGGTCGGCGGCAACGGCGACGGGCAAACCTGCAAGGTGTGCAATCAGATCATCGTCGCGCTCAATATCGAAGCGGTCAGTGAAGCGCTGGTATTTGCCTCGAAGGCTGGCGCCGATCCCGCCAAAGTGCGGCAGGCGCTGATGGGTGGGTTTGCCGCCTCGCGCATTCTTGAAGTGCACGGCGAACGCATGATCAAGCGCACCTTCGACCCGGGCTTTCGCATCGAGCTGCATCAAAAGGATTTGAACCTCGCGTTGCAGGGCGCGCGCGCCATGGGCGTGGCGCTGCCCAATACCGCCACCGCGCAGGAATTGTTCAACACCTGCGTCGCCAATGGCGGCGCAAAGTGGGATCACTCCGGCATGGTCAAGGCGCTGGAGACAATGGCGAATCATCCGGTGGCGAAGTAGCCTTTTCGATGCTGCGCATTGGCGCTGTCGCTCTGCTGCTGGCCGTCGCCGGTGGCGGCTGGGCGCAGCCGTATCCAAGCAAACTGATCCGCGTCATCAACCCCGCCGCGCCGGGCGGCAACAGTGATCTTTTGTTTCGCGTGCTGTCGCCGAAAATGATTGAGCTGCTGGGTCAGCAAATGGTGATGGAGTATCGCCCCGGCGCCGGCGCGACCGTCGGCACCGAACTGCTGTCCAAGAGCCCACCCGACGGCTACACGGTGATGATCGTCGCCGCGAGCCACGTGATGAATCCCGCGCTGGTCAAAAAACTGCCTTACGACACGCTGAAGGATTTCACGCCACTGGGGTTGATCGCCGATATCCCTTCGGCGCTGGTCACGCATCCGTCGCTGCCCGCGAAAAACGTCAAGGAACTGATCGCGCTGGGCCGCGCCAATCCGGGAGCGATTAACTTTTCATCGGGTGGGCGCGGCACGGTGGGGCATCTCGCCGGTTCACTGTTCGGCGCTATGGCCAAGGCACAATACACGTTTGTCGCGTACAAAGGCTCACATCAGGCGCTGATAGATGTGATGTCGGGAAACATTCAGTTTCAATTTTCGAGTATTTCCAATCTGCTGCCGTATGTCGAGTCGGGCCGCCTGCGCATGCTGGCGCAAACCGGCGAAAAGCGCTCCCCCAGCGCGACGCACATCCCCACCATGGAAGAGGCCGGCCTGCCAGGGTTCATCGTGCGCAGCGGCTTCAGCTTTCTAGGCCCAGCCAGCATGCAACGCGCTGTCGCCGAAAAACTCAACAGCGCATTGGCCACCTCGCTGCGCGAACCCGCCAATCGCAAGCTGCTGATGGCGCGTGGCGCCGATCCGGTGGGCAGCCCCCCCGATGAACACGCCCGCTACATCGCCACCGAAATTGACAAGTGGATAAAGGCCGCGCGCGCGGCGGGCATTACACCGGAGTAACGCTCCCCTGCTGTCGTTCCCGCCCGCGCGGCAACAACGAGGTGGTTACAATGACTGCCATCGACAAGACTAACGACGTGCAATCATGAACACCCCCAAACCGTTACCAGCCTCCTGTCCGCCCGCGCTGATCACCACCCTGCGCGCCCAATTCGGCGAACGCCTCACCACCGTGCAGGCCATCCGCGAGCATCACGGCAAGGACGAATCCGCATTTCCCATCGCGCCGCCCGATGCCGTCGTGTTTCCGCACACCACGGAAGAATGCGTCACCATCGTCAAGCTGTGCGCGGCGCACGGCACGAATATCATTCCCTACGGCGTCGGCACTTCGCTCGAAGGCCACGTGCTCGCCCTCCACGGCGGCATTTGCGTGGACATGAGCCGCATGAACAATATTGTCGCAGTCAACGTGGAAGACCTCGACTGCACGGTACAGGCGGGCGTCACACGCAAGCAACTGAACCTGCATCTGCAACACACGGGGCTATTTTTTCCGATAGACCCCGGCGCCGACGCCACGCTGGCGGGCATGGCCGCGACGCGCGCCTCCGGCACCAATGCCGTGCGCTAC
>DHVE01000067.1:0-52762 GCA_002412495.1 Betaproteobacteria bacterium UBA5216
CGCGCCATGCCCGGCGCACACGTCGTGTTGAGCGGCGCGCTTCAGCGCGTCGGCTCGATCTAAAGTTAGACGGCACCACCTTTCCCCTCGATAAATGACCGCCATAACTCAGCACATTTTTCGGCCAGTTCGTGTGCTTCGCATGGGCCAGATGCGGTGTCAATAGTGTAGGTGGCACGAACAGTTGTGAGCCCACTGCCAAGTCCGACGAAGAATTTCTTCGGGCCCATTTTCGGATTCTCCGCGCTTCGGGGATGCTTCAACAGTAGATGCTTGTGCGAATTGCATATGTCGGCGCAGACCTTAAGCTCGACGTTTGAATTGATGAAGTCCTCGACCTCTGCGGCGTTGGCCGGAAACGCGGGATCGTTGATTAGCCAGTCTTTGAGGTGATAGCAATTCAAGAAGAAGCTGTACACGTCATCGAGGTAATGCTCGGAATCGCGATCATGGACCCGCCCGGCACGAATTTCGCCGAAGCGTTCGAGATATCGCCTCATCCGCGCGAATTGTTCCGAATATTTCGTCATGCGCGATTATGGTGCCGTCTAATTTTAATATGGAGCAACAAGTTTACGCCCTAACTCGGCGTGCCGTCCGTTTAACTCCGCACGAAATATCACTTGAAAGTGATTCTGAAACAATGCCTTAACTCCAGTCTTGTAAGATTTATATAGCATTAAATTTCCGCGAAAAGCAGCACGGTCAAATGACCAAGGTTTCGCCCATCGTCCCGCAAAATGCGCCCCACTTGTTCGTCAGCAATAATACGCGGAAAAACTATTGCGGGGATTCTCTGGCTCAAGCAATGTCGGCTAAGCGAGAACGGCGGCTACTTCCGCTGATGGCCGGATGCACGTATTCGCGTCCTTCACCACAAGCCGCCGTTTACGGTCACGCGCCGGCTCAACGTTCAGCATTATTGCCACCCGACTGAACACGCGCAATCCGCCATCCCGGACCGCGCAACGCGGGGATTTGGCGATTCGCCCCTCAATGAGACAATCCGCGGCATGGCATCCACGCCCTACTGTCCGCCCGCGCATCGGGGGCTTTCCATTCTCCATCTCTCGGAGCAACTGATCGTTGTCGACAAACCCAGCGGGTTGTTGAGTGTGCCCGGGCGCGGCGCGGGCAAGGAGGACTGCTTGTCGCGCCGGGTACAAGCCGAATTTTCCGACGCCTTGATCGTGCATCGACTGGACATGGGCACGTCCGGTATTGTCGTCATGGGGCGCGGCGCCAGGGCACAACGCGAACTGAGTCTTATGTTTCAGGAACGCAGGGTGCGCAAACGCTACCAGGCCCTGGTCGATGGACACTGGACGGCCGCCACCACGGGGGAGATTGCGCTACCCATCGGCGTCGATGGGCCCAATCACCCGAAGCAGAAAGTCGACCACGCGATAGGCCGGTCGAGCCTGACCCGCTATCGCGTGCTCGACATCGACGCCGCGCGCGCGGTTTCGCGCATCGCGCTTGATCCCGTCACCGGGCGTTCACATCAGTTGCGGGTACACATGGAAGCCATGGGACACCCCATCCTCGGCGACGACTTCTACGGAACGCCGGCATCCTGCGCCAAGGCGGAACGCCTGATGCTGCACGCCTGCCAGATTGAATTTTGCGATCCCGAAACCGGCGCTCCGCTGCGCGTAGACTGTCCGCCCCCCTTCTAATCCGCGTCGATCCGCAACTATAGACGCCGGCGAATCGCAACCGGCGGTAGCCGGATGAGCAAACGCACGGCCATCCGGAGAACCGGCCCGGCTAGTCAACCCGCATGCCCGATTCTTTCACCACCTTCGCCCATTTGCTTATCTCGGACTTAACGAACGCCGATAATTCCGCTGGTGTGCTGGTCGCCAGATCGGCGCCGATGGCGGTAAAGCGTTTTTGCAGATCGCGGCTGGTGGCAATTTTTTTCACGGCGGCGTTGATCTGCCCGATGATTTTTGGCGGCGTGCCCGCCGGCGTGAACAAGCCGTACCAACCCGACACTTCAAAGCCGGGGATGCCGGCTTCGACCATCGTCGGCAGCTCCGGTATCTGCGACGATCGCTTGGTGCTGGTTATCGCCAGCACGCGAATTTTGCCCGACTTCATTTGCGTCAGTGCCGGCGAGATGCCGGAAAAATACAGTTGTATCTGCCCGGAATACATATCGACGAATATCTGGCTGATGTCCTTGTACGGCACGTGTTCCATCCTGATGCCGCTTAATACAGAGAGCAGCGCCGCCGACAGATGTCCTGGCGAGCCGATGCCGGTCGATGCGTAATTGAGTTTTCCGGGACTGGATTTCGCCGATGCCACGAACTCCTGCACTGTTTTAGGCGAATTCGACGCCGTGACGGCCATGACGTACGGCGAGTGGGCAAGCAATGTGATGGGCGCCAAATCGCGCATCGGGTCATAGGCCAGCTTGCGGTACACCGCCGGTGCGACAGCAATGGTGCCGATGTTGCCGATGACCAGCGTGTAGCCGTTGGCCGATGATGTCGCGGCGAGTTCCATGCCCAGCACGCCGCCACTGCCGGGCCGGTTGTCCACCACGATCTGCTGTCCGAGTTCGTCGCCGAGGTTTTGTGCAATCGTGCGCGCCGCGATGTCGGCACCGCCACCGACGGTGAACGGCACCAGAAAATGGATCGGCCGGCTCGGGTAGGCCTGCCCATGCGCAATACACGCGACGGACGCCAGAGCGCCCGCAACCATCGTCACTCGGATTCGCCGCGGATTCATTGTTCAGAATTATCGCTGGAATAGTTCACGCCGTTTGTGCGCGCAGTATAGCTAGATTCCCGGCGGTCGTGCCATTGGCGCGCAACGTGATATCAACCCGTAGAAATCGGTATCCAGCCCGTCGCGGCAGACAACGACAAACAGCGGCAAACAGAAACAGACTGCGCCCGATCGCATCAGAAAAAATCGTGCGTTGAACTTCAAAACACGCACTCCAATAGATTGAATTCTCTTGCGCGGAAATCACCGCGCATACACAACGTAAGTTTGGCGAAAGGCATCGCGGTTTTTTTCATGTCTCAGTACAAATTACACACGCGGCGTAAGCACGTCGAAAGGATGCACGCTTACTGTAGCCACCCAGCGGAGTAGCTCGATCATCCCCTTGTTCGCGCAGGCCTTCCGCCACTTAAACCTGGAAATAAAAATGGCACACGATTCAAAAGAGGCAACGGCGCAACCCAACAAGACCATAGTTCCCGTGGGCCCCGGCGGCACGCCCGGACACTTGTTACGGATGTTAGTTATGGTGTTTACCGGCGGCTTTATTTATCCCAACACTTTTGTCGAAGGCATGGATCTGACGGCCATTCAAAAGCAACACCAAGAGCCCACGGAAAAAAAGCAGAAGTAAGGCATGTTCACGGTAGCCCTCGGGCTGCCGTGCTGTTGCGGGGTTTTGCGTTGTGTGATGTTCCACGATCATTGGGTGGCACGGCTCCTATTCGGCGCACGGTCAATCGCATAGGCAGTAGCCCGATTGGCTGCAATCAGTGGCGCGCGCTGGCACCACTTCTGAAGCCAGACATACATTGAGACTCGTGCACACGAACGCATGATGACCGCCATACCCTGACGGTATTGCGCGCAATGGGTGTATCGATTCAGTATTCCATGCCTGCCGTTATTTCCATTACTCGATAACCGTGTCAGCACGCAGCAGAATGGCACGCGGCAGCGTAAGGCCCAGCGCTTTAGCGGTTTTCATGTTGACGATCATCCTGAACTCGCGCGGCTCCTCAATCGGCATCATGGCTGGCTTCTCGCCCTTAAGAATGCGCGCGACGTAGTGCCCAGCGCGGTGGAATATATCCTCGAAGTCGGGGCCGTAGACCGCCAGACCGTCCTTGGCCAACTGAGGCACATCGTGCATGAAAGGCAAGCGATATTTTGTTGCCTGGGCAGCAATCTTGTCAGTGATGTCGTAATTGGCGGTCATCGGCGCGGTCACCAATGCCTGCACCTTGGCGGAAACCATCCGCTTGAACGCCGCGTCCCAGTCGGCCGTATCGGCGGCCACCGGAACTCGCACGATAGTCAGACCGAGGCGAGTCGCTGCCTTTTCCATCAGGTTGATTTCTTCGGAGCAACTGGCAAGCAAGGGTTCGTCGATGAACGTGCCAACCTGCTTCAAGCCCGGCACCATTTCTGCAAGCAATTGCAACCGCTTGCCGATCAGTTCGGCGTTGGCGGTAGTTACCCCCGTGATGTGCTTGCCCGGTCTCGCCAGCGAGACGGCGTAATCAACCACGACCGGATCGGTAACGGTGGCAATCACTGTCGGGATGCGCCGGCTGGCGTACCAGGCGGCATCGGCCATGGGCTTGGCCGGCGCGAAGATCACGTCGACACCGGCATCCACGATCTCGCGCGCCAACGCGCGCAATCGGCGCAGGTCACTTTCGGCCGATTTCCTAACCAACACCAGGTTGCGGCCCTCTGCATATCCAGCTTCGGCGAGCCCCTTGAGGAATCCACGGCCGGTGATATCAGCGTACATTCCGTTGGCACTCAGCTGCAGCCAGCCGACCTTGGCAGGCTGTTGCGCAGACGTGATGCGGGGAATGGTCAGCATGACGGAGCCGACGGCTGCAAGAAAATTTCGGCGAGCATTCATTCGATCACCTCGTCAGTGATTGCCATTTTGGATCGCGGGATGACACTCCGCAGAATCCACGGCCAGCCGGTACGATAAGCAATGCGGGCGGACCAATACGGATTTCCTCCACCTTCGATCCAAATTCCATTTTACGAGCGCTTGACCTGAAAGTCATGCGAAACACATCGTCTTTAAATGGTGGCATTTCGCTCCTGGCGCTGGGTTTGCGCCGAGAATTGCGGCAGTTTCCGCCCCACTGCTCCCTGATTGCCCCTTGTTTGACCCTTGTGAATCGCTCGCGGTCAGAGCATAGGGAACATAACGCATCTCAATGGACGGCTATTCTGGAAGGAAAATTATAGGCAATGCAGCCCACGTCACTTCTCGCGCAACCCCGCATCGCGGATCACCTTGCCGAGCCGCGTCATTTCCGATTTCACCAGCGCACCAAATTCTTCCGGCGTGGAACCCACGGTCTCGACACCCACGTTGAAAAATTTCTCGCGCACATCGGGCCGCGCCAGCGCCTTGACGAATTCCTGATTCAACCGCGTCAGCAGCGCCGGTGGTGTTTTGAAGGGCACGAACGCGCCGACCATGGACTGCGACTCGTAGCCCGGCACGACCGACGCCACGGTCGGCAAATCGGGCCGCAAGCGCGACGGCTGCGCGCTGGTGATCGCCAGCGCGCGCAACCGGCCCGACTTGATGTGCGTAGACACCGACCCCGGCGTGGCAAATGCCAGTTGCACCTGCCCGGCGATCAGCGCGTTCAATGACGGGCCACTACCCTTGAACGGGATGTGCGCGATATCGATGCCTGCCATGTGCCGGAACAATTCGGTGGACATGGTTGACGACGAACCCGTTGCACCGGAGCCGTAATTCAGTTCACCGGGCCGCGCCTTGGCGAGCGCGATCAGTTCCTTGACGGATCGCGCAGGCAAAGACGGATGCACCACCAGCAAGTTCGGCGCGCGCACCGCAAGCGTCACCGGCGCGAAATCGCGTATCGGGTCGTACGGCACGCTCGCCCGCAGAAACGGCAGCAGCCAGATGTTGCTGCCGTAATAGAGCATCGTGTAACCATCCGGCGCCGCGCGCGCCACGGTTTCCGCCGCGATCACGCCGCCCGCGGCGCCGCGGTTTTCGATCAGCACCTGTTGGCCGAGTTGTTCGGTGAGCGCCGCGCCGATGATGCGCGCGCCGAAATCATTACCGCCGCCGGGTTCGGAAGTGACGATGCGCAAGGGCTTTACCGGGAATGGCTGGGCCTGCACGAGCGCTGTAAGCAACCACGCGGCAGAAATTAAAATTCGCTTTAAAAACAGATGCTTAATCAATTCTCGCTCCCGACACCCGCACCACCTCCGCCCACCGTTTTGTTTCATTGCGTATCAGGTCGGCAAACTGCGACGGCGTGCCGCCAATGGCTTCACCGCCGTCTTTCACGAAGCGCTGCTTCACGTCGTCGGCCTGCATCGATTTGCCGATAATCTGCGCGAGTTTGGCTACCACGGCGTCCGATGTGCCGCGCGGCGCGAGCACGCCAAACCAGTTGGCCGCTTCAAATCCCGCGATGGTGTCCGCCAGCGGCGGCACTTCCGGCAACAACGGTGAACGCGCCTTGCTGGTAATGGCGACCGCCTTCACGCGCCCCGCGCGCGCGTGCGTCAAGCCGCCCACCACGCTGACAAACGCCATGCCCACTTCGCCCGCGATCACCGCGTTAAACGAATTGAAACCCTTGTACGGCACATGCGTCATCTGAATGCCGGTGGCGGACTTCAACCATTCAGTTGATAGATGATGCAGCGAGCCATTGCCCGGCGAGCCGTAGGTCATCGGCGCGGGCCGCGACTTCGCCGCCGCGACGAGATCGGCCATCGAGTTGATTTTTTGCAGCGGACTCACCGCGAGTATCAGCGGGCTAGCGGCTGCGACGCTCACCGGCGTGAAATCCTCCAGCGGGCGATAGGGCAATTGTTTATGCAAACTCGGATTGATGGTCAGCACGCCGGTGTAACCCAGCAGCAGCGTATAGCCATCGGCGGGCGCGCGCGCCACCAGCTCGGTGCCGACGATGCCACCCGCGCCACTGCGGTTATCCACGATCACCTGCTGTCCCAGTGCCTCCTGCAATTTCATCGCAACAAGGCGGCCCACGATGTCGGCGCCGCCACCGGGCGGCTGCGGCACAACAAAGCGGATGGGCTTGGACGGATAATTTTGCGCCATGGCCCCAGAACCCGCGAGCAAACCGACGCACACCCGTATGAGAATTTTTTTCACAACAGCAACCATGACAAGAAGAGAGCCGCGATTTTACCGTGCGGCAGTTATCAACCCTGGCGCTTTTGTGCCCGTGCCTACCGTGCCCGCGTGATATCCGCGTGATCCACCAGGCTGCGCTCGCCGCTGTGCCGATACAAACGCTTGCCCACGCGCGGATAATCCGTGATGTCCTGCACGAGGCGCTGCCCGACCACCAGACACACCAGCGGCTCGGCGCCGTCGTTGATCATCTCGTGCGGAATGTTGTCTATCGGGTAGGCAAGAAAATCGCCGGGGCCTATCTTGTGCGACCGCTCGCCTTCCACCGCCGTGCCGTGGCCCGACAGCACGTAGACACATTCTTCTTCGTAGTGATGGAAATGAAATTCGGTGGAGCGGTGGCCCGGTTCAACCGTGATGAGATGCACGCCGATGTTTTTAAGACCCGCGGCGTCGCCGATGGATTTGTTGCTGCGGATCGCGCCTGCGTTCAGAAAATGCGTGCGCTTGACCACTTGCATCGCGGCTATGGCTTGGGCTGACAAAAACATGGTGCCTCCGTGGACAGTTCGTCTTGCGCTGCTTTAATCGGCCTTGATCTTCGCCGACTGCACCACCTTCAACCAGTTATGGTAATCGGCGGCGATGCGTTCGCCAAAGCGCGCGGGCGTTCCACCTGTGGGAATCATGCCCTGCTGTTCAAGATTTTTTTTCATCTCGGGTGTTTCCATCGCACGGTTGATTGCGGCGTTGAGCGCGTTGACGATCGACAGCGGCGTGCCCGCCGGGGCCATGGTACCGTGCCAGAGTTCTACCACGTAACCCGGAATCGTATCGGACAGCGTCGGCATGTCGGGCAGCGAATACCAGCGCTTCGCGGTGGTTACCGCCAGCCCGCGCAGCTTGCCGCTGTGGATATGCGGCGTCACCGGCAAGAGGCTGCCCATCAACACTGGCGCCTGCCCCGCCAGCACATCGGTCAATGCAGCGCCGGTACTTTTGTAGGGCACATGCACCATCTGCGTTTTGGTCATATGCAGCATCAGCTCGGTCGCCAGATGCGTGATGCCGCCGGTGCCGGTGGAGGCATAGGTCAGCGCGTTTGGTTTCGAGGCGGCCAGTGCAATGAGTTCCTTCGCGTTGTTCGCCTTGACTGACGGATGTACCACCAGCACAAACGGCGTTGCGCCAAATTCGCACACCGGCAGGATGGCCTTGATCGGGTCCCACGCCGGTTTGTGCAACGCCGAGGAAGCGGAATAACTCCCCGACATCATCATCAGCGTATAACCATCGGGCGGCGCCTTCACCGCCATTTCAATGCCGATCATGCCGCCCGCGCCGCCGCGGTTATCGATCACGAATTGCTGTTTGAACGTCTCGGACAGTTTTTGCGCAAACTGCCGCGCACTGATGTCGGTGCCGCCGCCGGGCGCAAAGGGCACCACCACGCGCACGGGCTTGGCCGGATAGGGTTGCGCGCACGCTGCATAACTGGCCAGAGCCATAACCGCCGCCCATGCACCTGACGATAGGTTCATAAATTTTCCTTTAAAAACAATTATTTAAACTCACTCCCTCAGCAGCACGCGCGCCGTCAAACTGCACACCTGCTCGCGTTCCGCTGCGGTGAGGCCGGGAATTTTATCGAGGTCTTCAATCGGCCGGTCCGGCCCCATGTCGAACGGATGATCGGTACCGATCACGACGCGATCAGCGCCGACGCGGTTAATCAAATGCCGTGCGGCCATCGGGTCATGCGTGAGCGCATCAAAATAAAACCGCCGGAGTAAATCGCGCGGCGAACTCGCATTGTTGACCTTGGGTTCGTTGCGCACCTTATGCCCGTGCACGAAGCGGCCAATCTGGTACGGCACAAAGCCGCCGCCGTGCGCGAGCAAAATTTTCAGGTTCGGACATTCATCCAAGGCGCCGCTGAACATCAGATGCGCCACCATCATCGTGGTGTCGAGCGGAAAGCCGATGAAGTTGCTGAGGTAATACTGATCCATCCAGCCCTTGGCGAGACACTGGTACGGGTGTGTAAATATAAAGCAGCCCAGTTGCTCGGCGGTTTTCAGCACCTTGCGAAACTTTTGATCGGCGAGCGGAAGCCCCTCGATGGAGGTGCCCATTTCGATGCCCTTGAACTTGTGTTCTTTCACCACGCGTTCCAGCTCGGTGATCGCGGCATCGGGATCCTGCATCGGCAAATGCGCCAGCCCGCGCAGGCGCTTGGGATGCGCGGCCACCATTTGCGCGATGCCGTCGTTGGCGAGTTTCGCCGCTTCCAGCCCGGCGTCCGGCGACAGATTGTAAAAATAAATCGGCGGCCCGACGGAGATGCCGGCGATATCCATGCCCACGCTGTCCATCCATGCCACTTTGGCGTCGGCGTTAAAAAATTCCGGCTTCAGCTCCGCCGGATTGCCGTGAACATCGAAATAGGTTTTTCCGTCTTTCTCATAGACGCTGGTATGAAAGCGCTCCGGGTTTTTGCGGATCGCATCCAAAACGGTGGGCGGGACGACGTGGTTGTGCAGATCAATGTTCATTTTGAGAGGTTGCCAGGTAAAAAAATCAGGTCACCGAACGTTTCATGACACGCTGCCCGATCGACAGCGCGGTGGAGGTCGGCACATGGCAGCTCCAATCGAGCGTGTGCTGGCGTTCGCAAATGCGCCAGCCATCCTTGGTGCGGCGCAGGCGATCCATGTAGCGCAGGCTGCGCATGGCCACCTGCTCCTTGCCCTCGGATGATGCGCCCGGCAGCACCAGAAACGCAATCGCGTTGGTCTCTGTCTCGGCGATATCGCCCTCGAGCTGGTTGTAATTCAGATTGCCCATGAAGTGCGTGGTGATTTTCCACTCGCCCGATTTGTGCTTGCGGAACACCCAGAACGAATTCATCAGCGCCTCAATGCCGCGAATCGGCGGCTTGCCATCGAACAGGGCGCACACGTCATCGGTAAAACAGGCGCGCACCTGATCCTGATCGCCCCGATCCAAGCCCTGAAAATAACGGGACAGCACATCGTGGATGGCGGCGCGGTCGAGCAGTGTCTGGATTTCGGCGGGGTGTTGCGACATGACTTTTCTCCGTGGGTGTCGTGGGGTGGATGGACGGGGATTCGGCATATTCTACTTTCAAATCGGCTGCGCTTGACTTGCCGAACGCCGGAATCGCACAATGCACGACAAACCATTCTGTCGTTCCCGCGCAGAGCCTGTCTCCTCATTCCGGTAAACCCATGCAAATCCTACAAAATACCGCGCTCAAAACCGTGGCTGGCGCCACCCTCTCGATAGCCGCGCTCACTGCGCTCTCCTCGTTCAGCGCCACCGCACAAGACTACCCTGTCAAGGCCGTGCGCATGATCGTGCCCTACCTGCCTGGCGGCTCCACCGACATCGTGGCGCGCATTCTCTCCGCACGCATGACTGAATCGTTCAAACAGCAGGTGATCGTCGACAACCGCGGCGGCGGCGCATCCATCACCGGCACCGATGCCGTGGTGCGCGCGGCGCCGGATGGCTACACCATGCTGCTCGCCAACATCGCGCTGGGCGCCAATCCCAGCCTGTTTCGCAAACTGCCGTACGACGCCGAGCGCGATCTGACACCCGTGGCGCTGGTCGCGATCATGCCGACGGTGCTGGTATCGCACCCGTCGATACCCGCGCGCAACGTCAAGGAACTGATCGCCTTCGCCAAGCAACGCCCCGGCGCGCTGTATTACGGCTCGGCGGGCAACGGCAGTGTTAACCATCTCACCATGGAAGTGTTCCGCTGGATGGCCGGCATCGACGTGGTGCACGTGCCCTACAAAGGCGGCGCGCCGGCGTTCACCGATGTCATCGGCGGGCAAATTCCGTTGATGTTCCCCACCATCGTCATGTCGAACCATCACATCAAGACCGGACGCCTCACGCCGCTCGGCATCAGCAGCGCCAAGCGTTCCAGCGTGCTGCCGAACATCCCCACCGTCGCCGAAGCCGGCCTGCCCGGCTTTGATGTCAACGAATGGCAAATGATGATGGTGCCCGCACGCACGCCGCCCGCGATCATCGACCGGCTGCACGCCGAACTCGTCAAGGCCATGCAAGTACCCGAAGCCAAAGAACGCATCCACGCGCTGGGCGCGGAGCCCGTCGGCACGTCTCCCAAGGAGGCCGCTGCGTTTCTGAAAAATGAAATGGCGCGCTGGGCCAAGGTGGCCAAGGAAGCGAAGATTCCGCTGGTGGAGTAAGCCGCGACGGCAGCGGCGTCCTCGAACCCATAACAATAAGAGATTCAATCCATGAAAGCAGTCGTGTGCAGGGTGTGGGGGCCGCCGGAAGCATTGGTGGTGGAAGATCGCGCGCCGTTGGTGGCCGAGCCGGGCAAGGTGGTGGTGAGTGTAAAAGCCGCGAGCGTCAAGTTTGCCGACACACTGATCATCCAGAACAAGTACCAGACGAAGACCGATCTGCCATTCGTGCCTGGCTCCGAAGTGACGGGCATCATCAAATCGGTAGGCGCGGGTGTCGAGGGCTGGAAGGTTGGCGACCGTGTTAATGCGCAGACCGGGTATGGTGGCTATGCCGAAGAGGTGCTCGCCGAACCCGACCGTTTGTCGGCGATTCCCGATGCCATGGATTTCGCCAGCGCCACCGGTCTCACGTCCACCTACGGCACCTCTTATTACGCACTGGTCGATCGCGGCCAGTTACGCGCGGGCGAAACCTTGCTGGTGCTGGGTGCTTCGGGCGGCGTGGGACTGGCCGCGGTGCAAATCGGCAAGGTGCTCGGCGCCAAGGTGATTGCGTGCGCCTCCAGCGACGAAAAACTCGCGGTGTGCCGCGCGCATGGCGCGGACGAAACCATCAATTACGACCGCGAAGACATGCGCGCGCGCGTGAAGGCAATCACCGGCGGCAATGGCGTCGATGTCGTCTACGATCCAGTAGGCGGGGCGTACTCGGAGCTCGCGCTGCGCGACATGGCATGGGGCGGGCGATTCCTGGTGATCGGATTTGCCGCCGGGGACATTCCGAAAATTCCGCTGAACCTGCCGCTGATCAAGGGCTGCAGCATCGTCGGCGTATGGATCGGCGCCTTCGCGAAACGCGAGCGCGCGAAACATCGCGCCAACGCCGATGCGCTATGGAAATGGTTCGCCGAGGGCACGATCAAACCGTATGCATCGACGATGTTCCCGCTGGAACAAGCCTCGGACGCGCTCAATGCGCTGATCGCGCGCAAGGTGGCGGGCAAGGTTGTGTTGACCACCTAGTGTACTGAGTCTGAAATTCGTAGCATAAATGTAGGGAAGAAAGTCGGCCTATCTGAATTCTTTTGCCTGTTTGCCGAGACGCGAAGCGCGACGAGACAGGGTTGGGCACCCGGCGAGGGGCGCGACAAAGTATCGGCAATCAGGCAAAAGAATTCTGCTGCGAATTTTAGACTCAGGACACTAGCGACGTAGCCACGCTCCCGCAGCCGGCGTGGCGGGTTGTGACACGCACGCATTACCCCAGCGTGGCGTTATACGCGCCGCCATCCAGCAGCAGGTTTTGTCCGACGATGTAGCCCGACGAGGCCGCGCATAAAAAGGCGCACGCCTCGCCGAATTCAAACGGATCACCCGCGCGGCCGGCTGGCGATTTGCTGAAGTGTTGCGCGATATATTCGTCGACCGGGATGCCCGCCTTGCGCGCGGCTTCCGCGCGGCCCGACCGCAGCCGGTCGGTGAGAAACGGCCCCGGCAGCAAACCATTGATCGTCACGTTGTGCCGCGCCACCTGCCGTGCCAGTCCGCCGACAAAACCGGTGAGTCCCGCGCGCGCGCCGTTGGACATGCCGAGTTCGGGAATCGGCGACTTCACTGAACTCGACGTGATGTTCACGATGCGCCCGAATTTGCGCGCGATCATGCCATCGACCACCGATTTGATCAGCATGATGGGCGTGACCATGTTGCCATTCACCGCTTTCAGCCAATCGGCCTCGTTCCATTCGCGAAAATCGCCGCGCGGCGGGCCGCCGGCGTTGTTCACCAGGATATCCGGCGCGGGACAGGCAGCGAGCACCTGCGCGCGGCCTTCCGGCGTGGTGATGTCGGCGGCGACCGCGGTCACCGCGCGCCCGGTCGCGGCACGAATTTCCGCCGCGGTCGCTTCCAGTTCACTCGCGGTGCGCGAGTTGATCACCAGATCGACGCCATTCTTCGCCAGCGCCATGGCGCACGCGCGCCCCAATCCCTTGCTGGCGGCACACACAATTGCCTTCTTGTCCCTGATGCCCAAATCCATGTTGCGCTCCTTGAGGGTCGTTTGTTGTGATATTAATCCTGCTTGATGCCCGCGGCTTTCACCACCTTTGGCCACATGTCCAATTCCGCGCGCATGAGCGCCGCAAACGCATCGGGCGGATTCGCCACCGGCTCCACACCTTCGTTGGAAAGTAGCTTGCGTGCTTCGGGCGATTGCAGAATGCGCGCCACTTCGGCGTGAATTTTCGTGATCACCGCAGGCGGCGTCCTGGCCGGCGCGAACATGCCGTTCCAGGGCCCGTGGTCGTAGCCGGGCACGCCGGATTCGGCAAAAGTCGGAATCTCCGGCGCCACCGACGCGCGCGCGGCGGTGGTGACCGCGATCCCGCGCAGCCGGCCGCTGCGCACATGTGGCAGCACGCCCACGGTCGTGCCGATGATCAACTGCGTCTGCCCGCCGATGGCGGCAATGGCCGCCGGGCCGCCGCCGGTATACGGAATATGCACGAGGTCGATGCCGGTCATGGTTTTCAGCAACTCCATCGACATGTGCGTGCCGCTCGCCAAGCCCGCGGAAGCGTAGTTGAGGGTGGCCGGCTTCGCCTTGGCGAGCACCAACACGTCCTGCAACGACTTCGCGGCAAAGGCGGGATGCGCGGCCAGCAAATTCGAGTAACGCGTCAGTTGCGTGATCGGCGCAAGATCACGCGCGGTATCGTACGGGATGCGTTTATACACGCTCGGATTCACGGTGATGCCCGACGCCACCACCATCAGTGTGTGCCCATCCGGCGCGGCGCGCACCACCAACTCGGTGCCGATCATGGTGCCGGCGCCGGGCCGATTGTCCACCACCACCGGCTGTTTAAAGGCATCCGACAAACGCTGCGCGATCATGCGCGCGGTGAAGTCCGTGGAAGCGCCCGGCGATTGCGGTACGACGATGCGTATCGGGCGCGCGGGATACGCGGCGGCATTGTGCGCGGCGCCCGATTGCGCCAGACACGTCATCGGCGCCGCGCACAGCAGGGTAGCCGCGCATCGCAATCCATTCCGGGAATTCTTCATAAGTATATGTTTTTAAACGATATTTAATCTATTCTGCATTGACCTTTGCGGCCTTGATCACGCCCGCGTACATCACGGTTTCCTTGCGCACGTGTTCCGCCAGCGCTTCCGGCGTGCTGGGCGTAGCCTCGGAACCCTGCTGCGCGTAGCGTTCTTTCAGATCCGCGCGCTGCAACACCTTGATGATGTCACCGTTTAGTTTGGCGACGATGTCGCGCGACGTGCCAGCGGGCGCAAAGATGCCGCTCCACGTCGGAATATCAAACCCTTTATAGGTTTCCGCGACGCTCGGCACGTCGGGCAACAATGGCGAACGCGTCGCGGTTGAGACAGCCACCGCGCGCACGCGTGCCGTGCGCACATGCGGCAGAGTGCCGACGATGTTGGCGAACATCAGATCAACCTGCCCCGAAATCAGATCGACAAAGGCCGGCGCGGCGCCTTTATACGGCACGTGATTCATCGTCACGCCGGCCTGTATGCGCAGCAGTTCCATGCCCAGATGCTGTAGATTGCCGACGCCCGACGAACCGTAATTCAACCGCCCGGGATTTGCTCGCGCCAGCGCCATCAGTTCTTTTACATTTTTTGCCGGCAACGACGGATGCACCGACAGCACCATGCGGCTGGCGTTGACCATGCTCACCGGCACGAAATCGCGTTGCGGATCGTACGGCAGTTTTTTCACCAGCGTCGGATTCACCGTGATCGGCCCCGCATTGCCGAGCAACAAGGTGTAGCCGTCGGGCGCGGCCTTCGCCACCACGTCGGCGCCGATGTTGCCGCCCGCGCCACCGCGATTTTCAACCACCACGGCCTGCCCCCAGATTTCGGTGAGACGCTGCCCGAGCGTGCGCACGATCTCGTCGTAGGGCCCGCCCGCCGCGTAGGGCACGACGATGCGCACGGGTTTGAGCGGATAGCTTTGCGCGTGCGCGGCGTTAAACCAGGCGCCCATCACCACCAAGCCCATCGGTAACAGAACGCCTTGCCGCATACGCCACCTCCTCTGTATTCCGTTCGGGCCAAGCCCTTGTTTACTGCGGCTTGATCCCCGCCGACCGAACAATCTTCGCGTGTTTCACCACTTCGTCACGCAAAAACGCGCCAAAGGCATCGGGCGTGCTGCCGACCAGCTCCGAACCTTCCTGCTGCAAATAGTCCTTGAACTCCGGTGTATGGATCGCCTTCAGAACGGCGCCGTTCAGCCGCGCAATCATTTCCGGCGCGACACCCGCCGGCGTCAACAGGCCCTGCCAGCCGCCATACTCAAAGCCCGGCACGCCGGACTCGTTCACCGTCGGAATTTCCGGCAGCGACGCCACGCGCTTCGCGCTGGTGACCGCGATCACCCGCATGCGGCCGGTTTTGCCGTGCGGCGCGGCCGTGGATATCGGCGCCAGCATCATGTGCGCCTCGCCCGACAACACACCGGTGATCGACTGTCCGCCGCCTTTATACGGCACATGCACCCATTTCACACCGGTCATGTTCATGAACAATTCACCGGACAGGTGCGACGTGGAACCGCTCCCCGCCGACGCAAACGTCAGTTCGCCCGGTTTGGCTTTCGACAACGCGATCAACTCCTTGATCGACTTCGCTGGCACCGAAGGATGCAGCGCCACGGCATTAAAAAATTTGGTCATCAGCGATACCGGCGCAAAATCCTTGATGGGATCGTAAGCCACCTTCTTGTACAACACGGGACTGATCGCCATCGACACCGAGCCGCCGACATAAATGGTGTAGCCGTCGGGCAGTGCCTTCGCCGCGGCCTCCGTGCCGATGATCGCGCCCGCGCCACCGCGGTTATCCACCACCACCGGTTGGCCCAGCGGCTCGCTCAATCGCTGCGCCAGCATGCGCGACATCAGATCCGTGCCACTGCCCGGCGTCCAGGGGACGATGAAGCGGATGGGTTTGACGGGGTACGGTTGGGCGTGGGCTACGGGTGAAAGCGTGCAAACAGCAAGCGCAAACAGAGCGCCTGCGCGCCACCACCTACTCTGTCGTTCCCGCGAAAGCGGGTATCCAAAAGGCGTCTCAAGTGACACTGTGTTATGGATTCCCGCTTTCGCGGGAATGACGGTCGTAGGCGTCGCGTTCATCAAGCCGCCCGCGCCGAGGGCAACTTACCCGCCGGCAACAACCCCACCCGCTCCAAATCGCCCCGCATCTCCACCCGCTCCGCCTCGGTAATCTGCCGCAACGGCGGCCGCACCGGCCCGCCCGCCAGCCCGATCATTTCGCACCACGCCTTCAAGTTGGCAATCGGAATGATTTCATTTTTCAGCCACGGATCGCGCATCCATTTCTCGTGCACCACGCGCGCCGGCTCCATCGCATGAAAAATCTTCTCGGCCTCGGCGAATTTTCCATTGAGGCCCAGCTCCGTGTACTGCCGCATGGCGGGCGCGTCCGGCGTTTGCACCAGAAACGGCGCGGCCGACGACATATGCACCTTCGCGCCGTAATTGCGCATCAGCTTCAGCCACAGGCTTTCGCCCGGATGGCTCATCACGATGCTGTCGCCGACAAGTTTTTGCACCTGGGCATAATGATCCAGCGGGCGCGAACATTTCAGGCCGCAAATGTTTTCAATTTTCGCGATGCGAGCCGTGACTTCCGGCGACAGCGCCACGCCTGAAAACGGCGTGTCGAACATCCACACGCCAATGTCCACGCGCGCGCACACGTACTCGAACCACTCGTAAATGCGATCCTCGCCCACCGCCGGGTAATACGGATTCATCACAATCGCAAAATCCGCGCCCACGCGCTGTGCATGCAGCGTGAGATCAATGGTTTCATTCGGCGAATGATGCCCGGTGTGCGCGATCACCTTGCATTTGCCGCGCGCTTCTTCAACCACGATCTCCACCACGCGATTACGCTCTTCCTTGGTCATCGACCAGAATTCGCCCATGGTGCCGGTACAGAAAATGCCGTCGATTTTCAGCCCATCGGTGAAGTAGCGCATATTGCGCCGCAAGCCTGCTTCATCGACCTGGTAGTCGGCGGTAAACGGCGTCGTTATGGCGGCCCACACGCCTTTGAACTGCGCGCGCGAGGCAGCTTTGGATTCGGACTTTTTGTAGTTCATAAGAACCTCACGTCAAAAACGTTCTTGCCACGGATTTCACGGATGAACGCGGATTAAACCGCAAAACCGTAGGGCGGGAGGAGTGCAGCGTATCCCGCCTTTTGTGATGACCACCCAAGGCGGGATAACTCCCGCCCTACTTTACTGGTTATTTAATCGCCAGCGGATTCACCGGCGACCCCACCGCACCGGTGATCGGCAGTGCGGGCGCCACGAATAAAAACTCGTACCGTTTATCCGCCGCGCAGTCTTTGGCCAGCTCGGTCAAATTAAAAATCTCGCCCACGGTCAGCCCCATGATCGGGATGGTGATCCAGTGCCACGGTTGCGTGGTGTCTTCGGTTTGATTCGGCCGCACTTCCGCGCCCCAGGTGTCGGTGGCGACACCCGCAATTTCGCGTTTGTGTATCCAGCTCACGGTTTCAAACGCGAAGCCCGGCGCGTCGCCGCCGGAGTAACCATCCCAGCTCTTGCTGTCGAGGCAGCGCTGCACATGACCGGTATGCACCAGCAGATAATCGCCGCGCCCCACCTTCACGCCCTGCTTTTTCTCGGTGTAGTCGAGCATTTCATTGGTGATGGCAAAACCATCCGGCAAATGCTTTTTGCCCATGGCGCGCGCTACGTCGAGCAGTACGCCGCGGCCCACCATTTTCTCGGCGGTTTTTTCAATGCCGGCCTTCGCCGCGCCGGAACTCGACACATTGCGGCAGTCGTAACCGTTCCACATATAATTTTCGTACATGATGTGGCCGAGGCCGTCCCACTGCGTGCCGCATTGCAGGGGCATGATGATGATGTCGTCGGTGCCGCGTATCTTGCGGTGATCAAGTATGCCCGCGTACGCATCGGTACCGGTGCGCGTCATCAGGTGAATCGGGTTGAATCGCCCGAGCGCGGGATATTTGCTCTTGGCGCCCTGTGGTCCGGTCTGATCGTATTTCAGCGCGAGCGACATGACCTTGCCTTTTTGCACCAGTTTCGCGGCGGCGACGATGTGATCGGCGGTGGTGAAATTCAGCGTGCCGATTTCGTCGTCCTTGCCCCAGCGGCCCCAGTTTTTATATTTCGCGGCCGCTGCTTTGACGTCCTTGCGCGTGAGCTTGCGATTTTTTTTCTCGCGCGTGTCGATGGTCTTGGGGGCTTTCAATAGTGTAGCGGCCTTGGTCGCCATGGTGTGTTCCTCTGCGGTTAAAAGTGGGATCGGCAAAGTAAGTCTAGCGGCGCGTGCCTACAGGGTCAACGCGGCACGCTATACTGTTCCTGTTTGGCACGGACACACACAGGCTACGCACATTATGAGAAACCACTGCTTCGCCGCCACACTCATGGCCGCATTGCTCGCGCCCGCGGGCGCCCACGCGCAGGACGCGGGCTACCCCGCCAAAACCATACGCATCATCGTGCCGTTTCCACCCGGCGGCGGCAACGACATCATGGGCCGTACCATCGCGGCGAAAATGACCGAGCGCTTCGGTTCCCAAACCGGCCGGCAGACCGTGGTTGAAAACCGGCCGGGGGCCGATGGCATTATCGGCGCCGACGTGGTTGCCAAATCACCCGCCGACGGCTACACACTGTTGATCGTGTCGGTGAGCTACGCCATGAACGCCGCCCTGCACAAGCTACCGTTCGATCCGGTGAAATCGTTCACGCCCGTGTCGCAAATCGGCCTGGGGCCCAGCGTGCTGGCGGTGACGCCTTCGCTGCCGGTGAACTCGGTAAAGCAGCTTATCGATCTCGCGAAAGCGCGGCCCGGACAGTTGCACTATGCATCCTCGGGTATCGGTGGCGTGAATCATTTCTCGGCGGAACTCTTCAAGCTCGCCACCAAAACCGACATCGTGCATGTACCCTATAAAGGTGGTGGAATGTCGATGGTGGATGTGATGGCGGGACAAGTCGAAGTGCTGTTCAATGCGCTGGTTTCGTCACTGGTGCATATCCGCTCCGGCAAGCTAAAACCACTCGGCGTTGGCGGCCTAAAGCGCTCGCCGGTGCTGCCCGGCATACCGGCCATCGCCGAAACGGTGCCGGGTTATGAAGCCGCGGTGTGGTGGGGCATGCTCGCGCCCGCGGGCACGCCGCCCGCCATTATTGGCAAACTCAACAGCGAACTTGCCGCGATTCTGCGCGATCCGCAAATGGTGAAGCGTCTGGAAGCCGAAGCCGCGGAAGTCATCATCAGCAGCCCGGATGCGTTTGGTAAATTTGTTGCCGATGAAGTGACGAAGTGGATCAAGGTCGCCGGCGCGGCGGGGATCAAGGGTCAATAGATTGTAACGTTTGTTTTTATTGACTTTTATCCCGCCAGCGGCAAGCGCACCGGCTGCCCGCTTTCCACCGACAGCTCTATGGCCAGCGTGGCTTCCAGCGTGGCGCGCGCTTCGCGCACCGTGGCATGCACGCACGGCTTGCCGGTGGCCAGATGATCGAGCCACGCGCGGGTCTCGTTGGCGATTGGGCCCCACATTTCGCCGAGCGCCCAATCACCCGGTGTGCCGCTTTGCAGGAACACCATGTTCACCGTGTGATCGGGCAGATACACATGCGGGATGCCCTTGTTGGTATACATGATCTGATCGGTGTGATCGTCATCAAGAATCATCACGCCTTCCGTGCCCAGCACCTCCACGCGGGCGGCATGACCGAGCGCGGGATATTTCTCCGGCAGCGCGTAGCTGATGCCGAGATTCACCGTGGTACCGTTGTCGTACGTGAGCACCGAGTAACACACGTCATCAACATCGTGCCCGGCGGCCTTCAAAACGCCCTTGGTGCCGCGCGAATACACTTCAACGAGTTTCGGGCCGTCGAGAAACCAGTTCATCAAATCGACGTAATACGTCAGCGCGTCCACCACCGGCGTCGCATGCGGATCACGCTTTAACATCGCCAGCGCCTGCGAACTGGAGTTGAATACGCGCGCCGCGGCGCCGGTGATTTTGCCAACGCGCCCCTGAATGATCTGCTCTTTGGCAATCAGGTAGCGATCCTTGTAGCGGCGCGTATACGCCACGCGTACATTGCCCGGCTTGCCATTAACCCCACGCTCGGCGGCGGCAATGATGCTGTCAGCCTCGGTAGCGAGCAGCGCAATCGGCTTTTCCACCAGCACGGGCTTGCCGGCCGCGATGGCCGTGAGCACGGCTTCGGTGTGCTCGCCTTCGGCGGTGGAGACCACCACCGCCGTTACATCGGGATGATTGATGATTTCGAGGTTATTGCCCGAATGCACTTTCGCACCAACCTTGTCGGCCAGCGCCTTAGCGTTCGCCGGATCACGATCCGCCGTGGCAATGAATCGTACCGCTGGATGCTCCGACGCCAGCCGCGCGCGCAGCGTGCCGATACGGCCGGAGCCGATGATGGCCAAACCAATTTGATTGCGTTGCATAACTTGTCTCCGTTTACTGCGAACTTCAAAAACTTTTTGACGCGGATTTCGCAGACTTACGCGGATTAACCCCCACTGTCATACCCGCGCAGGCGGGTATCCATATGCCGTTTCAAGTGGCACTTCACGCCCCCCCATCCTACCTTCACCTAGGGGAAGGGGGGGCCCGCCTGTGAGGCTGCCCCAATTTCAGTACCACCGTCAGATGGAGAATTCCGGCTCTGCGCGGGAACGACAATGGGTGGATTTTTAATCCGCGTAAATCTGCGAAATCTGTGTCAAAGCTTTTGACCTTGCCCCAAATTCAATCCACTTTGATATTCGCCGCCGCCACCACCTTGCGCCACTTGGCAACTTCTTCGCGTATCTGCCGGCTGAATTCTTCCGGCTTGTTGCCGGCGGCGTCCAAACCCGCCGCGGCAAAACGCTGCACCAGCGCCGGCGATTTCAGCGCGCGATTGATTTCGGCATTCAGTTTGTTCACGATGGCGGACGGCGCGCGCCCCGGCAACAGCATGCCGTACCACACGTCGAACACATAACCCGGCACACCGCTTTCCATCACCGTCGGCAGATCGGGCGCAGCGGGAGATCGTTTCGCACCGCTCACAGCCAGCAACTTCAAACGCCCCGATTTCATATGCGGCACCACCGACGACATGCCGATCAGCTGCAAGTGAATTTCGCCGCCTATCGCCGCCGATAGCGCGGGCCCGGTCCCCTTGTACGGCACATGCACCAAATCAATGCCCGTGATATTACGCAGCAATTCGGTTCCCAGATGCGAAGCGCCGCCCGCGCCGCCCGAGCCATAACGTATCGAGCCGGGTTTGGCCTTGGCCGCCGCGATCAGTTCTTTCATGTTATTCACGCCCAGCGAAGGATGCGCGGTATATACAAACGGCTGCGTCGCCACCATGGAAATCGGCGCCAGGTCTTTCTCGGTGTCATACGGCAGCTTCGAATACAACGCGGGCGCATACGCAAAGCCCAGGCTGCACAGCCCTATCGTGTAACCATCGGGGTCGGCTTTCGCCACCAGCGAGGTGCCGACAATGCCGCCGCTGCCGCCGCGATTGTCGATCACCACGGCCTGCCCCATGCTCTCGGTGAGATCGATGCCGATCAGGCGCGCGATGATGTCGGTGCCGCCGCCGGGCGCGAAAGGCACGATCAGGCGGATGGGTTTGGTGGGGTAGGTTTGCGCATGGGCGATGCTCACGCACAACAACATAGCGATAAAACCCGTTTTAAAAATGCGATCCAATTGAACTCCTCGACAGGCGCGAACAAACGCTGAAACAAAAAGTGATTATAGACGAAAGCCCCTTCGATTCCGCTCGTGATAAAGTTCCGCATTCCACTACAAAAGACAATCCGCCATGAAAATCGTCCGCGTCAAAGCCCACGCCATGTCCATGAAACTCGACAAAGTCTACTGGACTTCACGCGGCGCCTGGGGCACGTACAACACCATCGTGGTCGAAGTCGAAACCGACGACGGACTGATTGGCATCGGCACCATCAACAAAACGCCGCTGCGGGAAATCGCCGATATCGTTGACGCGCTGGGACCGGTGATCAAGGGCATGGACGCGCTCGCGCACGAGGCCGTGTGGTGGAAAATTTTCAACCTGACCGTGCCGCACCTGGAAGCCGGAAAATCCGACGCGACGCGCCCGGTGTACGAGCAAAACAAACGCGTGAACCTGATGGCGGCGCTCGCGGGCATCGATCTCGCGCTGTGGGACATCAAGGGCAAGGCGATGAAGCTGCCCATGTGGCGGCTGTTGGGCGGCGACAAACGCGAAGTACCCGCCTACGCCAGCGGCGGGGATTACGAGGAAGGCTACTCACCGCTGGCGGTGATCGACGAAATGGCGAACTACGCGGCGCAAGGCTACACCGCCGTCAAAATGAAATGCGGGGGCGCGTCCATCGAGGGCGATATCGCACGCATCAGCGGCGTGCGCAAGGCGATTGGCGACAAGGCGAAACTGATGATCGACGCCAACGGCGCCTACACGCTGGCCGATGCCGAACGCGCGATCAAAGCATTCGAGCCGTACGATATTTTCTGGTTCGAGGAGCCGTTGCAGTGGCACGACGCCACGCGCGGACTGGGGCGCCTGGCGGCCTGCACGCGCGTGCCGCTCGCCAGTGGCGAAAGCGAAATCCACTCCAACGTTGTGCGCGACCAGATTGATCTGGGCGGCATCCGCTACGTGCAGTGGGATTGCACGCGCGCGGGCGGCTTGACTGAAGGCTTGCGCATCGCGGCTTACGCCTTGGCGCACGGCGTGCAAATTGCGTATCACCACGATCCGCAAATCCACGGTCACTTGATGGCGGCGCAGCCGCATGGCTTTTGCGTCGAGAGTTTTCCGAGCGTGCCGCGCGATCCGTTCTGGCATCAGGTGCTGACACAGAAGCCCAAGCTCGAAGCGGGCCTACTCACGCTCGGCGATGAACCGGGCTTCGGCGTTGAGATCGACTGGAAAATGATGGCACGCTGGAAAGTCTGACGCGCGCCTGTTCGCCTCTTATCGCGTCTTCTCACGCACCGACACCCCACCCCCGATAGCTGCTGATTCGACAGCGCCCTCGCGATTTTGTTGCACGCGCGGGCGCTTTTTTATTTTGAGCGCAAGACCATCGTTCGGGTCAACTCGCGCGGTGACCCCTCGTTATTGGACTACGGTCTCCGGAGGCCCATGTTTGTAAACCCATTACACCATTACATTATGCGAGGAGTCACCATGAACAAATTGCTTGTAGCAGTTGTAGCATCGGCGTTTGCGTTCGGCTCCGCCTCCGGTTTTGCGGCGGATGCGACAAAGAAAAAAGAGGAACTGACGGCGGAACAAAAAACCGAAATCCGCGATCGTGTCGAACGACTGAAAGCCGATCGCGCGAAAGCGGAACAAACCCAAACCACGCCCGCGACGCCGGCGAAAGCCGAACTGAAGCGCACATCGAAGGCAAAGACGCCCGCCAAGGCGACCGCCACCGGGACCACCGGCGCGAAGGTAAAGAAAGCGCCGGCTAAAGCCTGATCAGGCGCCAGCAACCCAAAGAAGGGCCGGGGAAACCTGGCCTTTCTTGTTTGAAAATATCAATAAAAACAACTGCTTGCATTACCTCAAGCGCGACAAAAAATAAGCCAGATCACCAATCTGCTCGTCGCTCACTGAGTGCAGCACGTCGGACATCGCGGCATCGTAACCGCGGCGCGTGTTGGCTTTGTATTCGCGCAGTGTTTTTGCGAGATAGTCTTCGCGCTGGCTGGCGATGCGCGGCACGTTTTCACCGCCCGCGTAGTTTGCGCCGTGGCACACATTGCAGCGGTTTTGCTCGGCGAGCGTGCGGGTGGCGGCCATGCGTTCCGCGTTGACGTCCTCCGGGGCATGTTTCGGAACAGGTGCGGGCAGTTTTGAAATCGCCTCCGCCAGCGCCTTGAGATCATTATTGCTGATGCCCTGCGTCATCTGATTCATCAACGGCACCTGGCGGATTTTGTCGCGGAACATGAATATCTGAATGCTCAGAAAAAACGCCGGCTGCGCCCCGAGCGAGGGTGTGAGCGGCGTGTTCGACTGGCCGTTTTCGCCGTGGCAGGCGAGGCAGGTAGCAAGGCGTTCTTGTACGGTTTGGCTGTTAGCAGCGCTGGCGAACACGAGTAACGCGGCGGCCAGAACGCAAGTGCGTGAAAGAATATTTCTTGGTTGAGTCATCAGGGACTTTGAGGTTTCGATAAAAATCGAACAGCATCGGAATAACACACAAAACCAACCCCCGTCATTCCCGCGAAAGCGGGAATCCATAACACAGTGCCACTAGCGACGGCTTATGGACTCCCGCTTTCGCGGGAATGACGGGGTGGTTTGAAACGTTCAGCTTGCTAACTGAATTAGCGCTTTGCCGTCCCATACGTCACGCGGTAAATCGCACCGGCGTGGTCATCCGACACCAGCATCGAGCCGTCTTTCATGATCGCCACATCAACCGGGCGGCCAAGATAGCTGTTGTTCACCAGGAAACCGGTCATGAACACCTCCTGCGACTTCACCGTGCCGTTCGGGTTCATGCGAACCACGATGAGATCGCCGCCCACCTTATTGGTGCGATTCCACGAGCCGTGGCGCGCGATGAAGATCGCGTTCTTGTAGCCGGGGAACATGTTGCCGGTGTAGAAGCGCATGCCCAAGGGCGCTGCGTGCGGCCCCAGCAACGCGGCTGGCCCTGCGTAGTCAGAGCACGACTTGCCCCAACCCATTTCACGGTCGGTAAACGTCCCGTTGTGGCAATACGGAAATCCAAAATGCTGCCCCACCTTGGTCACGCGATTCAGCTCATCTTCGGGCAAATCTTCCGACAGCCAGTCGCGGCCATGCTCGGTGAAATACAGTTCCTTGGTCACCGGATTCCAGTCAAAGCCCACCGAGTTACGCACGCCGCGCGCGTAGACTTCCGCGCCGCTGCCGTCGAGATTCATGCGGCGAATCTGCGCGTTTTCAGCGGGTGGCTCGCAGATGTTGCACGGCGCGCCGACGTTGATATAGAGCTTTTCATCTGGGCCGATGCCGATATAGCGCCAGCCATGCGACGCGTGGTTCGGCAGATCGGTGTAGATCACCACCGGCTTCGGCGGGTTATCTAGGTTGTCTTCAATGTTGTCGAAGCGCGAGATTTTGGTGCCCTCGGCCACGTAGAGTGATCCTTTGTAAAACGCGAGGCCGTTCGGACGATCCATGCCCGACGCAATCACCTTCGTTTCACGCTTGCCGCCCTTGTCGACCACTGCGTACACCTTGTCGAGCAGCCGGTTGGACACAAACACGGTGCCCTTGTCACCAATGCGCAGCGTGCGTGCATTGCCAATGCCCGACGCGTAGACCTCGACGTTAAAGCCCTTGGGCACCTTGAGTTTCGGCAGTTCCGCTTCGGAAACACCCATCGGCGGTGGCGCCACGTTGGCGAGCCGCTTGCCGATTTCCGCGCTCGGAATATCCGGGCGGCCCGGCACCAGTGTGGGCGCGGGCTGCAGCGGCGGCGTCGGCTTTGAAGCAGGCGCATCCGCAGGTTGTTGAGCAAACACCATGGGCGTGGCGAGCACGCTCGCCAACAACACGCTGCGTAGAATCGATAATTGGATAGTCATAACATTCCTCTGGTTAAATACTCATCAAGAATTTCTGGTCACGCGAACGCATCACTTCACCGCGAACACCCACACCACGCCCCCCTGCGGCACCTGGATGTTGCGGTTCATCGAGGAATTCAAACGCGCGGTCATCTTCTGCGCGTCTACGCCCCAACCCGATTGCACCGCGATATATTGCACGCCATCCACCATGTAACTGGAAGGCATCGCGGTGATGCCGGAGTTGGTGACAAATTCCCACAAGAGTTTACCTGTGCGCCCATCCAGAGCACGGAACTTGCGATCCTGCGAGCCGGCGGTAAACACCAAGCCGCCCGCCGTGGTCAGCACCGGCCCCCAGTTGATGTCCATGTCGGGATACGGGTACGACCACACCTTTTTACCGGTGTTCATGTCCCACGCCTGCACTTCTCCGATGTACTTGGCGCCTTCGCGCGGAAACAAGCGCGTCTTGGATGCATCCGTGCCTACGTAGCGCTTGCCCGGTTGATAAGGCGCGATTTTGGCTTCACCCGCGAGAGTGACGCACAGATTTTCATGCGCGGGGATATAGAGCAGATTGGTTTTTGGGTTGTACGCTGCGGGCGGCCAATCCTTGCCGCCCCAGTGGGACGGGCAAAAGGTTACTTCCTTGCCCACCAGCAGGCGCTTGTCCATGTTGTAGCTGGGACGGCCGGTCTTGGGATCGATGGCGGTAAACACCTCCTGCTTCACAAACGGTTTGGCATCGATAAAACCGATGCTGTCCTGCTTGCGTTCGAGCAGCCACAAATAGCCGTTGCGCCCTGGATGCACCAGCGCCGGAAAGGTACGGCCATTGCGCTTCACATCGAACAGCAGCGGCGTTGAAACTTCGTCCCAATCCCAGTTGTCGTTCCAGTGGTATTGATGATGGCCGCGAATCTTGCCGGTCTCCACATCCAGCGCGATCACCGATGTGGTGTAGAGGTTGTCTCCGGGGTGTGCGTCGGCGGGCCAAGGGCCGGGATTGCCCGTGCCAAAATAGGCTAGGCCCAATTTCGGATCATAATTACCCGTTACCCACACCGAGCCACCGCCGGATTTCCAGTGGTCTCCCTGCCAGGTGTCGCTGCCGGGTTCGCCCGGCGCAGGCACGGTATGGGTGCGCCATACTTCCTTGCCGGTTTCCGCATCGACCGCCGCGACGAAACCGCGGATGCCATATTCAGCACCGGAACTTCCGACCATCACTTTGCCCTTGGCGATCAAGGGCGCGAGCGTGAAGTAATAGTTGGCCTTGTTTTCGGCGAGCTTGGTTTCCCACACCAGCTTGCCGGTGCGCGCATCGAGGCAAACAACGAAGGCATCCATCGTTGCCAGATAAACTTTATCCCTGTAGAGCGCAACGCCGCGATTGGTCGGGTGCGGGTGGTTCACATCCTCGGCAAACTCGCGCTGGTAGCGCCAGATCTGCTGGCCGGTCTTGGCGTTTAACGCCAACACCTGATTGCGCGGCGTGGAGATAAACATCACGCCATTGTTGACGATCGGCGGCGCTTGATGGCCCTCAAGCTGCCCGGTCGAATAACTCCACACGGGCACCAGACGCTTGACGTTGCCGGTATTGATCTTGTCCAGCGGACTGTAGCCGGTGCCGTCGTAGCCGCCGCGAATCTGCAGCCAGTTATGCGGCTCGGGCTTCAGCAGCCGCTCGTCGGTAACCGGTGAATACTCCGGCATTTTTTGTTGCGCCTGAACCAGCAGCGGGATTAGCACCGCGCCGAACATCGGTATCAGCCACCTCATGGTTTTCATTACGGCCTCCTTGTAAAAAAATCTCAGGGTCTTCCAATAAACAGTTCAGGGCGAAATAACGCCCGCTCGTCCGGTAAAAACACCCGCGGCCACCACATAACCATCAGCGATTTTCAGCGGCAATGCCGGCAGCCGGCGCGGCGCGGGGCCACTGATCACGCGCGCGCCATCGGCGGCATCGAATTCGGTCTCGTGGCATGGGCATTTAAACCGGAGTTGTTCGGCGGCCCATGAAAGGCCATCGCAACCTGTATGCGTGCACACTGCCGAATACGCCACCACGCCCTGCGCCGCGCGCGCCTTGGTATCGCCCATCAAGCGCGACTCGTCGATTCGTACCATCAATATTTGATTCAGCCGCGAACCGTCGCGCACGGTGCCGCTCGCCGGTTCTTGCGGTAGCACCGTCAACGGCGGCGCGCCCGGTTTTATGTCGTCGAGTTTCACCACTGCGCCCTTGCGCTCGCCGTCGGCGATGACAAAGCGGTCGCCTTCCTGCGGGCGCGCGCTGCGCAGGTCGGCTTGTCCGAGCGAGACTTCAGGCAAGAGGGCGCCGAGGCCCGCGCCCAGCGCGGATTTCATGACGGTACGGCGGTCTGTCATTTTTTATGGAAACGTGAATTCAAAACGGAGAGCGGATTTAGCCACAGTTAAAGGCGGATGAACACTGGTAAAACCGCATGCAACAGCCCGGCAAAACGGCAATGGATATTCTATTTAAAAACAAACAGTTACATTATTATTGTCGAAACACAACAAGAAACACTATCCCGCCAAATCCATCGCGCCCGACTTCAACGTTTCATCCGCCTTCAACTTTTGCTTAAGCACTTTGCCCGTCGGCGTGTGCGGCAGTTCAGCCATGAAGCGCACATAACGCGGCACTTTCTGCGGCGCGAGCCGCTCGCGGCACCACTGCGCGATGTCCCGCGCGCTTGCCACCGCGCCGGGCTTTAACACCACGCACACCAGGATGTCGTCCTCGCCAAGTTCAGCCGGTACCGCCACCGCCGCCGACTCATGCACTGCCGGATGCGCGCCAATCACGCGATCGAGTTCCGCGCCAGCGATGTTTTCGCCACGGCGGCGGATGATGTCACCCTTGCGCGTGACAAAGCTGTAGTAACCATCCGCATCGCGTTTGACCAGATCGCCGGTCTTGAACCACCCCTCGTGAAACGCGGCCCTGGTTTGCTCGGCATCGCGAAAGTACCCCTGCATCACGATGGGCGTCTTCACCCACATTTCGCCTTCGACGTCATCGGCGACATCGTAGCCGTTGTCATCCACCACGCGGCATTGCGCCCATGGGCGCGCGGGATCGGGATGCCTGCCCACCGGGCCCATGGTGTGCCACTTCTGCACGCCTTCAACCGGGTTGCAGGTCACGCCGGGAATTTCCGTCATGCCATAACCACCAATCAAAACGGGAATGCCGAACTCGTTGCGAAACGTGTCCGCATAACTGCCGCGCACGCCATACACCGCGCGGATTCTGTGGTCGGCGCGATATTCGCTGCGCGGCCGGTTTTGCAGAATCGTGCCCATCGCTTCGATGATATTGACCTCGGTGGCACGCGTGTCGGCCGCCGTGTGCCAGAACGTCGACGCCGAGAACTTCGGCACGATGATCAGCGTCGCGCCCGCCGCCAGCGTTCCCGCCAGTGAATAAAAATTCGCATTGATGTGAAACATCGGCAGCACCACCATCACGCGGTCGTCGTCCTGCAAATACACGCGCTGCACGAATGCCTCGCCACCGGTGACAAAACTGCGCTGGCTGTGCATCGCGCCCTTGGGAAAGCCCGTGGTGCCTGAGGTATAAACGATCAGTACCGTGTCGTCGGCCGTGATGTCCGCCGGCAGCGCGACGTTTGGAGCACTGGCGGCAAGCTCACTCAGCAGCGGCACGCCGTCTTGCGCGTTATCAAACAGCGCAAACCACGGCGGTGTTGCCAGCCCCCCGGCGGCCTGCCGCGCCACGGTCAGGGTATCGCTCGCCGCCAACACCGCGCTTACCTCGGCGTGGTGAAACACGTACTTCGCCTCCGTCACGCCAAATTCCGGATTCACCGGCACCATGATTGCGCCGATGCGCGCAAGCGCAAACAACGCCAGCGGATGCCCATCGCAGTTGCGCGCCATCACCGCAACACGATCACCTTTACGGATACCACGCGACAGGAACAGCCGTGCCGTCCGTTCGACCGCCGTGCCAAAGACTTGCCACGACCAAGACGTACCGTTAAAGAAAATGAATTCGCGTTGCGGATCGCGCGCCGCGCGACTGGAAAAAGCGGCATGAAGGGTGTAGTTGTGCGCGGCGTACCGGCGCAGGACTTCGAGCGGTTTTTGCATTTCGGGTAAGCAGATTTAAACGGGACTGGGCGGATAGCATGCGTGCGCCACCTGCACATCATACCGTTACCCGGTAAGCTTACGGACAGGTATATGTCGCAAACTCGGCGCCTCGTAGCAGGCTGCGCGTCGCAACCGGGACGAATCTTATATCCACATGTTTTGATTCATCTTTTCCAAACACGCCGTGAGCATTTTTACCTACTTATCCGGTTCAACAGATTCTCCCGGCGCTGCCCGTGCTTCCGGCTTTTCCGGATTTGCGGTTGGTGGCATTCGCGCCATTTGTGCCATTCGTACCATTCGTGCCATTCGTACCGTCCGTACCATCGGCCCTTTCGTTCCGCTTGCGCTGTTCGCGGGCGCCGTCTGCGCCCAACCCGCCGCGTCGGGCTCGGCGCAGACCTACCCCGCCAAGCCCATCCGCATCATCGTTGGCCAAACCGCCGGTGGAGTTTCCGATCTGATCGCGCGCATGGTGGCGCAGCGCTTTACTGAAACCTTCAAACAATCTGCCGTGGTGGAAAATCGCGCGGGCGCGGCGGGCGGCATCGGCACCGAGATGGCGGTGCGCGCGGCGCCGGATGGATACACGCTACTGTTGTCTTCAGCCGGGCCGATTGTGATCAATCCGGGTTTGTATCCCAAGCTCGGCTATGACCCGATACGCGACCTCGCGCCGATTGCATTTCTTGCGACCTCGCCATTGGTCTTGGTGGTGCATCCTTCGGTGCCCGCGCACAATGTGAAGGATTTAATCGCACTTGCAACCCAGAAGCGGGCGCAGCCCTATCGGCTGAATTATGGCTCCGGCGGCAACGGTTCGCCGCCGCATCTCACCGCTGAGTTATTCAAGAGTATGACCGGCGCGCGCATGACGCACGTACCGTTCAAAGGCTCCGCGCCCAGCTTGATCGCGCTGGTGGGCGGACAGGTGGACTTGTCGTTTTCAACGGTGGCGATCACGCTGCCGCAATTGAAAGCCGGGCGCATACGCGCGCTGGCGGTGACGTCCCCGCAACGCTCGCCTGCCGCGCCGCACTTGCCCACCATGGCGGAAGCCGGCCTGCCGGATTTTGAATCACAGCAGTGGTTCGGGCTGTTCGGGCCGACTGCGCTGCCCAAGGACATCATCGGCAAAATCGGCGGCGAACTGTCGCGCTGGCTGGAGTCGGGCGAAGTACGCGCCCGCCTGTCGGCCGAGGGCGCGGAACCCGGCAAGCTGCCGCTTGATCAATTTGCCGCGTTTATCCGCACCGATGCCGCGCGCTGGCTTAAAGCGATCAAGGTGTCGGGCGCGACCGCCGACTGACCAGAGGTCGCTCGCTACCGCGGCCAATCCGCATTCGCCCGCGGATTGATCATGCGCGACGCGGGCGCTTCGGGCACTCGTGGACGCAAATACGGCTTTTCAACCATTTTGTGGCAGGCGTAACACTGTTCGATGGTCTGACGGTAAGCCGCCTCGAAAGCCTGATTATCCTGCTTCGTGATTGCCGCGCGCAGGCTCACCAGCACGGAATCCTCGACGGCCTTTACCACCGGCGTGAGATCCATGTCCTGTCCGTTGGACAAACGGCGCGTGGGACGGATGCGCACCATCCAGTTGAGATTTGAACGCGTCTCGTTGAGATAGAACTCGGCCAGCGGCCAATTGCCGTTTTGCCCGGCAAACCAGAGATTTGAAAAATGGTAATCGAGCTCCGCCATCACGTGCGCATGGCCGGGCAATGCGCGGCGCAGCGATTCGATTTCGGCCTTGAGCTTGGCGATTTCCAGCGCAGCGACTTCCGGCGCGACGGCGCTGCCCTGCGACGGGGTCTGCGCCCGCGCGGCGTTGAGGGCAAGCACGGCGCCGCAAAGGACGAACCCCGACACGGCGATGACGCACCGGCCCCGGCGCCCCGCAAAAACAGATAGCATGTCAATTCTCCGGCGTCCGCAGCAAGTGGAACGCTGGTCGATTATAGCCGCGAGGATTCACCCTATGCCACGTTCATTGCAGGACGCCATCACCGGCTGCCTGCTCGGCACCGCCGCGGGCGACGCCCTCGGACTCGCCTGCGAAGGTTTGAGCCGCCGCCGGCAGGCGAAAGTGTTTCGCACGCTCGACTCCCACAAACTGCTGCCGTTCGGCAAGGGCATGACGTCCGACGACACCGAGCACACCTGCATGCTGGCGCAAAGCCTGATCGCCACAGGCCACGGCGAACGCGCGACGCTGGAACAGCAATTCAGCGCCAACTTTGCGTGGCGGTTGCGCTTCTGGCTGCTTGGGCTGCCGGCAGGCATCGGCTTTGCCACGCTGCGTTCGATACTCAAATTGTGGCTGGGTTTTCCGGCGCGCAAGAGCGGTGTGTTCTCCGCCGGCAACGGCCCGGCCATGCGCGCCGCGCTCATCGGCGTGTGCCATGGCAGCGATCCCGCGCGACTGCGCACGCTGGTGCGCGCCACCACGCGCATCACGCACACCGACCCGAAAGCCGAGTACGGCGCGTTCGCCGTCGCCACCGCCGCGCATGTCGCTGCCACGCGCGAAGAAGACATCACCCCCGATGCGTTTTGTGCGTTGCTGGGTCAACACATCGATGACACGGAATTCGCCACACTCATGCGCGATGTCACGGACAGCGTGACGCGCGGCGAAAGCGCGGCGTCATTCGCGAACCGCATCGGCTGCGCCACCGGGGTGAGCGGTTACATGTATCACACGCTGCCGTGCGCGCTGCATGTGTGGCTCACGCATCAACACGATTACCGCGCGGCGGTCACCACCATGATTCGCCTCGGCGGCGACGCCGACACTACCGCCGCGATCGTCGGCGCGATTGTGGGCGCGCGCGTGGGCAAGGCGGGTATACCCGAGAATTGGATCGGCAACCTCGTGGAATGGCCGCGCTCGGTGGCATGGATGGAACAACTTGCCGCGCGTCTCGCGGAACGTGCCAACGGTCAGCCGGCAAAGCCGCTGTGGATCAACCCGCTTGCGCTGCTCGCTCGCAATGCATTTTTCATGATCGTGGTGCTGCTGCACGGATTTCGGCGGTTGTTGCCGCCCTACTGATCCGTGATCAGGCCACGGCCTTCAAGTCGCGGACGGACCCATGGCGCACGTGACTCGTCAGCCGCTGGGTAATATCGCGGCGCACCTGATTGAAATCAATCGCCGAGACCTCGCGCGGGCGCGCGAGCGCAATCGGCACGTCCGCTTCGATCCTGCCCGGCCCCGCGGTCATCACCACCACGCGGTCTGACAGCAGCACCGCCTCTTCCACCGAGTGCGTGACAAAAATCACCGTGACCCTGGTTCTCGCCCATATTTCAAGCAGCTCCTGTTGCAGACTTTCACGCGTCAGGGCATCGAGCGCACCGAAGGGCTCGTCCATCAGCAGAAGTTCACATTCGTTGGCGAGTACCCGCGCTATCGCCACGCGTTGTTTCATGCCGCCGGACAGTTGCAGCGGATAGCGGTCGGCAAATTTCTCGAGCCCGACCATGTTCAGATATTCGGCGGTTATTTCGTCTATGTACTTGCGAGCCAGTCCCTTCTGGCGCGGGCCAAAGCTGATATTTTCACGCACCGTCATCCATGGGAACAACGCATAGTCCTGAAACACCATGCCACGGTCGCTGCCGGGACCGGTGATCGCATTTTCATACAGGCTGATCCGTCCCGAACTCGGCTTTTCAAAACCCGCGATGATTCTGAGCAGCGTGGATTTGCCGCACCCCGACGCGCCGATCAAGCAAACAAATTCGCCCTTGTCGATGTTCAGATTCACCGCACGGAGCGCCTGCACCTGATCAGCACCGATCTGGAATGTCTTGGTCACTTCCTGGATTTCCAGGAAGCGGCGTCGCGCTTTGTCATCGTTAACCATGATGTTGCGGGCTCCAGCGCAAAATCCGGTTGTTGATGCCGACAATGATGCGGTCGGTCAGAAAGCCGGCGATGCCGATAATAATCATGCCGGTAATCACCAGATCGGTGCGCGACAACGTGCGCCCATCCATGATCACAGAACCCAGCCCCGTCGGCACACCGGTCATCTCGCCCACCACGATCAGTATCCAGGCGAAACCGTGCGCGAGACGCAAGCCGTTGAATATGCCGGGCATCGCCGCAGGCAATACCACCTGCCGAAACATGCGCGATCCGTCGCAGCCCAGCATGGATGCCGCCTCGAACAAACGCGGATCCACCGAGCGCACACCGAAGATGGTATTCAGCACAATCGGATAGAAGGCACCGAGGAACACCAGAAACACCGCCGAACGCGGCCCCAGTCCAAAAAAAATCATCGACAGCGGCAACCAGGCCGTAACGGGGATCGGCCGCAACAGCGACAAGGTTGGATCAAGCATCTGGCGGATGACCCTGACTTTACCAATCATCAGCCCCAGCGGAATGCCGATGACAATCGCCAGCGCGAAACCGCCATACACGCGCTGCATCGATGCCAACAGATGCGTGAGTATGCTGCCACTGAAGGCATCGTCGTGAATGCCGCCGAAACTGAAGTCCCACATCATCACACCAACCTGATAGGGCGTGGGCACGAGCTTGGTGCCTGTCACCACAACCAGGTAGTGCCATAGCACCACCAACGCAATCGGAAACGCCGCCGCCAGCAACACAGCCTGCACACGCTCGGGCAACCACGGTTTGCGGCCACCGGCCCCGGCAAGCAAAACGCTTTCCGTCGAGGTGGCCGTACTGCTGGCGGGCGGGTCAGCCGCGGGCGTTACGTCCGCCGCCCCAGTTAAGCGAGCCGCGGAGTTCAGTTCGGCCGGAATCGCGGACATGGAAATAAGCTCCAGGGCACCCGCTACTTCTGCGCCACGGCCGCGGCGGGCATGAATTTCGTGGTAATGAACTTGTCGAAATTCGGCAATTCGCGAATCTGTTTTTTCTCTAGCATCAGCGCGCCGTACGCCTTGGCGCGCTTGATGAATTCATCGTCGATCTTCCACGTGAGCGTCACATTCGGCGCGGCCATTTCGATGGATTTCTGTTGCTGCCCGAGTTTTTGCATGGTCATCTTGACCATTTCGGCGCGGTTGCTCATGGCAAAGTCGGTTGCCTTGCGATGCATCTCCATCATGATCTTAACCAACTCCGGATTCTTGTCGATCATTTCCTGGCGCGTCGCCCACACCATATTGAGCGAGCCGATCGGCGTGCTGTACGGATATTCGACGATTTTCCCGACGCCATTGGCCAAACTGATGCCGGGGCCGGGCTCCGCGCCCACGTACGCATCGACATCACCTCGCGCTAGCGCGGGCGCCATGTCGGAAAACGGCAAACGAATCGATTGAATGTCCTTGATGGTCATGCCCTCGGCTTTCAGGCGTTCGAGTATCACCACTTCCTGCGTGGAACCCGGCCAGATCGCGACCTTTTTGCCTTTTAAATCCTTGATCGACTTGATATCCGATTTAGCGCCGGCAACCACCGCCATGCCGCCATTGCATTGCGGCGCAAAAATCACCACGGGTTCGCCGGCGGCCGCGCCGAGCATCGCGGCCGCGAAACCAAAGGTGCCAAAATCCACCGTGCCGGTGACAACCGCATTCTTGCCGTCGGTCGGGCTTTCAAACGGGATGACTTCGATCTTGTAACCAGGCGGCGCGAACTGCTGATAAAAATGCGGCGTGATCGCGTGTATCAGCTTCAGCGTGCCAACCTTGATCACTTTTTCCTGCGCCAGCGCGCCGTGTAACGTGGGCAAAGCCAGTGGAGCAAGCAGGGCAAGGGCTGCAGCGGCAATAAACTGTCTGCGTATGGTGAGTATGGTGAACAGCATGGACATGGTGATCTCCTGGTTAATGCGCCGGCCGGGCATGCAACACACTCGTTCCGCGCTTCACCATGACTACGCAACCATCATGCCATCCATAATTTGTCGTTTAAAAACAAATATATAGACCACTTTCTCCCCGCAGGGGCGCACCATGGCGGGGCGCTCCATCCTCAACACGCACCAAACAGGCGCGGCACAGGGCTACGCAGCGGCGATCTCCCGCGCCAGCGTACGCACCAACGTGGTCAGCGCGCCATCGGGCTGTGCGAGTTCCTCAAGAATGGTGAAGTGGTTATGGCCGCGCAGACACGCGAGCTGCCCCGGCAACTTAGCTTGCTCGCGCGCAGCGGCGTAGGCCACGGATTGACGCTGCAACTCGGGCAGTTCATCCGTGCCGCACACCAGCATCAGTGGCGCGGACCGCACGGGCAGATTCAACAAGGGACTCAAGCGCCGCGCCGCATCCGCGTCCAGCCGCAGCTTGGCATTGAGGTAACTCAGCCGTACCGGCTCCAGATCAAAAATACCGCTGATCGCCAGCCCCCCTTTTACCTCGGGCTCATTCAACATCATTGCGGTCAGATGCCCGCCCGCCGACCAGCCGGACACGATGATGCGTGAAGGGTCGCCACCGAACTGCGCGGCGTGTTGCGCGATCCAGCGCACGGCAGCGCGCACTTCATCGACAATGCCGTCGAGCGTGATCGCGGGCGCCAGCGTGTAACCCGGCAGTGCCACGTGAATGCCATGCGCGAGCGGTCCTGCCGCCAGAAAGCTGAAGGTTTCGCGAGCGCGCATTTGCCAATAGCCGCCGTGAATAAAAATCAACACGGGGCCCGGTTTATCAGCCGCAAAATAATCGATTCGGTTGCGTTCGGCGGGACCATAACTCAGGCCGAGATGTTGCGGCATGGCAGCACGCTGGCGTGCGCTGCGTGCGTCAAAATCCGCCAGCAGCGCGGCGCTGTTCGCCACCGCCGCCGTATTGTCGTACGCGGCATCGAGCGCGGCGCGATCCATGCCGCGATAGAGGATGCTCACGGATGCGCTGCCTGTTGGGCAAGATACGAACGCCAGCCGCCGAAAGACGAAATATCCCGCGCATCCGATACCGCACAGGATTCGCACACAAAGCCCTTGACCGTGCGCCCGTCGGCCAGCATCAACGTGCCGATGGCGAGCGGCGGCGGCACTTCGCCCACGAACGAGCCGAACGCGGCGGCGGACAACGCCCACAGCTCGACGGCGATGGATGCGCCCCCTTCCGCCACGCGCACCAGCCCCGGCTTTGGCGGCACGCTACCCGGCAGCGCATACAGCCGATAACATGGCGCGGTGTGCGCGGCTTGCAGCAGGCGCGCGCCGCGCGAAGTCAGTTGATGATTCAGCGGCAGCCCCGACAGATGCGCGCCCACCACGGCGACGACCATTTCGTTGTCCGCCGGCGCTTCCTGCAATGGCGCGGATGGCGGCAATTCAAATCGCGTCGCCCCCATGCGCACACCGCTGGCGCGATGAAACCGGGCGCCGATGGCGGACAGGGCATGATCGTCATGGGCCTGTCCAATCAGCGTCACCCCGGCAGGCAAGCCATCCGCGCGAAATGCGCCCGGCACCGCCAGCGCGCACAAGTCGATCAGATTAACGAAGTTGGTGTAGTAGCCGAGGTGTGTGTTGCGCTCGACGGGCGCTTCGGCAATCTGCGCGTGGGTGTAAATCGTGCCGCTGGTCGGCACCGCCAGCACATCCATATTTTGCCATTCGATGTCGCAACGGCGTTTCAGTTCACGCAAGCGGTACAACGCCTCAAACGTATCGACCGCATTCCACCGGGTCGCGGACTCGATCACCTTGCGCGTGACCGGATGAATTTCGTCCGGGTGTTGCGCCAGAAAATCCTTGATCGCCGCGTAACGTTCGGCGACCCACGGACCGTCGTACAGCAGCCGCGCCACTTCAGCGAACGGTTGAAAATCGATCTCCACGAGTTCTGCGCCCGTGGCACGCAGCGTCGATAATGAACTCTCGAATGCCGCGAGCGCCAAGCCGTCACCAAAAAATTCGCGTTGCGCCTTGCCGGGTATGCCGCAGCGAAAAGCCGCTGTTGAGAATACGCGGGCGCGTTCAAAATCGGCGCGTGCGTAGATATCACCAGCATCGAATCCCCGCATCGCGTCAAACAATCGCGTTGCATCCTCGCAGGTGAGCGCAAACACCGATACGCAATCCAGCGAGCGGCACGCCGGCACCACGCCGCGCGTGCTCACCACGCCGGGCGTGGGTTTCAGGCCGACAATGTTATTGAACCCGGCGGGCACTCGCCCCGAACCGGCCGTATCCGTGCCCAGCGCAAAACTCACCAAACCCGCCGCCACTGCAACCGCCGAACCCGAGCTCGAACCGCCAGAGATGTAATGCGCATCAAAGGCATTACGGCACGCGCCGTAGGGCGAGCGCGTGCCCACCAGCCCGGTGGCAAACTGGTCGAGATTGGTCTTGCCGATAAGCAACGCGCCAGCGTCCAGCAACCGTTGTACCGCATGGGCGGTTGCCTCCGCAACATACGCATAGGCGGGACAGGCTGCGGTGGTGGGACAACCCTTCACATCGATATTGTCTTTTACCGCGAATGGAATACCGTAGAGCGGAAGCGAAACGCCAGCGTTACGACGCGACTCCAGCTGGTTCGCCTGCCGGGCCACAGCGTCCAGTGGCAACAGGTGTATCCAGATGGGATTGTCCGCGAGCCCGGAAATCGCGTCATGGATATCACGCGCCACGGCACCGGGCGTCAACGTTCCGTTCGCGTAGGCAGTGGCGAGCGTGTTTAAATCAAGACTATAGGGCAGTGACATCGAAGGCAGACCTTATTCAATGCTTGGATTCCGCGATCCAAAGCAACATGCATGCCATTGCCTGAAAATCAGCGCCTGTGCTCAGCCCGTATGCTCAGCCCATGTAATTCGTCATCACCCATCGCGCCGCTTCAAACAACAGCCGGTCGTTGTTGCGCGCGGCCATCAACTGCGCGCCCACTGGCAGGCCGTTCGGCCCGGTGAAGAGTGGCAGGGTCATGCACGGCACATGCGTGCTGGTGCCGATCAAACAATGCGAGGCGTTGCCGGTGGCGTTCAGGCCCACCGGTGCCTCGCCCGAGGCGGCGGGCACCAGCAGCACGTCGTAATCTTTCATCACGTCGTGCATCATCCGGCGCAGGCGCGCCAGCGTGCTGCGCGCCTCGCGGTATTTGTCGAAGCCGCACGCGAGTCCGTCTTTCAAACGGTTGTTGCGCAACGTCTCGCTGATCATCTCGTAATGATGATCGATCTCCCACGCGCGGTTGCGCGCGAACTCGAAGCTCGTCACCCAGCGGTGCGCGTCTTCGATTTGGCTGAAGGCGTCGGGCAATGTGACATCGCTGACTTTTGCGCCGGCCTTGGCGAGTTTCGCCGCGCAATCTTCAAGGGACTTCTGCGTGGTGGCTTCGCATTGACTCCAGTACGGTGTGCGGCAGAAACCAATGCGCGGCGGTTGCATGATCTGCGCGGCCAGCGGTTGTGGCGTCATGCCGATCGCCACGTCGCGATACAACGCGATGTCTTCCACCGAACGCGCGATCAGGCCCACGGTATCCACCGAGCCCGAGGCTTCCATCACGCCGTGGCAACGAATGTCGCCCCACGTCGGCCGGTAACCGACGCAGCCGCAAAACGCCGCCGGGCGAATGGTGGAACCAGTCGTCTGTGTGCCCACCGCCAGCGGCACCATGCTGTCCCCCACCGCAGCCGCCGAGCCGCTGGAAGATCCACCAGGCGTGCGCGCGTGATCCATCGGGTGATGCGTTTTGCCAGGATGACGATTGGCGAATTCCGTGGTCACCGTCTTGCCCATAATGATGCCACCCGCGCGCCGCGTCAGCGCCACCAGCGCGGCGTCGATGCGCGGGCGATGCCCCTTGTGTATCGGCGTGCCGTACTCGGTGGGCATATCGCAGGTGTCGATGATGTCCTTGATCCCCACCGGCACACCCTGCAACGGCCCCACCTTGCCGCTCGCATCCAACGCGCGCGCTTGTTTGATGACAAGCTCGGGATCGAGAAACTGCCACGCTTCGACCTGCGGTTCGCGTGCGGCAATATGATCAAGGCACGCGTGCGCAACGGCTTCGGCAGTGGTTTGCTTTGCCGTAATGGCGGCAACGATCTCGCTGGCGGTGAGTTGGTTGAGTGGTTTCATCAGCATGGCACACCTCAAGAATAATTGTTCAAAAACAATTACTTACATTAATTCTCTTGCCGCCCTTCTCCACCCGGCAACCGCGGCATTTCAAAACGATCCGTGATGCGCGTGTAGCCTGCTTTGCCCGCGAGCCTTCCGATGGGATCGACCGCGCCGACATCGACGTGAAATTTGTCGTTGATAGTGCCGTCACGAAAATGAAAGTACACCACTTCGCCGATCACCACGTGATACGGGCGCGGGCCGACTTCGACGCGTTGCATCAGGCGGCACTCCATCGCAATTGGTGCTTCGAGGATGCGCGGCGCTTTCACCTTGCGCGAGGGCGCGGTGGTGAAGCCGGCTTTTTCCATTTCGTTGACGCCGCGTGCATAGGCCACCGCGCACACGTTCATTTTGTCGCGCATGTCATGGCTGACAATATGCACCACGAAGTCACCGGTTTCCATAATATTTTCCACGGTGTCCTTCGCCCCCGCATCGCCGCCGCCCGCCGAAAACATCAGCATCGGCGGTGGCGCGCCGAGCGCGTTGAAAAAGCTGAACGGCGCGGCGTTGTGGCCGTTGCGGCCAGTGGTGGACACCAACGCAATCGGGCGCGGCGTGATCGAGCCAACCATCAGTTTGTATTGGTCGATGGAACTCAGGGTTGAAACGTCGAATTCGGGCATGAACTTCCTTCTGAATGTTACGTTACCAATGTATATCGCCAACTACGCCTGTCGTTCCCGCGCAGGCGGGAACGCATAACAGAGTGCCCCTGGCAACGGCCTGTGGTTTCTTGTCTGCGCGGGAATGACGGGCCGTTGGGGCGTCTCGCTTCATCCGCGATAGATCGGCTCGGGCGTCGTAAAAAACGCGTGCAGGATGTGATACACCGCCATGTAGTTGATCTGCTGAAAGCTGGCGTGCGAAATGCCCGACATCACGGCGAACTGTTTGTCCGGATTTGGCAGCCGTTTGAAAAATTCGATCAAGTCATCAAAGCCCGCGATGCCGTCGAACTGGCCGCGCATGATGATGGTGGCCGCCTTGATCTTGGCCGGATCGCACACCGGCAGCCGCGAGCACATATCGACGTAGGTGCCGGTGGGCACGGAATCGTCCAGCGCCACTACCTGCTCGGCAAACGCCTGCACCACCTTGTCTTCGGCACACCCCGGATGATCGCGGCTAAAAATGGAATGGATAAACGGGATATCCATCGGCCGGCGATTGATTTTCAGGAATTCCGGCAATTTCTTTTTGCGCTCGGCCAGCGTGGGGCTGCCCTCGCCCGTCCATACAAAGGCGTCCAGCGCGAGACGCGACACGCGCTCGGGACAACGCTCCGCAAAACACGCCGCGCGCAACGCGCCGGATGAAATGCCGTAGACCAGGAACGATTTGATGCCGCGCGTTTTGGCGATATAGTCGGTGGCGGCCACCAGATCATCCACGCCGTTGGCGATGTCGCAATTGATGTCGCGCTTTTTGTCGGAACGGCCATAGCCTTCCATATCGACGCACCAGGTATCGAAGCCCTGCTCGACAAAATAATCCATTGCCGACGAATGCGGGCGGCCCGGCACTTTCAGGTCAAACGTCGGCTGCGCGGCCATCGACGAACCGTGCACGAACAAAATCGCGGGCTTCACGCCGGGCGTGCCGGAAAATTTCTCGAATAGAAACAGATTAACGTCGCCTTTTTGGGTCCAGTGATCGTTGGCGGTGATGGTGATGGCGGCCATGGGAAAACTCCCGGTGTGTAGATAAAGAAGGGGTGCCAAGTCTAGGCGAGCACCTGCCGAGCGTCAAACGGTGGACTGAAAATGGCTCGCAATTTGGCTGGCCATTGCGTCGCGCCTATAATTCACCGCCTTCACACGTCATTCAGTTATCCAGTCAAAACGCAACGGGGAGCATTACCATGGACTTCAGCATCACCGATGAACAACGCGCCTTTGTCGACACGGTGCGCCGCGTGTGTCAAAAAGAATTCATGCCGCGCGCGATCAAGTATCTCGACGGCACGTGGCCGGCCGAGAACATGAAACGGCTGGGCGAAATCGGCGTGCTCGGCATGTCGATCCCCGAGGAATACGGCGGCTCGGGCATGGGCACGCTTGATTGCGTGCTGGTGCTCGAGGAAATCGGCAAGGTGTGTTACCCCACCGCGATGGGCGCGTTGGGTGAAGTGGGCACGCAATCGCGCATCATCGGCGCCTTCGCACCGGAAGCGATCAAGAAGCAGATTCTGCCGCGCGTGGCGAGCGGTGAGGCGATGCTGGCAATTTGCATGACCGAGCCCGACGCCGGTACCGATGTGCCGAACTACCGCACCAACTGCGAAATCAAGGGCGGTAAAATCATCCTCAACGGTGCCAAAACGCTGATCAGCCGCGCGGACATCGCGGAAATGTTCGTGGTGTTCACGCGTGTAAACAGTGTCGCGGGCGCGGAAGGCATCGGCTGCGTGCTGGTACCGGGCGGCATTCAGGGACTTTCACACAACGCGACGTATCACACCATGGGCGGCGAGTTTCTGTCGGACGTGCGTTTTGACAACATCGAATTGCCGCTGGAAAACCTGATCATCAAAGACAACGGGATGAAGCGTCTGCTGTCGGCGTTTAACGTGCAGCGCTGCCTGAACCCGGCGATTTGTCTCGGCATTGCCGAAGGCGCGCTCGAAGAATCGATCAAGTACATGCGCGACCGCAAGGCGTTCGGCCGCGCCATCGGCCAGTTTCAGGGCATGCGCTGGAAAGCCGCCGACATGATGATCCAGATCGAAGCCGGCCGCGGATTGCTGTATCGCGCGGCGGTGTCGGGCAAACAGTTTCCAGACCCCACGCTCGCGGCCATGGCAAAAATTTATTGCAACGAAATGTCGATCCGCGTCACCTCCGAGGCCGTGCAGGTACACGGCGGCTACGGCTTCACCGATGAGTTTCCGGTGTCGCGCTTTTTCAGGGGCACGCGCTACGGCAGTCTGGGCGGCGGCACCACTGAAACGCTGCGCAACCTGGTGAGCCGCAAACTGGTCGATCAAATGGATTTGGCGAGTGGCGTGGCCGGCTTAGGTTATTTCTAAATTCCCATTTAAAAACAAATCCTTATATAGATTCATGGCATATCAACATTTGCTCGTGGGCCACGACGGTAATGTCGTGATCGTGAAGCTCGCGCGTGCCGCCGCGAAAAACGCGCTCAATAAAACATTGATCGCGGAGCTGCGCGACGTGCTGGCCAAAATATCCACCGACGCCAACGCGCGCGCGCTGCTGCTCACCGGCGAAGGCGATGTATTCTGTGCGGGTGCTGATTTAAAAGAGCGCCGCGAACATCCCGGCAAGGATGCCGAGTTTCGCGCGCCGCTGTTACGGTTCTGGCACGAACTCGCGCAATTCGCCAAGCCGCTGGTGATCGCGGTCAATGGTCACGCGGCGGGCGGCGGTTTTGAATTGTCGCTGCTGGGCGATGCGGTGGTGGCATCGGACGCCGCGCAATTCTGGCTGCCCGAAGTGCAATGGGGCGGCATCCCCGGCGGCTGGGGCACGCAGCTGTTACCCCGACTGGTCGGCCCCGTGCGGGCGCGCTGGATCGTGCTCAATGGCCATCGCATCAGCGCGCGCGAGATGCTGGACATGGGCTTGGTAACGCATGTGGTCGCCGCCAGCGAGGTTCTGGACACCGCGCGCACCGTGGCAACGGAACTCGCCACGCGTCCGCTCACCGCCGTGGCCATGGCCAAGGAAGCGATACGCCAAGCGCTGAACCTGCCACTCGCCAGCGGCATAGAAGCCGAAGAGAAATTATTGCAGCAGGCCGTTGCTGCACCGGAACGGCGCGAACTGCTGGAGCGCTTTGCGCAGGGCCACCGTCCGAAGTAATCGGCTACGCGGGATTAGTAATCAGTAAGTCGCCTTGGAGCGAAAGTAGCTGTTCCGATCCATGCTTTTGACCTTGACGTTTTCCACGCGGTTGCCGCGCAGCACATCAAGGCTGATCTCCACGCCGGCGTTGCCCAGCTTCCAAAGCCGCGTGTAGAAATCCGCCTGGCCCTTCAGTCCGTCGCCCGAGATGCCGACGATGATGTCTCCCGCCTTGAGGCCTGCCGCGTCGGCGGGACCATCGGGCGAAGCGCGCACCACCAGCAGATTGCCGCCGACTTCCTGGGTTGTCACGCCGAGCCAGGGGCGCGGGCGCGCGGTCGATTTGCCGTTGGCGATAAAATCCCCGATCACCGGCTTCAGTACGTCGATCGGCACGAACATATTGCCCGGCACGCCGGTGCTGCCGCTGGCCAGCGCATTACCCACGGCCAACGAACCGATGCCAAGCAGCTTGCCTTCCTTGCTGACCAGCGCCGCACCCTGCCAATTGACCGTGGCCGGCGCGGTATAAATCGCTTCATCGAGCAGATATTCCCAGTAACCGACAAACTGCCGCTTTGATACCACGTAGGCCGGCGCCACGCCGTCAAAACCGACGATCAGCACCATGTCACGTTCTTTCGCCTCGGACGACAAGCCCATGTCGATGGGTTTGACGGGCACCGGCACCAGCGACTTGAGCAATCCGAGCCCGGTGGCATTGTCAAAGCCCAGCACGATGGCCGGGTAAACCTTGCCGTCCGCGGTATTGATTTCGACCTTTTCCGCCTCGGTGATCAGGTAACCGATGGTTAATACCAGGCCGCTGGAATCGATGACGACGCCCGTGCCTTCGCGGTTTCGCCCCAGCGTTTGGCCGCTGCGCGCATCGGCCGAGGCTTGTGCGCGCACGCGCACCACCGAGAGTGCATCCACGGTGAGTTGCGGCTTGCCGCGTGGCGCGGGAGCGGCCTGCGTGTCGCCCTGCGTTTCCCCCTGCACGCCTTGCTGCGCGTGCAGCGGCGCGGCGGCCATCAACGCCGCAACCCACACGACGGCACCCTGTTTGACGATGCGGCATATTCCTGTATTCACCCATTTCTCCCGGTGGCCATGCAAACCATTGAAGAAAAACTCCGGCGGCTGTTCATTACATTCACTACGCTTCATTCCATACGTCCGTATCCAGCGCTCAGCCCGCGCGAAATCGCACGTTAATCGTATGCTACGACGATTCCCCGCGTTTGGTAAGTCCGGCCCTGAATCACGCTAAAATGCGCGTGTCCCCGCTGGAACGTCTGCAGCGGGCCTACCGATTGACCCAATCATTGACCGATTCGTTCACGGACTTACAGGAGATTTCCCATGGATTTAGGATTAAAAAACAAGGTGGCTGTCATCACCGGCGGCAGCGACGGCATCGGCCGCGCCACGGCGGTGCTGCTTGCGCGCGAGGGTGCCAAGGTCGTGATCTGCGCGCGCGGACAGGAAAAGCTGGACGAAACAGCGGCCCATATCCGCAAGGAAGGTGGTGAAGTATTCGCGGTGCAAGCGGATGTCACCAGTGATGCCGACATAAACCGCCTGTTCGACGAGACCGTGAAGAAATACGGCGGTGTTGATCTGCTGCTCAACAACGCCGGCCTGTCACAGCGCGGCAAGTTCCTTGAGATCGACGACAAGATGTGGCAAATCGACATCGACATCAAGGTGTTCGGTGCCATTCGTTGCCTGCGCCGCGCGATTCCCGAAATGAAAAAACGCGGCGGCGGACGCATCGTCAATATTGCCATCTCCAGCGCCAAGCAGCCCGGCGCGGGCTCGATGCCCACCTCGCTTTCACGCGCGGCGGGTTTGGTCATCACCAAATCGCTGTCGAAGGAATACGCGCCGGACAACATCCTGGTCAACGCGGTGTGCATCGGCAAAATCAAGTCGGGCCAGCACGACCGCCGCATGGTACGCGAGAAAATCAGCCCGGAGAAATATTACAACGACAACTCGAAAGACATCCCCATGGCGCGCTTCGGCGAAGCGGAGGAAGCCGCCAGCGCGATCGTGTTTTTCATGTCGTCGATGGGAAGTTACGTCACCGGTTCCAGCCTGAACCTCGATGGCGGCACGTCGGGCGTGCTGTAACCCGATAAAGGCAGGGCATCAAACGCGGAGCGGCACGCGAAGTGCCGCTCCGTTTTTTTGGGTATCGCGCCGCGGCCGGCTACACAACCACCAGCGCATCCAGGTAATGCGCGATCAACTGCCGCGTGCGGTCGTCAAGTCCGCTGAACTCGCAGCCCACGCGGGTAACCGCTTGCCCGTCCGCGGATTGCATCGGCATCTGATGCTGCACCGTTAAATCGACCTTGATCGCGCCCACGCCCGGCAATGCGATCATGCAGTTTTTCAGTACCTCGCCCTGCTCCAGTTGCACGCCGGCATCGCAATTGAACATGCCGACACCGCCCATGCTCAGATCGGTGACCTGCGCGTCGCATTCGATAAACCCGAGATTGAGCGTGATCGTCAGTCCCGCAACCTTATGCCGCTCGTCCCGCCGCCGCTGAAAACGCCACATGAATTCGGGTATATCCAGCCCCACCACCTTGATGCCATCCAGATCGACGAGCGTGCCCCTGCCGCTTTGAAACTGGATTTTGGAATCTTCGTGCACGCACGCCAGCATGATGGTCTCGGCGTCGCCGCCGTTGATAAGGCTTTGCCAATCGTCCGGGCACTCGAACAGCAGCATGTTATTGGGTTCGTCCACATAGATCAGAGACGTGACCGTGACATGCTCGGTATGCAGAAAACTGATCGACATCAGCGTGCCGGCGGACACCGCGCCATTGAGCAATCGCAGCACCTCGTGCCGGGAACGAACCAGAAATTCCGGTGCTTCCAGATCCGTGGCGGGCATCATTTTTTCCATCGTCTCCTGTTTCAGCGCCTGGGCATTCATCATGTCCGTCTCCTCTCACATCACTCCGCACTTTTCACGTTTTACGATTGCATGTGGAGCCTATTGTAGGCACGCAGGGCGATGCGTAGACGCCGTTTATCGCCGACGAACGGAAAATCTGCGGTCAACTGTGCAATATTTCACGGCTGGGCGCGGTGCCGCACCGCCGTTCCACAGCTACGCCGCCGCGCGGATCCGTTACCGCGTCGCACGCGGCAGCAAGCCCGGGATATTCAGTTTGATGACTTCCTGCACGACCTTGTCGAGTTCGGCGGGTTCAATCGCCATGCGCGGCGGGCGCAAGCTGCCGCCCGGCAACCCGAACGCATTCATCAGCGGTTTCATCGCGCGCATGGCGCTGCCGCCGTAGCGCTTGTTGAGCGTCGTCAGCCGCATGACCCGGCTGTAGGATTCACGGAGACGGGCGTAGTCCTTGTCCCGCCACGCCGAGATGACGGCGGGGAACATGTCCGGCATCAGATTGCCTTCGCCGCCCATGAAACCGTTGCCGCCCAACCCCAGCACGGTTAGCGCGTTGGCGGGGCCGGCGGCATGCACCTCGATTCGGTCGCCGACTCTGGCAATAAGCTCGGCAATGTAGCCTGAATCCGGGCCGCTGTAAGCGATGCCGGCGATGTGCGCATATCGTTCGACCAGGCGCTCGACCAGATCAATGGGCAAAAAGTAACCGGCGGCGCGGTGACTCGATAAATACAGCGGCAGCGACGTGGATTCAATGACGGTCCGATAGTAGTGTTCCATTTCAGGCAACGTTGGCGCCGAACCGTGGCCGATCTCGATTGAACAGACTTGAGCGGCATCCACTTTCGCGCGTCCGGCGGCGCGCAGGAACTCCACCATCTCGCCTGCCACGCGCGGCTCGCACCCCATCGCGCGCACGGGCACCTTACCCTTCAATTCCTCGACGGCGATTTCCAAAACCCGGTCTCGCTCATCAGGCGTGAAGGCATAGGCTTCGCTGCTGCCGCTGCCCGCGACGTATACGCAAACGCCCGCCGCGCGCAGGCGCCCCAGTTGTAGCCTCAGTGCGGCTTCGTCCAGCCGGCCATCGGCGTCGAAGGGCGTGATGCTGATAATGACCGTGCTTAGTTTTTTTTCCATTGCCATTACTCCCGCCTGTGAGTGGCCCCTACTCGGCGCGTATGCCCGCCGCCTTGAGCGTTTTTCCGACGCGCTCCATTTCCGATTTCATCGTGGCCGCGAGTTGCGCCGGCGTGCTGCCCACCGGCTCGATGCCGACGTTGTTGAATTCCGCCTTCACATCCGACAGCGCAAGCACGCGCACAATTTCATGATTAAGCCGGTGGATGACGGTTGGCGGTGTTTTCGCCGGCGCCAGCAGGGCGAAGTGGGCCACCGATTCATAGCCGGGCAACCCGGTCGCCGCGATGGTTGGCAAATCGGGAAACAGCGCGGAACGGTGCGCCGCGGTAATCGCCAGCGCGCGCAGGCGATTGGATTTCAGATGCGGCGCCACCGTGCCCGCCGTTGGAAACATCAACTGAACCTGCCCGGAAACCAGCGCGATGAGCGCCGGCGAGCCGCCCTTGTACGGCACATAAGTCATGTCGAGACCGGCCATGAACTTGAATACCTCGGCGGCGATATGAATGATGCCGCCGGACGCCCCCGCATAATTGAGCTGCCCTGGCCGGGCTTTCGCCAGCACGATCAGATCGCGGGCGGATTTCACCGGCAGCGACGGATGAACAACCAGAACACAGGGGGAGCTCGTCGCCGTGGTGATCGGGGAAAAATCCGCGACTGGATCGTACGGCACCTGCGTGCGCATGAACGGGAGGATCCACAAATTGTTGCCGTAAAGCAGCAGCGTGTGACCGTCGGGCTGTGCCTTGCCAACAATCTGCGCCGAAACAACCACGCTGCCGCCCCGGTTCTCCACAATCACCGGTTTACCCAGCGCCGGCGTGATACCTTGCGCGATAATACGCGCCGCAAAATCGTTGCCGCCGCCGATCTCGGCGGTAACAATGCGTATGGCCTTGGACGGAAACTCCTGGGCCGATGCGCCGGGCGTGGCCAATGTAGTCAACGCGACCAGTGCCCCCGCGAACAGCGCGACCAGCGCAGCCGCGATGCCTCTATTAATCAAGCAATTCTTGCCCGGCAATTCACGGTGCGGTTCGTAGCGCATGGATGGTTTTCGCGGCTGTCGCTACCGTCGCTACTGTCGCCGTGGGGTTTCCGCCGATTGCCGTGCATGCCCGCGAAAAAATTGGTGCCGTTGGAGGGAATCGAACCCCCGACCTGACGCTTACGAAGCGCCTGCTCTACCAGCTGAGCTACAACGGCCTGAAACGATGGATACCGACGGGTATCATTGGATATCGAAGTGCAGGAGCGCATTTTATCACAAGCGCCGTGGTTGGCACTTATGAGCGGTGATTCGCGCCCACCGCATCAGTGACGGATTTAAAACCATCGGCGCGCAGGCACTGCGCCAGATCGGCCTTGATGCGCGCCACCCGTTCCGGGCCATGGAACACCAGCGCGGAATACAGTTGCACCAACGATGCGCCCGCGCGAATTTTTGCATAGGCATCGGCGCCGCTCGCCACGCCGCCGCAACCGATGATGGGAATTTTTCCGCCGGTGAGACGGTACATGTCGGACAGGCATTTCGTCGCCAGCGTGAATAACGGCGCGCCGGACAATCCGCCCGTTTCATTCGCGTGGCCGCTGTGCAACGGCGGTCGTGTCACCGTGGTATTGCCGACGATCAGACCATCGATTTTGGTGGCCAGCGCCACCTCGGCGATATCCTGCAACTGCGCTTCATCCAGGTCGGGGCCCACTTTCGCCAGCAGCGGCGGCAATCGCGCCTTGTCGGGCGCGTACTTCTGACGTGCCTCGAGCACGCGCAAAATCAATGACTCGATTTCCGCGCGCGCCTGCAAACTGCGCAGCCCCGGCGTGTTGGGCGATGACACATTGCACACCAGGTAATCCGCCAGCCCGCATACGGCCGCGATGCCGGTGGCGTAGTCAGCGGCGGCGTCGGGCGCGTCGCGATTCTTGCCAACGTTGGCGCCGACGATACCGGCGCCGCCTGATTGTTTGCGCTCGCGCAGCCGCGCGGCGAAGTGCTCCAGCCCCTTGCTGTTGAAACCAAACCGGTTGATCACGGCCTGATCTTCATCGAGCCGAAACAGACGCGGCTTTGGATTGCCCGGCTGCGGCAATGGCGTCACGCTGCCCGCCTCGACAAAACCAAAACCGAACGCGAGCATGGCGTCCATCACCTCGGCGTCTTTGTCGAAGCCCGCCGCCAATCCTATGGGGTTCGGAAACGACAGATGCCAAACACGCGTGGCAAGCAATGGATCATCGACGTCGTGACTGCGTCCGGCAAGTCCGTGCTTCAGCGCCCAGATCGCCACGCCGTGCGCGGTTTCGGGCGCCATCAGATGCAAAAAAGGTTTCGCCAGGGCGTACGAGGGCATTGACTTAACTATATGTTTTTATTGAATTTTTTAAAACCCTACTCGCCAGCCGCGCCCGCCGTGCCGCCATGCGCTTTTGACCAGCCGCGCGGGTCATGAATGAATTTTTCCACCTCGGCGAGCATCTTGCCATCAAAGGTGTTGGCCGCTTTTGCCACCGCGAGCACATCCTGCCACGTCGCGAGCGCGTGCATGGTCACACCCATGTCATCGAGCAGCTTCGCGCCTTCGGGGAAAATGTTGTAATAAAAATTTACAAACACATGATTGCATGTGGTGCCCGCCGCCCGCAACGCCTTGCAGAAATTGACCTTGCTGCCGCCGTCGGTCGCAAGGTCTTCCACCAGCAACACGCGCTGCCCTTCGGTGACGACCCCTTCGATCTGCGCGTTGCGGCCAAAGCCCTTGGCTTTTTTGCGCACGTATTGCATCGGCAGCATCATGCGATCGGCAAACCATGCGGCGTACGGAATGCCCGCGGTTTCGCCGCCCGCCACGGCGTCGAATTGCTCAAAGCCAACATCGCGATGAATCGTCGCCACGCCAAAATCGGTCAGCGTTTGCCGCACGCGCGGAAACGAAATCAGCCGACGGCAATCGGTATACACCGGACTCGCGAGGCCGGAGGTATAGATATAGGGTTTATCCTCCATGAACTTCACCGCATCGACCTCGATCAGCATTTTCGCCGTGAGTTCGGCCATCACTTTTTTGTCGGGAAATCCGATTCCGTGCGCCATACTGGTATCCTTTGCCTGAATTACTGTTTCGTTTTTATTGCGAGACCACCCGCGGTTGGAGCACGAACTCTAGCATTCCCTCGCGCGCAAGGCGATAGGCCGTCGCGGGCCCGTGGTGAGATTCGCGGGCTTCGTGTGATTATGGCCGCCCGGCTATCGAGTAAAATGTTCGCACCCCCCTCTGTTTAACCCAAGGAGACTTCACCATGGCCGTTTCGATGTCCCAGATTTCCCTGCCGGTTTTCACCCGTCACCTCGAAGGTCTCGCCATCGTGCTGAAAAAGGCACAGGCGTTGTATGCCGAGAAAAAATTCGATGAAGCCACGTTGCTGACTTACCGGCTGTATCCGGATATGTTCAGTTTTGCACGCCAGGTGCAGGCCGCGACCGATCACGCGCGCAACTGCATCGCGCTGCTGGCGGGCGTGGAAGCGCCCAAGGTCGAGATGAATGAAAAAAACATCGCCGATCTGACAGCCCGCGTGGAAAACACCGTCGCCTGGCTCAATAACATCAAGCCCGCGCAAATTGACGGCACGGAAGGAAAAAACGTCACCGTCAAAGTGATGGATCGCGAAATGCAATTCACCGGGCTCGATTTGCTGCTGAAGCGCTCGTTGCCGAATTTTTATTTTCATGCCACCACGGCCTATGACATTCTGCGGCACAACGGCGTGGAAATCGGCAAACGCCATTTCATGGGCAATCCCTGACAACACGGATTGCACGCCTCAATCACCTCACCCGGAGAACCCGATGTCCGATTCGAGTAATGCCCCGCAGGAAGTGCGTTTCACGCTAGCCCCCGTGCGCCTCGGCCCCATCCCCGAAGACCAAATGACCGAGGCGCAAAAAGCCGCCGTCGCCGCCGTGATGTCCGGTCCACGCAAGCACATGGGCGGGCCGTTCAGCGCGCTGCTGCGCAGCCCCGAGCTGATGAATCGCGTGCAAAAGGTCGGCGAGTATCTGCGCTTCATGTGTCCGCTGGATAAACGCTTGGGCGAATTTGCCGCAATCATCGCCGCGCGCCACTACTCGCAGCAATTCGAGTGGTGGGCGCATTACCGGCAAGCAGTCGAAGCCGGCCTGAAGCCGGAAATCGGCGATGCCGTCGGTGAAGGCCGCCGCCCCACCGGCATGGCGGACGACGAGGAAATTGTGTATGACTTTCTCACCGAGGCGCTGAAAAACAACGGCGTCTGCGACATCACGTACGCGCGCGCGGTAAAAAAATTCGGCGAACCGGGCGTGGTCGATCTGCTGGCGGTCGCGGGTTACTATGGTTTGCTCGCGCTGGTTATGAATGTCGCGCGCACGCCGGTGCCGGAAGGCCCCGCGCTGCCGCTGCCGTCGCTGCCGGTCAGAACCTGAGCCGCTAGCCGGCCGCACGTGGATTTGAGCATTCGGGAATTACGGGATTGCCCATGACGCGCGTGCCGGCCATCTGTCGCAAGCTGCTGTGCGCCACTCTTGCCGCGGCGCCGGCGCTCGTGCTGGCGGCTTCAACCAGCACGGCGCCTGAATTTCCGTCGCGCACCATTCGTTTTGTCGTGCCGTTTCCACCGGGCGGCGGCACCGACATCCTCGCGCGCACGCTCGCGCAGCCGCTGAGTCGCAGTTTTGGCCAGAGCGTGGTGGTGGACAATCGCACCGG
>DHVE01000067.1:53065-112215 GCA_002412495.1 Betaproteobacteria bacterium UBA5216
TGGTGGTGGACAATCGCACCGGCGGCAATACCGTGATCGGCACCGAGGTTGTCTTGCGAGCGCCCGCCGATGGCCACAACCTGCTGGTGATCGCGCCAAGCTTCTCGATCAATCCATTCGTGCGTTCGAAACTGCCGTACGATACGGCCCGGGATTTCTCCGCCGTGGCGCGCGTGGTGCAAACTCCGCTGACGATTTCGGTGCATCCCTCATTGCCGGCAAAGGACGTCAAGGAACTGATCGCCCTTGCGCGATCCAAGCCGGGAGAACTCACCTTCGCCACCAGCAGCATCATCGGTGGCCAGCGCCTCGCCGCCGAGCTGTTTTTTCGCGAGCGTGCCCATGTCGAAATCCTCGCCGTGCCCTACAACGGCGGCGCGCCGGCATCCACCGCGGTGATGGGAGGGCATACGGCGATACTGGTATCGAATCTCGCGGAGGCCGCACAACAGATTGCTGCCGGACGGTTGCGCGGCATCGCGGTGATGTCACTCGCGCGCACCGCGCAGTTACCCAAACTGCCGACCGTCGCGGAATCCGGCTACCCCGGATTTGAAGCCGCCAACTGGTACGGCGTGGTGATGCGCTCGGCAACACCGCGCGCCATCATCGAACGCATCGGCGCTGACATCGGCAAAGCGATGCAAACCGCGGAAGTTCAGGAAAACATGACGCGCGTGGGCCTCGATCTGGCCTATCTCGGGCCCGCCGCGTTTGACACGCACATACGCAGCGAAATGCGGCGCAATGAACGGATCATAAAGCTGTTGAAGTTGAAGCTGGATTGATTGCCCAGCGGTTGGTTTTAGTCTGTCGCGTTACTGACTATCGCGCGGCGGTGGGTTAGGCGCGGTATATGCGCCGTAACCCACTTTACCAAGCCTAGATCACACCCTCGGTGCGCATCGCCTTGATGTCATCGGCGCTGTAACCCAACTGCCCCAGCACTTCCTCGTTGTGCTGGCCGAATGCTGGCGGTGGCGACGTTACTTGCGGGCCGCCGTGCGCGAATTTGAACGCCATTACCGGCACGGTAAGATCCTTGCCGTAGCCCGGTGCATTCTTGTGCGTATGAAAGACGTTACGGGTTTGTAATTGCGGGTCTTTGACCGACTCGGAAATCTTGCGGGTGCGCGTCGCGGGCACGTGGCGGCTTTGCAGGAAATCCTCCCACTCCTGCGCGGTTTTGGTGGCGATGATGTCCTCGACGATTTTCGTCTGCGCGGCGTAGTTCGCGCGGCGCTCTTTGTGTGACGATTGCTTGGCAATGTCCGGGCGCCCGATGGCGGTGAAAAAACGCTCGTGCTGGCCCCGGTTGCTGGCCGCGATCATGATCAGGCCGTCCTTTGCCATATAGCCCTGACTGCTGGCGAACTCCATGCGGTTGCCCTTGGGCGACGGCTCCGAGCCGGTGTACAGATAGTTGGTGAGGTGCGAGCCCATCAGCATCAGCGCCACGTCGAGCATGGCGCTGTCGATATACTGGCCCTTGCCGGTACGCTCGCGCTGAAACAGCGCGGCCGACAACGCGAAGGCATTCATGGTGCCGCATGCGTAATCGATCACTGGCGAACCCACCTTGATCGGATTGACTTCCGGCGTGCCGGTGGTGCGCATCATGCCGGACGTGGATTGAATCGCGTGATCGTACGCCGTCATTTGCCCGCGCGGACCGTCCTGACCGAACGCGGTCATCGAGCAATAAATCAGTTTCGGATTGATCGCGGACAATTCCTTGTAGCCCAGGCCGAGCTTGGCAAACGCACCCGCGCGATAGTTTTCAACAAAAATATCGGCGTCCTTGGCCAGCTTTTTAATGATCTCCTGACCCTTTTGGGTTTTGAGATTAACCGTGATCGCGCGTTTATTCGACGCCTGCGTGGCAAACCCCAAGCCCATCTTGGCATCGGACAACGCATGGTCGCTGCCGCTCTCGCGGCTTTGATCGCATTCGTGCGGATCTTCCACCTTGATCACGTCCGCGCCCAGCAGCGCGAGTTGATACGCGGCAAACGGGCCGGCCAGCACGTGGGTTACATCGATGACTTTAATGCCTTCAAACGGTCTCATGAAATTTCCTTTATTGAATTCGGTGAATTCGGGTTCGCCTGCTATTCTAGCCGCAACGCGAAAATGCGCGCGCGAACTTTACACACAAGCGACCACGTTATGAGAATGATTTTCCCGATTTGTTTTTGCGCGGCCGCATGGGCACTGACGCCCATGTCAAACGCCGCCGCAGTGGATTACCCGGCGCGCCCGGTGCGATTCATCGTGCCCTTTCCACCCGGCGGGGGCACGGATTTTCTGGCGCGTACCATCGGCCAGAAACTGAGCGAACGACTCGGCCAGCAGTTCGTGATGGACAACCGCGCCGGCGGCGGCGGCACCGCCGCCACCGAAATGGCGATGCGCGCCAACCCCGATGGCTACACCGTGTTGCTCGCCTTCAACGGCACGCTGGCGATCAGCCCGCATCTGGAGAAAGTCGCCTACGACGGCGCGCGTGATTTTGCCGCTGCGGGCATGCTGGCAACGTCGTATCACATGCTGGTGGCGCATCCGTCGGTGCCCGCCAAAAACGTGCGGCAGTTGATCGAGCTCGCGCAAGCCAAGCCGGGCACGCTCAATTTTGCGTCAAGCGGCAACACCACCAATCCCCACCTGGTCGGGGAGTTGTTCAAAGCAGTGGCCAAAATCGACATCATGCACGTGCCATACAAAGGCACCGGCCCTGCGGCGATCGCGGTGCTCTCGGGCGAAGCGCAACTGATGTTCAGCAACCCGACGGCGGTGATGCAGGCCGTACGCACCCATCGCCTGACCGCACTGGCCGTCGCACGCCCGCAACGCTCGCCGCTCGCCCCCGACATTCCCACCATGGAGGAGTCCGGCGTGCGCGACATCAAAGTCGAATCATGGTTTGCGGTGGTTGCGCCCGCCGCCACGCCGCGCGACGTCATGGCGCGGCTGAACAACGAAATCGCACGCATCGCCGCTACGCCCGACTACCGCGCGCTGCTGGAAAAAAATGCGTTTGACGTGGTGACCGCCAAGCCCGAAGAATTCCCTGCGTTCGTGCGCGCGGAACGCGAAAAGTGGGGTAAGGTAATCAAGGCGGCGGGGATCAAAACACATTAAAAATATCGTTTATAAACAATGTGATAGAATTTACCCATCATATTACGCAACGTGCCATCCCATCGATTCCCTCCCCTTCAAGGTGAGGGTTAGAGTGGGAATGGGGTCGAATACCACCCCCATCCCAGCCTTCCCCCTGAAGGGGAAGGGTCTTGGTGGCGCATAGTAGTTCAGCGCAACGAATCGAGGCACTAACCCCATGAAACGACTCATCGTCGCCATCACCGGCGCCTCCGGCGTGATCTACGGCATTCGCGCGCTGGAAATCCTGCGCAAAATCAAAGACGTGGAATCGCACGTGATTCTGTCGCCCTCTGCCGCGCGCACCATCGCGGAAGAAACCGATTACGACATCGACACCGTCAAAAAACTCGCCGATGTGATTTACAACCACAAAGACATCGGCGCGGCGATATCGAGCGGCTCGTTCAAGACCGAGGGCATGCTGGTCGCGCCGTGTTCGGTTAAAACCCTCTCAGGCATCGCCAATTGCTTCGACGAAGAACTGGTGGTACGCGCCGCCGACGTGTGCCTGAAGGAGCGCCGCCGCGTGGTGCTGATGTTCCGCGAAACGCCGTTGCATGCCGGACACATACGCCTGATGGAGCAGGCCACGCGGAACGGCGCGATTGTCATGCCGCCAGTGCCGGGCTTCTATAGCCGGCCAAAATCCATCGACGACATGGTCACGCAAAGCACGGGCCGCGCGCTGGATTTGCTTGGCATCGATGCCGGCGTCGTAAAGCGCTGGAAAGACAGCGCACCGCCAGTACGCAAACGCTGAATCGCCGCCAGCCCCAATGATCGAAAGCGAATCCGCATTCTGGCAATTTTCGCTGCGTTTTTACGCGCGCGACGGCGTGCCGCCGCTATGCTTGGCCCTGCAAGACCAGCACGGCATTGATGTTAACTTATTGTTTTTATTGTTATTTTTAGCAATGCAGCAGCGGCGCGTCAGCCGCACTGATGTGAAGAAAATGAATGACATCACCGCCGCCTGGCGCGAGCACGCGGTGCAGCCGCTACGCGCCCTGCGCCGCGACCTGAAAAACGGCGTCGCGGGCATGGACGCCCGCGCCACCGAAGCCCTGCGCAACGACATCAAGCGTTGCGAATTACACGCCGAACGGCTGCAACAGGAAATGCTGGAACGCACGTTTCCGGCGGCAGCCACCGGCGTAGCAAGCCCGATGCTGGAAGCGGCGGCACAAAACATCGCCGCGTACGGCGCGGCGCTCGATTCAGTGCGCGGCACGCTGCCCGCAGATGTGGTGCAAAAACTGCTGACGCTGTTTGCAGCAGAATTCAGCGCGCCAAAAGCGTGAGAAAAATCACGCTTTTGGGCTACTATTGCCTTTAGGTTCAATAGCCTAAAGACGAAACCTACCGTTCGTTCTTTAAATGCGCACGCTCGTCGCGCCGCTTTGCATGGGGGCGGGCAGTTTCACTAACATTCAACCTGTCAAAAAGGGGCATGACATGATTTCGCAAACGCACGCGCTGAAACGTACTGGCGGATTTACGCTGATAGAACTGATGATCGTGGTTGCGATCATCGGCATCTTGGCGGCCGTAGCCATCCCTTCGTACCAGGATTCGGTGCGCAAGGGCCGCCGCTCGGCCGCGCAAACGTTGCTGATGGAAATCGCCAACAAGCAGCAGCAATATCTGGCGGATTCGCGCACCTATGCACTTGGCACGGCAGGCATTTCCACACTGGGTTATGGCACGCTGCCCAAGGAAGTCAACGGGTTTTACACCATCGATAGCTGCCCGTCTCCCGCCACGGCCGCTTCTGTCCCCTGTGGAACCACAGCGACCACCCCCCCCAGTTTTACCCTTATCGCCACACCTGTCGCGGGTGGGCCGCAAGTATCGGACGGCGCGTTGACGCTCGATAACCTTGGCGCGAAAACGCGCAACGGCGCTTCCGGGTGGTAAGCCCGAAGCGCGAGCCTGAAACGATGAAAACCTTTAATCTTTATCCGGAGCAGTCCCTGCGCACGCGTTGTGGTCACCGCCATGGCGAGCGTGGATTTACACTGATCGAACTGATTACGGTAATGGCCGTGATGGCAGTTTTGATCGGCGTGGGCTTGCCGAGCTTTCGCAGCATGGTGGTCAACATGCGTATCAAAAATGCCAGCTTTGACATCTATTCCAGCTTGCTGGCTGCGCGTAATGAAGCGATGACGCGAAATACCACGGTAACCATCACGCCGTCTGGTGGCACGAACTGGGCCTCGGGCTGGACTACCACGGCAGGCACCACGACCGTAAAAACCCAAGACGCCTTTCCCGACACCACCATCACCGGTCCCGCAACGCTTGTTTACAACAGTTCTGGAAGGGTTACCACTGCGGCCAATTGCCCTACATCGAGCCCGACCAAGGTCTGCGTCATGGTCGCCACGAAGGCAGCACCTACTGTTCCGGTTCGATGCGTCACCATTGATCTTAGCGGCCGGCCAGCTACCAGTCTGCCCGCCAGTGGGGAGTGCCAATAATGCAACTACACTACACGTATACTGGCAGACAGCCACGTAATCAACGCGGCGTCACCATGATCGAAGTGCTGGTGACCATCGTCATAATAACCATCGGCCTGCTAGGACTTGCGGGCTTGCAGGCGCGCATTCAGGCTGCCGAGTTAGAGTCCTACCAACGCGTACAGGCCCTGATTCTGCTCCAGGATATGGTTGACCGCATTAAAGCCAACCGAAACCAGGCGGTCAATTACGTCACCACGGCGGTCGGGACCGGCAGCACTGCCGTCGTGCTCAGCACCTGCACGGCCATGACGGGTTATCAACGTGATCTGTGCGAATGGACCGCTGCGTTGCAGGGCGCCTCGGAAGCCGCGGGAAGCGCCAGACTGGGCGCCATGATAGGGGCACGCGGATGCATCAGCAATCCAGTGGCAACGATGCCTTATGAATTCGTTATTTCCGTCGCATGGCAGGGAATGACACCCACATCGGTTCCGACCGCATCCACCTGCGGGCAGGGCTTGTATGGCACAAACGATGCCTTGCGCCGCGTCGTCACGTCGCGCGTGGTATTCAGTTGTCTTCAAAACACCACCGACGCGACCACGTGCGCCGCGACCACACCATGAGCCCGTCTATGATCTCGCCTCTCCACTTGCGCCGTTCCTGGCCTCAGGGCGGTTTTTCGTTGATCGAATTGATGATCGCCATTACGCTGGGCCTGCTGATACTGGCAGGCATGCTAACGGTATTCGTCAATACCAGCGCCGCACGCAATGAAATAGAACGAACCAATCGCCAGATCGAGAATGGCCGTTACGCCATGGAATTACTGCGCGATGACCTGCAGCTTGCGGGTTTTTTTGGTGAAATCGACTTGGCGAGCGTGCCGGACTACACGGCCGCGTTACCCGATATGTGTTCAACCTCACTCTTGGAACGCACCTGGCCCGCGGGGGGCAGTCCCGGAGTAATTCGCCTGCATGTTCAAGGCGCGAACAATTTTGACGCCTCGGCATCGACCGAGTTGGATAGTTGCCCGGCCATCAAGAGTGCCGTAAAAACAGGCACGGACGTTTTACTCGTGCGACGCGTCAAAACCTGTTACGCAGGCGCGGCTGGCTGCGACGCTCTGACGGTGAATAAGCCCTACTTGCAGATTTCGTTCTGCGCCTCTCCCACCGTTGCCTCGGCTTCAACGACAAAGACACATGCACTGGCCATCCGTCCCACGGGCGGCGATTACACACCGACCCCAGAGTTCGTGCACATGAACAACAGTGCACTGGGTGTAGCCTGCACGGTCACCGCCTCACTGCGTCCATATGTGGTGTATATGTATTTTGTCGGAACATATAACGGGAATCCCAACGTTCTTATGCGTGCGGAATTAAAGTTCACGGGCACGGCAACGGACTTGACGGACGTGACGCCGCTGGTCGATGGCATTGAGAATATGCAGTTGGACTATGGTGTCGATGGCGATAACGACGGTAACGCGGACACCTATGCCGCCAGCCCCGCGGCAGTGGCTGACTGGAAGAATGTCGTATCCGTGCAAGTCAATCTGCTGGCGCGCAATCCCGAAGTCTCGGCGGACTACAAGGGTTCGGCAGTCGAGACAGCCAAGACTTATTATCTTGGGCCTTCGGCGGGCAATGTAGGGCCGTTCAGCGATGGTTATCGCCGTCACGTCTACAGCGCACGGGTGCGCATCCAGAACATTAGCGGAAGAAGGGAAAAACCATGATGTCCATACAACGCCGGAAACATCAACGGGGCGCAACGCTGGTGGTGGCGCTGATCATGCTGGTATTGCTCACGTTGTTTGCCATCAGCTCGATGAACGCCAGCAATACCAGTCTGAAAATCGCCAGCAACACGCAGACGCGCAACGAAGTCACGTACGCGGTGCAGCAGGAAATCGATAAGGCCATGAGTGTTGCTTTCACGGTTGTTCCAGGCGCTGTGGCAGGCACAAAGCCCATTGATATCAACAACGACGGCGCCGTCGATTACAACGTGACGGTTCAGACGCCGGTATGCCTCAGCATCGTACCCATCAAGAATACCGAGCTGGATGTCAAGAATCCGGAAGATTTCAAATGTTATGTCGGTGGCGGCGTACCCAACTCGATCTGCTCGAACACGCGCTGGGACATCGGCGCCAGCGCTACCGACCCCATTTCGGGTGCGACGGTAACCATTCATCAAGGCGTTGGAGTTCGAGTGGCAACGCCGGTGTGCTAAGCCCAGTCCAGCAAGACTATATTCAGAAACGCCATTTACTCAAGAAATCAGGTCAGAGGTTCATCCCATGAAATCATCGCTTATCCGAAAACTGCTGGTCGCGGCGGCACTATGCGCCGGCGCCGCGTCCGCGGGGGCCGAAGACATCGACATCTACCAGGCCAACAACACCAGCGCGACGTCCAACCTGCTGCTGGTCATCGATAACTCCGGCGCATGGAATGCATCCGCGCCAACGACCAATGCCGACCCCGCCAAGGACTGCCCGTCGACCGGCGTCTCCAAGATCATCGATTCCACGCTCGCCAATTCATCGGGCGGCGTTGAAACCTGCGGCATCTGGAAGGCCGTGGACGCCATCGGCAACACGCCGGCGCTGCTCGCCAAGCTCAACATGGGATTGATGCTGTTTTCCGAAGGATCCACGCAGGGCGGCACCTTCAAATTTCCGGCGGTGGCAGACCCTACCGCGCTGGTCAACATGGACGCAACCGGTATTTCGCAAATGAAATCCGTGCTGACCGGCTTGAAAAGCAGCGGTCCCAGCAGCAACACCGCCAACGGCACTGATGTCGGCGGCGCCATGCAGGAGGCATGGGCGTTCTACACCGGCAGAACCGGCATGTCGGGCACCACGTACAAGGGCATCAACGCGGATACCTGCGGCAAGAACTTTGTCATTTTCATCGGCATATCGCGCGTATCCAGTGATCCGGCGGATTCCAATGCCAACAACGTGTTTGAAGCGCTCAAAAACGCCGGCGCCAGCGCCGAACAGCAAACCTATATCAACTGGACGACCAACAACAAATACTCGAAATCCACCAACTACTGGGGCGACGAATGGGTGCGCTTCAGCAAACAGAATAACGCCATCACCACCTATACCATCACATTGGTCGATCCGGGTAATCCCAACCCGGACTACGAGCGCTACATGCAGAGCATGGCCGACGCCTCGGGCGGCAAAGCGTTTGTGGTCGATGTCAGCGACATCACGGGATTTGTACAGGCACTGTTGCAAATCTTCAACGAAATTCAGGCGGTGAACAGCGTGTTTGCCGCCGCCAGCTTGCCGATCAGCACGAATGCCACCGGCTCATTCCTGAACCAGATTTACTTCGGTATGTTCCGGCCCGATGCCGCTGGCCTGCCACGTTGGGCGGGCAATCTGAAGCAATACCGGTTCGCCCTCAATCGCTCCAACCCGCTGAATCCCACGGTATATCTGGCCGATGCACGCGCCAACGACCCGCTGACCGGACGCCCTTTTCCTGCCATCAATTCAGCTGGCACCGGGTTCTTTTCTCCGAACGCGGTCAGTTACTGGACCAGCAAGGATATCAACTCATTACCAGACTCCATTGATCCCACCGGCTCACTCGCTGTCAATGGCGGCGTAGCGGGTGGATTCTTTATTTTCAATCCGCAAAGCGCCGGCGGCGGATTTGACCTGCCCGACGGTGAAATCGTAGAAAAAGGTGGTGTCGCGCAGCGCGTGCGACTGGAGAACCTCAATAACAACTATAGCTTGGCGGCTGGAACCGCCAGCACTTCTGGCGTGCCCGGTAATCCGCGCCGGCTTTATACCTGCACCACCGGCACAGTCAGTTGTGTCGCCGGAGCACCAGGCGTAGGCAGTTTGCTTTCCGCCACGCCGTTTCACCAAAGCAACAACGGTATTACCGATGCCGCGCTGGGCGCTGGTGTCGCAGGCACCTCAATCAGCACGCTGACGCGCAATGAGGGCACCGCTTCAGTCACCCTCGGCGCATCCATGAGCCCGGTATTGGCAAATGGGCAGACCGTTACCATTGCGGGGAGCACGATCCACCCCAGTTACGCGGGTGCTAAGGCCGCAGGCGGGCCACCCACGGCGACCACTTTCACCTACCCGGTGACGGTATTGCCGCCGATCAGTGCCACCGGCAGCAGCTATTCGGCCTCTGTCGCGGGCGGCACGCAAGCTATAACGGCAATCACCCGCAGCGGCTCAACCGCATCCCTGACCGTCGCCAATCACGGTTATGTCGCTGGCCAAACCGTGGCAATTTCCGGCGCGGGAACAGGCTATGACACTGGAGCTGCGGTAATTTTGGCGTCTCCGGCGCCGGATGCAAACACCTTTTCAGTCAACATCACGGTGGGCCCGGGCAATGCAGGCGCGGGCGGCAGTGCCGCCGTAGGCGCCACCACGCGCTCCATCGCCAGCATCACCATGGGAGCACCCGCGGCAAGCGCACCGTTTGCCGCCACCATCAATATGGTGCTGGGCGCCAATCATTCTTTCACCATAGGGCAAACCCTGGTTGTCACCGGCACAACGTCCTACAACGGCAGCTATACCATTACCGGCACCGGCGCCACCAGCGGCTGCCCCGGCGGCACTCCCAATAGAAGGGTGTGCTTCTCCTTTAACACCACGCCAGGCGCTGCGACCGTGCCGGCATCGGTGAGCATTCCGGCTGCCAGTATCGGCGTCACTTCCATCACACGCACCAACTCCTGCACGGGCGGCACGCCTACTGAGGTTACCGTGGCGACCGTAACCACCAGCACAACACATCCCTTCTTGGCAGGTGAAGTAGTCACCATGTCCGGCGGCGATACGGCAAGCGCGTTGTATACCGGCGCGAAGACCGTGCTGGCCTCGCCCGCGCCAACGACAACCCAGTTTAGCTATAACGTCACCACTGATCCGCCTTGCAGCGACGTCACCGCGGGCAAGACCGCGGCAGCCGGCGGCACCGACAAAACGACACTGATCAAGTGGGTACGCGGCGAAGACAATCTCGGCGACGAGGCCAGCCCCGGTACCGGCGTCAACGTACGTCCTTCCGTCCATGGCGACGTGCTGCATTCGCGGCCGGCGATTGTCAACTACGGCGGCAGCATCGGCGTGGTAGCGTTCTACGGTGCCAACAACGGCGTATTCCATGCCGTAAACGGGAATCAGACCGCCGCCATTGGCAGCGTGCCGGCCGGCGGCGAATTGTGGGGATTTGTCGCGGAAGAATTTTTCCCGAAACTCATGCGCCAATATCTGAATTCACCGGTTGTGAAGCTCGAAGCAACCGCTGCCTCGATATTACCTGCGCCACAACCCAAGGATTATTTCTTTGATGGCAGCATCGGTGTTTACAAGAACGGCTCCACGGTACATCTGTATTTGACGGCACGGCGCGGCGGACGCGTCATTTATGCGCTGGATGTCACCGATCCCACCGCGCCGCGGTTTATGTGGAAAAAAACCAATACCAGCGACTCGGGTGCGTTTAGCGAAATGGGACAAACTTGGTCCACGCCCAAGATAGTCACCGTGAAGGGCCACTCGAATCCTGTATTGATCATGGGTGCGGGCTACGACCCTGCGGAAGACGCGGAACCTCCGGCGGCACGCACCATGGGGCGCGGTATTTTCATCCTCGACGCCATTACGGGCGCCATGTTGTGGAAGGCCACCACCGGGGGCGCTGCTGGAACCACCACGTGCAAAGGCACAGCTTGCGCCGGCGGTTTGGACATGGCGTATCCCATTCCGTCGGATGTCGTCGCCATTGATCGTGACACTGCGGATGCCGGCAACTACACGGACCGTATCTACGTAGGCGATCTTGGCGGCAATGTCTGGCGCGTGGACCTGGAACCGGTATCGGGCAACACACCTGCCCACTGGCAAGTAACCAAGTTCGCGTCGGTCGGCGGCAGCGGCACCACCAAGCGCAAGTTATTCTTCCCGCCCGATGTGGTACCCACCACATCGTTTGATGCGGTTTTGTTTGCCACCGGCGACCGCGAGCATCCGACGCGCACACAGCAGTCGGTCAATATCCTCAACCGCTTCTACATGCTGAAGGACACCCAAACCGGTAATGATGCCTGTCCGCTGGTATTGGGCGTGCCGACATGCTCCACCACCATTACTGACAGTACCAGCAGCACTGCCTGTACACCCAGCAATACCGGGGCCGCAAAGACAGCACCAGGCGGGAGTAATGGTTGCACAGAAGCGGTACCTTCTGGATTGTTCAATTCTTCTCCAGTACTGCCGACCACAGCGTCGGTAAGTCCGGCAAAACTGGGCAACGTTTATGACGACAGTGGAAACGGTTTTTATATCAACTTGCTGAATGCCTTGCCGCACTTGCAATCCGACCAGAGCACGCTTTATGGCCCGGAAATCCAGGCTGGCGAAAAGGCCGTGAATGCACCGACGACCATTGGCGGTAATACCTTTTTTGGAACCAATTCCCCGGTACCACCCGATCCTGGTGTCTGCCAACCCAACCTTGGGACAGCCCGCGGCTATGCGATCAACTTCCTGACCGGTGCGTTAAATTTCGCCATATTTGACGGAGGCGGCCTGCCGCCATCACCCGTCGCCGGTACAGTGGATATTGATGGCTTGGTTGTGCCCTTCATCGTGGGGGGGGTGCCGCCGCCGAAAGATGACATCAAGCCGGGAGATGATATTGGCGGAAAAACGCCTTCGCCGCTGGACGCCACGAAGGTTGAAATCACAGTCAAGGCAGTAAGGACAAGAACCTACTGGTACCGGGATTTAGGCAACCGCTAAACAGATCGTAGCAAGCGGACAATAAGGGTAAGGGCTACGGCAGGCATGTGAAGAGTCACATGCCTGCTTTTCAGCCGAGGTTAAATTGCCTTCCGCCACTTCACACGAGTAATGACAAACTGGCAAGCCGTGATGTATGTCCGTAGACAAGTTTACTCATCAACAGGATTGGCCCTACACACGCCTCCTCCAATGGTTAAGTCTGTCTTCGTTTATCCACGTCATGCTGGTTACCTTTGTCGGCGGCGCCACACCGCTACATCCGCATCGCCCGCTGGTCGTTGATATTCAACAGGTACCACCGCCGGTAACGGAACCTCTGACCACGCCACCAGAATTGGCTGAAACGGCACCAGACGTTGCGGTTGAGAATCTTCTGCCACAGTCACCCAATCCCATCAAGGCGACCGAGCGCCCTCCGGCTACGACGAAGCAGGCAGTAGATTTGCCGGTGCCGTTCGACCGCTACCACAGCATCGATGAAGTGGATATACGCGCGGAACCCGCCAATGACGTGCCGTTGTCCTACCCGGTCGCCGCGTATGTGCGGCGCATCGGGGGCGTGGTGAAACTAAATTTGTTCATTAACGAAAACGGAAAGCTTGATCGCGTCGAACTGATCGACGCTTCACCCAAGGGTGTATTTGAAAAAGACGCCATCGACACGGTCAGCAAGCTGCATTTTCATCCCGCAACGCGCTATGGACGCCCGGTCAAGAGCCAGAAAACCATTGAAGTGGTTTTTGATCCGGTGATCGATCTAGGTCAGGTGAAACCCAAACCGTAATCCCGGTTCTGCTGAAATGGCGTTGGTAAAAACCGGCTACACCAAGCTCTTCGGCAACGGAAAAGTAACCCGCTCCTCGATCCCTTCGACATCGCGCACGCTGTCCGCGCCCAGTGCCTTGAGTTTGTCGATCACGGCCTGCACCAGTATTTCGGGCGCCGAGGCGCCGGCAGTGATGCCCACGCGCGCCTTGCCGTGGAGCCACTCGGCCTTGAGTTCGCCGGCGTTATCAACCATGTAAGCATCAACGCCCTGATTCTGCGCCACTTCGCGCAGGCGGTTGGAGTTGGAGCTGTTGGGCGAGCCGACCACGATTACCACATCGCACTGTTTCGCCAGCGCTTTTACGGCGTCCTGACGGTTTTGCGTGGCGTAGCAGATGTCGTCTTTTTTCGGCCCGACGATCGAGGGAAAACGCGCCTTCAATGCGGCAATGGTGCGCTCGGCGTCGTCCATCGACAGTGTGGTCTGGGTCACGAACGCGAGATTGGATTCATCGCGCACGGCGAGATGCGCGACATCCTCGGGGCCTTCCACCAGATACATGCCATTCTCGCTTTGCCCCATGGTGCCTTGCACCTCGGGATGGCCCTTGTGGCCGATCATGATGATCTCGCGCGCCTGCCCGCGCATTTTCGCGACTTCCACATGCACCTTGGTCACCAGCGGGCAGGTGGCATCGAACACGCGCAAACCACGCGCCTCGGCATCACGGCGCACCGCCTGCGAAACGCCATGCGCGCTGAATATCAGTGTTGCGCCCGTCGGCACTTCGTCAAGATCTTCAATGAACACCGCGCCCTTTTTGCGCAGATCGTTGACCACGAATTTGTTGTGCACCACTTCGTGCCGCACGTAAATAGGCGCGCCGTGCAGCGCGATCGCGCGCTCGACGATTTCGATGGCACGGTCGACGCCGGCGCAAAAACCACGGGGATTGGCTAGGAGTACTTGCATGGCGGGATTATAGCGGCGTACTTTTCCATCGCCGCCTCGTCAATAAAACTCGTTTAAAAACAAATAGATATACACGCTGCAGGGCAGGAGGAACGTAGTGCATCCCGCCTTTCGTGCAACGCGTCTAAGGCGGGATTACTCTCGCCCTACGGATAGCGGCTCCTGTGGTTTCTCTGGCTTCTCTGGCTTCCGGGGCTTGAAACCATCCCAGATCAACAATCCCGCGCCGCAGGTAATCGCCGAATCCGCCACGTTAAACGCCGGAAAAAAATATCCGGCGTAATGCACCTGCACGAAATCAACCACCGCGCCAAACAACACGCGGTCGATCAGATTGCCGATGGCGCCACCGAGGATCATGCCGAGCGCGAGACAAAAGAGTTTCTGTTGCGGATAACGCCGCAGCAACCACACCACCCACGCGGACGCGGCGAGGGCAATGCCGATGAAAAAAAATCGCTGCCAACCGCCAGCATCCGCAAACATGCTGAACGCCGCGCCCGTGTTGTGCACGCGCACCAGATTGAAAAACGAAGTGACGTACAAGGTTTCGTGCAACACGAACTTCTGCATAATGACAAACTTGGTGATCTGATCGACCACCACGATCGCCACCGCCAGCAGCAGCCACCCACGCAAGTTCGTGCTACCGCGTAAATTCGAACCGCTAGGCATGTTCGCGCGGCTCGCCGGTGCCAAACAGGTTGGAAACGCAACGCCCGCACAGTTGTGGATGTTCGGCCTGCTTTTCATGCACGCCCACGTCGGCCCGATAATGCCAGCAACGTTCGCACTTGGCATGGGTTGTCGGACTGACGCTGATTCCCACGCCCGTGCCCGACACCGTGCTGCCCCCCTTGCCGGCATGCACCGTCGCGCGCGACGTAATCATCACAAAACGCACGTCGTCGCCCAGCGAAGCCAGCAAGCCGTGCGCATCGCCCTCGGCATACAAATCCACTTCGCCGGCGAGCGACGAACCAATCTTGCCCGCGGCACGCAACGTTTCGAGTTCTTTTTGCACGTCGGAGCGCAGCGCGCGCATCTGGCCCCAGCGCGTGCGCAGCGCCTCCGCGTCACGTGGCAAATCCAGCGTGTACCACGTTTGCTCGAACACACTGGTGTCGCCCTTTTGCAATGTGGCCCACACTTCCTCGGCGGTGAACGACAGTATCGGCGCCATCAGCCGGGTCAGTGCATGCGTGATGTGATACAGCGCGTTCTGCGCCGCGCGCCGCGCGCGCCCTGTTGTCGGCGCGGTGTATAGCCGGTCCTTGAGGATGTCGAGATAGAACCCGCCCAATTCCTCGGAACAAAATGACTGCAGGCGCTGCGCCACCTGGTGAAATTCGTAATTGCCGTAGTGGCCCGGCGATTTCGGATCGCGCGCACCCTGCTCGCTGGGTGTGAGCGCCGCCTGCAAATCGTGCGTCATCACCCAGGCATAACGGTCGATTTCCAGCCACTGGTCCATCGGCAACGCGTCGCGCGTGATGTCAAAATCCGCCAGGTTCGACAGCAAAAAGCGCAGCGTATTGCGAATGCGCCGGTAGGATTCGACCACGCGCTTCAAAATCTCTTTCGAGATCGACAGTTCACCCGAATAGTCGGTGGCCGCGACCCACAGCCGCAGCACGTCCGCGCCGAGTTCGTCCATCACCATCTGCGGCACTATGACGTTGCCCTTGGACTTGCTCATTTTGTGGCCGCTGCCATCGACCACGAAACCGTGCGTGAGCAGGCTGCGATATGGCGCGTGGCCGTCGGTCATGCACGACACCAGCAATGACGAGTGAAACCAGCCGCGATGCTGGTCCGAGCCTTCGAGATACAAATCCGCCGGATAGGCACACGCATCCTGGTGCGAGTTTCTCAGCACGGTGAAATGCGTGGAGCCCGAGTCAAACCACACGTCGAGCGTGTCCTTGATTTTCTCGTACTGCGCCGCGTCAGCGCCGAGCAGTTCTTCGGACGACACGGCCTGCCACGCCTCGATGCCGCTTTTCTCGACGCGCTGCGCAACTTGTTCGAGCAGCTCTAGCGTGCGCGGATGCAGCGTGCCGTTTTCTTTGTGAATGAAAAACGGCATCGGTACGCCCCATTGCCGCTGGCGCGACAACGTCCAGTCCGGACGATTGGCGATCATGCCGTGCAACCGCGCCTGCCCCCAGGCCGGAAAAAATTTCGTGTTTTCAACGCCGCGCAGCGCTGTCGCGCGCAACGCTTCCATGGGCTTCACGCCGTTCCAGCCCGGCGCGTTATCCGTGTCATCCATGCCGGCAAACCATTGCACCGTCGCGCGCAGGATGACCGGTGTTTTGTGGCGCCAGCAGTGCATGTAGCTGTGCAGATTTTGCGCCTGATTGAACAGCACGCCTTTTTCTTCGAGGTGCGCGACGATTTTGGGATTGGCTTTCCAGATCATTTCGCCGCCAAACAACGGCAGCGTGGATACATATTTGCCGTCGCCCATCACGGGCGTGAGGATGTCCGCGTCTTTCATGCCGTAGCGGCGACACGACTGAAAGTCTTCGACGCCGTACGCCGGCGCGGAATGCACGATGCCGGTGCCGGTATCCAGCGTCACGTAATCGCCGAGGTAAACCGGCGACAGCCGGTCGTAAATCGGGTGCTTGAAGTTGGCGCGCTCGAGTGCCGCCCCCTTGCACGTGGCGATGGTTTTGCCCTTGAGCTTGAAGCGCTCCAGACACGCCGCCTGCAACTCCGCCGCCAATATGAGCACCCCGCGCTCGGTATCGACCAGGTTGTAGTCAAACTCCGCATGCATGTTCAGTGCCTGATTGCCCGGCAGCGTCCACGGGGTTGTCGTCCAGATCACCACGAACCCGGGTTTGTCCGGCAACGATGCCAAACCAAATGCTTGCGCTATTTTGTCCAGGTCGGCGAACGGGAACCCGACATCAATTGCCACGTCTTTGCGATCTTCGTATTCGACCTCGGCCTCGGCCAGCGCCGAGCCACAGTCAAAACACCAGTTCACCGGCTTCAGTCCGCGGTAGACGTAACCTTTTTCGAGCAGCTTGCCGAGCGCGCGTATCTCGTCGGCCTCGTTCTTGAATGCCATGGTGAGATAGGGATTGTCCCAATCGCCCAGCACGCCCAAGCGAATGAAATCCTGCTTCTGGCGTTCCACCTGCTCGGTGGCATACGCACGGCAAAGCTTTTGCGTTTCCGCCGTGGGCAAATGCTTGCCGTGTTTCTTTTCGATTTGCACTTCGATCGGCATGCCATGGCAATCCCAGCCCGGCACGTACGGCGCGTCAAAGCCCGACAGCGACTTTGATTTGACAATCATGTCCTTCAGAATTTTGTTGACCGCGTGCCCGATATGAATATCACCATTCGCATACGGCGGACCATCGTGCAGCACAAAACGCGGCCGGCCCTGGCTCGCCGCGCGGATACGCTGATAAAACTTGCGCGCCTGCCACTGTTTCAGCATCAACGGCTCGCGTTTTGCCAGATCGCCCCGCATCGGGAACGGCGTGTCGGGCAGATTCAGGGTGTGTTTGTAGTCAGTCATTTCCAAGAGTCCGCGCCAAAGGCGTGTAAACCCACCGCAAAGGCGCAAAGGCGCAAAGAAAACGCAAAGAAATTCATAAATTATTCACAACGCGTTTCACACCTTTGCGCATGATGTCGAGGTTAAAGTTCAGCAACAATCCCAGCCTGTAATTATTCACTTTCAGGTAAGTTAGCATTTGGGCCAAATGTATCGGCTCAATTCGTTCCACGGACTTTAGTTCCAATACCAGCGCGCTCTCCACCAGCATATCAAGGCGATATGCATTGGGGATCGCGAGTGACTTGTAATACAACGGGATGGCAACCTGCTCTTCCACCACCAGCCCAGCCTGCCGCAACTCCCAAGCGAGACACTGCTGGTACGCGGATTCGAGCAGCCCCGGGCCGAGAATACGATGCACTTCAATAGCACAACCAATAACAACATTGCTGATTCGATTTAGTTCGTCCTCGGAAATCATAGGCGGGGTTACTTTGCGTTTCCTTTGCGTCTTTGCGCCTTTGCGGTGAAGTAGGATTTTGCATTTTCAACATCCGCCGCAATCTGCCGTTTCAACGTTTCAAGATCCGCGTATTTCTCTTCGTCGCGCAGCTTGTGCAGAAAATCCACTTGCACATTGCGCCCGTATATTTCTTCTTTAAAATCAAATAAATACACCTCAAGCACCGCTTCGCCTTGCGTCTTGACCGTGGGCCGCACGCCCAGACTCGCCGCGCCGCGCACCACACGGCCAGCGGTGCTGCTGGCGCCGTGCACTTCCACCGCGAAGATGCCCTCCAGGGGTGCGCGGTTGTGTTTCATCCGCACGTTGGCCGTGGGAAACCCGAGCTTGCGCCCGAGTTGATCGCCGCGCACCACGCGCCCGCTGATGCTGTACGCGCGGCCAAGCAACCGTGCCGCGCGCGCGCAATCGCCCCCGGCCAGCGCGTCGCGCACCGCCGTGCTGGAAACGCGGATGCCCTCCACCATCACGCTGGGCAACGCCTGCACTTCATACCCCAGGCGCGGCGCCTCCGACCGCAACATCACAAAATCGCCCGCGCGGCGCGCGCCAAAACGAAAATCGTCACCCACCTGCAGCCAGCGCACGCCCAAGCCCCGCACCAGCACCCGCTCGATGAAATCCTGCGCGGCAATTTGTGCAAACGCATAGTTGAAACGGCACACGTGCGCGCGGTCAACCCCGCTCGCCGCCAGCAGTTCCAACTTTTCGCGCAGTGAAGTCAGCCGCGCGGGCGCTTTGTCAGGCGCGAAAAATTCACGTGGCTGCGGCTCGAATATCATTACGCACGACGGCACGTTGAGCCGCCGCGCGGCGCGCGCGAGTTCATCCAGCATCGCGCGGTGGCCCAAATGGACGCCGTCAAAGTTGCCGATCGTGAGTGCAAGCCGAGAGGTAGCGGCAGCAGGGATGCCGCGCGTGATGCGCATGACGTAAATAAAATACGTGAAGACGTGAACTACACGTAAAAGCTTGAATTATAGCGGGTTTTACCCGCCCGAACTACCGGCGGCGCAGCAGTTCTTCGACGGCTTTGACCGCACGCGCGTCGCTCCAATCCATCTCGCCAACCACCGTGTAACGCACGCGCCCGTCACGCCCGATGAGGTAACTGCCGGGCAGGATGCGCGCGTTCCAGGCCTTGGTCACTGGCTTGCCGGGATCCAGCACAACGGTCAGCCCGAGCGGCGTTTTTTCCAGAAACGCACGTACACGCGCTTCCGGTTCATCCACGTTGACCGCGAGCACGTCAAACGGCTGATCCGCGAATTTTTCCTTGAGTTTTTGAATCGAGGGCATTTCGTCGCGGCAAGGCTCGCACCAGGTCGCCCAGAAATTCACCAGCACCACCTTGCCGCGATATTTGGCAAGATCGTGCATGGTGCCATCCAGCGTTTTCAGCGCCAGCGGCAATGCCGGCGCCCCGCTGGCCCGCTTCAGTTCCGCGGCATGGGTCATCGCGGCCGTGGCAAAGCCCAACGCCGCAACCAGCCAGCACACCCTGACCCGGCGCGCGATAAAACCAGCGTACAAAAAAAGGCCGCGGGGCTCACGCCGCCGCGGCAGTATGAGGTGCATTAGGCGAGTTTCAGTTCGCGCGCGGTCAACGTGTACTTGAACGCATCCGGGTCCAGCGAATCGAGACGGCCTTCGGCGGTCTCGGCGTTGGGATACATGAAGTACGGCAGCTTCGGCCCCTTGGAACCGGGCAACACCACGTCGTGCGCGTAGCTGTAGGCCAGCCAGTTCATCTCCCATGCGCCGAACAGCATCTTGCGCATCTTCTCCACCTTCGGGTCGTTTACAGCGAGGTTGCCGGGTGGTTCTTCGAGTACCACCTTGCGCACGTCCGCCGGATCGGCCGGTATCCAGCCATACCCCTGCACATAAAACTCCGCCCGGCAGTGCTGCGCGCGGCTGATCACTTCGGCATTCGCACCCAAGCTGGCGTAACCGTGATTGGATTTAACCACGCGTATGCCATACACATCACGAGCCGGTATGCCCACCGAGCGGCACAATCCCACGAACATCGCGTTCAGATCACCGCACTTGCCGCCGAAGTTGCGCGTTTCCAGCATGGTCTTGATGTCGCCCCAGCCGCAGCCGCGCACCTTGGCGTCGCGGAACGTGTTGTCCACCACCCATTCGTAAATCGCGCGCGCCTTGTCGATGTCCCCGCCCTTGACGCCCTTGATGATGTCGCGCGCTGTCTCACGCACGATGCCGTCCGTGGGAATGAGTTCCGTGGGTTGCAGATTGAGCTTCAGCACAGCCGGATCTTCCGCCGACGCGCCACTCGGCTTGCTAATATCGACCGCGCGATCACGCGTGGCGAAACGGCTCACCAGCGTCACGACGGGCTTTTCCACCGAGGCGGGAATTTCAGCCGCGACGATGCCCATGCCGTACTTGTTTTCGGCGGTGTAACGCACTTCGCCGCCCGGCGCGCTCCAGGTGTTGCCGAGTGTCTTGTGGAAATCCCGGTCGTTCAGCAAGGGCACCGGCAACCAGATTTTGGATACACCCGACGGCTTGAGAAGCTCCACTTTCGTGGTCACCTCAAACATGCGCCAGGCATTGCTGCCTTCGGCGGCGGCCCAAGCCGAAAGCGGCCAGTGCGTGGCGGCGGCTGCGGCTGGTGCAGCGGCTGTGATTTGCAGAAACTTGCGTCGGTTCATGAAACTCTCCTTTGGAAATCGCTCGAATTACGTATCAGGCGCGCGGGATCCGGATTGGAAACCACGGAAGTTCGGCGATTGTCGGGGTAGAGCTTAGCGCGGGAGCGCAGGCGCCAGAACGGCGCGGAGGAAGGGATACGAGCGAACGCGGGCTGCGTCTGGCCGCGTCCCCATCGCTATCCGCTTCACGTCCCGCCGCCCGCCGGCAGCCGAAACCAATGCTGGCGGCTAGAGACCGGGCGCTGCTCGACGTTAATCTATCGACAATAACCATTTGATTTTAAGAATATTTTTCTCAATACGCCCAACAAAAACAGCTTTTGATCATACGCTACCGTGGCATACCGTGGCGGCAAGTTTCGCTAATCTACCGTGCTGAACGCCCCCGCACAAGTTTTTGTCTGTTGCCGACGAGGCACCTTACATCCGCCGTCATTTCGATTCAAAGCGCGCGAAGTGCCGCACCCGGAATCCCAGCAACCACAGCGCGGCAAAGTACACCGCCGCGCCCAGCGATACCACGGCCAGCAGCCACGCCACGCGCACCCATCCGCTGGCTGCAAACCACCGTTGCGCATCGCCCGCCGCGAACCAGACTACCCCGGCCATCAGCGCCACCGCGAACATCAGCTTGCACAAAAACATCAGCCAGCCGGGTTGAGGGCGATGGATGCCACGCTTGTGCAACAGGTAGTACAGCAAGGCCGCGTTCAAACACGAACCCAGGCCCGTGGCAAGCGCAAGGCCCGCATGTTTGAAAGGCCCGACGAACGCGAAGTTCATCACTTGCGTAACCAGCAATGTGACCACGGCAATTTTTACCGGTGTGCGAATATCCTGTCTTGCGTAAAACGCCGGGGCCAGCACCTTCACTAATATCAGGCCGAGCAGGCCGCCGCTGTAGGCCATCAGGGCCGCGCGCGTGGCATCGGCGTCCGCCACCGAAAAAGCGCCGTACATGAACAGCGTAGTGATCAGCGGCATCGCCATCACGGCCAGCCCCGCCGCCGCGGGCGCCGCGAGCAAAAACGTCAGGCGCAATCCCCAATCGAGCAACGCGGAGTATTCATCGCCCGACTTGTTGACGTAATGCTTCGACAAACTGGGCAGCAATATCGTGCCCAGCGCCACGCCAAGCATGCCCGCTGGAAACTCCATCAGGCGATCGGCGTAATACAGCCACGACACGCTGCCGGTGAGCAGGAACGACGCAAATATCACGTTCAGCAACAAGCTGATTTGTCCCACCGATACACCAAACAGCGCCGGCCCCATCTGTCGCAGCACGCGCCGCACGCCCTCGTGTTGGAGGTTGAGCTTGAAACGCGGCAGCGCGCGCATCCGCCACAAAAACGGAATCTGAAACGCGAGCTGCAACACGCCGCCGGTGAATACCGCCCACGCCAGGGCCTTGGCGGGCGGATCAAAGTACGGCGTCAACCAGGCCGCGAATACGATAAACGACACGTTCAGCAGCACGGGGGTGAACGCCGGCACCGCAAATCGGCTGAAAGTGTTGAGGATGCCGCCCGCCAGCGCGGTGAGCGAGATAAACAGAATATACGGGAAGGTGATGCGCAGCAGATCGACCGTCAGGTTGAACTTGCCGGGATCGCGGGCAAAGCCCGGCGCGCTGACATAAATAATATACGGAGCCGCCAACACGCCAATCACCACGACGACAAACAGGGCAAGTGCCAGCATGCCGGAAACGTAATCAATGAGATCGCGCAGTTCGTCTTCACCGCGGCGGTTCTTGTATTCCGACAGAATCGGCACGAAGGCTTGCGAAAACGCACCTTCCGCGAACAGGCGGCGCAAAAAATTGGGTATCTTGAACGCCACGAAAAACGCGTCGGTGGCCAGCCCGGCGCCGAAAATCCGCGCAATCACGGTATCGCGCACAAAGCCCAAGATGCGTGAAAGCAGCGTCATGCTGCTGATAGTGCCCAGCGCTTTGAGTAAATTCATGGTTTCAGGCGGGGATCACGGGTAAATCGGGTGTTTAAGCGTCCGGATTCAATCGGCCCCACGGCGGTCCGCCAGCCCTTGGCATACTGGCGCAGGCAATTCTTGCAAAATCCCTGAAAAATCCGTATCATCGCGCTCTTTTTCGCCCCGACCGGGAGTGTAACAGATGGCCAATATTGCATCCGCGCGCAAAGCCGCGCGGCAGAGTGAAAAACGCCGGCAGCACAATGCGAGCTTGCGTTCGCGCATGCGCACGGCGATTAAAGATGTTATCAAGGCAATCGAAGCCGGTGACAAGACCGCCGCCAAAGCGGTGTATCAAAGCGCCACCAGCACCATCGATATCATTGCCGACAAGAACATCATTCACAAAAACAAGGCCGCTCGCCACAAGAGCCGCCTGTCCGCCGCCGTCAAGGCAATGGCGTAAACAGTTTTTCGGTTACTTCGTACGGCGGCGTTGCCAGTTATGACGGCGATTGCCTTTGAATCGTTAGTTCGTTATGAATGCCGTAGCCGCCATCTCTATACCACCGAAGGCTCAGGGCGAACTTCCATGCGCCCCGGTCGCATCATCAACTCGTTGTCTCTCGCAAAAGACATCAGAAACCGGTAGGCGGCGGCATCCAGACGCTCTAGCTTCCGGTCCACGACCACGCAGGTCGTCCCCGCGATGGTTACCGGCTTCAGAAACGGCGAATAGCTCAACTGCCGGTCTTCGCCAAACACCGACATCATGCCGCACAGACGCTCTGCCCAGTCGCTGGGGCGAAATTTATCCCCTGCGGCGGTAATGCCCTGAATGACGATTTCGGCCGCGCCGTCGAACATGGTGAATATAAGATAGAAGACCGGGAGGTTGCGAGGGTAAGAATCCGTGTTCGGCAAGTTTAACAGAGCAGCCTGCAATACCCATGCCGCAATCGCGATTTCGCTTGCGCCGCAAGACCTTAGCGGTAAAATAGCTCTGACATTCACAAATGTCGACGGCGGCAACTACAGCCGCCGTGTGCATTTAAAGCAGGCCACGGTAGCACTTGCGCAGTGGCCATTTGTTTTTATGGAGGTGCTGTTATGTCACATGTGATGAACACGTATGCCCGGCTTCCCGTTGCGTTTGCGCGCGGTGAAGGCTCCTGGCTGTGGGACACGCAGGGCAAGCGCTATCTGGATGCGCTCGCCGGTATCGCGGTGTGCGGCCTGGGCCATGCGCATCCCCGATTTACCGCGGGCCTGCAAGAGCAAATCGGCACACTGATCCACACCTCCAATCTGTACGGCATTTCCCTGCAGGAAGAACTCGCGAACCGGTTGTGCGCGATATCGGGTATGGAAAACGTGTTCTTTTGCAATTCCGGTTGTGAAGCCAACGAAGCAGCGATCAAGCTCGCGCGCTATTATGGGCACAAAAAAAACATAGAGTCGCCGGCGATCATCGTGCTGGAACAGGCCTTTCATGGCCGCACCATGGCTACTTTGTCCGCCACCGGCAGCCGCAAGGTGCAAGCCGGCTTCGAGCCGCTGGTATCCGGATTCGTGCGCGTGCCGTTTGACGACCTTGAGGCCATCAAGCGCGTCGCCGAAAGCAATCGCAACGTGGTGGCCATGCTGGTCGAACTGGTGCAGGGCGAAGGCGGCATCAATATTTGCCACGATGATTACCTGCGTGGCCTTCGGGAAATCTGCGATGCACACGGCTGGCTGCTGATGCTCGACGAAGTCCAAACCGGCATCGGTCGCACCGGCAACTGGTTCGCGTTCCAGAAGTCCGGCATCAAACCCGACGTGATGACGCTCGCCAAGGGGCTCGCCAACGGCGTGCCCATCGGCGCCTGCGTGACAGCCGGCCCCGCCGCCACGCTGTTCAAGCCCGGCAATCACGGTTCGACCTTCGGCGGCAATCCGCTGGCGTGCCGCGCCGCGCTCGAAACGCTGCGCATCATTGAAGAAGAGTCGTTGATGAAAAACGCCGCCGAAATCGGCGACCTGATTAAGCAGGAGTTTTCAAAAAAACTCGCGGGTGCCGCCGGCGTCAAGGACATCCGTAATGCAGGCCTGCTGATCGGCATTGAACTGGCGTACCCCTGCGGTGAACTCGTCAAAGAGGCGCTGGAAGCGGGGCTGCTGATCAATGTCACCGCCGACAACGTGGTGCGACTGCTGCCGCCGCTGAATTTCTCGCACGAGCAAGTAGGCCTGTTGTCCGACATTCTGGCGCCGCTGATTCTCGGCTTTCTCAAGCGCCAGTCCGCGCTGCCCTCCAACACCGCCGCCGCTGCCTGAGGGCGGCAGCGCCGTGCGGCACCCCTGCGATGACCCTCCGCCACTACCTCCAATTCAACGATTTCTCGCGCGAGGAGTACGACTACCTGTTCGGTCGCGCGCGCTGGATCAAGGATAAATTCAAGCGCTACGAGCCGCATATGCCGCTGCATGACCGCACGCTGGCGATGATTTTCGAGAAGCATTCGACGCGCACGCGCGTGTCGTTCGAGGCCGGCATGCTGCAAATGGGCGGCACCGTCATCAATCTGTCGTCGCGCGACACGCAACTGTCGCGCGGCGAGCCCATCGAGGATGTCGCGCGCGTGATCACGCGCATGGTCGATATCGTGATGATCCGCACTTTTGAGCAGACCATCATCGAAAAATTCGCCGCGCATTCGCGCGTGCCGGTGATTAACGGCCTGACCAACGAATATCACCCGTGCCAGATACTCGCGGACATCTTTACCTACATCGAGCATCGTGGCGACATTCAGGGCAAAACCGTGGCGTGGATCGGCGACTCCAACAACGTGTGCAACACCTGGTTGCAGGCGGCTGAAGTGCTCGACTTCAATGTGCATGTTTCAACGCCGCCGGGCTATGAAGTCGAATCCGAGCGCGCGGGCCTGTACGGTGATGCGCACTACGAGGAATTCGCCGATCCCATGGATGCCGCGAAAGGCGCCGATCTCATCACCACCGACGTATGGACCAGTATGGGGCAGGAAGCCGAAAACGAAGAACGCAAGCGCGACTTCGCCGATTGGCGCGTCGATGCCGACATGATGCGCGCCGCGAAAAAGGACGCGCTGTTCATGCATTGCCTGCCCGCGCATCGCGGCGAAGAAGTCACGGCCGACGTCATCGACGGACCGCACAGCGTGGTGTGGGACGAGGCGGAAAACCGCCTGCATGCGCAGAAAGCATTGATGGAGTTTTTGCTGATGCCGCGCGTCACCGACGCCGATCCATCGCGCAAGCTGTTTTGATTTCCCAGCGGCACCCAACGGCGATATTACGTAACATATTGTTTTTATTGAGTATTTTATAATGAACACAAAGATCAAAAAAGTCGTGCTCGCCTACTCCGGCGGGCTGGATACCTCGGTGATTCTGAAGTGGTTGCAGGATGTCTATCACTGCGAGGTGGTCACCTTCACCGCCGACATCGGCCAGGGCGAAGAAGTCGCGCCCGCGCGTGCCAAGGCGCTCAAGATGGGCATCAAACGCGAGAATATTTTCATCGACGATCTGCGCGAGGAATTCGTGCGCGACTTCGTGTTTCCGATGTTTCGCGCCAATGCGGTATATGAAGGCGAATATCTGCTGGGCACCTCGATTGCGCGGCCGTTGATCGCCAAACGGCTGATCGACATCGCGCGCAAGACCAACGCCGACGCGATTTCGCACGGCGCCACCGGCAAGGGCAACGACCAGGTGCGTTTTGAACTGGGCGCCTATGCGCTGATGCCCGACGTGAAAGTCATCGCGCCGTGGCGCGAGTGGGATCTGCTGTCACGCGAAAAATTGCTGGCCTATGCCGACAAACACGGCATTCCCGTCGATTACAAAAAACGCAAAGGGGGGGGCGCGCCCTATTCGATGGACGCCAACCTGCTGCACATCTCGTACGAAGGCGGCGTGCTGGAAGATCCGGCGTTTGAACCCGAAGATTCGATGTGGCGCATCACCGTGTCGCCCGAAAAGGCGCCGAACAAGCCCGAAGTGGTGTCGCTCACCTATCGGCGCGGCGATATTGTCGCCATCAACGGCAAGAAACTCTCGCCCGCCAAAGTGCTGGAAAAACTCAACCAGCTTGGCGGCAAGCACGGGGTCGGCCGACTGGATCTCGTTGAAAACCGCTATGTCGGCATGAAGTCGCGCGGCTGCTACGAAACGCCCGGCGGCACCATCATGCTGAAAGCGCACCGCGCGATGGAATCGATCACACTGGATCGCGAAGTGCTGGCGCTGAAAGACGATCTGATGCCGCGTTACGCACGCATGGTCTACAACGGCTACTGGTTCAGCCCGGAGCGCCTGTTGCTGCAATCGCTGATCGATCAATCGCAGGCCGCGGTGAACGGCACGGTCAAGGTCAAGCTCTACAAAGGCACGGTGATGACGGTGAGCCGCATCTCGCCCAATTCGCTGTTCGATCCGGCCATCTCCACCTTTGAAGACGACCGCGGCGCCTACGATCAAAAAGATGCCGCCGGCTTCATCCGTCTGAATGCGCTCCGATTGCGCATCGCCGCCAAACTCAACAAACAACGCAAGTAACGAACGCGGAAAGAAACGCCATGTCCCAATTCGATAACGTCAGTGTCGTCAAAAAAGCCAACGTCTATTTCGACGGCAAATGCGTGAGCCACACTGTGCTGTTCAAAGACGGCACGCGCAAAAGTGTGGGCGTGATTTTTCCCGGCAAGCTTACCTTCAACACCGGCGCGCCCGAGATCATGGAAATCAACGCAGGCGTGTGCAAGGTCAAGCTGCCCGGCGCGACGGAATGGCGCACGGTGCGCGCGGGCGAGCAATTTGAAGTGGCCGGCAACTCGGCCTTCGACATCGAAACGCTTGAGATGCTCGATTATGTCTGCCATTTCAAATAGCCGTCGATGACCACCATTGCCGTCGTTCGCAAAAATGGCTACGTCGCCATCGCCGCCGACACCATGACCAAGTGGGGGTCGGGCAAGGAAACCGCGGATTACGTGGTCAATCATCACAAGACGTTCAAGGTTCGCGGCACCGTCATCGCCATCACCGGCAACACCACGTTCAAGGCGATGCTCGCCGACTATTTCGCGCGACCCAAGGTATACGCGCGTTTTGACACGGTGCATAACATCTTCAAGACATGGCAAACCATGCACGAGGTGTTAAAGGACGAATACTTTCTGAACGCCGGCGCGGGCAGCGATGACGCGGTGGAATCCACCCGCATGGACGCACTGCTTGCCAACGCCCATGGCATTTTTGGGGTAGCGGCGCATCGCACGGTGCAGGAATTCTCGAAGTACTACGCCTTCGGCAGCGGCGCCGATTACGCGATGGGCGCCATGTATTCCGTCTATCACGACAAACCGCGCGGCGCCGAAGACATCGCCCGGCTCGCGGTGGAAGCGGCGGCCGAGTTTAATGACGGCACCGGATTGCCGCTGACCTCGCACCGCATCAAACTGCTGTATCCGTAGTCCCCAATACGGTTTCATTGCGGTATGGCCGGGGGCGTAATGACGCCCCCCGCGATGGCCTGCGCCCCGCGGCCCGGCTCCCGGTTTCACGCCCCGCTCTCAAGATTCCCGCGCACTTGCCGTTAGTGGCTGTCAGGCGCACTCGCGCTTTGCTATACCACACCTGTTGCGCCCCGGACCCAGAGATCGCGATGAACGACGCCGTAATCGATTATCAGCCCGTCAAACCACCGGAGCCCGTGCCGGAATACCCTTCCGCCAGCGCGTGGCCATTTCCGGTGCAATGCATTCCCGTCGAAAACACGGGGCGGTTTGCCGTGGAGTCCTGCGAAATCATCTTGCGCGACAACCGCATGCTGGAAGGCAAACTAGTCTACTTCTCCCCCAAAAAACAAATACTTGCCGTGCTACCCGCCCGCGCGACAATCCCCGAGGAACTGCACTTCGACCGCGTACTCATGCTGCGCCTGACACGCCCGGTCCAAACCCTGCGCCCGCAACAGCGATTGATGGCAGGCGTGCATGGCCCGATCACACAGCCGTACACCATGACGCTTTGCAATGGCCTGGCGCTGTCGGGGGAAACCGCCGGTTCGGTCGAAGAAGACGCCGGCCTGTACCTGTTTCAACTGCTGGAAACCGACGTGGTGGAACGCCGGTTTTTTCCGCGCAGCGCACTGCAGCGTTGGCAAGTTGGCGAGTTGCTGGGCAACATCCTGCTCGAATCCAATCAGGTGTCACGAAATGATCTCGAGTGCGCGTTGCAATTGCAACAGGATCAACGCGGCCAGAAGCTGGGCGAACTCCTGGAAAAAAACCACGCCATCAATCGAGACGAACTGGCCATAGCGCTAAAGCGGCAGGAGAACATGCCCATCATGCGTCTGGGCGAAGCATTGCTGCAGATGAATTATGTCACGCAGGAGCAACTCGACATCGCGCTCCGGCAACAACGCAACGACCGCACGACACCGCTGGGCCAGATACTGGTCAATTTGGGGATAATAGACGAGCAACGGTTAAGGCAGGCACTGGCGGAAAAGCTCGGCATACCGTTCGTTGAGCTTGATTCGTTTGCGATCGAGTTCGACGCCACATCACGCATCAGCGAAGAACTGGCCCGCAAGTACAACGCCATGCCGCTCTACGTGGAGCACGACGTACTCGTGATCGCGTTGAACGATCCGCTGAACACGAAACTCATCGAAGCCCTGCGCTTTCAACTGCAAATGCGCGTGGCGCCGGTGATGGCGGCTCGCGACGCCATCCTCCGTTCCATTCAGCGCGTCTACGGCGCCGCGCCGCCCGCGGGCGTCTGGGGCGCGCCCGCCACGACGGACAAGCAGTGGAAGAGTCTCGCGGTTTTCAGCGATTCCGCGGAAAAAAACAAAACCGAGGAACTGGTGACGCAACTGAACCTGTCCTCCACGCAACCAATCGAAATCGGCGAACCGCAGGTTACGGAATCCGACAGCAGCCTGGTCAAGCTCGTCAACAAGATCATTGTCGATGCGCGTCAGCAACACGCCACGGACATCCATATCGAGAATCATCCCGACCGGCAGGACACCTGCATCCGCTTCCGGCGCGATGGCGCGCTTTACGACTACCTGAAAATCCCCAATCGTTTCCGCAGCGCCATCGTGTCGCGTATCAAAATCATGGCGAGCCTTGATATTTCCGAGAAGCGCCGCCCCCAGGACGGCAAACTGGAATTTACCGTGCCGGGCGAACCCAAGCTGGAACTGCGCGTGGTCACGATACCCACGGCCAATGGACTTGAAGATGTCGTGATGCGGCTGCTCGCGGATGCAACGCTGCGCTCCCTGGAACAGATCGGCGTGGAGGGGCGGCAGGCAGAAGAACTGAAACGACTCATTGCAAAACCGCACGGCATGCTTCTGGTGTGCGGCCCGACGGGATCGGGCAAGACCACCACGCTGCATTCGTTGCTGGGCCAAATCAATACGCGTGAGCGAAAAATATGGACCGCGGAGGATCCGGTGGAAATCACGCAGCCGGGCCTGCGCCAAGTACAAGTCAACAGCAAGATCGGCTGGACCTTTGCCGCCACGTTACGTACATTTCTGCGCAGCGATCCGGATGTAATCATGGTGGGCGAAATTCGCGACCTGGAAACATCACGCATCGCGATGGAAGCCTCGCTCACCGGTCATCTGGTTTTTTCCACGCTGCATACCAATAGCGCCGTCGATAGCGTGGTTCGCCTGCTCGACATGGGACTCGACCCTTACAATTTCGCGGACGCACTGCTGGGCGTCGTCTCGCAAAGGCTTGTCCGCGGCATCTGCACGACGTGCGGCACCTCGGCGCCGGCGGATGACGCGGAACTGGAAGCCCTGGCGCTCGAGTACTGCGCGGATTCGAGCGACACACCGCAATCGGTAATCGACGGGTGGCAAGCGCGGCATGGCGCCCGGATCATGTTGCGCCGTCCGCGGGGCTGCGACGAATGCGGACAGACCGGCTACCGCGGACGCATCGGCATCTATGAGTTGTTTTCCGTGGATCGCCGGGCACGCGGCCTGATGCAGCGCCGCGGCAGCATGGAAGACCTGTTGGCCGCCGCAAGATCCAATGGCATGACCACGCTCAAGCAAAATGGCATCGAAAAAATCATCAACGGACAAACCGATCTGAAACAAGTGCGCGCAATGTGCGGCTGAGGGCGCATCCACGTACGAGCGCGCGCAATAACGCTCATTCGCACCCGACCGTGCCAAAGCCAATACCCGCCACGGGGTGCTAACGTGGGTCGCCGGGAAGCTTGCGACCGGCTTGTCGCGGCGCTGGCGTGGCCATCACGCAGGTATAATCCGCAGGGTCGTCAATCCGCCGAGAACGGGAATTGCCATGCCTTCTTTCGATATCGCCTCCGAAGTCAATCAAGTGGAAGTACGCAACGCCGTCGATCAGTGCAACAAGGAAGTCACCAATCGTTTTGACTTCAAGGGATCGGACGCCCGCGTCGAGATCAAGGACAAGGAAAAAGAACTCATCGTCTATGCCGACGATGAATTCAAGTTGAGCCAGGTGCAGGACGTACTCACCGGGCGCCTTGCCAAGCGCGGCATCGATGTGCGTTGCCTCGAAAGCGGGAAAGTCGAAACCATCGGTGGCGACAAAGTCAAACAAACCGTCAAGGTGCGCGAGGGCGTCGATCAGGAACTCGGCAAGAAAATCATCAAGCTGCTCAAAGACAGCAAAATGAAAGTCCAGGGCAGCATTCAGGGCGACGTGGTGCGTGTCACGGGCGCAAAAAAAGATCTGCTGCAGGACGCCATCGCGCTGGTGCGCAAGTCGATCACCGATTTCCCGCTGCAATTCAAAAACTTCCGCGACTGAAACACGGCGTCTGGCTGGCGTTTTGAACACCGCTTGCGATCTTGCCGTCGTCGGCGCGAGTTTTGCCGGCCTGGCCTGCGCCGACAGCGCCGCGCGGCGCGGTCTTTCCGTGGTGGTGCTTGATCGCAAGCCCGCGCCGGGCCACCGCATGCACACCACCGGGCTGCTGGTCAAAGAGGTAGCCGATAAACTAGACGTGCCCGGACATCTCACGCGCACGATTCCCGGCGTGCGTCTGTATGCGCCCAATCTGCGCCACGCCGATCTCGATGCGCCCGGCTATCATTTTCTGGCCACCGACATTCAAGGGCTGATGACGTGGTTCGCCGACCGCGCCACGTCGTCCGGCGCGTCGTTGCGTTTCGGCACGCCGTACCGTGGCGCCGAGCCCCTTACCGAAAACGAACTGCGCTTGCGCGGATCGGACATCACGGCGCGCTTTCTGCTGGGCGCGGACGGGCCGTCATCCGTCGTTGCGCGCGACTTCAAGCTAGGCGCCAATGAAGATTTTTTGATCGGCGTCGAAGCCGAATACGAAGGAGTCGGCGGTGTCGATGAATCCCGTCTGCACTGCTTTCTGGATGCTGAACTGGCGCCTGGCTACATCGGCTGGGTGATTCCGGGCGTCAATATCATGCAAGTCGGACTGGCCTGCCGCGTGCCCGGCAAGCCGCGCCTGAAGGACTTCACGGCGAAGATCTCCGCGCTGTTTGACTTCAGCCGCGCGCGAATTCTCAGTCATCGCGGCGGGCTGATACCCGTGGGCGGACGCGTGCGGCAATGGCATGGCAGCCGCGTGTTGCTCGCGGGCGACGCCGCTGGCATCGTGTCGCCGCTCACCGCGGGCGGCATCCACACCTCGCTCGAAAGCGGCTGGCGCGCGGGACATGCGATTGCGGATTTCCTCGGCGGCGCCGGTCCGCACCCCGGCATCGCGCTCGAACGACACTACCCGCGTTTCCGCCTGAAGCGCTGGTTGCGGCACGCGCTGGACTTAAATCCGCCGAACGCACTTTACAACCTGCTGCTCGGCAGCCGCCCGTTCCGCACCCTCGCCGCGGAAATTTATTTCCACCGCCGCGCGATGAAATCACGCCGCGCGCGGGCCGGGTCATCGGCGCACTAACGTCAGCACGCGAGGCCGCGCAGCCAAACCGTGTAGAGCTGATCCGCAACGTCATGAAGGCGCGCGGTTTTTTTTGCCACATCGCGCAGCATCTCGTGCGGCGTTTGCACTGATGGGGTATTTCGCGCCAGCGAGCACACCTCGCGCGCCCAGTCGCGGCACCAATCCTCGATCAGCGCCGGCGTCATTTCAACGTGGCACTGCATGGCCAGGTGTTTTCCGATGACGAACATTTGATTGGCGCAATAGGCGCTGGCGGCCAGCCGCTCCGCGCCCGGTGGCATGGAAAACGTTTCGCCGTGCCAGTGGAATGATTCGAACGATTCAACCCTTTCGAGGGCGCCAGGTCTGTCAAACCACTGGCGGCTCGCCGCCGACGGCACGACATCAACGCGGCCCCATCCGATCTCCTTGACGGGATTACGCGTCACCACGCCACCCAGCGCCTTTGCCATCAACTGGCCGCCGAGGCAGTGGCCGATCACCGGCACGTCGTCCCGCACCGCCTGCCGGATCAATGCCAGCACCGGCGCGATCCATGGAAAATCATCGTTCACGCTCATCGGGCCGCCCATGAACGCGAGACCACTGTAACCGCCCGCATCCGCCGGCACCGCTTCACCTTCATCCGTTTTGATCAACCGCCAAGGCACGCGATTACGATCCAGAAACGTGGCAAAATAACCCGGGCCTTCCGTGATAGAGTGTCTGAATATGGCAACAGGGTTCATCGATGCGCTCACTGAATCAGGTTCGTGACGTTCGCGTTCCAGCGCGTATTTTAACCAGGGCAACGACAGTAACCCTGGCGTCCATGACTGCCGTGGCGTTCGTTGCGTTTGTTGCGCTCGCGGCAGGCACCGGACTCGCCCGCGCCGCCGATGTACAGGTGATCGGTGTGTTCGGCGGCAAGGCCACGCTGGTGGTCGATGGCGGCCGGCCGCGTACGCTGTCCATCGGCGAATCGACACCCGACAGAATACGCCTCATCAGCGTCGGCTCGGACAGCGCGGTAATCGAGGCCGACGGCAAACGCCAGTCCATCGCCATGGGCCAGCGCATCAGCGCCGCTCCGGCCGGTGGCTCGTCACAACGCATCACGCTCACCGCCGATGCCAAGGGACATTTTTTCACCACCGTCATCGTCAACGGCGCATCCATGCCGTTTCTGGTGGATACCGGCGCCACCCTGGTGGCCATCAGCAGCAGCCACGCCAAGAGCGCGGGCATCCCGTATACCAACGCCGAGCGCGCCCGGGTGCAAACCGCGAATGGCATCACCTCGGTCTACAAGGTCAAGCTCGATACCGTGCGCCTCGGCGACATCACGCTGAATAACGTGGACGGCATCGTGATGGAAGACAATCAACTCGGGCAGCACGGCTTGCTCGGCATGAGCTTTTTGAATCGCACCGAGATGCGGCGGGATGGCGATTCGATGACACTGACCCGGCGTTATTGACTTAAATATCGTTTTAAAACAAATATTTACAATAATTTTCTACGAAGCCTTGTCCGGCGTCATAGGCGTAATTGGTGTGACTGGCGCAACCGGTTCGGCGGCCCGCACACCCGTCAATGAGAGCAAGTGGCCGAACTTCGCACGTTTGGTTTCCAGATAGTTCCGGTTGGCGTCCCGCGGTGCCACTTCAATCGCCACGCGCTCCGCGACGCGCAGCCCATGCCGCTCCAGTGCCGCGACCTTGTCCGGGTTATTGGTCATCAGGCGCACGTTGCGCACCCCCAGATCCACCAGGATGTGCGCACCCGCCTTGTAATCGCGCATGTCGGCGGCAAACCCCAGCGCATGATTGGCCTCGACCGTGTCACGCCCCTGATCCTGCAATGCGTACGCACGTATCTTGTTCAGCAAACCGATGCCGCGGCCTTCATCGAACATGTAGACGATGACGCCCGCGCCCGCCCGCTCAATCTGCTCCATGGCCGCTTCCAGTTGCTCGCCGCAATCGCACCGTTCGCTGCCGAACACGTCGCCCGTAAGACATTGCGAATGCAACCGCACCAGCACCGGCTTGTCACCCGCGACTTCGCCCTTTACCAGCGCCACGAACAGCGTCGCCTCGAGATTGTCGCTGTAAACCATGAATTCAAAATCGCCCGCCTTGCGGGTGGGCAGCACCGTGGTTGCGCGGCGGCTGATGACGCGCTCGTTTTCGCGACACGCCACCAGATCGGCGATACGCACGATTTGAATGTTATGACGCGCGGCGAATTTTTCCAGTTCCGGCAGACGCGCCATGGTGCCGTCGTCGTTCATGATTTCGCAGATCACGCCCGCCGGCTTCAAGCCCGCCATGCGCGCGAGATCCACCGCGGCCTCGGTATGACCATTGCGCGCCAGCACGCCGCCGTTTACCGCGCGCAAGGTTTGCAGGCGGCCGGGCCGAATCAAATCGGCGGGCTTGGCGTTATCGGCGATCGCCACCGCGATGGTGCGCGCGCGATCCTGCGCCGACATGCCGGAACCCACGCCTTCGCGCGCATCGATTGGCGTCGCGAACGCGGTTCCGAATTTGGTCTGGTTGCCCGTGTCGTCGGTGATCAGCGACAATCCGAGTTGCCGCACGCGTTCCTCGGTCAGCGCCAGCGAGATCAGCCCGCGGCCATGCGCCGCCATGAAATTGATCGCTTCGGGCGTGGCTTTCTCGGCGGCGACAAACAAATCGCCTTCGTTTTCGCGACGCTCGTCATCGACCAGAATCACCATATCGCCTCGACGCACCGCGGGCAAAATTTTTTCGATGTTGCCGTCCATCAGGGTCACTCGATCAAACGCAAAAATTCAGAACGGGTTTTATCGACATTGAATTCGCCGGTAAACGCCGACGTGGTGGTGGTCGAATTCTGCTTTTGTATGCCGCGCATCACCATGCACAAGTGCTTGGCCTCGATCACCACCGCCACACCCAGCGGTTTGAGCGTATCCTGGATGCAGTTGCGCACCTCCATGGTAAGCCGTTCCTGCACCTGCAAGCGCCGCGCGTAGGCGTCCACCACGCGCGGGATTTTCGACAACCCGACGATGCGTCCATCCGGAATATAGGCCACATGCGCCTTGCCGAAAAACGGCAGCATGTGGTGCTCGCACAGGGAATAAATTTCGATGTCCTTGACGATAACCATCTGCGAATAATCCTCGGCGAACATCGCCGAACGCAAAATCTCCGCCGGGTCCAGGTCGTAGCCGTGCGTCAAAAAGTGCAGCGCCTTCGCCACGCGTTCCGGCGTCTTTTGCAACCCCTCGCGCTCCGGGTTTTCACCGAGATCCTTGAGAATGGCGCGGTATTTGTCGGCGACGCGGTTTACGGTCACGGGATGGTAACGGTCTATCTTGGCATAGCCCTCGATATCATCGTCGTCCACCATCTTGCGCTTGTTTGGCATGCCCGTTTGGCCCTAGATATTGCGCACAGCCTGGAGCGTCGAACGAATGCCGGCGCCGCTGCCCGTACGGTCACGAATGGATTTCAGCAGCCCGGCCTTGTCAAGCCCGCACGCCGCCAGTTGCAAGGCCGGATCGCCCTGCTCGACAAAGCGGTCCGGCAATCCCAATTGCAGTACCGAAGTATTGCGGCGCTCCCGCTGCAACAACTCGAGCACCGCGCTGCCGGCGCCGCCCATCACCACGTTTTCTTCCACGGTGACCAGCAGATCATGCGTGTCGGCGAGCGACAACACCAACTCGGCGTCCAGGGGCTTCACGAATCGCATATTGGCGACGCTGGCATTGAGTTCTTCAGCGGCCGCCAGCGAGGGCGTCAGCATCGGGCCAAAGGCCAGGACGGCAATCGACTTGCCCTCGCGCCGCAACTCGCCCTTGCCCACCGGCAAGGTGCTGAAATCGCGCTCGATGGTTGCGCCCGGTCCCGTGCCGCGCGGGTAACGCACCGCCGCAGGCGAATTCAGGCTGAACGCCGTGTTCAGCATTTTCCAGCATTCGTTTTCGTCCGACGGCGTCATCACCGTCATGTTGGGCAAACAACGCAGATACGATAAATCAAAACTGCCGTGATGCGTGGCGCCGTCCGCGCCGACCAGCCCCGCGCGATCCATGGCGAACACCACCGGCAGATTCTGGATCTGCACATCGTGTATCAACTGATCAAAACCGCGCTGCAAAAAGGTGGAGTAGATCGCCAGCACCGGCTTCGCGCCATCACACGCAAGACCCGCCGCGAACGTCACCGCGTGCTGCTCGGCAATGCCCACATCAAAATAGCGGTCGGGAAACTGCGCGGCAAACTGCACCATGCCGGAACCCTCGCGCATCGCGGGCGTGATGCCGACCAGACGCTGGTCGTGGGCAGCCATGGCGCACAGCCATTCGCCGAACACCTGCATGTAGGCGGGCTTGCCACCGGGCTTGCCGCCGACGATACCGCCGACCGAATCGAATTTCGACACGCCGTGATACAGCACCGGATCGGCTTCCGCGAGTTTGTAACCCTGCCCTTTTCGCGTCACCACATGCAAAAATTGCGGACCACGCAGCTTTTTGATGTTATTGAGCGTGGGTAACAAGGCATCCAGATCATGGCCGTCGATGGGGCCAATGTAGTTAAAGCCAAATTCCTCGAACATCGTGCTGGGCGTGACCATGCCCTTGACGTGTTCCTCGGCGCGGCGCGCGATGTCGCCGAGCACCTTTTTGCCCAGCCCTTTGGCCTTGGAATAAAAACGGCCCGACATCAGCTTGGCGAGATACTTGTTCAGCGCGCCCACCGGCGGCGAAATCGACATATCGTTATCGTTGAGGATCACCAGCAAGTCGACATCCATGTCGCCCGCGTTGTTGAGCGCCTCGAACGCCATGCCGGCCGTCATCGCGCCATCGCCGATGATCGCCACCGCCTGGCGCGGCACGCCCGCGAGTTTGGAAGCGACCGCCATGCCCAGCGCGGCGCTGATCGAGGTGCTCGAATGCGCGGTGCCGAAGGTGTCGTATTCCGATTCCGTGCGCTGCGGAAAACCCGACAGTCCCTGCCACATGCGCAGGGTTTTCATGCGCTCGCGCCGGCCCGTGAGAATCTTGTGGCCGTAGGTTTGATGGCCGACGTCCCACACCAGCCGGTCGTGCGGCGTGTTGAACACATAATGCAACGCAATTGTCAGTTCCACCGTACCCAGATTCGACGACAGATGCCCGCCGGTCTGACTTACCGACTCGATCAGAAATTCGCGCAGCTCTTTCGCCAGCCGATGCAACTGGCTGCGCTCGAGCTGCCGCAGCGCCTGCGGCGAATCGACCATCTTCAGCAAATCGTAATTTCGGAGCATCAGAATTTCCGCAATACGATAAAGTCGGCGAGCTGCCGCAGCCGCAGCGCGCGTTCGCCGAAACCTTCCAGCGACCGCATGGCTTCGACACGCAGTTCTTCGGCAAATGCTTTCGCGCGCGCAAGTCCCATCGCGCTCACGTAAGTGGGTTTGCCCTGCTCGGCATCCTTGCCGGCCGTTTTGCCAAGCGTGGCGCTCGACGCATCGACATCCAGCACGTCATCCACCACCTGAAATGCGAGGCCGATCACCTTGGCGAAGGTATCCACATGCGCATAGTCCACCGCGCTGACCGGCGCGCCGCACTTCAGTCCCAGCACCGCCGCCGCGCGGATGATCGCGCCGGTTTTATGTACATGCATGAATTCCAATTCGGGTACGGTCAACACCTTGCCCACCGCGGCAAGATCGATAGCCTGCCCGCCCGCCATACCGCGCGAACCGGATGCCACGGCCAGCAGCCTGGCCATTTCCAGCTGGACCGACGCATCGTCATTGAGCTTGTGTTCCGTGATGACTTGAAACGCGAGGCTTTGCAACGCGTCGCCCACCAGCAGTGCCGTGGGTTCGTCAAACTCAACATGACACGTTGGTTTGCCCCGCCGCAATACGTCGTCGTCCATGCACGGCAGATCATCGTGCACCAGGGAATAAGCGTGAATGATTTCCACCGCCGCGCCCGCCAGCGCGACGCGTTCCGGATCCGCCCCCGACAGTTCGCCGGCCGCAAACGCAAGCAAGGGCCGCACGCGCTTGCCGCCGCCCAGCACCGCATAGCGCATCGCCTGGTGCAACCGCTCGGGCGCGATTTCGGGTGCCGGTAGCAACTTTTGCAACACGGCTTCGACACGGCTCTGGCCGGCCGCGGCCCAGGCCTGAAAGTCGGGAGTGCTCGTCATTCGGTCACTGCCCAGCGGTACCGAAATTTTTCAGCACCCCGTCTTCAAGAATCCTGACTTGCTGTTGGGCGTCCTGCAGGGCGTCCTGACAAAATTTCAGCAATTCCGCGCCGCGTTTGTAGGCCGCCAGCGACTTTTCCAGCGGCAACTGGCCCGCTTCCATGTCCGACACGATCTCTTCCAGCTCGGCGAGCGCGGATTCGAAAGTTGGCGTTTTGGGAAGTTTGGACATGAGGCAGGAATAGTCCGCGGGGCGCTGCGGCAGGAAGGATGAAAGGGTAGCGCAATCAGTGGTTTGCGGTCAATGAATTGACTGCGCGCTAATTGCGTGGCGACTGCACGAATCTTTATGCGTTACCCAAGACCAGGTGACTTACGCCTTTAAAGGCACCGAACGTATGCTAAGGGGATCGATCACGCGCCATGACGCCGCGACATAATAAATCGCGACCGCATTCAGCACGAAACGGTTCAAAGAGCGGCCAGTTGAAACACATGCTCAAGGCGGCCAGACGGCCGCATCGCCGAAAACATCACGCAATTAAATTTGCAAATAAAAACAACAACTTACAGATGGATCGGCACGCCACTCATCCAGCTCTTTTTTGCAACCTTATTTCGTGGCAACGCTCGCCATTCCGTCGAGCGCCTTGCGCAGACCTTGTGCAATTTGTCCGCACTCTTTGGCTCCGTGACGCATCACAAGATGATGCGGGTCGTTATACCCCAGCCACACCTGTCCAGACGCGTCTTCCCATGCGAGTGCCTTTAAGGGCAAATCAATGCCCGCCGTTTGCGCACATTCCATCAACGGCGTGCCGCCCTGTGGATTGCCAAAAATCAGCAGTTCGGTGGGCCGCAATGACTTGCCAATTTTTTGCGCGCCCGCAGCGTGATCAACACGCAGAAAAATGCTCAGGTTACGCTCCCTCGCAGCCGTCTCGAACCGTGTAATGGTTTCTTTAACCCCATAGGCGCTTTGCACTTCGATCATTCCTTCAGCGGCAATCGTGTTAGCCGTCGCGCCGGCGATCATCGTCATGACCGCATATTTCAGGACTCGCATGCCATACCCCTTCGTATTGTGAATGGATTGTCCGCGCGGATGCCGCGGGGTTCAGCAGCGGTCACACGGCAAGCGTGACTTGCCTGGACTGGGCAATGCTCGCTGTTCGCGCATCGCGAGCACGTAGAAAGCGAAATACGCGACGACAACCACGCCTGCCGCCAACCAACCCCAATGCTTGACCAGCCATCCGATCATGGAAGCCTCCTTAACGTAATCACCAAGCGAAATTACCAGCGCAACAGCCGTCGCCCCAGCACTCCGCCCAGCACCACCGGTATCATCATACCCAGCAGGTACCATATGCCGATAAATGGCGCCGCCATTTCCGGGCAATACAACGAATAGGCCAGCGCCCCAATCGCGCCCGACAGCAATCCCGATGCGGCACCGGCGAGCACGGGGCGCGTCGGCGCAAGGCCTCGCATTGCCCACAGCGCGGCAATAAATGCGGGCATCGACAAGGCGGCGATATAGAAGGGGCACACCGACCACGACATACCCAATAGCAAAGCAGCGCGTTCACCGGACGCGGCACCCAACAGCGTGAATGCCGCCAGCAGCCACATCGCAAGTACGGGTGCCACCACGGCCAAAGCAACACGCCCCATGGGCACACCCGGACGCGACAAGCGCAATGCCGCCACCAACGCGCCCGCCAGCAACGTCGCGAGAAAACCCAGCTTCACCCAAAACATCGGCAGCAACACGGCACGCGCCATGTCTGGACGTACGCCGAGCCAGAACAACATCAGTAGCAGCGTGCCGGACACACCCCAGCCCAGCGCCATTGCATAACGCCGCCGGACGCCACCGGCTTCGACGGCAAACGCACCGCGAGCCAGCAAACCGATCAGATCGTCGGTCTTCATGATGCATCCCGTATCAATAAAGCCAGTTTTTTAAGGCCACGATGTACCGCCACTTTAACTGCGGATTCCGACATCTTCGTAAGCGTTGCGATTTCCACCACGGATCGGCCTTCCAGCTTCATATATTGAATAGGCAGGCGCTGGCTATCGGGCAAACGCGCCAAAAGTTGCAGCACGTCGCGGCGCGCATCGCCCGCTTCATGGTCGGCCGACGCAAAGATCGCCGACTCCTCATCCAGCGGCTCATGCAACGCTTCGCGCACCGCATGGCGCCGTAACATATCCACCATCTTGTAGCGTGCAATGGCATGCACCCATGCCGTCAAGGGCTGCGAAACATCGTAGGTATGCCGCTGATTATGTATCGCCAGCAATGTTTCCTGCACCAGATCCTCCACTTCGCCAGGTAGCCGTGCTAGACGCCCTCTCAAATAGGCACGCAAGAAAACACTTAATTCCCGCAAGAATTGATGATAGGCCTGCCTTTCTCCGGCCAAACCCCGTAACAGCAACTCGCGCAATCGGCTTTCGCTCTCGCTCACCAGCGACAATCTCCTAATCTAATTCGCTAAACAACACCGTTTGGTTACACACGGCAAGCGGATTTATTTAATCATGATCGCCAATCGAGTTGCGCGCAGTCTGTAACCTTTCGAGCTCGTTCCTCGAATTACTCTCTGACCACGTCCACTTGCAACAACTCAGCGCGTAGTGCGCCGTGGCGCATTCTACATGACGGTCTATACAGGCTAACCAACGCACCCCCCAAAGGAGCCACTGAAATGAAATCACGTCACATTGCAATCACCGCCGCCACATTCACCGCGCTTGCCGCCCTAACAACCGGAGCCACGCTTGCACAGGACAAAGGCATGAGCAAGAGCGCGGAAATGGAAAAGTGCTACGGCATATCACTCACGGGCAAGAACGACTGCGCCGCTGGGCCTGGCACCACATGCGCCGGCACGTCCAAGTCGGACTACCAAGGCAATGCATGGAAGAACGTTCCGAAGGGCACCTGCGTCAGCATAAAAACGCCGAAGGGCAACGGCTCTCTCACACCCAAGGCATAACATTGAATCCGGATGCCGATCGAGAGATGGTTCCTGAGCTAACTGCTGGATTGGGCCTGAAGCCGCAGCATTACGATGCGGCGCTGGCTTGCACGGCGCAAGGCCTGTGGTTCGAGGTGCATCCGGAAAATTATCTCGTCGCGGGTGGTCCACGCCTGAAATGGCTCGACGCCATCCGAAAACATCATCCGTTGTCACTGCATGGTGTTTCATTGTCACTGGCCGCCGATGCCCGCCCCGACACCGTGCACCTGTCGCGGATCGGGAATCTCGTGCGGCAGGTTGACCCCGCGCTGGTTTCGGAACATCTGGCATGGTCGTTCTGGAACGGCGTTTATTATCCAGACCTGTTGCCTTTTCCGCGCACGCGCGAGGCGCTCATGCGTATCGCCAGCAATATCTCCATCACACAGGAAGCGCTCAAACGTCCCATCGCCATCGAAAATCCGTCGCATTATCTGGTAGTTGATGGACACGATTGGAGTGAAATCGATTTTCTTGCGGAACTGACGCGGCGCACTGGTTGTGGCTTGCTGCTTGATGTCAATAATGTTTATATCAGCGCGCAAAATCTTGGCTTCGACGCCGAGCAATATCTGGACAGCGTGCCGGCGCGGGCCATCATGGAAATTCATTTGGCGGGGCATTCGGCGGATCATAATTCCGAAACAGCGCTGCTGATAGACAGCCACGACACGCCGGTGAGCGCGCCGGTGTGGGCGCTATATTCGAGGCTGATACGCCACGCCGGCCCGAAGCCAACACTGATCGAACGCGACGGCAATGTGCCCGCCTTCGGCGCACTGATGGACGAACGAGACCGAGCGGCGGCAGTCATGCTCGATCCGAGCGCGGAATTCAAAAGCCTCGCCAAGGCGGCATGATGCAAACACTCGCGGCGTTTCAATACAATTTTGCACAATCGTTAACGGCGCCGCCCGGCACGACCGCGAACGCGTTCGCCGCGCAACCCGCCTTCGCCGTCTATCGCAATACGGTTACCAAGAGTTGCATCGACGTTCTGCAAGCCAACTATCCCGCTGTCGAGCGCCTCACTGGTGAAGAATGGTTTCGGGCCGCCGCCGCGATCTATGTGCATGAAACACCCCCGGACGATCCTGTTCTGCTGCGCTATGGCGCAACGTTTGGCGGATTTCTCGCGCGATTCGAGCCGGCGAAAGGACTGCCCTATTTACCCGGCGTCGCGCAACTGGATCGTCTGTGGACTGAAGCACACTGCGCGCGCGACGAAGCGGCGCTAGATGCCGCGGCTATTGCGCGTCTTGCGCCTGAGAAACTCGCGGTGAGCGTGCTGTACCCCCACCCAGCGGCTCGCTGGGCCTGGTTCGCCGACGCGCCGGTATTCAGCATCTGGGCGCGCAATCGCATGGAACAATCCGCAGAAAATGAAACATGGGAACCGGACTGGAAGCCCGAGGGCGCCCTGCTGACACGCAAGCATGACACGGTTGAATGGATCAATCTAGACGCGAGCGCTTATGCTTTTCTCGACCAGTGCGCCACGGGCGGAACTCTCGCGCAAGCCACGAACTCCGCACTGGCCGCGCAAAGCGATGCCGACCTTCAAACGGTGATGGCAACACTGCTGGGCGCCGGCGCATTCAGCCGCATGAGCATTACCCGCTCCCGGCAACATCGAGGATTATCGTGGCCACTTTCTCTACGCGCGCGCCGCGCAAGCTGACTGCCCTTTACAACGCCGCAGCCGAACGGATATCGGCGCCGCTCAACGATACGTTGCTCACGCTCTGCGCGCGCGTGGCACTGGCGGCAATTTTTTTCCTCTCCGGTCGCACGAAGGTGGATGGAATTATCACGGTTAACAATAGTGCATATACGCTGTTTCGCGACGAGTACAAGGTACCCTTCATTCCGCCGGAGTTTGCCGCGCATATGGCAACCTATGCCGAGCATTTGTTCCCAATACTGCTGGCACTGGGATTATTCACGCGCTTTGCCGCGCTGGCGTTATTCGGAATGACCTTGGTGATCCAGATATTTGTCTATCCATCGGCGTGGCCCACGCATTTGTCGTGGGCGACGTTGATGTTGTACTTAGCCGCGCGCGGCGGCGGTGCGGCGGCACTGGACCGGCTGCTAAATATCAGATAATTAAAAAAAACAAATACTTACACATTCTTCACCATATCGAACGACAATGTGAAAGTTAATCCTCGGTCGCTCGACCAAGTAAAATAGCGTGCCATCAACCGTAGGCACAACAACCATTAGCAGGCTACCGGAGATCCATAGATGCATGCGACGCTGCCACTGATGGAAATCAGCGATTTCCCCGCCCTACGCCGCAACCGGCTAGACAAGCTGCAAGTCAATCTCGGCTACAAATGCAATCAGAGTTGCCTGCATTGCCACGTCAATGCCGGTCCAACGCGTACCGAAATGATGAGCCGCGAAACCATTTTCGAGGTTATCGCGTATTTGAAATCCGCGGGCATCACCACACTGGACCTCACCGGCGGCGCGCCGGAACTCAATCCGCATTTCCGGCCGCTGGTGAATGCCGCGCGCGATTTGGGCGTGCGCATCATGGATCGCTGCAATCTCACCATTCTTTTCGAGCCGGGTCATGAAACGCTCGCCGATTTTCTCTGCGGCAACGGTGTGGAAATCGTCGCTTCGCTGCCGTGTTATCTCGAAGAAAACGTGGACAAACAGCGTGGCAAGGGGGTGTTTGATACCAGCATCCGCGCGCTGCAATTATTGAATCAAAAAGGGTATGGCAAATCCGGCTCGTCGCTCAAGTTGAGCCTCGTCTACAATCCGCAGGGTGCCGTGCTACCGCCCGCGCAGGTATCGCTCGAAGGCGATTACCGCAAACACCTGGGCGAACGCTACGGCATCGAATTCACCGAGCTTTTTGTGCTGACCAACATGCCGATACAACGCTTCGGCAGCACGCTGATTTCAAAAGGCCAGTTCACGCATTACATGGATGTGCTGAAAAACGCCTATCAACCCGCGAACCTGGAATCGGTGATGTGCCGCTCCCTGCTGTCGGTGGATTACAAGGGTTATGTCTACGACTGCGACTTTAACCAGATGCTGGGTCTGCCGCTGCAATGGAAAAACAAACCACGCACGCACCGCACGCATTTGCGCGAGTTGATGGGCGCGAACATCGCGAACAATCCCATCACCGTCAAGGATCATTGCTACGGTTGCACCGCCGGACAAGGCTCCAGTTGCGGCGGCGCGCTGGCAGCGGGATAAAGTCTCGATAGCTCCTGCAATACCGGAAATCCGCACACTGATTTACTGTTTAATAACCAATAGTTAAAAGATGATCGAGTCATCATTTGCAGTGGCATTTTGGGGGTTCTTGTTTTTCTATGGCGGCCTGATGTACGCCATAACACCGCGCGCGCAAACAGTCGCCGGATTTTTTCGCGGCGAAGATGCCAGCGGGCGGGCCGCCAGCGGCTGGGCGCTGACGTGCAGCATTTTCATCAGCTGGATCTTCGCGAAGTCCGTCACCAACGCAGCCAACCTCGGCGCCACGTATGGTGTAGTGGGTGGCCTCGCCTATGCCACTTACTGGCTGTCGATTCCGGTGGCGGGCATGGTCATTTATTGGCTGCGCACGCGCCACGGCGCCACCGGGCTGGTGCCTTTTTTGATCGCGCGCTACGGTCGCTTCGCCGCGATTGCGTTCATGCTGGCGATTTTGATCCGCCTCTACAACGAAGTGTGGAGCAACACCGCGGTCGTCGGCGCGTACTACGGAAAACCGGGCAGCGGCGTGTTCATCGCCGCCGCGCTGATTTTCACCGCTGCCGCCTTGTGCTACAGCCTGAAAGGCGGGCTGCGCAGTTCCATAGTCACCGACGTGATTCAGTCGGTATTATTCGTGCTGGTGATGCTGGTGGTGCTGTTCCTCGTGCTGCCGCAGCACGGCCCGGCGAAACTGCTGTCCATGGGCGAATTTCATCTGAACACCGGCGTGGATCTGCTACTGGTGGCCTTGCTGCAAGTGATTTCATATCCGTTTCACGACCCGGTGCTCACCGACCGGGGCTTTATTACCGAAGAAAAAACCATGCTGCGCGCGATGGTGTGGTCGGGCGTACTCGGCTTTATTTGCATCTTCGCGTTCAGCCTGGTCGGCGTGCACGCCAAACTCGAAGGCCTCCCTGGCGGCGACAACATGCCCGGCGAAGTCGCGCGCGCCTTTGGTGCGATTCCGTATTTGATGATGACGCTGGTGATGATACTCGCCGCAGGCTCCACGCTCGACTCCACCTTCGCCTCGGTATCCAAGGCCGTCGGACAGGAAATTCCGCTGCTCGCGGGACGCACGCCCGGTGCGCGCGCGGTTCAAATCGGCATGTGGACGATGCTGATCTTCGCGCTACTCGGCAATCTGCCGATGATCGCCGGCACCGATATTCTCAAGGCGACCACCGTGAGCGGCACCATGGTGATGGGGCTGGCGCCGATATTTTTACTGGCACCCCTGGTGAAATATTCGCCTTGGAGTTTTCACCTCGCGTTCTGGCCCGGCGTTTTGCTCGGCGTGCTACTCGCGGCAAACGCAATACCCGCGTCGTGGGCCATCGGCAACGGCAAATACGCGCTGCTACTCGGCGTCAATTGCTACGGTCTGATGATTTGCTTTGCGGGATTTTTACTACCGCTGGCGTGGCGGCGTTTCAGTAAAGTGCCGCATGCAACCCGGCCGTAGCTGCCCGCTGGACTATCGTTACTCGCCACAAGTCCTCGCGCGCACCCCTGATTTTCACGCCAGCACGCTATACGTGATTGGCGGGCTTTACGGCAACGTGCCCGCGCTGGAGGCCGTGTGCACACTCGCGGCGGCGGAACCCGCGCCAGTCACGCTGGCCTTCAACGGCGACTTCAACTGGTTCAACATTGGCGACACGGACTTTCGCGCGATTAATACGCAAGTGCTGCAACATTACGCGTTGCGGGGCAACGTCGAAACCGAAATCGCGAACAATGATCCGTCCGCCGGTTGCGGCTGTGGCTATCCAGACGAGGTGAGCACCGAAGAGGTCGAACGCTCCAACGCAATCATTCTGCAACTGCGCGATGCCGCGCGGCGTCACGCGGATTTGCGCGCGCGGCTCTCGGCTTTGCCCATGCATTTGGTGGCGGACGTCGGCGGCTTGCGCGTGGCCATCGTGCACGGCGATCTGGAATCACTCGCGGGCTGGTCGCTGTCAGCCGCGACGCTCAGCCGTGACAACTCAAAAAATATTATTAAAAAACAATTGGTTATGTCGCAATGCCGTCTCGTTGCCAGCAGCCACACGTGCCTGCCCGTGGCGCTCGCGTTCGATACCGAAGCCGGACGCTGCGCTATTTTCAACAACGGCGCGGCGGGCATGCCGAATTTTCGCGGCACGTCGTTTGGCCTCGTCACCCGTATTGCCACAACGCCCAGCCACGCGCACCCCGCGTTGTATGGCGCCCAAATAGAAGGCGTTTTCATAGATGCAATCGCGGTGAATTACGATAAGCTGCGCTGGCATCGCGACTTTTTGCAAGCGTGGCCGCGGGGATCGTCGGCTTACCTGTCGTATCACGAGCGCATCACCGCAGGCCCCGCCTACGGCGTAGCGCAGGCGGCACGGCTGTAAGTATCGCTCCTCACGCCCGACCAAGCTGAAACGCCCAGGGAAACAAGCAAGGGAACAAGCATGAACCGGAAAAAGCTGCTGGTGTTTATTGTGATTGCAGCGCTGATCGTAGCGTTTTTTGCGTTTGGCGGGCACCACTTTCTCACCAAAGAATTCTTCTTGTCGAAGCAGGCGGACATCGCCTCGTACGTGCAGGCGAACTGGGCACAAGCCGCGCTGATCTATTTTGCGCTTTACGTCGTTGTCACCGGCCTGTCGCTGCCGGGCGCCGCGATCATGACACTCGCCGGTGGCGCGGTATTCGGCTTGCTGTGGGGCACGGTGCTGGTGTCGTTTGCATCGAGCATCGGCGCGACGCTGGCGTTCATCACCTCGCGCTTTTTGCTGCGCGATTGGGTGCAGGGCAAGTTCGGCGACAAACTCAAGCCGATCAACGACGGCGTGGCCAAGGAAGGCGCGTTTTATTTGTTCGCGCTGCGGCTGGTGCCGGCGTTTCCGTTTTTCATGGTCAATCTGGTCATGGGCCTGACCGCCATAAAGACCTTCACCTACTACTGGGTGAGCCAACTCGGCATGCTGGCCGGCACCATCGTGTTTGTTTATGCCGGCACAAAGTTGGGCGAATTCAAAATCGGCGCGGGTTTGATCGGCGCCTTCGTGCTGCTCGGCATTTTCCCGCTAATCGCGAAAAAGTTTCTCGATGCGTTGAAGGCGCGCAAGGTCTATGCGAAATGGACACGCCCCACGAGCTACGACCGCAACGTGGTGGTGATCGGCGGTGGCTCGGCGGGATTGGTCACATCGTACATCGCGGCGGCGGTCAAGGCCAAAGTCACCTTGGTTGAAAAACACAAACTGGGCGGTGATTGCCTGAACACCGGCTGCGTGCCTTCAAAAGCGCTGATCCGCTCGGCCAAACTGCTGTCGCACGTGAAGCGCTCGAAAGAATTCGGCATTCGTTCCGCCGTGGCGGATTTTGATTTTGCGGACGTGATGGAACGCGTGCAGGGCGTGATCCAAACCATAGAGCCGCACGATTCCGCCGAACGCTACACCGGCCTGGGCGTGGAGTGCGTGCAGGGCGAAGCCAAAATTATTTCGCCGTGGGAAGTCCGGGTCAAAACCGCCGATGGCAACAAAACCTACACCACCAAAAACATCGTGATTGCCGCCGGGGCGCGTCCGTTCATCCCGCCCATTCCCGGTCTGGCCGAAGCTAACCCGCTGACCTCTGACAACGTCTGGAACCTGCGCAAGGTGCCCAAACGCCTGATCGTGCTGGGCGGCGGCCCGATTGGCAGCGAACTCACGCAATGCTTCGCGCGCTTTGGCTCGCAGGTGACGCAGGTGGAAATGCTGCCGCGCATTTTGATCCGCGAAGATCCGGAGGTTTCCGATCTGGTGACGAAGCGCTTTCAGGCCGAAGGCATCAACGTGCTGGTCAATCACAAAGCCAAACAAGTGGTCGTCGAAAACGACGAGAAATTCTTGCTCGTCGAAAGTAACGGCGCCGAAAAACGCATCGCCTTTGACGAAATTCTGTGCGCGGTGGGCCGCGTTGCCAATCTCAAGGGCTACGGCCTCGAAGAACTCGGCATCCCAGCCACGCGCGTGGTCGAGGTCAATGAATATCTGGAAACGATCTATCCGAATATTTTCGCCTGCGGCGACGTGGCCGGCCCCTATCAGTTTACGCACACCGCGGCGCACATGGCGTGGTATTGCGCGGTGAATGCACTCTTCGGCAACCTGAAAAAATTCAAGGTCGATTATTCGGTAGTGCCGTGGTGTACGTTCACCGACCCCGAAGTGGCGCGCGTCGGCATCAATGAAACCGAAGCCAAAGAGAAGAACATTCCGCACGAGGTTTACACCTACGGTATCGACGATCTGGATCGCGCCATCGCCGACGGCGAAGCGCACGGCATGGTCAAGGTTATCACCGCGCCGGGCAGTGACAAAATACTCGGCGTCACCATCGCGGGGGAACACGCCGGTGATCTGCTGGTCGAATACGTGACGGCGATGAAACACGGTATCGGCCTGAACAAGATACTCGGCACCATTCACATTTACCCGACGCTGGGCGAAGCCAACAAATATGCGGCGGGCGTTTGGAAAAAAGCACAAACCACCGAACAGCAATTGAAATTTGCCGCGGCGTTTAATGATTGGCGGCGTGGCGACGGCGGCGTGGGTGCGGTTGCAAGCGCGGCGCTCGGCTTATTGGGTCGCGGCACGAAGGCAACGCCCCCCCTGAATACGGCGGAACATCATTAGACAGAGGAAAAAATGCCTATCAAACAATTATTTACAATAATAACGCTTTGGCTTGCGACCATGGGTGCGGCGCTGGCGCAGTTCGACCATACACATGCGCAGTGGACGGCGCTGCTGAAAAAACACGTCGTGGTGCTCGATGGCGGCAAGGCGTCACAATTGCGTTACGCGGGCATGGCCGCCGACCGCGCCGCGCTGCATACCTATCTCGAAACGCTCGCCAAGGTCAGCGAAGCCGACTTCAAGGGCTGGAACAAGAGTCAGCAACTCGCGTTCCTGATCAACGCCTACAACGCCAACATGGTGGAAAAAATCCTGCTGCGTTATCCGAATATCAAGTCGGTATGGGATTACGGCAAACTGTTCGGCAATCCGTTCAAGGACAACTTTATCAACCTGTTCGGCCGCAAGATGACGCTGGACAACATCGAGCATGACACCATCCGCCAGCCCGGTGCACACGATGACCCGCGCATCCACTTCGCGGTGAATTGCGCGTCGATAGGATGTCCGATGCTGCGTGAGGAAGCCTACGCCGGCGACCGCATTGAGCGGCAGCTTGAAGAGCAAACCGTGCGATTCCTGTCCGATCGTTCACGTAACCGGGTAAACGCGGAAGGCAAACTGGAAGTATCGAAGATATTCGATTCCTCGCCATGGTATGGCAACGATTTCCGCAAGGGCCATAAGGGATTTTCGACATTGGAAGGATTCTTCGCCAAATACGCCAACCTGCTCACGGACAATGCCGAGCAGCAAAAACTCGTTCGCGACGGCAAGGCCGAAATCAGGCATCTGGATTATGATTGGGGCCTTAACGACGCCAAAAAGTAACCGCGTGTGTTATCGGTCATCATCCCCTGCCTGAACGAAGCCGACGGTATAGCCGAATCCCTGCGCGCGCTGGCGCTTTTGCGCGCGCGCGGCGTGGAAATCGTGGTGGTCGATGGCGGCAGCGCCGACAACACCGCTGCCGTGGCGCGCCCGCTGGCCGATCAAGTCATCAATGCCCCGCGTGGCCGCGCGCGCCAGATGAATACCGGTGCGGCGCACGCACGCGGCGACATCCTGCTGTTTCTGCATGCGGATTGCCGCTTGCCTGTCGCGGCCGACGGATTGATTATCGATGGCCTGAATCGCGCGCGCAAAACCTGGGGCCGCTTTGATGTCACGCTCGCTGGCCGCCATCCGATGCTGCGTGTGGTGGGCGCGATGATGAACCTGCGCTCGCGGCTGACGGGTATTGCGACCGGCGATCAGGGCATTTTTGTCACGCGCGCGCTGTTCGAAACCGCGGGACGCTTTCCCGATATTGCGCTGATGGAAGATATCGCACTCTGCAAAACACTCAAGGCATTCGGCGGGCCGCTCGCACTGCGGCACCGCATCGTCGCGTCCGGCCGCCGCTGGGAGAAACACGGCGTGTTGCGCACCATCCTGCTGATGTGGCGGCTGCGCTTGCAGTACTGGCTGGGCGCGAATCCCGATACGTTGGCGAAAATCTATGTCCCTCACAAGCTGTGACGCGCTGACCATCGTGTTCGCCAAGGCGCCGCGCGCGGGCATGGTGAAGACGCGCCTGATCCCCGCGCTGGGCGCCGAGGGCGCAGCGGCGCTGCATCGCCAATTGCTGCATCGAACGCTGGTCACCGCGACCCAAGCGGGCCTCGGTCCGGTGGAACTGCATGGCGCACCCGATGCGGAAGATGCGCATCTGAAGGACTGCGCGCGCCGCTTTGGCATTGCGCTCGTCCCCCAGCAAGGAACCGATCTCGGTGCGCGCATGCGCCACGCGTTTGACGAGGCGCTCGCGCGCCATGCGCGCGTGATACTCATCGGCACCGATTGCCCCGTGCTCACCGAACAGCATCTGTGCGATGCCAGCGCCGCGCTCGATGCGACCCACTCGACGCCTGCAATACAGGGCGGCAACGACGCCGTGTTGATCCCCGCCGAAGACGGCGGCTATGCGCTGATCGGCCTCGCGCGGTGTGACGCGCGCTTGTTCGACGGCATTGCGTGGGGAAGCGATACCGTGCTTGCCACCACGCGTACGCGCCTCAAGTCACTCGGCTGGCGCTGGCACGAACTTGAAACGCTGTGGGACATCGACCGGCCTGACGATTACCGGCGCTGGTCGGCGTTGGCAATTGCACATGACACGTCGCCGCTGGCGTAGCCGGATTGCCGCAGGCATCGCCGCCTGTGGCCTGGCGGCAGCCGCGCTGTCGCAATCGGACCATTTATCCGTTGCCGCATTTTCCACCATGCAACCCGGCGCGGCCCTGCCGGTGGCATGGAGGCCGCTTGGCGTGTCCAGCGCCAAGAACGCCACGCGTTACGCATTGGTCAGCGATGGCGACAGCGGCGTGACGGTCATGCGCGCCGAATCCAGCGCCGCCGCATCGGGAATCAGCCGCGCCATGACGGTAAACCCGGCCGAGTTTCCGTTATTGCGGTGGCGCTGGAAAATTTCCAACGTGCTGAAGTCCAGCGATATCCATTCGAAGGAAGGCGACGACTATCCGGCCCGTGTGTACGTGATGTTCGACTACCCGCTGGAAAAATTGCCGTTTGTCGAACGCATGAAAATCCGCATGGCGCGCGCGCTGCATGATCCCAATCTGCCGGCCGCGACATTGTGTTACGTGTGGGACGGCAAGGCGCCCGCCGGTCACATCGTCACCAGCAGTTACACCAGCCGCGTGCGCATGGTTGTCGTCGAAAGCGGCGCGTCCCGCGTTAACCAGTGGCTTACGGTGGAACGCGACATCGCGGCGGACTTCAAGGCGGCTTTTGGTGAAGATGCCCCGCCGGTCAATGCCGTGGCCATCGCCACCGATACCGACAACACGGGCGAATCTGTCACGGCGCACTATGGCGATATTTCTTTTTATAAACATAAGCTTACAAAGTGACGGCGTTTGCCGTTGCTTTTTGCGGAAACTTGGGGAAGAATAGCCCCTCTTTTCGACCTAAAAGTCTTGAAAATCAGTCCCTTAGACTGCATATAGTCACACCATACACTCAAACTGTCCGCAGACTGTATCTGACTCTCGTCGCGCGCCCATTCCCATTGCATGACTGATCTCTCCAGCGTCGTTGCCCTCGGCAAGACCGTCGCATCACAACTTCCGGTTCATTGGTATTTCGATCCCGAGATTTATGCGATCGAAAAACGTCTGCTGTTCGATGCCGGGCCGAATTATGTCGGCCACGAACTGCTCACGCCCAACGCCGGCGACTATCACACGTTGTCGTGGGCGGACAACGCCCGCGCGCTGGTGCGCAACTCGAACGGCGGCAACGATGTCGCGCTCATTGGCAATATCTGCCGCCATCGGCAGGCGATCATGCTGCAAGGCCGCGGCAATGCCAAAAATATCGTGTGCCCGTTGCATCGCTGGACTTACGGGCTGGACGGCAAACTGCTGGGCGCGCCACACTTTCCGCAAAACCCTTGTCTGGATCTCGCGAAAACGCCGCTGCAAAAATGGAACGGTTTGTTGTTCGCGGGTCAGCGCGATATCGCGAGCGATCTGGCGTCGCTGGGCGCCCCCCGCAATCTCGATTTTTCGGGTTTCATGTTTGACCGTGTGGAAACCGAGGAATACGCCTGCAACTGGAAAACATTTATCGAGGTGTATCTCGAGGACTATCACGTCGAGCCGTTTCATCCTGGTCTGGCGGGTTTTGTGAATGTCGCCGATCTCAAATGGGAATTCGGCAACTGGCACAGCGTGCAAACCTGCGGTGTAAAGCGTGGCCTCACCAAACCCGGCAGCGATGTCTACCGCCGCTGGCATGATCAGGTGATGCGTCACGGCGATGGCCAGGCGCCCGCGCACGGCGCGATCTGGCTGACGTATTTTCCGGCGCTGATGGTGGAGTGGTATCCGCATGTGCTGGTTGTGAGCAACATCATCCCGCGCGGCCCCGAGGCCTGCACCAACGTGGTGGAGTTTTATTATCCGGAAGAAATCGTACTGTTCGAACGCGAGTTCATCGAGGCCGAACAAGCCGCGTATCGCGAAACAGCGATCGAAGACCACGACATCATCGACCGTATGACCGCAGGCCGCAAGGCGCTGTATCAACAGGGCACGAGCGACGCGGGTCCTTACCAGTCACCGCTGGAAGACGGCATGCAGCACTTTCATGAGTTTCTGCGGCGGGAAATCGGCCCGCACCTCCGCGCCTAGTCTGGTATCTGGTATTTAGCGCGTTCGCATGCGACGGCCGCGTCACGGCGTGGCGCGCTATCAACAAATGCCACTGCCGAAATAATTTTTCAATAAAAACAGCAAGTTAGCATTAGCCAGCAAATGTACACCGTGCCCGGCGTGCGCGGCGTGCGCGGCAACGCTTTGCAAGGGGTTCCTTTTCGATTACCTTTGCATCCCCGCGCAACCTGGCCGCCTGACATCCCATGAGTTTCACCACCCTGATTTCCACGGCGGAACTTGCCGCGCACCTCTGTGACGCGAACTGGGTCGTGTGCGACTGCCGCCACGATCTCGCCAACTACGAATCCGGACGCAACGCCTACGCGCAAGCGCATATTCCCGGCGCGCGTTTCCTGCATCTTGACGAAGACCTGTCCGGCCCCAAGACCGGCGTCAATGGACGGCATCCGCTGCCGCACCCGATCACTTTTACGCTGCGGCTTGCCGCGTTGGGCATCGACAATCACAAACAAATCGTTGCCTACGACAGTTCCGGCGGCGTCTATGCATCGCGGCTGTGGTGGATGCTGCGCTGGGTAGGGCACGCAAACGTTGCCGTGCTCGACGGCGGCATCGACGCGTGGATCAAGGCCGGCAAGCCGGTCACCGCTGAATTGCCCGCCATCAAACCCACCACCTACAACCCCAATCCCAACCCGCAATCCGCGGTCAGCGTAAACGAAGTAGCCGCCAATCTGGATCACAAGAAACTGCGCATTCTCGATGCGCGCAGTCCCGACCGCTTCCGCGGTGAAAACGAAACCCTGGATCCGGTCGCCGGCCACATACCCGGCGCGATTAACCGCTTTTTCAGGAACAATCTCGCTGACAACGGCTGCTTTAAGCCCGCCACCGAATTAAACGCGGAATTCACGTCCTTGCTCAATGCGCACACGCCCGCCAGCGTCGTGCATCAATGCGGCTCCGGGGTCACCGCCTGCCACAACCTGCTGGCGATGGAAGTGGCAGGCCTCTCAGGCTCCCGGCTATTCCCGGGTTCGTGGAGCGAGTGGGTCAGCGAGCGCAAGCGGCCGGTGGTCGTCGGCGCCTGACGTCCGTCGCGACGCCTAGTCCTCCTCAACAAACCCGATGCGCGTACTGGTGGCCGACGCGATTCTGGTTTTGCATTTTCTGTTCGTGCTGTTTGTCACCGGCGGACTGCTGTTGATTTGGATCGGCGCGTGGCGCGGCTGGAGTTGGGTGCGCAACCCCGCCTTTCGCATTGCGCATTTGATCGCGATTGCCTACGTGGCCGGCGAGTCGCTGGCGGGCATGGCATGTCCGCTGACCGAGTGGGAAGACGCGCTGCGGGGCGCGGCCAGTGATAAAAGCTTTATCGCGCGATGGATACACCGGCTCATGTTTTTCGCGCTACCCGAATGGGTGTTCACGGTCATCTACACCGTGTTCGCGACGGTGATCGCGGCAACACTGTGGTTTATTCCACCCCGGCGCGGCACGCGCACAAAATAACACGCGCCAGCCGAGCGCCGTTCCTATGTCAGAGAATCCGCCCAGATATTTTTCGCCCAGCCCCACGCGTAGTGACCTTCCAATTCGCTGGGTTTGTCAGACAGGCCGCCGGCGCCTTTGACCACGGTCATGGTTTTGTCCGCCTCGCTGTAGGCGTGCACCGATGCGACATGTATTACGTTTTTCGCGTCAACGAAGCTGTAGCAGGTATTCATGATCATCGGCTCGGGATTGACCGGCTGGCCTTTGATCAGCGCGATCACCGCCGCCGCGCACACTTTCGCATGCTGGTTTGCCATGCTGGCGGATTTAGGCATTGCATTGGCCGACAACGTGGCGTCACCCAGCACATGCACACCCGGCACCTTGATGGATTCGCACGTCTTCCAATCCAAGCCACACCAGCGGTTGTTTGCCGTGATCAGCCCGGCCTGCCGTGCAATCTCACCGGCGCGCTGCGGCGGCACCACGTTAAGCACGTCGCCTTTAACATCGCCGAATTGCAGTTTGATGGTCATGCCCTTTACATCCACATCGACAATCTCGCTGTTGGGACGGTAATCAATCATGCCCTTGTAAAGATTGTTCCACGCGCCCCGGAACAGGCCCGCCTTCGACACCAGATCCGGATTGGAATCCAGCACGATGATCTTGGACTTGGGCTTCGCGCGCTTGAAATAATCGGCCACCTGGCAAATACGTTCGTACGGCCCCGGCGGACAACGATACGGCGCGAGCGGTATATGCATCACATACACGCCGCCATCACGCATGGATTCCAGTTGTTTTTTCAGCGCCAGCGTTTGCGGTCCCGCCTTCCATGCGTGCAGCACCTGATTTTGCGCCGCCGCGTTGTTCAAGCCCGGAATCGTGTCATACATGAAATCCACGCCGGGCGACACAATCAACCGGTCATAACCCAGCGTGCTCCCGCCCGCAAGGCGCACGGTCTTCGCAGCGGGATCAATGGCCACGGCGTTGTCGCGCACGACATGGATGCCGCGATTGGCGAGCCCGCTGTAATCGCGTGAAATATCAGTCATGGTGGCATTACCGGCCAGCACCAGATTACTGATCGGGCACGAAATGAATCCACCCTCGCGTTCCACCACGGTGACATCGATATCCGGCGCCCACATTTTTACGTACTTGGCCGCCGTGGCACCGCCGATGCCCGCGCCGATGACCACGACGCGGCCAGCACTGCCGCCCCCGGTGCTGGCGCACCCGGCCAGCGCGGTCGCGCCCATCGCCGCGCTCCACTGCATGAATTCTCTTCTGGAAATGGTCATTGTCGTCTCCGGATTTCGCTCAGGGTTCAAGGTTCACGATTCAGCGTTGGCAATCACGGTTTAACCGCGGCAAAGTATCCCGCGATTAACTCGAGCTGGGCATCGGTGTAGCCCTTGGCCTGCTGCGGCATGATCGTGCCGGGACGCTTGCCCTCCTTGAAATCCTTCAGTTGCTGATAAAGCGAAGCCTTGCCCTGTCCCGCGAGACTCGGCGGCACGCCACCCACGCTGCGCCCGTCGGTACCATGACAGGTAAAACAGGTCGCGGCCAGCGCACGCGCGGCATTCGCATCTTGCGCAAATACGGGGGCCGTAGCGCCAGCTATCAGTCCAGCAGCGCACCAGGCGCCGGCCCTCTGCCAGCGCCACTCCCATTGCCATTGCGATTTCATGCGTGGCTCTCCTTATCTCAAAATTTCAACTGGAATGGTAATCAGTATAACAATGCCGCGCGAATTGCACAGCGGCGATCCTGCTTGACCTTTACGGCACGCCAAAGAAAAACCCCGAACTATTCGGGGTTTTTGTCGACTTCAGCGGCCGGCGCGCGATCAGACCACGCTGGCCTCCGGCTTCTTCTCTTCCGAGAAAACCAGCTTCACTTTCTCGCTTGCATCGAGATCAATCGTCACCTTGCCACCGCCGACCAATTTGCCGAACAGCAACTCATCGGCCAGCGCGCTGCGGATGGTGTCCTGAATAAGCCGCGCCATCGGTCGAGCGCCCATCGCCGGGTCGAAGCCTTTCTTCGCCAGAAAGTCCTTCAGCGCCGGCGTAAACGTCACTTCGACCTTCTTCTCGTGCAACTGGTCTTCGAGTTGCATCAGAAATTTATCCACCACACGCAGGATGATCTCGCGATCGAGCGCGGCAAACGAGATCGTTGCATCCAGCCGGTTGCGGAACTCGGGCGTGAACAGGCGCTTGATCTCGACCATTTCATCGCCGGACTGCTTGCTCGGCGTAAAGCCCATGCTGGTTTTCGACAACTCCGACGCACCCGCGTTGGTGGTCATGATGATCACCACGTTGCGGAAATCCGCCTTGCGCCCATTGTTGTCGGTGAGCGTGCCGTGATCCATCACCTGCAACAGGATGTTGAAAATATCCGGATGCGCCTTTTCGATTTCGTCGAGCAGCAGCACGGAGTACGGCTGTTTGGTAATCGCCTCCGTCAGCAACCCGCCCTGATCGAAACCCACGTAGCCCGGCGGCGCGCCGATCAGGCGCGACACCGCGTGTCGCTCCATGTATTCGGACATGTCGAAACGAATCAACTCTACGCCCATCACATAGGCCAGTTGTTTGGCAACTTCGGTCTTGCCAACCCCGGTGGGCCCGGAAAACAGAAAACTGCCAATGGGTTTTAGCGGATTGCCCAGGCCACTGCGCGCCATTTTGATGGCGGTCGCCAATGCCTCGATGGCCTTGTCCTGACCGAACACCACCGATTTCAGATCGCGTGCGAGCGTCTTCAGCGAATTACGGTCGTCCGTGGAAACCGTCTGCGGCGGAATACGCGTGATCTTCGCCACCACTTCTTCGATTTCGTGTTTGCTGATGACCTTTTTCTGCTTCGACTTCGGCAAAATCCGTTGCGCGGCGCCGGCTTCATCGATCACGTCAATCGCCTTGTCGGGCAAGTGCCGGTCGTTGATAAAGCGCGCGGCCAGTTCCGCCGCGGCCGTCAAGGCCGCCGCCATGTACTTGACGCCGTGATGCTCTTCGAAGCGCGACTTGAGCCCCTTGAGAATTTGCACCGTCTCTTCCACTGAGGGCTCCAGCACATCAATCTTCTGGAAACGTCGGGAGAGTGCGTGATCTTTTTCGAACACGCCGCGAAACTCGGTGTAAGTGGTCGCGCCGATGCATTTCAGTTGTCCGTTGGACAACGCCGGCTTCAGCAGATTGGATGCGTCCAGCGTGCCGCCCGACGCCGCGCCCGCGCCAATCAGCGTGTGGATTTCGTCGATAAACAGAATCGCGTGCGGATTTTCCTGCAATTGTTTCAGCACCGCCTTCAGACGCTGCTCAAAATCACCGCGATACTTGGTGCCCGCCAGAAGCGCCCCCATGTCGAGCGCGTAGACCGTGCTTTTTTGCAAAATGTCCGGCACGGATTCGTCGACAATACGCTTGGCCAGCCCCTCGGCGATCGCGGTCTTGCC
>DHVE01000009.1:0-10124 GCA_002412495.1 Betaproteobacteria bacterium UBA5216
CATCATTTCAATTCGGCGGCGTTCGTGCTGGAGTGGCACGTGGTGGGCATGTACGCCCCGTCGTTTTTTACCGGCTCGCTGATTCAAAAATTAGGCGTGCTGAAGGTGATACTCGTGGGCATCGCGCTATTGATCGTCTCGGTGCTGTGCGCGCTGGCCGGCACCGGCGTGATCAATTTCTGGCTGGCGCTGTTCATTTTGGGCGTGGGCTGGAATTTCATGTACGTCGGCGGCTCGGCGCTGCTTACCGAGTGCCACACGCCCGCCGAGCGCGCCAAAACACAGGCGGCGAATGACCTGATGGTGTTTTGCACCATGGCGGTATCGTCAACATCTTCCGGCATGCTGCTCACGCTGAGCGGCTGGCACGCGGTGAACTACGGCACGATTCCGTTTCTGTTGCTCGCGCTGGGCTTCACGCTGTGGTTGATGCGCATGCGCAGCAACGGCCACAGCGGTGTTGCGCCGCTGGTGGCGCGCCGCGATTAACGCCCCACTTCGTCAAATATTTGTAAAGCGGGTTTAACCGCGCGGCCGGTATATTGGCGATTCGACGTAAGCTTTTGTTTTTAAATGTTATTTATATTAACCGTCATGCGGCGGTGCGGTTGTAACCAAGTGCATGGAACTGCGTTAATGAAATAGCGACTAAGTGTGATGCGTCGCGATGGGTGGCGCCGATGAAAATTAAAAAAGGAACTACGATGATCAAGACATTCGCACAAGCGGGCGCGTTGCTGGTTTTGGCAACCGGTGCGGCGTACGCGCAAACAGCGACCGATGCGCCCGCAAAACCCGCGGCGCCTGCCGCCGTAACAACGCCCGCGGCTGCGGCCACCGCTACAACCGCATCCACGGCGGCGCGCGCGCAAACCGCGCCGGATGCACTGGTGAAATCCACCGTGGATGAAGTGTTGGGCGTGATCAAAAGCACCAAGGACAAGCGCGCGCTCAATGAAGTGGTTGAGAAAAAAGTGCTGCCGAATTTTGATTTTGGCGCGATGACGCGTCTGGCGGTCGGCCGTCACTGGCGCGATGCGTCGCCGGCGCAACAAAAATCGCTGGAGAGCGCGTTCCGCACGTTGCTGGTGAATACCTACGCGACCGCGCTCGCGCAATCGACGTCGGCCGACCAATCGGTTGAAGTTCGTCCGGCGCCGGTGAAACCCGCCGACGACGACGTGACGGTTAAAACCCTCGTCAAGGAAGGCAGCCGCAAACCCATCGCGATCGACTATCGCATGGCCAAAGCCACCGGCGGCTGGATGGTTTACGACGTGGTGGTCGAGAACCTGAGCCTGGTGACTAATTATCGCGGTACGTTCAACACCGAAGTCGGCAAAGGCGGCATCGACGGCCTGATCAAATCGCTCGAAGCCAAGAACAAGAGCAACGCCGAGGGTTGATCGCAAACGGCACGCGGGTTACAACGCGGCGTGTAAAAACAGCGGGACGCTTCGGCGTCCCGCTGTTGTTTTGAGGCGTGAGCGCTCCGTCGGATTGGGTTATTCTTCCTCCTGATACAGTCGGCCTTGGGTGTGGCGTGTGCGGTAGTCAGGCTGTGGAGCGAGGGGGCATGAAGAGACTCATCAGTTTGATGGCGGTGGAGTTTGCATTGCTCCTCGCGAGCGAGGGCGTGCACGCCCAGCCCAATTACCCCGCCAAACCCGTGCGGGTGGTGATTCCCTACGCGCCCGGTGGCGGCGTGGATATTGTCGGGCGCTTTATCGCCGCGAAACTGAGCGACGAATTCAAGCAACAGTTTGTCGCGGATAATCGCACGGGCGGTGGCGGCATCGTGGGCAACGATATCGTCGCCAAGGCGCCCGCGGATGGCTACACCCTGCTGATGATGAACAGCGCGCTCGCCTACCTGCCCGCGCTGTATTCACGCGTGCCGTACGACACCGTGCGGGATTTCGCGCCGATCACGTTGATCGGCGTCACGCCGAGCGTGCTGGTGGTGAACCCGGCGGTGCCGGCGAAAAATGTAAAAGAACTGATCGCGCTGATGAAAGCCAAGCCCGGCCAGTTAAATTACGGCGCGGGCGTGGGCGGCACGCTTCATCTGGCGGTGGCGTTGTTTGAAGACATGGCGGGCGTGAAGGGCACGCTAATCCCGTACAAGGGCGGCGGCCCCGCGCTGATCGACACCGTGGGCGGGCAGGTGCAGATGATGATCGTGCCGGTGGTGTCGGCGATAGGCCACATCAAATCCAACCGGCTGCGCGCGCTGGGCGTATCCGGCGCGCGGCGTTCGCCGATGCTGCCCGACGTGCCGACGATTGCGGATACCGGCGTGCCGGGATACGAATATGTCACTTGGTACGGCATGCTCGCGCCCGCCGCGACGCCCAGGCCCATCATCGCGAAACTCAATCAGGCCGTGGTCAAGGGCCTCGCCACCGCCGAACTGCGCGACAAGTTTGCGCAGCAAGGGGTGGAAGTGGAACCCAGCACGCCGGAGCAATTTTCGACGCTGCTGCAAACGGAGCTGGGGCGCTGGGCGAAGATTATTAAGGCGGCGAAGATACAGGGGGAGTAGATGGGTAGGTTGGTTTTGTGATTCACAGTTAGTGTCGGGACTTTGCGGCAAGGTAGATCTCAGGCTTTGTCGGGGGCCATTTAATGTTTAGGCTTTACGGAAAACAACATGCAACAAAATGAACGAACGTTGAGTGCGTCAAACATAGATTCAATTACCGTAGACTTCTACAAAAGTCTGGCGTCAATAGGCGAGTCGATTCAGGGCAAAACGGGTGTCCCTTTATTCATGGCACTCAAGCGCGAAAAGCTTGTCGGAGGTCCGTATCCGGACGTGTCGCTATTCGAGGCGGCGAACCGCATCATGTCTGATCTCGTGATCTTGAAGGGCATCGCTGGTCTTCTTAAAAGCAATTTGTTCCCTTTTCCCGCGTACACCGTTGAGTTCGGGAACGAAGATGATAACGGTTTCGACATTCGCGCCTCGGCGGGAATTTTTACCTTAGTCGGCGAGGCGTTTAACGTTGCACCGTCGTTCTTTCAATCCAAAAAGGGTTCGGCCCTCAAAAAGCTCAGGCGCGATGGGGCTAATGCTACTTATCGGATTCTCATGTACAACGATGATGCGGTCTCGCCAAACTATATTCCAAAATCTGATTTTGGCCTGCATCACATAATAGTTGGCGTGGAGTCCGGTCATATCCAAGTAAAGCCCTAACCCATCATTTGTGCGAACCTCTGTCGGTGCCGCTGCACGCTGACAAAAGAAGTCCGGCGTTCACAGACTAGCGCGCGCACGCCCCCATCAAATCCTTCGCCGTCACACTTTCCAGCCGGTCAAGCACACCCTTCAACGTTTTCACACGCGCCGCGCTCAATACGCCGCCCGCCAGCGCATCGAATTTCGCATCGAGCCGTTTCCCTTGCGCGGCGAGATCGGTGTCGGGGATGCCGGCGTCGCGGCTGGCTTGCAGTCGCCGGCCATCGGTGGTCTCGATGATGACTTCGCCTTGCACGGAATGTTGCGGCCAACTGCGTTCGAGTTCGACGGTGATTTTGTCGCGCAGGGCCACGTGCGCCGGGTCGGCGCAGACAGCCGCGCTGTAGGTGGCGAGGTCGGCGGTGTCGCGTCCCAAAAGGGCTGCGGCGGTGGTGAAGCGCAGGCTGAACTTGGCTTCGAGGCCGGTGCGGGCGTTCTGGATGTTGCACATATTGTCCGCGCCGGACGCGCCGCGTACGATCACGCGATGGATCGCACTGGGTGTGAGCGCGTGTTCGGTGCGCAGTTGCCGCGCGCACTCGATGCTGGAATGTGTGCCGTAGCAGGCGGCGTGGTACTTGAACAGGTTGTCGCGGATGAAATAACGCTGCGGATCGGCCAGCGCAATCTCCGGATGGAAATCTGCGCTCAAGGTGGCGGCGAATCCGCCGCGGCATTCGAGAATATCCGTGCGGCTTTCCATGCCGCGTGCCGCCAGCAGCGCCGCGCGCAGGCCGTTTTGCGCGGCGACGCCGGCGTGAAACGGTTTGCACTGCGTGCCGAATTGCCCTTTGAGCCCTGAGGCTTGCGTGGCGGCGATGCCCATGGCGCGCGCGGTGGCATCCAAATCCAGCCGCAGCAGGCGAGCACAACCGGCGGCGGCGCCGATCACGCCCAGCGTGCAGGTGGAGTGAAAACCTTGCGCGTAGTGGCCGGGTGCCACCAGCAGGCCGATGCGCGCTGCCGTTTCATACCCTGCAAGGAAGGCCGCGATTATTTCGGCACCGCTGCTGTCACGCGTTTCCGCCAGCGCCAGGATGGCGGGCAACACCGCCGCCGTGGGGTGGCCGTTCATGGCGAGATTCACGTCGTCGTAATCGAGCGCGTGCGAGGTGGTGCCATTGATCAGCGCGGCTTGCAAGGGCGAAACGTGTTCACTTTGCGCGACCAGCGTGCAGCGCGGGTTGCCGCCTTCTTCCAGCGCGGTGTCGATCAGGATGCGTATCAGCGGGTCGTCCGCGCCCGCCAGCGATACCGCCATCCAGTCAAGCACACAGCGGCGCGCGGCCTCGCGCACGTCGGCGGGCAGTTGCGCGGTGTCGCGGGCCAGCGCCCACTCGGCGAGGGTGGCGGTTACGGCTGCGGGTTGCGCTTGCGGTTTTATAACGGCGGACATGGCGTCACCTTGCGGAGGGGGAATTTGATGCAGGCAATTTATGCCAACCGTCGGAGCAAAACAAGCCATGTGCGGCTGTGCGGCGTATCAGCCGCGTATTTCAGCGCGGGCGCATGCGCTATCATCGTGCGAGCCATTCACCCAATCAATCCGAGGTAATGCCATGGTCAGACTCACCGATCTCCCCGCGTGGGAGCGCGAACATATGCTCGACAAGGTCAAGGATATTAAAAAGGGCGGCGGCTTCGAGGGCAATCCGTGGGTGAGCGGACCGCCGCTGAAACAGCGGCGCGTGGCGGTGATTTCCACGGCGGGTTTGCACCAGCGTGACGACCGGCCTTTCGCGCCGGGCGCGGCGGCCACCGACTATCGCGTGATTCCCGGTTCGGTGAATGCGGGAGAGCTGGTGATGAGTCATCTGTCGATCAACTATGATCGCACCGGATTTCAGCAGGATATCAATGTGGTGCTGCCGCTGGATCGTTTGCGTGAACTGGCGGCGGAAGGCGTGATCGGTTCGGTGGCGGATTATCACTACTCGTTCATGGGCGCCGCGCCGATACGCCAGCTGGCGCCGCGTGCGCGCGAACTGGCGGGCTTGCTCAAGCGGGACAAGGTGGATGCGGTTTTGTTATCACCCGTGTGACCGAATTGCACGTGCGCCGTCGGCGCACTCAGCCACACCCTCGAAAGCGAAGGCATCGCCACCACGCAGATTTCACTGGTGCGCGAGCATACCGAAGCGATACGCGCGCCGCGTGCGCTGTGGGTGCCGTTTATCCTGGGCCGGCCGTTTGGCGTGCCCAACGATGCCGCGTTTCAGCGCCGCGTGCTGCTGGCGGCGTTGCGTTTGCTGGAAGCCCCCGCGGGTCAGGGGCCGCTGTTGGAAGACTTTCCGCACGATGCGCCCGAACAAAGCGGTGGCGGCGACGCGCTGGAAGGGTTTGCGTGTCCGGTTAATTTCGGCCGCGCGCCCGCGAACGATGCGGATGCCTGGCAACAGGAGATCAGCGATCTGGCGTCGTGGCATCGTCTCGCGGTGGAACGCCGGGGCCGGACCACGGCGGCGTTAAGCGGGCTGACACCCGGCGTGGCGTCGCGCTATATCCTTGATTTTATTAGGGATTCAAATACACCCCTCTATCGTGCGGAACTGGCGCGCGGGTTGTCGCTGCGACTTGCCTGCGAGGACATCAAGGCCTATTACCTTGAAGCGGTCAACGAACAGCCTGGACGGCGCGCGGCGCAGCAGGCGCAGGCATGGTTTTGGAACGAGACCGTGGCGGGACGTACTTTTATCCGTTTGCGCGAGGTGTGTTTGAACAGCGCGGATGAATCGGTCAAGCAGTTCGGGCTGGGTAATCTGGTGCCGCGCGCGGTGCTCCAGGCGTTGCAAATGAAGCAATGAAGCGCTGAAGCAATGAACCCATGAACTTTCTGCCGGCGTGGCGGCCCAAGAGTTTATGTTTGCGAATACCCTGACATCCGCGGCCGTTTTTTCGCGCGGCGGGCTGATTTTGGCGGTTGTGCTGCTGGCACTGCTGGGCGCGTGCGCTACGGTGCCGTCGCCCGATGGTGCCAGCGGCATGTCCGGTACTACACCCGGCACCGGACCCAGCACCGCGCCGCGTCCCAAACCCAACGTGAATTTGTCGGGTTATCCGCCCGCGTTTAAAGACGGCTTCAGCGATGGCTGTGAAAGCGTGCGCGGCAATTACCGGCGCGAGGGCCGCTTCGGCAAGGATAACGACTACACACTGGGCTGGCAGGACGGCTACAGCATCTGCGGCCGGCAGAAGCGCTAGGGGAAACGTAGCGGGCTGCGTTAGTTCAAGCTCTGCCGCGAGGCGTGATGAACCCGGTTGATGCGCGCGACTTCCGGAATGCGCCGCAAGTCGCGCATGATGCGCGCTAAGTGTTGCCGGTTGAGCACTTGCAGCGTGAATTGCATGGCGGCGTACTTGCCGCCATCCTGCGGCTCGACCGCGACATTCTGGATATTGGATTCCGCATCGGCGATGCAGGCCGCTACCTGAGCCAGCACGCCGCGTTCGTTGGCGACGAGGATGCGGATATTCACGTCGTGCAGTTTGTTGGCTTCGTTGTCCCATTCGACGTCGAGCATGCGGTCCGGTTCATGGTGCGATTTCGCCAGCACGGGACAATCATGCGTGTGAATCGCCATGCCCTGACCCTTGCTGATGAGTCCGACGATGCGGTCGCCGGGTATCGGGTGGCAGCATTTTGAAAACTGCACCGCCATGCCTTCCGAGCCGCGAATAATCACCGTGCCCATGCCGCCGCCAGCGCCATGCTCGCCGGGAGCGGGATCGCGTATCGACAGCAATTGCCGCGCCACCACCACCGCATGACGCTTGCCCAGGCCGATGTCGGACAGCACAACGTCGCGGGATTTGGCATTGGCGTCGCGCAGGGGTTTGATCCACTGTGCATCGGTGATCGCGCCCAGATTCGATTTGAAGGTACCCAGGGCCTGATTGAGCAGGCGCTCGCCCAATTGCACTGATTCGGCGAAATGCATGGTCTTGAGAAAATGCCGGATATGCGAGCGCGCCTTGGCGGTGGCGACAAAGTTCAGCCACAGCGGATTCGGTTTGGCGTGGGATGCCGTGATGATTTCCACGCGATTGCCGTTTTTGAGCTCGGTGCGCAGCGGCATCAGCTCCTGATTGATCTTTACCGCGACGCAGCGGTTGCCAATGTCGGAATGCACGGCATAGGCGAAATCCACGGCGGTGACGCCGCGCGGCAGCGCCATGATTTTGCCTTTCGGGGTGAACACGTACACTTCGTCGGGAAAAAGATCAACTTTCAGGTGTTCGAGAAACTCGACCGAATCGCCCGACTCAGACTGCATTTCCAGCAGGCTTTGCAACCACTGATGGGTTTTCTTTTGCAGGTCGGTGATCGATTGATCGGAACTCTTGTAGAGCCAGTGTGAGGCCACGCCGGCCTCGGCGATCCGGTGCATTTCCTGCGTGCGGATCTGTATTTCAATCGGGCTGCCGAACGGGCCAAACAAATGCGTGTGCAGCGACTGGTAGCCGTTTGCCTTGGGTATCGCGATGTAATCCTTGAACTTGCCGGGAATGGGCTTATACAGTCCGTGCAGCACGCCGAGCGCGATGTAGCACGAATGCACGTCCTTCACCACGATGCGAAAGCCGTAGACATCCAGCACCTGCGCGAACGACAAATGCTTTTCGCGCATTTTGCGGTAAATGGAATACAGGTGTTTCTGCCGGCCGCGCACCTGCGCGGTGATGCCGTTGTCGAGCAGGCGTTTTTCAATGACGGCGAGCACCTTGCCCACCACTTCGCGCCGGTTGCCGCGCGCGGCGCTCACCGCCTTGGACAACACGCGGCAGCGGTCGGGATACAGATATTTGAACGACAGGTCTTCGAGTTCCTGGAAGATGCTGTTCAGCCCCAGCCGGTTGGCGATGGGCGCGTAAATGTCCATGGTTTCGCGCGCGATGCGGCGGCGCTTGTGGGCGGGCACGGCATCCAGCGTGCGCATGTTGTGCAGCCGGTCGGCGAGCTTGATGAGGATGACGCGCACGTCGCGCGCCATCGCCAGCAGCATCTTGCGGAAGTTTTCGGCCTGCGCTTCTTCCTGGGTTTCGAATTCGATCTTGTCGAGCTTGGAAACGCCGTCTACGAGCTCGGCCACCGGCTTGCCGAACATTTCAAGAATCTGGTTCTTGGTGACGGAGGTGTCCTCCATCACGTCGTGCAACAGCGCGGCGGTCAGCGCTTGCGAGTCAAGATGCCACTCGGCAAGGATGCCCGCCACCGCCAGCGGGTGCGAAATATACGGTTCGCCGGAGTTGCGCAACTGCCCTTCGTGGGCGGATGCGCTGAAGTGATAAGCGGTTTGAAGCTGCGCGACGTCTTCCGGCTTCAGGTAGACGGAACAATCCCTGATGAGTGTCGCGGCTCCCGGCATTACATTGGGTGCGGCCTTGGGGCAAACGTTGCGAGATCACCGCAATCGTGGTCCGCGCATTGCAACGCGCGGCGCCCCATGAGGCTGCCTCCCCTCACGCGGCTTTGTTGAGGATTTCCGCGCCGAATTTGCCGGCGGCGAGTTCGCGCAGCGCCACCACGGTGGGCTTGTCGCGATTGGTTTCCATCATTGGCTGCGAACCGTTGGCGATTTGCCGCGCGCGAAACGTGGCCGCGAGCGCCATTTCAAAGCGGTTGGGGATTCTTTTGAGACAATCTTCGACGGTGATACGGGCCATAAATTCTCCGGATACGGTTGGATTACGGGTGGGGATTAAGCAATTGGTCGATTAGTTTACGATGGCGCTCGTTCTGGCGCGCGAGCTTCAGCCGTTCGGCAACCACGATGGCGGCAAGTTCCTGGGCCGCGCGGTCGAAATCTTCGTTGATAATAACATAATTAAAATCAACAAGATGCGATATCTCCTCGCGCGCGTTCCGCAGGCGCTCGGCGATGATTTCCGGGGCGTCGGTGGCGCGGCTGTTCAGACGCGCGAGCAGTGCCCCATACGATGGCGGCAGGATAAAAATGGTGATGGCCTGCGCGTTGACCTTGCGCACCTGCGCGGCGCCCTGCCAGTCGATTTCGAGCAGGATGTCATGGCCTTCGGCCAGCCGCGCGCCGATCCATTGATGCGAAGTGCCGTAATAGTTGCCGTGAACGAGCGCGCTTTCCACGAATTCGCCATTCGCGCGCATGCGCTCGAATTGCGCAACAGTGACGAAATTGTATTCGCGGCCATTGACCTCGCCGGGGCGCGGCGCGCGCGTGGTAAACGACACCGACTTGCGCACCTGCGGATCGGTGTCAAGCAGCGCCGCAACGAGGCTGGTTTTGCCCGCGCCGGAGGGCGCGCTTACGATGAAGAGGTTGCCTGACATTTTTGAGTTGGGAGTTTGGAGGATGCAAGCGTGTTTGGTTTTGAGTGCTTAGTGGTGAGTGGGCGCTTGGCAGGTTCAACATTTTGCACTTAACTCAAAACTCAACATTTAGAATTCAACACTGTGTTGAATTACACCTCACTCGATGTTCTGTATTTGTTCGCGCATCTGTTCGATCAGCAATTTCAAATCCATCGAGGCCTGCGTGATTTCAATGTCGGCGGCTTTCGATCCCAGCGTATTGGCTTCGCGGTTCAGTTCCTGCATCAGGAAATCCAGCCGCTTGCCCGCCGAGCCGCCTTTGGCAAGGATACGCCGCAATTCGGCCATGTGGGTTTTCAGCCGCGTGAGTTCCTCGTCGACATCGATTTTACCGGCATACAGCACGACTTCCTGCCGGATGCGCTCGTCGTCGGTGTTGACCAGCGCGTCCTTGAGGCGCTGGTTGAGTTTTTCTTGGAACGTGGCGATCGCGGCGGGCATGCGGGGGGCCACTTCAGCGACTTTCTGTTCGATGGCGGTGGCACGTTCGAGGATCGCTTCTTTCAGTTTCGCGCCTTCGCGCGCGCGCGC
>DHVE01000009.1:10518-71317 GCA_002412495.1 Betaproteobacteria bacterium UBA5216
GGCGCGCAGGCTGCCGGCTTGCGGGAACGCCTTGAGCACCTGGGCGTTGAGCGCGGCGAGTTGTTGCAGCATCGTTTCGTTCAGTTCGGGCGCGGCGGGCGCGGCGGCCGACGCCGTGAGCGATACGCGGCATTCGATTTTGCCGCGCGTCAGTTTGGCGGCGAGCATTTCACGCAACGCAGGCTCGACCGCGCGCAACTCTTCGGGCAGGCGAAACTGGATGTCAAGGTAACGGTTGTTGACCGCGCGGATTTCCACCGTGAGCGCGCCATTCGCGAGTTCTTTTGCCGCGACGGCGTAGCCGGTCATGCTGTAAATCACTGGGGGGGTGGTCACGATAGGCTCACGTATAATCCGCCATTCATTAATGGAACCGGGAAGATAGCATGAGCGCACTTGACAGCAAAAGGCCCAGCGGCAGAAAACCCGACGAATTGCGCGCGATACGCATCACGCGGCATTACACCTGTCATGCCGAAGGTTCGGTGCTGATCGAAAGCGGCAACACCAAGGTGTTATGCACCGCGAGCGTGCTGGAAAAACAGCCGCCGCATCTGCGCGGCACGACGCAAGGCTGGGTGACGGCGGAATACGGCATGCTGCCGCGCTCGACGCATACGCGCATGGATCGCGAAGCGGCGCGCGGCAAGCAGTCGGGACGCACGCAGGAAATTCAGCGCCTGATCGGCCGCTCGCTACGCGCGGTGGTGGATCTGAACGCGCTGGGGCCGCGCTCGATACACATCGACTGCGACGTGCTGCAAGCCGACGGCGGCACGCGCACGGCGAGTATCACCGGCTCGTTCGTCGCGTTGCACGATGCCGTCGGCGGACTGCTCGCGGCAAAGGTGCTTGCGGCAATGCCCATACGCGATCACGTCGCGGCGGTGTCGGTGGGCATGCGCGAAGGCGTGCCGTTGCTCGATCTGGATTACGTCGAAGATTCGTCATGCGACACTGACATGAACGTGGTGATGACGGGTAGCGGCGGCTTGATCGAGATTCAGGGCACGGCGGAAGGCGCGCCGTTTTCACGCGCGGAAATGGATGCGATGGTCGAACTCGCGCAAAACGGCATCGGCGCGTTGATCGCCAAACAGCGCGCCGTGCTAGTGTCGTAATAAGTGTTTGTTTTGAAAGTGTATTTGTGAATCCCGTCAAGCTGGGCAGGCTGATTCTGGCATCGGGTAATCCCGGCAAATTGCGCGAATTTCGCCAATTGTGCGAGCCGCTGGGTTTGACCCTCGTGCCGCAATCCGCGTTGGGTATTACCGAGGCCGAAGAGCCGCACGGTACCTTCATCGAAAACGCGTTGGCCAAGGCGCGTCACGCCAGTCGTGCCTCGGGATTACCGGCGTTCGCTGACGATTCGGGCATTTGCGTGGCCGCGTTGGGCGGCGCGCCGGGCGTACATTCAGCACGTTACGCGGATATCGCGAGCGATCGTGATACGAAAAACGAGCACGATGCGAAAAACGAGCGCGATGCGACAAACGAGCGCGATGCGCAGGATGCGCGCAACAACGCAAAGCTGATTGCGATGCTGGCGGATAAAGCCGATCGCAGCGCGCACTACACCTGTGTGATCGTGTTGGTGCGCCACGCCGATGATCCCGAGCCGCTGATTGCCGAAGGGCGTTGGCAGGGCGAAATTCTTGATACCCCGCGCGGCGATGGCGGCTTCGGTTACGACCCGTATTTTTTTCTGCCGGCGTTGAACAAGACCGCGGCGGAATTGTTGCCGGATGAAAAGAATCTGATCAGTCATCGCGGTAAGGCATTGGCGGCGCTGGCCAATAAACTGCGTGAGGGGTGAGGCGTGAGGTGCGAGGTGAGCCGTCTCGGTCAGGGTGCCTCATCACCGGCGGGTGCATTGCACGCCGCGAGCGTAAATTCCCGCGCGCCCGCTACGCCCGCGCCTCACGTCTCACCCCTCACGTCTCGCGAACTACGCTTCACCGCGCTGCCGCCGCTGGCGCTTTACATCCACATTCCGTGGTGCCTGAAAAAATGCCCGTACTGCGATTTCAATTCGCATGAGGTGCGCATCGCGAGTGGTAAGCCGGGCGAAATACCCGAGCAGGAATACGTTGCCGCGCTGATGGCGGATTTTGAGCAAACCCTGCCGCGCGTATGGGGACGTCGCATCAGCAGTGTGTTTTTCGGCGGTGGTACGCCGAGTTTGTTGTCGGGTGCGGCGGTGGACGCCATCCTCGCCGGCGTGCGCGCGCGGTTGCCATTGAATCCGGATGCCGAGATCACACTGGAGGCAAATCCGGGCACGGTGGAAGCGGGGCGTTTTCGCGACTATCGCGCGGCGGGTGTGAATCGGCTGTCGCTGGGCATCCAGAGCTTCAATGCGCGGCATCTGAAGGCGCTGGGCCGCATCCACGACGACACGCAGGCGCGGCGCGCCATCGATATCGCGCGCGAGCATTTCGACAATTTCAATCTGGATGTGATGTACGGTTTGCCGGATCAAACGCCCGATGAAGCGCTGGCGGATATCAAGGCGGCGCTAACGTTCCAGCCGCCACATGTATCGGCGTACCATCTGACCCTGGAGCCGAACACTTATTTTCATCGCTACCCGCCAAAGTTGCCGGATGATGATGTGTCCGCGGACATGCAGCTTGCCATCGAGACGTTGCTGGCGGAGCACGGTTACGACAACTACGAGACCTCGGCGTTCGCGCAAGCCGGCGCGCGCTGCCGGCATAACCTGAATTACTGGCTGTTCGGCGATTACATCGGCATCGGCGCGGGCGCGCACGGCAAACTGTCGTTTCCCGATCGCGTGGTGCGCGAGGTGCGCTTTCGCCAGCCGAAACAGTTCATGGAAAAAGCGCTCGCGGGGAATGCCGTTCAGGACACCCGCGAGGTCGCGGCCGCAGACATCGGTTTTGAATTCATGATGAACGCGCTGCGCCTGACTGGCGGTTTCGAGGCGCGCGAGTTTGTCGAGCGCACGGGGGGAGCGTTGACATCCGTGCTGGCGCCGCTGGAGGCCGCCGAGCGGCGTGGGTTGATCACCCGCGACCACCTGCGAATTGCGCCGACGCTACAGGGACGGCGCTTCCTGAATGATTTGCTGCAATTATTTCTGCCGGAATCGCGGTGATTGCATTCGTTCTAATTTGCAATAAAATCATGCGCTTATGATTTTATGGTGCGATCGTTTCACTTTGGCTGGACGCTATGCGGTTGTAATGCCCCAGCGGGCCATGGCATCGGGTAAAGTGTAGTGCGTGGCGGCTCGGGTTAATCAAATTAAGGGGGACAAAGCATGTTTGGATTGAACAAGATAATCTTTCGTACGGTAACCCTTGTAACCATTGGAATGGCGGGAACCCTGGGCCTGACCGGGCTGATGGTGTCTGCGCCGGCGTCGGCGCAGACTTATCCCGCCAAGCTGGTGCGCTTCATTGTCACTTATCCGGCGGGCGGCAGTTCCGATGTGATGGCGCGCATCATCGGCGCGCAATTAACGGAATACTGGGGGCAGCAGGTGGTGGTGGAATCACGGCCGGGTGCTGACGGCTCCATCGGCATGGAGTACGCCTCGAAACAACCGGCGGACGGATATACGTTTCTGCTGGGTAATTTTGGCCCCGTGGTGGCCAAGCCGTTATTGGCAAAAGTGAATTACGATTGGCGCAAGGATTTCGCGCCGGTGTCGCGCATCACGATCTCCGCGAATATTCTGGTGGTTCCCAAAACGATGCCGGTGACCACGATCAAGGATCTCGTCGCGCTGGCGAAGCAACGTCCCGGCGAGCTTTCCTACGGCACCAGCGGCCCCGGCAGCATGTCGCATTTTGCCGGCGAAATGTTTCAGCAGATCGCCGGCGTCAAGATGATTACGGTTCCTTACAAGGGCAATGCGCTCGCGATCACCGATGTCATGGGCGGGCAGATCACCACCATGTTCTCCGATGCGTTGCCCGCGATGCAGGCCATGAAAACGGGCAAGTTGCGCGCGATGGCCGTTACCAGCGAACAGCGCTGGCCCTTCACGCCGGAATTGCCCACGCTGGCGGAGGCCGGTTTGAAAGGGTTCGCTGCGGTGAACTGGTGGGGCATTCTGTTCCCGGCCGGCGTGCCGCGTCCCATCATCGACAAGGTGAATGCCGATCTCGTGAAGGCGCTGGGGACGCAGAACGTGAAATCCCGTTTGGGTGAACTCGGCGTGGATGTCATCTCCAGCACGCCGGAGCAATTTGGCGCATTCATGGCGAGCGAAGCCTTGCGCTGGGGCAAGCTGATCAAGGACGCCGGATTGCGGGTTGAGCCCTAGGTCGCGGCGGCGCGGCGCGTGGGCGACAAAATACATCCGTAAATGTCCGTGCGCGCCTTGAAGCGTCACACGTAATTTGTAATTCGTAATTCGTAATTCGTGAATCGGAAATTGTAAATTGCCGGAAATGACCGCGACTGCAAGGGTTAACACGCTGACGATGGACATCGGCGCGCTCGCGCGCATGCTGAGCGGCGGGTTTCTCGAGAGCTTGCCTGATCCCGCCTGGATCAAGGATGCCAGTCTGCGTTATGTCGCGGTAAACGCCGCGTTCAGAAACATGTGCGGTTATCAGGTGGACGGCAAGGAATTCGCGGAGGCCGACGTCATCGACATGACGGACTTCAGCCTCTTTCCGCTGGAGATCGCGGAGCGCATACGCGAAGAAGATCTGGATATCATCGCGGAACTGGGGGCCAAGCGCGTCGTGCTGGTGTTGAGCAACCGGGCGGGCGGCACGCGTCATTTTGAAACCTATCGGACGGCGCTGCGCAACGGCAAGGGCGCCGTGATCGGCACGATGGGTTTTGCCACCGAGGTTACGCGGCAGGTGGAATATCGCGCGCAGGTGCGCGAGAACGAGCGGCGCCTGACCACGCTGGTGCGGCACTTGCCGGTCGCCGCGTTTCAGCGATTGATGGATTCGCAGTGGAGCATGGAATTCATCAGCGAGGGGTCGCGCGCGTTGACGGGTTTCGCGCCCGAGGATTTCTTCGGCAATGCCGTGCGCACCTGGGGATCGATTATTTCCCCGGAGGATTTTGAGCGCGCTTGTTATGAGTTTCAGGGACAGTTGGCCGCGCGCGAGAGCTACAACCTCGAATACCGCATCCTGCGCGCGGACGGCGAGGAACGCTGGGTGCGCGAGCATGGCGTTGCCGTGGTGAACGAAGACAGCAAGGCAAAATCGCTGGTCGGCGTGATCGTGGATTTCACGGAGACCCGCCACTATCTCGACGAGATGGTCCGCTACGATACGCACGATACGCTGACAGGCGTGGCCAACCGTCCCTTGCTGGTTGACCATCTGCGGCACGGCATCGCCTATGGCGAACGTTACAAGCGCATGGTGGCCACGGTGGTGGTCAATATCGATCACTTCAAATATGTGAATCAGAGCCTCGGCCATGCCGCTGGTGATGAAGTATTGAAACTGATCGCCGGTCGCCTGAGCAATGCGTTGCGTGATCACGATTCCATTGCGCGCTTGGGGGCGGATGCATTTGCCATGACGCTGATCGATATTGAAGATGCCGCGGCCGCGGCGCAGGCCATGGCGCGCTTGTTGATCGTGGTGCGCGAGCCGTTCACGATCGGCACGCAGGAAATCGTGGTGACGTGCAGCGTGGGTTGCGCGCTGTATCCGGGTGACGGCGCGGAGCCGGAAACGCTGCTGCGCCGCGCGGATACCGCCATGCGGCACGCGCGCAATCAGGGCGGCGACTGCTATTTCTTTTACGCGGCGGATGGAGACAAGCGCGCGGAGGAACGTCTGTACCTCGAAGGCAATTTGCGGCGCGCTATCGAGAATGGCGAATTGCTGGTGCACTACCAGCCGCAGGTCGCGGCCATGGACGGCAGATTCATCGGCATGGAGGCGCTGGTGCGCTGGAAGCATCCGGAGATGGGGATGGTTTCACCAGGGCGCTTTATTCCCATCGCCGAGCAGACGGATCTCATTGTCGGCATCGGCGGTTGGGTGATGGAAGAAGCGTGTCGTCAAACCAAGCAGCTTATGGACGACGGTTTCCACGTTGGACATGTGGCGGTGAATTTGTCCGCACGGCAGTTCCGCGATGATCGTTTGATCGACAAGGTGCGGGAAATTCTGGAGCGCACCGGGTTGCCGCCGCGGCACCTTGAACTCGAGATCACGGAAAGCCTGGCGATGAACGACGTTGATGCGGTGGTCGCCAAACTCAAGGAACTGCGATCGCTGGGTTTGCAACTGGCCATCGATGATTTTGGCACGGGATATTCCAGCCTGAGCTATTTGCGGCGCTTCCCGATCGACCGTCTGAAAATCGATCAATCATTTACCCGGGAGGTGACCGCATCCAATGATGGCGCCGCCATCGCGCATGCGGTGATTCAGTTGGGCCACGCGCTTGATCTGCGGGTGATCGCGGAGGGCGTTGAATCCGACGGGCAGTTGCAGTTTCTGCGCGAGAACGAATGCGATGAAATCCAGGGCTATTATTTTTCACGCCCGCTGGACATGGCCGCATTGCGGGCGTTGCTGACGGCCAACCTGCCGGCGGAGGCGCCGCCCGGGCGTCCGCCCGGCGCCCGGATAATCCTTAAACCCGCCTGAACACGAGATCCCACACGCCGTGGCCGAGTTTTAATCCGCGCGCTTCGAATTTGGTCTGCGGGCGGTAATCGGGGCGCTCGGCGTAGCCGGTGGCGGTACCGGCGGCGTTCGTCAATGCTGGCTCGGCGGACAGCACGGCAAGCATTTGCTCAGCGTAATCGTGCCAATCGGTTGCCGCGTGCAGGTAACCGCCCGGCCGCAGTTTTTGCGCAAGCAGTGCAACCAGCGGTGCTTGAAGCAGCCGACGCTTGTGATGGCGCTTTTTCGGCCACGGATCCGGGAAAAATATATGCACGCCATCCAGGCAACCCGCCGTGATCATGTGATGCAGCACCTCGACGGCATCGTGCTGAATGATGCGCACGTTGATCAACTCGCGAGCGGCAATCTGTTTCAGCAGACTGCCGACGCCGGGCGTGTGCACTTCGATGCCGAGGTAGTCATTTTGCGGCTGCGCGGCCGCGATGGTGGCGGTCGTTTCGCCCATGCCGAAGCCGATTTCCAGAATTTTGGGCGCGGCGCGCCCGAACAGATGGTCGAGATCAAGCGGCGCTTCGGCAAACGGCACGCCGTAACGCGGCAGCAGTGTTTCGTGCGCGCGTTGCTGGGCGCTGGAGACGCGCCCCTGGCGCAGCACGTAGCTGCGAATGTGGCGCGGCTCGGTCACGGTTTTAGTTTAAGTTATTGTTTTTAAACGATATTTGTATTCTTATTTTCAGGCCTTACCGATCATGCCGGTGGTCGGCGAACTCGGCGATGCCGAGTAAAGTTTTTTCGGCATGCGGCCCGCGCGCCACGCCTCGCGGCCGGCTTCGACGGCTTTTTTCATGGCGGATGCCATCAATACAGGATCGCGCGCGGTGGCGATGGCGGTATTCATCAATACCGCGTCGCAGCCGAGTTCCATGGCAATCGCCGCATCGGACGCGGTACCGACACCGGCATCCACCACCACCGGCACCTTGGCGTTTTCGATGATGATTTGCAGGTTCCAAGGATTCAGGATGCCCATGCCGGAGCCGATCAGCGACGCCAAGGGCATGACCGCCACGCAGCCGATGTCTTCAAGCTGTTTGGCGATGATGGGGTCATCCGAGGTGTAGACCATGACTTTGAAGCCATCCTTGACCAGTGTTTTTGCGGCGGCGATGGTTTCAACCACGTTGGGGTAGAGCGTCTTGGGATCGCCCAGCACTTCGAGTTTCACCAGCGTGTGGCCGTCCAGCAGTTCGCGCGCGAGACGCAATGTGCGCACCGCGTCATCGGCGTTGTAGCAGCCGGCGGTGTTGGGCAGCAACATGTACTTCGACGGCGGAATCGCGTCGAGCAGGCTCGGTTCGTTGGGATTTTGCCCAATGTTGGTGCGCCGTATCGCCACGGTGATGATCTGCGAACCGCTCGCTTCGACGGCCGCCTTGGTTTCGGCAAAGTCCTTGTACTTTCCGGTGCCCACCAGCAGACGCGAGTGGAACGAAAGCCCGCCGATCAGCAGGGTATCCGGATTGTGGTGCGGGGTCGGGGTCATCAGGGGATGCTCCAAATGTAACTTTAAATCGATTGCCGCGCGCCGTTGGCGCATCAGCGGGAAAACGTGCGATCAGCCACCGCCCACCGCCACAACGATTTCGATTTTATCGCCGTCGTTGAGCACATGGCTATCCAGCGCGCTGCGCGGCACGATTTCGCCATTGCACTCCAGCGCGACGCGCTTGCCGGACAAGCCGAGCGTCACGATCAGGCCTGCGCAGGAAAGCGGTTGCTCGAATTGGCGGTGGTCGCCATTGATGGTTAGTGAAATCAAGACCGGAATATTAAATCGATGTGAAAAATCGAGCAGCGCGCAATCTACAGAAATCTACAGAATCAACCGAATACAAAAGCCCGTTGGCCCCTGACCCCGGTAACAAAACCTTGCGGCGGCAGGCGGCGCGGGCGCACGGGCAGATGACGCATTTTACCGGGTCTGCGCGTTAATGGCGAAACGCGGCGCCAGCGGCGGTTTACAATGTCGGCTTAAGGCTGTGGCGGCCGTGGCCGCGCGGGGCACCCCGGATTTCATGGCGGGGCGCGCCGGTGGCGAGCGATCCAAAGACAGGGGAAAAAATGCTGAATTGGCTAAGCGGACGAAAAAACGCGGACGCGTTTCCAACCAACAAGCGCGCACGGGATGTGATCGCCGCATTGCCGCAAAACAATGCCGTGGCGGCGGTGAATGCGATTACCGAGGCGCTGGAAGGCATACGCGGCGTCGAGGCGCTGACGCTGGACGAGCGTTACGACGAAATTCATCAGCTGGATGCCGCCGCGCAGACGCATACGCGCACGCTGCTGCGCGAGTACCTGAATACTTCGCGCCAGAAAAAACTGCGCGAAGGCGAATTGTGGAACTGCGCGTATGGATGCTGGCGCGAGTTGGCCTCGGCGTACGTGGGCTGTGTGCAACGTTACTCCGCTGACGCGCAGGGCGCGGTGACGTTTCGTCTCAAAGTGTCGGTGGCGTTGGCACGCGCCTTGCGTGCGCTGCGGCGTCAATTGCAGTGGACCCGGATACGCTACGCCGCGCCGAGCGCTGAGTTGTGGTCGGGCTTGGCGAGCCTGTATACCTTTATCGAAGAAAGCGGCGTGAATGATACCGTGCAGATTTATGCCGGCGAAACCACCACGATCAACGGCGAGTTTCTGAAAGCCATCATGCAATCGGCGCTGTCGTGTGAAAATTTGCTGCCGCTGGGGCAGGACCTCGCGACGCAGGTGGTAAGCCACTATGCGCCGATGTTCGTGTTGTCGAAGACCGCGGATGCGGGATGCACGCACTGGTTTGATCTTAAGCACCCGCAAGCGCCGGTACGAAACACGCGCGCGCCGGGGCCCGATGCCGACGTGCGGTATTTTGGCGCGGGCCTCGCGGCCGAGGCGCTGCAAAAAGCGCTGGCGCACCTCGACGAAACACGCGAACTGCCGCCCGGACTGACGCTGGAGGAAAACGTCGAACCGGCATTTGTCCGATCCATACTCGACCACGTGTATCAGGATTGGTCAGGCAAGACGCAGGCGCGGATGCACGAGCGGCACAAGATCAACGCGCGCATCACCGTAGTGCCCGGCTTCAAGGACATCTTGCGCACGCTGGAGTTCGTGGTGAGCGATTCACTGGATTTTACCGAGCAACCCACGGCGGAAAGCTGGGTGGTGGACGATGTAAGCGCGGGAGGCTACGGCGCCGTGCTGCCGGCGGTGGCGGGCGACTGGGTGGAAGTCGGCAGCCTCATTGCTATCGAGGGCGATGTGCCGCGCGACTGGCGCGTTGGCGTGGTGCGCCGCGTGTTGCGCATCGAAGGCAATCAGCAGCGGGTGGGGGTGCAGGTGCTGAGTCAAAGCGCGGCGCTGGTGCGCATGCAGCGCGTCGATCAGCGGCCCGCCGGCCTGAGCGCATCGCAGCGGTTGCCGCTGGATTTCGCGATTCTGTTGACGGCCGACCCCGGCAATCAATCCGAGGTTGAGGTGCTGGTTCGCAGCGGTTCATTTACCAATCGCGACGATGTTCATATGCTGGCCGGCAAGCGGCCGTTCGTGCTGCGGCCAAAGGCCGTGGTCGAGCGCAATGCCGCCTGTGAACGTGTTGCGTTTACCGTGGTCGGTACCAGCACGTAACGTCCGCGTTACGGTGCGCACACCGCTGTATGGCCGAGTGCGCGTGGGGGTGTGTCAGGAAGAGTGGATTAACGCGCGCGCATTTCAGGCGGCTCAAGCAGCAAGGCGTATTCCCGCACCGCGTTCGTGCCGGGGCCCGAGAGTTCGATCAGTAGCCGCAATGTCGTCTCGTTAACCGGCTTCAGCGATTCGACGCGAATAAAGCTGCGCCCATCCTTACTGGTTTGAATGGTTGCCCGCAGTCCCAGCGCAACACCGAGGTATGGAATATTGGCGCGCCGGTGCGTGTCGGACGGCGCAATTTGCGCGGATAACGACTCCAGCTCACGCTTGTCTCGTGTGACCAATTCAATTTCAGCCGCCAGCGGCTGTCCGAGCAGCGATTTGATGGTGACCGCGCCCATGCCGGCCGCCAATGCGCCGGTGCCACTCCATAATATCGGCCCCACGATTGCCATAGCCACCGTGATCGCCAGTCGAATACGCTGGATCATGCGGCGGGCACCATCGTCGCAACCAAAACGATGGCGATGTGCGTGCCTGGAGTTATTGGCACTGTTACGTATATGGATTCGTAAACTGTTGTGCAGATCAAGCCATGTCATGGTTTTCATCGCTTTCCATAGAATTGATGGCGAGCGCTCCGGTCGCCGACCCAGTTCAATACCGGGCGTATCATAATCCATGTACTGTTATCCGCGCTCTGGTTTGTGGCCGGCTTGTGATTAAGTTGCCATGCCTTGGACGGGGTTTTTCGGTACAATGCCCACCCACATGAAAACTGCCACCCATTATGCTTAGCTGGTTTGGCCGTAGCGAGCAACGTACGAAGCCGACATTTCGTTCCGCGCGTGACGTGGTATCCGATGTTTCGGAATTAAACAGCCTGGAAGGCCTGGCAACCGTCACCGATGCGCTGACTTCGCTGACCGCCAATCCGAAAATGTTGCTGCAGGATCGTTTTGACGAAATCCACTTGCTCGACAGCGCGGGGCAGCCGCGGCTGGTCGACCTGATCAAGGAATATCTCGCCACGGCGCGGCACAAGAAGGCGCGCGAAAGCGAATTGTGGGGCGGCGCTTACCGCTATTTGCAGGAGCTCTATCAGGCGTATCTTTTTTGTTTGCAGCGTTACGAAGCCGACCCGCTCGGTTCGATGCGTTTCAAATTGACGCTGCCGATAGCCTTGGGACGCGCATTGCGCGCCTTGCGCTTGCGGCTCAAGTGGGCGTTGTTGCGCTATACCATTCCGGAACAGCGTATCTGGGTGGAAATGGCGGGGCTGTACACCTTTGCGCTGGAAAACGGCGTGGCCGAAAACGAAGTGCCGCTTTATCCGGGCCGGCCGATTACCGTGCGCGAAGAATTTGTCAAAGGGCTGATGGTCGCGGCTTCCTCCAATGACACATTGCAGCCGCCCGAACTGGATCTTGCAACACGGCTTGTTGATCATTTCGCCAAGCACTTTGTCATTGCCGAGGCGCCGTTCGAGGGCTGCACACACTGGATAGACATGCACAACCCGGGGCCGCCGGTACGCACCTCCAGAGCGCCGCCGGAGGGTGCGTCCGCGCGGTATATCGGCGCGGGGCAGGCGCTGGGCGAACTCGCCGCGGTCGAGGCGCAGTTTGCCTATTCCGGCGCGATGCCGCCGGAACTGGTGTATTACGACGATCAGGACGATCAGGTCCTGCTCAAAGTCATCAAGCATCTGGCGCTGGATTGGGCGGGCAAAACGCAGGCGCGCAAGGATGAACGCCGGAAAGTGACATCGCGCGTCACGGTGGTTCCGGGACTGCCGGAAATTTTTCGCGCGCTGGATTTTGCGGTGAATGACTCGCTGGATTTTACGGATCAGCCTACCGCGGAGAGTTGGATCGTGGAGGACGCGAGCGAAGGCGGCTATGGCGCGGTAATACCGTCGGTGGCCGGCGACTGGGTGGAAGTCGGCAGCCTGATCGGTATTGAAGGCGCGTCGATTCGCGACTGGGGCATCGGCGTGATTCGCCGCGTCAATCGCCTGGATGGCAACCAGCAGCGCGTCGGGGTGCAACGCCTAGGCAGCGGCGCGCAACTCGTGACCCTGGAGCAGAAATCACCGCGCGCCGATGCAAAATCCACGGAGCGCGCAGTATCGGAACCCGCAGTGCTGATTACGCGGGATCCCGAATCGCAAGAGCAGGTTGAACTGATCGTGCGCAGCGGTATGTTCACCAATCTCGAGCGCACCGAGATGTTGCTCGACGACAGGAAGTTTCGTCTTAAGCCCACCAAAATCGTGGAACGCAGCGCGCGCGCCGAGCGCGTGTCGTTTCAGGTGCTGGAGTCTGATTAGCGACCTGCGCCGATTTTCCGTCCCTGCTGCTTGCCGTTGATTACTTTTGTCGTTCGCCCGCGGCAGGGCTGCCGCTGGCCGCGCCGGCCGTTGCTTTTTCAAGCCGCTTGATGCGCTCATTGGCGTCGTTCAGCGCACGTTCGCGTGCCGCGAGATCCTCTTCGAGCATGCGCACGCGATCTTCTATGGACGAGGCCTTGCCGCCAGGATTGCCGCTCGACAACTTGACCACGGGTTTGCCGCCCTCCTTGGATTTCGCGGGTGGCGCGGCGGGCTTGCTGGGCGGGGGTGGTGGCGCCGCCTTGGGTTTGGGCGTGGCGGGCGCATCGGCGACCGCGGCAGGGCGGTTCGCGGCCCATGCGGTGGTTTGCTGGCGTAACGCCTGGGCGGAATCGGCCTGCGGCAACGCCGCGATTTGATCCGCCGCCGGTATGCGCAGCCGATGACCGGTTTTCAGCAGATTCATGTTGTTGTTGATGAATGCCGCAGGGTTGGTGCGGAAGATGCCTAGCATGGTTTGTTGCAGTGTCGCGTTTTGGGGACGCACCTTCGCCGCGATCCGCGATAAGGTTTCGCCTGGGCGAACCGGACCATAATCGCTTTCCGTGGCTTGAACCGGTGGAGGCGGGGCGGGTTTAACGACTTCCGGTTGCGCAACAGGTGGGGCGGGCGCGGCTACCACGGACCTGGGCGGGGTGTACTCGGGAGGATCCAGCAACACGGCAAATTCACGAGTTACCGGTCCGGACATCGAACTCAATTCAATCATCAGATTAATAAAGGGTTCGAGCACCGGCTTGATGGAGGTAACCCGGATAAACGGATCCCCATTGGTGCGCCGCTCGATGGACACGCGTATGCCGGCGGATGTGGTTGCGCCCAGCGGCAGACTGGAGCGCTCATAGTCGCGGGCCGTTCCCAGCCGGGCGCTGAGTGTGCCGCGTTCCTCTGGAGACGCGGAAAGAATTTCAATTTCCACGTCAAGGTTTTGTCCGAGCGACGATCGAACATTGACATTGCCCATGCCCACGGCGCCCGCGCCGGTCGCGAACAGCAAGGCGAACAAACCGGCGGTGAAGTGGTTTTTCAGTGCGCTTATACGCATAAATGTCCTTACAAACATACAGTGTGTCCTGCGGCGACTATGGTAATTCACGGTGACTATAGGGACTACGGCAGCTACTGACGCCGGTCCCGACCCAGAGTGGCGAGGTTGCATGACGACCTGGATCAGGACGCATCATCACAGGCGCAGCCCGGATATTGCGGGACTGTTAACTGTACCGCAAGGCGGGCCGCTTATCCAGCGCCATTATGGCAAGGGGAGGCGAGGCCCGGTGGTGGAATAAGCACGGCTCTTCCAGGGTAGTTCCATGCCAGGCCGCCAACTTCCATGGATTGTGTGCTGAGGCCAGCCTTTCCCAGATCACCTCGGTGGTCTCCATCGCCAGGCCAACCGATTTGTGCTGAATTTCAGCTTCAAACCCGGTTGCTGGAATGGACACCCGAACAACGCTCCAAATCCGGCGTTCAACGAATTTCAAAATTGGCGCCATCAGTTTCGAATTGTTCTCAGTTGTTTTCGGTCGTTGGCTTAAGCGCTCTAATTTGCGATCAAGTGACGGGAGATATTTGTCACTCCAGCGGTGGATACCGGGAAATCCGCGTCGACTTTGACGCGCGTACAAGTACGTAACGCTGGCAGTGCCACGGATTATGTGCGCCACGTGCCGCGAAAATTCTTACGGCAATCGAACGATAAGAAAATTCGTTGAGGTGCCAAGCCGCCGTACGAACATTCGCGTATTTTGGTTGCGGAGCGTTGTCGTTATCATCCGTTTCAAACGGTCTTTTGCGATGGAGATATATAGATGCCTGCACGCTTGGATTTAGTCCGATCACGAACGTTGCGCGCTCCCATAACATTTCTTATCTGCCTGAGTTTTGCGCAGTACAAACTTATTTCTGTTTAAGCAACAGCGGGATTTATTCGAAGCCAGCGCCAATTGCGGGAAGTAGTCAAGAACAACGATGCTCGCCAGACCAGTGTTGGTGACGAACTCCGAACATAACGAGGTGCCGTAAAGTGAATCCCGGATACACATTGGAAAAGAAACAAATAGCTATCAAGCGCTGCAAGCATGGCTTATTCATGTTCAATCGCAACGACCGGTTTGTCGGTCGCTCGCTGGATGTTTACGGCGAGTGGTGTGAATCCGAGTTGGAACTCCTGCTGCGGTTTTGCCGGAACGGTGATGTCGTCATCGATGTTGGCGCAAATATTGGTAGCCACACGATACCGTTTGCCAATGCCGTGGGTGACACGGGTTTGGTGGTTACTTTTGAACCGCAGCGCATGCCGTTCCATATCCTGTGTGGGAATACGGCGATCAATTGCCTGACCAATGTTTGCGCATTGCAGAAAGGCGTTGCCGAGCGCAGTGGCAACGCCAAGGTTCCCGTGCTGTCATGGCACGAGCCGCACAACTGGGGCGCTGTGTCGCTGGCGGACCAAAACTCGCCGGGCGAAGAGGTCGAGGTCGTTACCATAGATTCGTTGGAATTGCCGTCGTGCCGGCTGATCAAGATCGACGTGGAGGGCATGGAGCCGCAGGTTATTCGCGGCGCCGTCCGGGTTATACAAAAGTATCAACCGGTGCTGTTTGTGGAAAACAATACGGTAGACCAAGCCTCGCGCACCATCGCGGCAATTTTGGAACTGGGTTACAGCGCATGGTGGCACCTTGGTCTGTACTACAACCCGAAAAACTTCTTCGACAATCAAACGAATGTCTTCGATCCCTATAAGCCCGAAGCCAATTTGCTGTGTCTGCCCGCAGGCGCGAATCCCGGAATCCCGGAACTGATCGAGTGCACAGGTATCAACGATAACTGGGAAAAGGCGCGAGACCGCGGCATTGCCGCCAGAAATCCATTGTTTTTTCCGGCCGGTTAGGTAACCGCTGTGCATTATGTGCAAGGTGTCGCGGTACGTGCGTGGCGCAATAGCAAGCAAGAAGCCGCCGGAGTTTGAGACAGACGGGATCATCTGACGAAGCAAGAGGCCCGCGAAGGCGAAGTAGCGAAACCCGGTGAGCGCGTCGGATGCGTGTCGGCGCTGTAACAGCGTGCTACCGTGCCAAGCCTAGGTGCGGGAGCTACCCTAGGCTTGGTGTTTTGGCCGGCGCGTCCTGTTTCGCGTCCGCCCCGGAAGCGCCTTGATCCATACAGGGCAGTTTTTCCGGGCCAGCGCCGGGACGGAGCGTCGCCCTAGAATATGCTGAAATTTTTGCCACGGCCCGCGCGCTGACCAAAACGGTCGCGGTGGTAGAATACACAGCTCTGCGGGTGTAGTTCAATGGTAGAACGGCAGCTTCCCAAGCTGCATACGAGGGTTCGATTCCCTTCACCCGCTCCATGATGTTAATGGCGCATGGTATGGCGGGCAGGGCGACGGTTGCCGCATGGCCGCCAACCGACTGCCATCCGGCCACCGCTTCCGGTGTGGCGCCGGAACCTCGCTGGCTGCCGCGTGTCGTACGGCACAGCGCGGCAGCGCTTTTCGCACGTAAATTGACCGCGCACGAGTTTTAAATCAATTCACAACTTCCCGGCGCCGCGCAATTGACCCGTTGTCCTGGTCGCTATATCGTTAGCCGTGCGGGTTGTGTCGGATTTCCGCGACATGGAGCTGAATCATGAAAATCGTTAAGTACTTGTTGATCGCGTGTGGCGGGCTGGCCGTGGTCGCGGGCGGTGTCGTGGCTTATGTGGCGGCGACGTTTAATCCCAATAGTTACAAGCCGCAGGTCATTCAGCTGGTCAAGGACAAGAAACAGCGCGATTTGAAGCTGGACGGCGATATCAAGCTGAAATTCTGGCCGAGCATAGGCGCCGATCTCGGAAAAATGTCGTTGTCGGAATTCAAGGGCGACAAGGAATTCGCGGCGGTCGATGGTTTGCGCGTATCGCTCAAGCTGATGCCGCTGTTGTCCAAGAAGCTGGTGATCGACGAGGTGGAGGTGAAGGGTGTTCGCGCCACGATCATCAAGTTCAAGGACGGGCGCATGAACATCGACGACCTGCTGACCAAGGACGAAAAAAAGTCGGAGCAATTCGAATTTGATATTGATCATGTGGTTGTTGCAAACGCGGCATTGACGTATCGCGACGAGTCGCAGGGCACGCAATTGGCGTTGTCCGGTGTCAATCTCAAGACCGGGCGCATTGCGCCGAACGTGCCGGGCAAAATCGATTTGTCGATGACGGTGAAGGGTAACAAGCCGGCTATTGATCTGGGCGTTGCCTTGAAGACCAAGCTGACGTTTGATCTCGAGCAGCAGGTGTTTTCGCTGGAAGACATGGGGTTGGATGCCAAGGGTGCCGCGGCCGATTTGAAAAATTTGAATGTGAAGGCGACGGGCAGCGTGCTGGCGAAACTCAAATCCGGCGAGTTGACCACGGACAAGCTTTCGGTGGCGATGACCGGCGTCAGCGGCAAGGACAATCTGGAAGTCAAATTCGATGCACCGAAGCTGCAAATTACCAGGGACAAGGCCACTGGCGACAAAGTGACGGTCGCGACGAAGATCACGAATCCGCAGGGCGTGACGCTCGCCAACGTGGTGTTGCCAGGTATCGAAGGCACGGCGGCGGCGTTCAAATCGGCGGGTATGACGCTCGATCTGGATATCAAGCAGGGTGATCAGACCATCAAGGCGAAGGTCTCGTCACCGCTGTCCGGCAATCTCCAGACGCAACAAATCAGTTTGCCGCAATTGGCCGTCAATATCACGGCGGCCGGACCTAATTTGCCGGGCAAGAGCATCACCGGCAGCCTGAACGGCATTGCGAGTATCAATGGTTCCAAGCAGCAAGTGCAGGCCAATCTCGCGGGCAAGGTGTCGGACAGTACGATCAAGGCGCAAGTGGGGGTGAATGGTTTTGCGCCTCCGGGATTGACGTTTGACGTGGATATCGACCAACTGGATCTGGATCGATATGCATCGCAAGGCAGTGGCGGCGCCTCGCCGGCAAGCGCGGACAAACCCATCGATCTGAGCGGATTGCGCTCGTTGCACGCCACCGGAAAACTGCGCATCGGCACACTGAAGGTTTCCAATCTCAAGGCATCCAATGTGCGGCTGGAAATAAAGGCCAACGGCGGCCGGGTGGATATCAGTCCGCTGGCGGCGAATCTGTATCAAGGTTCGATGAACGGCGCGGTGTCGGTCAATGCCGCGCCGGCGACGCCGTCGTTTGCGATCAAGCAAAATCTGAGCGGCATTGCCATCGGGCCGCTGCTGAAGGATCTGGCGAACAAGGACATGCTCGACGGGCACGGCACGGTGAATGTCGATGTCACCACGCAGGGCAACACCGTCGGAGCGCTCAAGCGCGGACTGAACGGCGGTGCGTCGGTGAATCTGCGCGACGGCGCGATCAAGGGCATCGACGTGGCCGGCACGCTACGCAGCGCCAAGGCGAAGCTGGGCGCGCTCAAGGGGCAGCAGACGCAGGCGGCGGACAAAAATCAGAAAACCGATTTCTCCGAATTAAGCGGCACCTTCGCGATTCGCAACGGCGTGGCGAGCAACAACGATTTGTCGATGAAGTCGCCGTTGCTGCGCGTCGGTGGCGCGGGCGATATCAACATCGGCGAGGATTCCATAAACTACACGGTCAAGGCTTCCGTGGTCGGTACTTTAAAAGGGCAGGACGGACGCGATACGAACGACCTCAAAGGCATTACCGTTCCGGTGCGCGCCACGGGGCCATTGGCGGCGCCCTCGTTTGCGCTGGATTACAACGCGCTGCTGACAGACACGATAAAACAGCAGGCCGAGGATAAACTCAAGGGCAAACTCGAAGGTTTGCTGGGCGGCAAGAAAGCGGCCACGCCGCCTGCGGCCGGTACACCCGCGCCAGGCGCCGCTCCCGCGCCCAAGTCAAACTCCACGCGCGATGCGATCAAGGGGTTGTTTGGGCGGTAAATGTCGCATGGCGGGTTGTTGATGCGTTCGTTCGCATCGCGTCTGGTCGCCTGGCAAAAGCGCCAGGGCCGACACGATTTGCCGTGGCAGGGCACGCGCGATGCGTACGCGATCTGGCTGTCGGAAATCATGTTGCAGCAGACGCAGGTCGCGACCGTCATTCCTTACTACGAGCGATTTTTGCGGCGATTCCCCACGGTGCGCGCGCTTGCCGCGGCGCAGCCTGACGATGTGCTCGCCTTATGGAGCGGCCTCGGATACTACTCGCGGGCGCGAAATTTGCACCAGGCCGCGCGCATGATCGTAGCGGTGTATGGCGGCCGCATGCCCGATGACCCCGCTGCGGTGCAGGCATTGCCCGGCATAGGGCGCTCCACGGCGGCGGCGATTTGTGTGTTCGCGCATGGCGGGCGGCATGCGATTCTCGATGGCAACGTCAAACGCGTGCTCGCGCGGCATGGCGGCGTGCGCGGTTATCCGGGCGATGCGCGGGTGCTGGAACAACTGTGGCGCAAGGCTGAATCGCTATTGCCCACGCGCGACATTGTCCCGTATACGCAAGGCCTGATGGATTTGGGCGCGGGCATCTGCGCCCGTAGCCGTCCGCGTTGCGAGCAATGCCCGGTGCGCGCGGATTGCGTGGCGTTTGCGCAAGGGTTGACTGCGACATTGCCTGAAGCCAAACCACGCGCGGCGTTGCCCCATCGCGGCACCGTCATGCTGTTGCTGCTACGCGGTGAAGACATCCTGCTGGAAAAACGCGCGCCGAGCGGCATCTGGGGCGGTTTGTGGTCGCTGCCGGAAGTGGATGTAGCCAGCACCACGCGTGATGTGCGCCGCCTGTGCCGCGAACGGTACGGGGCGTCGGTGACATCGACAAAAATGCTGCCGCCGGTCGAACACGGATTTACGCATTTCAAACTGACCATCAAACCCCTGTGCGTACGCGTCAGCGATGCCGCCGTGTTACCCCCCGCTGCCGTGTGGTTGTCACGGCCGGACGCGGTATCGGCTGCGTTACCGGCGCCCGTGCGAAAAATATTGTTAAGCATTTGATTATTAAGCAATTATTGAGATTCTCGCCGTGTGTTCAGCGACTTACGTGCCAGTTGGAACACGACGCGCCCCGGACGATTTTCGGTCAGTGTCAGCGCGTAGCCCGCCTGCGCGGCATGGCTGGCGGCGTGATAGAGCCCAACCCCCAATCCAGCCGACGAGGCGACCGGCGCGCTGAATAGTTGTGCGGCCCGCGTGGCGGATAACGCGTCACCGTTGTCAGCTACGCGCAGCGTATGAGTTGCCGGCACACAGGAGACGGTCACCACTATCGCGGCGTCTTTGCGCAAGGCATTTTCGATCAGATTATCGGCAACACTATCGAACAATTCCGCGGGCAGCGTGTGGTCCGATAAATCACCTTCAACTGTAAAGTGGGTATTGCGATGCGTATGACGTAGCTGCAATTCCCGCCACCAGGCATCGGCGCGTGTGTGTGTAGTGTCCGTGTGTTGCGGCGCGCGCAGTTTGTCGAGTGTTGTGTTCAGGCGCTGTGTGATTTGCGGCAACTGCCGCTGCATCAGTGCCTGCAGCGCCGCAGCCTGATCCGGCGCGCTTCCTTCCGCCGCTACGCACAGCGATCGCAGCGACTGCAACAGATTCTTGACGTCGTGCGTCAGACGCGAGCCGGTTTCGTAAATCGCCTGGGTATAGGCATGCTGCCGTTGCAGTTGCTCTCTTTCCTTGGCCGCGTAGAAGTGGCCCACCATCTGCGCCAGGAGTTTCAGGTGCAGTAACATGACCGGCGACAAGGTCCAGCGTGTGTGGATGCGCAGATGTAAATCGCCCTGCGAAAATGACACGCCGGGTGTGTCGAGGCGTCCGTATTGGCCGCTCCCAGCGCGGGTTTGCCAGTCCAAGCCAACGATCCAGGGCAATGCCAGCATGTGTTCTAGCGCGCTGTCGAGAAATTGCCGCGGTTCGGTATCGCGTTCGGCCAGCGCGGCGAGTTGCTGTACCCATTGCTCAAACGGTAACCCCACGCTCAACAGGTAACGCGACAACAATTGTTCGATGCCGGCAAAGCCCGCCGTCGGATTCCATAGCCACGATAATCCGATCAACACCAACGCAATCACCATCAGCGACTGCATGAGCGCCACGGCATATGGCGCGTGGCTGAATTGCAGAATGACAAAACTGCCCAGGACCAGCGCCGCGACCAGAAGGAACAGCATCACACTGTAGAAAAGATCAACGGCGACGCGTGTTTCAACGCGTGGCGGATCCAGACGGAGAAACAGAATGCATGCCGGGACGATGGGCAATCCATAACGTACGAGCGCACCAATGCCCGGTTCGGCTGGCGCGCGCGCGGACAGTTGCGGCACCACCCACATCAGCAGCAGCGAAAGCAGGTAGAGTGCGGCGAGCAGCGAAACGACGCGCTGGCGCCGGCCCGAGGTACCCGGTACGCCGCCGCCGATCAAGCCAGTTAGCACGGCCAGCCACAGGGCGATCAGCCAGCCGTTGTTGAGCGCCGACAACAGCGCGCCCACGATAATGACCAGAAACGCCTGGCGCGGATCGAATTCGCGTTCGCCGCGCCATAGCGGTTGCCACAACAGGAACAAGCCGAAATGCGCGAGTAGCAAGGCCGAGGCCCACGGCGTGTCCAGGCCCCACGCGATTGCGGCGTGCAGTGCGAGCAGCATGAGTCCCAGCCACCAATGCGCGTGCATGGCGACAAAGCCATTTTCAGGGGCTTGCCGCTCGGGGATCTCGCTCGGGACTGGATTCATCGTCATTCCGCTGGCCACGGGGTACTGACATCACAAACGGCACAAACATCATAAACCACACAATCCGCACAATCCCCACAATCTCGACAGGGGGTTGGCTATACTTCAACTGCAATGTATCAAATACTGACCATCTCGCGATACACACTGCTGGAAGCGCGCCGCGCACACCTGCCGTTGTTGTTTGCTTGCGCGATCGGCGCCGTGCTGGCATCGGCGGCGTTTGCGTCGGAACTCGCGGTGATCGAGGGGCTGCGCATGCAAACCGCGTTTTACGCGGCTGGTATCCGGCTGGCCGTGGTGTTCATCATGGCGGCGCATGTTATCGCCAGCGTCACGCGCGAGTTCGACGACAAGGGACTCGACATGTTGCTCGCGCTGGATCTGCCGCGCGCCCACTATATTCTTGGCAAACTGTGCGGCTTTCTGGCCGCCGGCGCGGTCGTCGGTCTGATCGCTTGTGTGCCGCTGCTGCTGACGGCGCCCGCGTCTGCGGCGTTGCAGTGGGGTATCGCGCTGAGCCTGGAACTGGCGGTGGTGATCGCCTTCGCGTTATTTTGCGTGGTGGCGTTCGGCCAGTTCATGCCGTCTGCCGCCATGGTGCTGGCGTTTTACATGCTGGCGCGCAGTATTACCACGATACGGCTGATGAGCGCGCATCCGGTCTCCGGGGGCGATACGCTGTCGCATGCGGTCAGCCGCTGGTTGATCGAAGGTTTGGCGCTGCTGCTGCCGGCGTTGGACCGGTGGACGCAAACCGTGTGGCTGACCGACGCGCCCGAGGCGTGGCGTGGCATCTTCGCGATGCTATTGGAAACCGTGCTTTACGTAACATTATTGGCGGGGGCGGCGATGGTGGATTTTCATCGCCGCAATTTCTGATGTTGCCGCGGTTGCCAGCATTCTCGCGACCTGAAATTGCGGGAATCGAACGCGGCGTTGCCGCAGTGCCGCGCTGGGTAGGGTTGTTGTTCGTCACGGCGCTGTTGGCGTACGTTGCGTTGCGCGCCAGCGAGCCCGCGCCGGTGGCCGCCGCCAGCGCATTGGAGGCGCCCTTGCCGGTACCGGCGTTGCGCGTGTTGAGTCTCGGGGAGCCGCAAGCGATGGCGCAGACTCTCGTGCTTGCGCTGCAGGCCTTTGATAATCAGCCGGGCATCAGCATCCCGTTTCTAGCGCTGGACTATCAGGGGGTGATCGCGTGGTTGAACGCGGCGTTGATGCTGGATGCGCGGTCGCAGTATCCGCTGATGATGGCGGCGCAACTTTATGGGCAGGTGCCTGATAGTGGCCGGCAGCGTGTGATGTGCGAATTTGTGCATCGAAAGTTTCTCGAACGGCCCAACGCGCGTTGGCGCTGGCTGGCGCATTGCGCGATCGTGGCGCGGCATCGCCTAAACGATTCCGCGCTCGCGCTGCGCTATGCTGAAGCGATCGCCCAACATGCGGGCGGTGCATCCAGTTGGGCAAGGCAGATGCGCATATTCATGCTCGAAGACATGGGCGAAATCGAACGTGCGAAAGTGCTGCTGGGAGGCCTGCTGGCGGGCAATGAAATTACCGATGCCAGGGAGATTTATTTTCTGACGGAGCGTCTGGAAAAAATGCGGTCCGTCGAGAATCCGGCGGCAGCGCCGAAAACTCGTCAATAACAGCGACGTGCCAGACGGCTCGGTGCGAGAGTACCGCGATTCCTGTCGAGTACGCGGCGCGCGATTGACCGATGCCGTGCAATCCGGGGCATGCGGGTTGTAAAAATAGTTGTTTAAAAACATATGGTTATGGTGTAAGCTTTGAATGCTCGCCCAGCGTGCACCCGGCGTGCAATCAGAAACTAGCGGGCGCTCCCGCTTGAAAGCACGTGGACGCGGGCAGCCAATGGGAATCTGGCACAAAGGTTGCGACTGATTAACGAATTCAATTTTGCATCGATACGGGGGGGACGAACTCATGCACAAGCAGCGCGGATTTACGCTCATCGAAATTGCCATCGTGCTGGTCATTATTGGCTTGCTCCTCGGAGGCGTTTTGAAAGGGCAGGAACTGATAACCAGCGCGCGCGTGCGTAATTTGATTTCGCAGCAGGATGGCGTCAAGACGGCTTACTTGGGATTCCTGGATCGTTACCGTGCGTTGCCGGGTGATTTCACGACGGCCACCACCACGATAGCGGGCGTGGCAGCAACGCCCTGTGGCACGGGAAATGGCGACGGCAATGGACAAATCACCGGCAACGAGGCGATTCTCGCTTGGGAACACTTGTCGAAGGCGGGGTTTGTCACCGGTTCTTACACCTGCAATACCACTGAAAGTAATCTGACCACGCCGACCAATCCGTACGGCAACCGCCTGCAACTGATTTATGACAACGTGTATGGCGCCGCCACCACGGCGCGGCATAACCTGAAAACCGGATCGCAGATTCCGTCGGATATACTCGCTGAAGTTGATCGCAAATCCGACGATGGCAACGCGCTGAGCGGGACCTTCCGGTTTTCCACTTTTGGCGGGGCGGCTGCCGCGACCTGCTACGCAGCCGCGTCACCGAATGCGTGGGCTACGCAGACCGTGGATGCAAACTGCGGTGGTGTGACGTTATTCTAAGACGTAGTGTCGTACCGAAAAAAAGCCCGCTGTCGCGGGCTTTTTTGTGTATCCCGCAGGTTTGTCAATCCATAATTCACTGAATTCAAGAGCGAATATCGCACCGGATTTTTTGTTCGGAGGCGTGCATTATTTACAGGGGGAAAGCGCGGTATCTGGTATACTTTTTGCATGAATGCCGCAGTTTCAAAGTCGTCGCAAACCGAACCGGGCGACGCTATTGCCGTCGCGCGGCAGGTGCTCGAAATCGAGGCGCGCGCGATACAAGATCTGATTACCCGGCTTGATGCGAGTTTCGCCCACGCGGTGAACCTGATCATGACCTGCCGGGGCCGCGTGGTGGTAAGCGGCATCGGAAAATCCGGACACGTGGCGCGCAAGATCGCGTCAACGTTGGCGAGCACGGGCACGCCGGCTTTTTTTGTGCATCCCGCCGAAGCCAGCCACGGGGATCTGGGCATGGTCACCCGTGATGATATTTTCATCGGGCTGTCGAACTCCGGCGAAAGCAGCGAACTGTTGGCCATTCTTCCCGTGCTCAAACGTCAGGGTGCCAAGTTGATCGCGATGAGCGGCAATGCCCAGTCCTCGCTGGCGGTGCAGTCTGATGTGCATTTGTATGCGGGCGTTGAAATGGAAGCTTGCCCGTTGAATCTCGCGCCGACCGCGAGTACCACGGCGGCCTTGGCGCTCGGCGACGCGCTGGCGGTGGCGCTGATGCGCGCGCGTGGATTTACCCGCGACGAATTCGCCTTGTCGCATCCCGGCGGCGCGCTCGGCCGGCGGCTGCTTACGCTGGTTCGCGATGTCATGCGCACGGGCGCCGCGATTCCGGCGGTGATGGAAAACGTCACCATGGTTGAGGCCATGCTGGAAAGCAGCCGCGGCGCCATGGGCATGACGGCCATCGTGGACGCGGCGCGTCGCGTCAAGGCGATTTTTACCGACGGCGACTTGCGGCGCGCCATCGAAAAGGGCGTTGATTTGAAACACACGCGGATATCGCAAGTCATGACCGCGCATCCGCGCACGATTACGCCGGACCGGCTGGCGGCCGAGGCCGTGGAGATCATGGAACGCAACAAGGTGAATCAACTGCTGGTGGTCGATGACGGCGGTGTTTTGGTGGGAGCGCTGAACATGCACGATCTGTTCCGCGCGAAAGTGGTTTGAGCCGTATGGCTGGCGACACGATCACCGCCATCGACCGGGCGCGGCGCGTACGTATCGCGGCGTTCGACGTCGACGGCATACTTACCGACGGGCGCCTCTATTACACCGACAGCGGCGAAGAAATCAAGACGTTTAACGCGCACGATGGACACGGCATCAAGATGCTGCGCGATTCCGGCGTGGCCGTCGCCATCATCACCAGCCGCACATCGCGCGTGGTCGAGCGGCGTGCGCGTGATCTGGGCATCGAACACCTGTTTCAGGGCGTGTCCAACAAGCTGGACGCGATGGACGGTTTGCTCAAACGCCTGGGGCTGGATCTGCAAGCCGCGAGCTACATGGGCGACGACGTGATTGACTTGCCGGTGCTGCGGCGCTGCGGCTTGGCGGTGAGCGTGCCCGAAGCGCCGGCCGTGGTGCGCAAATACGCGCATCACGTGACCGGCGCCAGCGGCGGATGCGGTGCCGTGCGAGAGTTTTCTGAATGGGTAATGCAAGCGCAGGGTACGCTAGATGCGCGACTTGCCGAATATCTTGCGTGAATGACTGGAATGATTTGAACCATCATGGGTGAACGATTATCCAATCTGTTTCCGCTGGCGCTGATGGTGGTGCTGGCGGCGCTCACCTACTGGCTGGATCAGGTGGTGCAAAAGCCGGCGGCGGCGCCGAACGCGCTGTTACGGCATGATCCTGATTACATCGTCGACAAGCTGCTGGCGACACGTATGGATGTCAATGGCGGAATCAAGAATACGCTGCGCTCCGACAAGCTGGTGCATTTCCCGGACGACGATACCACGGAGCTTGAGAATCCGCGGTTTATCAGTTTTGCGAAAAGCGCGCCGGTGACGATCACGGCGAAAAAAGGATTGGTGTCCAGCAACGGCGAAAACGTGTACTTTCGCGATACGGTGCGCGTGGTGAGGGCGCCGTATGGCGAAAAAAGCGAAATGGTGATGGATACCGACTATTTGCACGTTTTGCCCGACGATAATATTGCAAAGACCGACCGGGCGGTTACCATTACCGATGCCAACATGGTGATTAACGCGGTGGGCATGGAGCTGAACAGCGAAACGCGAATGATGCAGTTCAACTCGCGAGTCAAGGGTGTTTACTATGATGCAAAACGTGCCGGCAAGTCCGGACAATAAATTCATGCAGAACCATTTTGTAAGGGCGGCGGTTGTGGCGGTAGTGACGTTTGCGGGCTGGTTCGCCGCCAGCGCGCCCGCTTACGCCGAAAAAGCGGATCGCGATAAGCCCATCAATATCGAATCCGACCGCGTTACCGTCGATGACATCAAGCAGCTTTCCGTGTTCGAGGGCAATGTGGTGCTGACCCAGGGCACGATGGTGATCCGCGGCGATCGCATGGAAGTGCGCCAGGACAAGGAAGGTTTCAAGCTCGGTACCGTATGGGGAAATCTCGCGTACTTCAAGCAGAAACGCGAGGGCCTCGATGAAAATGTTGAAGGCTGGGGCGAGCGCATCGAGTATGACAGCCGCGCTGACAAGGTGCAGTTGTTTACGCGGGCGGCGATGAAGCGCGGCGACGATGACGTGGCGGGCGACTATATTTCATATGACGCCACGACGGAATTTTTTCAGGTCATCGGCGGCGGACCGAAAACCGCCACCGCCAATAATCCGGATGGCCGGGTGCGCGCGGTGATTCAGCCGAAGTCGAAAACCAAACCGCCGGCGCAACCGCCCGTGCCGCTAAGGCCCGCGGATACCATCGCCGCGCCGCGCGAGGAACCTGGCACGCCACGCTAGTGCTGACCATGCCTGATACTCCGAGCGCCGTTGTGCCCGCGGCGCCACATCGCAGCGAACTGAAGGCCGAGCGCCTGAAAAAACGCTATCGCTCCCGCGTGGTGGTGCAAGATGTGTCGCTGGAAGTGCACAGCGGCGAAGTCATCGGCTTGCTGGGGCCCAATGGCGCGGGCAAGACCACCTGTTTCTACATGATGGTGGGGCTGGTGGCCATGGACGGCGGTGAGCTGTATCTGGATGGCAAGAAGCTGACGCACATGCCGATACATCGCCGCGCGAAACTGGGCTTGTCTTACTTGCCGCAAGAGGCGTCCATCTTTCGGCGTCTGTCGGTGGCGGATAACATCCGGGCGATTCTGGAGTTGCAGCTTGATCGGCCGGTAGATATCAATAACCGGCTTGATGATTTGCTGCGTGACCTGCATATCACGCATCTGCGCGACAATCCGGCGATCAGCCTGTCGGGCGGCGAACGCCGTCGAGTTGAAATCGCACGCGCGCTGGCAACTTCGCCGCGGTTTATTCTGCTGGACGAACCCTTTGCCGGCGTAGACCCCATCGCGGTGATCGAAATCCAGAAAATCATCGGCTTTCTCAAAGACCGGGGCATCGGCGTAGTGATCACCGATCACAATGTGCGCGAGACCCTCGGCATTTGCGACCGCGCCTATATCATCAATGAAGGCACGGTTTTGGCGTACGGGACGCCCGCGGAAATTGTCGGTAATGAAAATGTCCGGCGGGTTTACCTCGGAGAGCATTTCCGTCTGTAGGGGCAGGCGCTACGCGCGTGGCCGCGCCACCGATCATCCATGAAACCATCGTTACAACTACGACTCTCCCAGCATCTGACGCTAACGCCCCAGTTGCAGTTGTCGATACGCCTGTTGCAGTTGTCCACGCAGGAACTGGATCAGGAAATCGAGGGTTTTCTGCGCGACAACCCGTTGCTTGAGCGCGACGAAGCGATGTCCGATATGACGGACAGTACCGCGCCCGCGCCGTTGCCGCCACGTACCGAGTATGAACAAGAGCAGGCGGCGGCGCCCGCGAGCGACGCCTCTAGCGGTGCGACGGATACCGACGCGCCGGAAGGCGACTTGCTGTCGGAGTTGTCTTACGGCAGCGGATCGGCATCGGCACGCGAGAATGGCGGTGATGGCGACGACGGTGACTATTCGCAAGTGGCGTGTGACTTGCCCACGCTCCGCGAGCATTTGCTGTCGCAACTGGCCCTGCTGAAATTATCCGACCGGGATCGCACGCTGGTCGGATTACTGATAGATACACTGAATGACGACGGCTACATCACGCAAAGTCTCGACGACGTGCTGGAAATGTTGCCTGCCGAATTGAACGTGGACGCGGAGGAGCTGACCATCGCGTTGCGGCATTTGCAGCATCTCGAACCGGCGGGGGTCGGTGCACGGTCGCTGGCGGAATGCCTGCTGCTGCAACTTCAGGTGCTGCCGTCCGCCACGCCGTATTGCGACAAGGCGGTCGAAGTCGTGACGAACCATCTCGACGCGCTCGCGTCGCGTGACTTCGTGAAATTGAAAAGAGCCTTGCGCTGCGACGATGCCGCCTTGCGCTCGGCGCAAAAACTCATTACTGGTTTAAACCCCAAGCCGGGACGCGATTACGCCGCGGATGACGTGCGCTACGTGGTTCCGGACGTAACCGTCAATAAAATCAAGGGCTTATGGGTTGCCAGCCTGAATCGGGACGCGATGCCCAAGTTGCGCGTCAATCGCATGTATGCGGAAATTCTTGGCCGTAGCCGTGGCAGTTCGCAGCAATTGAGCGGACAATTGCAAGAGGCGAAATGGTTGATTAAAAACGTGCAGCAACGATTCGACACGATATTGCGTGTATCGCAGGCCATAGTGGACCGGCAGCGGAATTTTCTGGAACACGGCGCGGTGGCCATGCGGCCGCTGGTATTGCGCGAAATCGCGGAAACGCTGGAACTGCATGAATCGACCGTTTCGCGCGTTACCACCAACAAGTACATGCGTACCCCGCGCGGCATTTATGAGCTGAAGTATTTTTTCGGCAGCCATGTCGGTACCGATGCCGGGGGCGCGGCCTCCAGCACCGCCATACGCGCTCTCATCAAGCAACTCGTCAGTGCGGAGAACTCGCGCAAGCCGCTGAGTGATTCACAGATTTCAAAAATTCTTGGGCAACAAGGTATGGTGGTAGCGCGCCGTACCGTGGCAAAGTACCGGGAGTCGTTGCAGATTCTCCCGGGTAATCTCCGTAAAACCTTGTAAAGGAGTCGGCACCATGAACCTGCATATTACGGGACACCACGTTCAAGTTACCCCCGCGATCCGCGAGTATCTTGGCAGCAAGATGGATCGCATCACCAAGCACTTCGATCATGTGATAGACGTTAACGTGATCATGTCGGTCGCCAAGCTGCGACAGAAGGTCGAGGCAACGGTTCACGTGCGCGGCAAGGATATCTTTTGCGAAAGCGTCGAGGAGGACATGTACGCCGCCATCGACACGCTGATCGACAAGCTTGATCGCACCATCATCAAGCACAAGGAAAAGAGCCTGAGTCACCGGCACGATGTCGTCACCCTGAAACCGGCGCCAACGGAAGCAGTGCCCGATTAACACGAAGCAAAGTTCAGCACCATGAATCTCGTAGCCCAGGTATTGCCGTTGTCCAATGTGGTTATTGATATGGACGTGTCGAGCAAGAAACGCGTTTTCGAGCAGGCGGGGCTGCTGTTTGAAAACAACCACAACATCGCGCGCGCGCAGGTATTCGACAGCCTGTTCAGCCGCGAAAAACTGGGTTCGACGGGACTGGGTCACGGGGTGGCCATACCGCACGGGCGCGTCAAAGGGCTGAAAAATGCCGTTGGCGCGCTGGTGCGCATGAAAGCCGCCATTCCGTTTGATGCGCCGGACGGCCAGGGCGTGGTGCTGATCTTCATATTGATGGTGCCGGAACGCGCCACCGATATGCATTTGAACATACTGTCGCAGCTCGCCGAAATGTTCAGCGACAAGGCGTTTCGCGAGCGCTTGATGACCGCGCCGGCCGCCACCGATTTACATGCCTTAGTTTCCAATTGGTTACCCTATGCCCCGGATCAGCATCGCGCGGCTGTTTGATGACAATCAGGCACGCCTCAGGCTGGAATGGCGCGCGGGCCGCGATGGCGCGAACAAGGCACTGGACAGCGAGCTGACCCGGGATTCTTCGAGAGGGCTGATCGGGCACCTGAATTTCATTCATCCCAACCTGATTCAGGTTCTCGGGGAATCCGAGCTGCAGCACCTGGATTCGATGGATACGGCGGCCTGTACCGCCATGCTGAATAAAATTGCCACGCAGGAACTGGCGTGCTTCATGATCGCCGGCGCCACGCGCGTGCCGCCGTTATTGCTGGAGGTGGCTTCCGCCACATCAACGCCGCTGATTACATCGCCGCTGCCCAGCATGGAATTGATGTGGATGCTGCGGCCGTACCTGGCGCGCGCGCTGGCGGATTGCACCACCGTGCACGGAGTGATGCTGGATGTGTTGGGCATGGGGGTCTTGATCACTGGCGAATCCGGCGCGGGCAAGAGCGAACTCGCGCTCGAATTGATCTCGCGCGGCAGTGGCCTGATCGCGGATGACGTGGTGGAACTCTACCGCGTGGGGCCGGAGAATATTGATGGACGGTGTCCGCCGTTGCTCAAGGATTTTCTTGAAGTGCGCGGACTCGGCGTGCTTAACATACGCACCATATTCGGCGAAGCCGCATTGCGTCCGCGCAAGGCGCTAAAACTGATCGTGCATCTGGAGCGGCCGGGCGGCCGTGACGCGGCGTCGGTCGAGCGTCTGCCGCTAAAGCCGGGTTCGGAAAGCATCATGGGCGTGGAACTGCGGAAGGTGGCGATACCGGTTGCGGCGGGACGTAACCTCGCGGTGCTGACCGAGGCCGCGGTGCGTAATTACGTGCTGCAACTGCGCGGCATGGACAGCACCCGAGAATTCATCGAACGGCAGGCCGAGCAGCTCGAGAGCGCGCGTGACGACGACGATAAGCTCTAGCGCCGGCGGCGTGAACGCAAAGGCAGACGCGATGGACCTGGTGCTGATTACCGGGCTGTCGGGATCGGGCAAAAGCATTGCGCTGAATGTGCTGGCGGACGCGGGGTACTACTGCGTGGACAATCTGCCGGGCAAGTTATTCAGTGCCCTAGTGGATACGCTGGCGGCGTCCGGTAACCGGCGCGTGGCGCTGACCATCGACGCGCGTTCCGGCGATGACCTCGCGGATTTTCCGGTGCACGTCGAAAACCTGCGCGCGCGCGGCATTGCGTTCAGAATGTTGTATCTGGATGCCAAGGACGACACGCTGATCAAGCGGTTTTCCGAGACGCGCCGCCGCCATCCGCTGTCCGATGGAAGCCGCACCCTGCCCGAATGCATCGCGGTGGAGCGGGACTTGCTCGCCGATGCCGCAGGGTTGGCAAACCATTTCGACACCAGCAATCTTTCGCCCAACGCCCTGCGCGCCTGGGTGAAGGATTTCGTGGCCGTGCCACAGGGCGGCTTGACCCTGCTGTTCGAGTCGTTTGGTTTTCGCCACGGCATTCCGCTGGACGCCGATCTGGTGTTTGATGTGCGCTGCCTGCCCAATCCGCACTACGATCCAGCGCTGCGTCTGCTGTCCGGGCGTGATGCGGCGGTGATCGCCTTCATGGACCAAACGCCGGATGCCCAACGCATGCTGCAAGACATCCAGCGTTTCGTGGAGACCTGGCTGCCGTCGTACCGGCGTGACAATCGCAGCTATCTCACGGTGGCCGTCGGCTGCACTGGCGGCCGGCATCGTTCGGTGTATTTTGTTGAAGCGCTGGCGCGGGCGTTTAGGACATCGGCGCAGGTATTGACGCGGCATCGCGGATTGACCGAGCCGTGACCGGCGCGGCTGTAAAAACCGTTTTTTTGTTTCCGCTCGGCACGGTGCTGTTTCCCGGCGGCCCGCTGCCGCTGAAAATATTCGAGCAGCGCTACCATGAAATGACCAAGGTATGCATCCGCGACAATCTGCCGTTTGGCGCGTGCCTGATCCGTGAAGGCCGTGAAGTGGGCGCCGCCGCCGTGCCGGAACCGGTGGGTTGCTTGGCCACGATAGAGCAATGGGAAATGCCCAATGCCAGCATGTTTCATCTGCTGGCGCGCGGTGGAGAGCGCTTCCGCATTCTGGAAACCCAGGTCGCGGCAAACGGCTTGCTGTCGGGCCAGGTTGAGATGCTGCCGCCGGTGGAACCCGCCGCGCCCGACGCGGACTGTGTTGCCTTGCTTGAACGGGTCATCCAGCAAATCGGCGCGCAACACTTTGCGCAACCAGTGCGGTTGGATGACGCCGCGTGGGTGGCTTACCGCCTTGCGGAAATGATGCAAATCCCGATGACGGACAAGCAGGCACTGTTGGAAATGACACGCGCGGCAGACTTGGTGGGGTATATAAAAAATACAATAAAAACAGATGGTTAGGGTAATTTTGCGGCAGTAACCATGCGGTTGTTCAAGGTAAACTTGGGCAACCAGATCACGATATCGTCAAACTCCGTCGCCGATACGTTGGATCGGGTGCGGCTTACCGCGTCACGATCATTGTCAGCGTTTTCCAATTCATCCGTGGATGTGGCTGCAACGTTGGCGGCGTTGGTGAGCGCATTGATCGCGCTACGGCCATTATTGCCGTGCGAAATCACCACGGCCACGGCGGTAGAGGTCAGAACGCCCGTGGCGGTGCACGCCGCGCTATCACACACGCGCAACCCGCCGCCCGTTGACAGCGTAAATGGCGTGGCGGGCGCGCGCCGCGCATAGGTTTCAAGTACGGTGTAGCGGAAGCGATTGCCCCAGGTATCCTGGTTTCCCAAGCCCAGCGTGCTCCACGGCAAGTTGCCGGCCGATAGTGCATTGGCGCCCGCGCCCGTGATGGTTGTGCAAAAGCCGGTTGCGGCATCGACATCTTCGTTACCGTCGTTCGGTATGCCTCCGGCCTGCAAGTCTGGGCAGGGCAGGTAACCGTTGGTCGCGGCGAATCCGAGCAGCGCATCGCGAATTTCCTCCATTGCTTTTTGCGTATCGCTGATTTGCCGTTGTTCAACCTGCGTCGTGAGTGGTACGAGAATACTGCCCAGCAGCAACGCGATGATGAACATCGCAACGGCGAGTTCCAGCAGTGTAAAACCGGCGTGCGCGTGTCTTGGGATCATGGCGAGACTATGATGACGAGATCATTGGCGCTCGTCGAGCCGGTGTTGTGCGTAAACACCGGGAATGAGGTGCTGTTGGGCGCTTCCAGACAATCGGTAATGCTTGCACAGGGACGCGTTTGCCCCGTATAGGGCGCGCCGGGTGTGATTAATACGGCACGTATGCCGCCCACGCCATTAACCGTCAGAAAGCCGCCCGCGCCTGTGCAATTCGGCGCGGTGGGATCGGTGCAGGCCGGCGCCACGGCATAAAATAACACCTGGTTCCAAGCGTCCGTCAACGGATCAAACCAGGGTTGCGGCGCGCTATACCATGCGGTTTGTCCGCCACCGCAGGACGTTGGAACCGCTGGAATACGCCCTTGGCTGGCGGGCGTACACGAAACCAGGCTGCCATAGGCCGTCGCGGGTGGAAGATAGCCTTTTGCATTGTAGTGAAGATACAGCGTTTCACGCAGCTGACGCGCCACGCGCATTTCCACCTGCGGGAAAAACGATGTGGCTGTAATGGCGAGCAACCGGTCATTGAACGTGTCGCTGGCAGTCGCCGTGGTAAACACCGTATCGCCATTGGCGTTTTCACCTTCAAGGTAATGTGCAACGTTATTCACGTTACCCGCGCTCCGATTCTGCCCCGCAATCGCCGGTCCGGCGGCAAATACGATGGCGATGACATTACTGGCCGCCGCAGCACCTGTAACGGTAAGTTGCCCGGGCGTATTGCTGTTCAGCGGGCTCACTGCCGTATTCGCCTTGAAGTTGCTTGATACCGCATACCATAGCCGTTCGCCGTATCCGTCTCGCAGATCGGGTATTTGCAGCGTGGCCCATGGCAACCGGCCGATTTGAGTCGCCGTCGTATTGCAGGCGCCGTCATTGTCCCGGCCGTCGTTGTTTCGATCGGGACACGGGAGTTCACCGGGCCGATTCGTTGGCGCACGTCCGGACGCATAATTGATCAGCGCCTGCCGGGCCGTGGCCAGCGCCAGTTCGGTGCGCGCGTCATTTTGAGCCTCAATCGACCGCGGCCGGATAAAACTGAACAGGCTGATGCCCACGGCAGCGCTGATAAGCAACACCGTGACGAGTAGTGCTTGTCCTTTTTGCGACCGGAAGCCGGACTGCACGCGACGAAGATGATGATTACCCGCGCGGAAGTGCATTATCTTGCGGGTCGCAATCCCAGGGGAGGCGCTGCGCCGCTATCGGCATCGGAGGCGCCGGTATCGCGCCTTGTGGCGCGTGCCGTCGCCGGCGCCTTGCCAGCGGGCGCGGCATTACTCGCGGTGCTCGGAATCGTTGCCCGCCGCGCATAAGGCTCTTCGATCATGCCCGATGCGACATCCATGCTTTGCCCAATGCGCAGCGACGCCGGACGTCCACCGGATGGAATCACCACGTCGACGGCACCGTCGCGCCGCACGCCGGTCACGTTTACCTCGTTGCCGCGCGTGTGGCCGGTCATGGGCTTGCCGTTGATCCACACCGTCGACGGCGTACCGCTGTCGTTGGGGCGCACAAGGCCGCTGTAATTCACCACGTCCGGTCCCGTCGAGGGCGGCGATTCTACTTCCGCAATGGCCGGTCTGCCGCGGTCGCGCCGCGCGCGCGCGGCGTCGAGTTCGGCGCGCTGCGCGGGTGAAAAGAACAACCGGCCCAATGACTCATTCGCCAGGGCCAGCGGTGGCGCCCCCAGCGCGCATGCCAGGCAAGCCGTCACGATACGTGTGTTGAACGGGATTTGCATCAGGGGGAGGTCGCGGGTGGTTCCATCGGCTGCGCGGTGAGCCAGGACATCTGGCACTCGGCGGCGAGATTGGGCTGATGTCGCATCGCCGGCGCCGTGGCGGTGCGGCGGATCGTGCATTGATCCACCATGAACACGCCGGCCTGCTGATTGGAGAGCAGCTCGAAAAAGCCGGGAAGATCGGCCTCGTGCAACATGGGAAGACGCAGTTTCATCACCGACTGCAGGATGTTCATCTGTCCGGGTGCCAGTGCCGGCGCCAGGGGATACGGACGCCGTGGCGAAATGTCGTAATCGACGCCGAACAACCCGCCCTTCTGATTGACCACGCGCAACGCATCCAGCCAGTTTATGCGTTGTTCGTCTCCGACAAAACCGATCGCTGATAACTGGCGGTAGCCCGGCAGGTAACGGATGATCAATTCCTTTTCCGCGCCCGATTTCTGTACACGTGTTGCCGCTTCGCGCAACTGCGTCTGCTGGGCATTGTATTTTTGTTCCGCCATGTGCGCTTTGTCCAGCGTGAACTTCACCAATCCGATACTGGCGAGCAGTACGCCCGTAAAGATCAGCAAGGGAACGGTCAACGTGGGCGATGCGCGGTTCATACGCCGGGCTTGAGCGTTACTTCGATTTTAAAATCGGCGATGCCGGCTTGTTCCGCGGCGTCGCGCGTGTTACCCGACAGCGCAAGGCCGGAATTGACATTCAGCGGATACTTGACCACGCGAGCGCGGGCGACGGCGGCATCGGCTGTGAGGCGTCTGGTGATGGTATCTATCACGGCGATGGCCGCGCGGTAGTCGCCCTGAAACGGCCGGATTTCGCCGGTGAAATAACCGCTTTGTTTCAGCGGAGCGGCAGAGTCCGCCGGCGCGGCCGGCTGCGCACCTGTGATGGCGGTGGCGACGGTCGTGCCGTAGGCCCAATGCAATTCCTGCAGAAAAATTTCGGGGCTCTGTTCAATGGCGCGCGACACGATTTGCATGAACGGCTCGGGCGAGCGAATGTTCGATGAAATTTTCTTGTAAATCTCGACCGCATTGATCAGATTTTCAGAGGTGGTCGGCGCGGCGGGGAATTCGCGCGTAATGTCGCGATACCGGGCCTGTGTGGCCAGCGTGAGGCGGGCGGCTTGCGCGGTTTGCGCCGTATAGTCATGCGCAAGCCACGTGTTATAGCCGGACCATGCCAGCGCGGCCAGACCCAGCGTGGCACTGGCGGCGTGGATGGCATTGCGGCGCTGGAACAGCCGATGCTCGGCGGTCACGGTTGCCGGCGCGAGATTGGTGTCCGGCGCTTTTTCCGCCATCAGCGCAAGGTAAGCCGTTTCCATCGCGAGCGCGAGGTGGTCCGGGGCCAGGCGCAAACGCCGCAGCAGAATGTCCTGCCCGGCGCGCACGCACTGTAGCCCTGCGTTGTCCGCCGCAAGGCGATCCACGACCGCCGCCCGGCTGTCGTCGGGATCCAGAAACAAGACCGTCAGCGGGTCATCGGCCGAATCCAGACGCAGCGATGACAGATACGCGCGGGTGTTGGCAATTTCCGTGGCGTAACGCGTTGCGGTGTTCGCCGCGTTTGCTTCGTTTGCCGCGCCCGCTACGCCGGTGTCGCCGCGCGACAGGCGGCTGATGCAAAACTCGCTGTCCTTGTAAAACGTCAGCCGCAGGCCGGCATGGTGCGGCGCCACCACCAGCACACGCGACGCCGGATGCCCAATCTGGCGCGCGAGCGCGCCGGTCTGCATGGAGATCAAATGGATGCCGGCCACCGGCAAGCCGCGCCGCGCAATCACCGCAAGCCACGGTTCGATCAGCGCGGGATTGGTCAGTGCCGCAAACAGATAGCGGTCATCGCGCCGTTTGTCTTCAGCGCGGCCGCGCGCAATGGCAGTGACGTAAGGCGTATTGCGATAGTACTGCTTGAGCTTGCGATCCAGCATGCCGTCGCGGTCGGCGCCGGTCGCATGGGGCAGCGTTTCATGTCGGTAATCTTCTTCGACGGCATCGGCGGCGAGGTAAACCAGTGCGCGCGGCAGTGCCGCGAGACAGGCGCCGAAGGCGGCCAGGCCTTCTTCATCGGCCTGAAAAATCTCGCAATGGGCGAGGGTGCGGCCACGCGCCTGCGCCACGATGGCTTGCGTTGCCGAAATACAAAGCAGAATCTTGTCGGCCATCAGCGTTTGTTTGGCTGGTTCAGTGAGTGCGTCCGCGCCCGGTGCGCCTATAGCTTCAGCTTGCCGAGAATATCATACACGGGCGAGAGCACCGACCACATGATCAATGCCATCACCACGCCCAGTCCCATCGTCAGCGTGGGTTCGAGCAGACGCAGGGCTTTATCCACGGATTCACGCACGTCGCGCGTGTAAAAATAATTTACGTTGCGCAGCGCGGTATCCAGCGCGCCGGTTGATTCGCCCACGCGCAGCATGCGCAAGACAAGCGCCGGCAGCAGCCCGAGATCATGAAACGATTCGGTCAGATTCTGGCCCGCCGACACCTGTTGGCCCGCGCGCATCAAGCCATCCGCAACATATTTATTACCGACGATTTCTTCGCTGGTCTTGAGTGCATCAAGGATGGTGATGCCCGATTCGTACATCAGCGCAAAAAAATTGGCAAACCGCGCCAGGATTATTTTTTGCAGAATCGGGCCGACAACCGGCAACCGGAGCTTGCCGTAGTCCCACCAGTACGCGGCGACGGGATTGCGGCGTATCGCAATTGCGATGCCCGCCGCCAGCAGGACCGGCAGTGCCAGCAGCAGCGGCCAATACGACTTGATGCCCTGCGACGCGAAGATCAGCACCCGCGTCTGTACGGGCATGTCCACGTTCATGGTTCTTAACAGCGTGGTGACCTGCGGCACGAGATAGGCAAGCAGAAAAATAATCACCGCGGTCACCACCAGCAACACCATTGCGGGATAGATCAGCAGCTTTTTGGTTTGCGATGAGAGTTCGTCCTGCCACTTCAGGGCATCGGCCAGATTTCTGAATACCTCCGAGACACGCCCGGTTTGCTCGCCCGCGCGAATCAGGCTCACAAAAACCTTGTCAAACACCTCCGGGTGCGCCGCCAAGCATTGCGAAAGCACTTTGCCGCTTTCCATGTCTTCGCACAACGTGGTGAGCACTTCGCGAAAACGCGGGTGCTCCAGCGTGTCGCGCAAATCGCGCAGGCCGTCGGCCATCGGTATGCCGGCTCGGCTCATCTGTTCCATGTCGAAACAGAAATTGATCAGGTCCTGACGCGTGATGCGCGACGCGGTTGCCATGATGGACGTGCGGCGATCCACTTCCGCCGCATGGATGAGATCAAGCCCCATCCGCTTCAGTCGCGACTCGAGATCGACGTCGTTTACCGCATCCATCCCGCCACGTACCGAGTGGCCGTTTCTGTCGATGGCTTTATAGCGGAACGAGGGCATTGCTGATTAAGGATGAAGGCGGAAGGATGAGCGATTAAGGATGAAGGCGAAAGGATGAAGGATGAAAAAATTCAATTTGCCTTATGCGCCATTTGTTTACATAAGCATATGTTTTTTTAAACGTTATTTCGAAGGCTCCTCTTGCATGTTGCGCGAACGGTCGTTTACGAGAATCGGGCCTGTTTTCATCCGTCATCCTTTCGCCTTCATCCTTAATCGTTCATCCTTCAACCCAGCCGCCCCGTCAGATCCACCGTGCGGGATACCTCGGCGATGGTGGTTGACCCGTCGATAATGCGCCGGATGCCGGCCTCGGCCAGTGTGTGGTACCCCTTGCGCATCGCGGCTTCGCGTAATTCGCGCGCGGTGGCGCGGCAGGCCACCAGTTCATCCAGATCGGCATCCATCACCAGGAGTTCCATGATGGGCAGTCGCCCCTTGTAACCCTTGTCGCTGCATTGCTTGCAGCCCGCCGGTTTGTATATATGCGTGACGGCGTCCGCCGCCGGTCCGAGCAGCTTGCGTTCCTCGGGAGCGGGTGCATAGGCCTCCTTGCAATGGGCGCACAGCGTGCGCACCAGCCGCTGCGCGATGATGCCGATGATGTTGCCCGCCATGATGTCAGGCTGTATGCCGATGTCGAGCAGCCGTGGAAACGCGCCTAGCGCCGAGTTGGTGTGCAGCGTGGTGAACACCTGATGGCCGGTCATCGCCGCGCGAAACGCCATCTCCGCTGTCTCTTTGTCGCGCACTTCGCCAACCAGAATGATGTCCGGATCCTGGCGCATGATGGAGCGGATGCCGTTGGCGAAATCCATGCGCGCGACCTCATTCACGGAAGTTTGCCGCATGAGATTCAACGGATATTCCACCGGATCTTCCAAAGTCATGATGTTGACGGTTTCATCATTGACCTGTGCCAACAGCGAATACAAGGTGGTGGTCTTGCCGCTGCCGGTCGGGCCGGTGACGATTAATATCCCTTCGGGGCGCGCGAGCAGGCGATACAGCTTGTCCAGGGTCTCGACGGGCAAATCCATGCGATCGAGACTGATAATGGATTTTTCGCGGTCGAGCACGCGCAACACGATGTTTTCGCCGTAGATCGTCGGCTGTGTGGAGACCCGGAAATCCACCGGTCGTCCGCTCAGGGTCAGCGATAGACGCCCGTCCTGCGGCGCGCGCGTTTCCGCGATATTCATGTTGCTGACGACCTTGATGCGCACCGTGATGCCGGGCAGGTAGGTTTTGTGCAGGCTGCGCACGGTCTCGAGCACCCCGTCGATGCGGTAGCGTATGCGCAGGAACGCAAACTCCGGCTCGAAATGGATGTCCGATGCGCCGCGCTTGACCGCGTCCACTAACAGTGCATTGACCAGCCGCACCATCGGCTGCGTGTATTCGTCGCCGCCGGCGCGCAGGCTGTCGTAGTCGATCTCGCCGGTTTCGATTTCATTCAGAATGCCATCGACCGACAACTCATAACCATAAAACCGGTCTATGGTTTCTTCAAGTTGCGCCTCCGCCGCGATCTGCGTGCGGATCTCGACGTCCGGTTCCATCATCGCGCGCAATTGATCCAGCGTGACGACATTGAAAATTTCCGTCGTCGCGACGGTGAGCGTCTTGCCTGTCGCCGACCAGGCGATCGGCAGCACATGGTTGCGCCGCGCGAAATCCTGTGGCACCCGCTGCAGCGCGTCGGCGTCGGCCACCACGTTGGCGAGATCGATGGATTCCTGTCCGATGGTGCGCGCCATCGCGTCGCGGATCGCGCTTTCGGTGGCGAAGCCCAGTCGTACCACCATGCGCCCGAGCGGAATCGCCTCCACGCGCTGTTCGGCCAGCGCGATGCTGAGTTGATCCGGCGTGAGCAGGCCCTGCTGAATCAGCAGATCGCCCAGGCGCACTTTTTTACGCTGCTCGGTCATCGCGTGCGCGGGTTAAACGCTCACTCGGCCCGCGCGGACAAATGCGAGATGCGCGCCTCGGCCTGCGTGGCGTTGAAGTTCGCCCGCCCGCGGCCCGCCGCCAGTTGTACCGCGCGCCGGTAGAAGCCGAGCGCCAGCTTGGGTTGGCTGATATGTTCCAGTGACACGGCGAGGTTATAAGCATAGTCGGGATTGCCGGCGTCCAGGTGATGCGCCTGAAAATACGCCTGCTGCGCCTGCGACCATTGCCCCTGATCCGCATACAGATTGCCGAGTGTGAAGAACAACGCGGGCGATGGCTCGCGCGCCGCCAGTTGTTTCAAACGGGATTCCGCCGCCTGCGGATCGGCGCGTCCCATCAATGCGATCAATCCGGTTTGCGCCAGCGCGTGGCGCGGATCGGTTTCGAGAATTTTCACATAATGTTTGGCGGCATCGTCGGTTCTGTTTTCGTGCCGCGCGATGGCCGCGAGACCGAGCAATGCATCCATGTTATTGGGCTCGCCGCGCAGCGCCTGTTCGTAAAGTTGCCTGGCGGTATCGAAGCGACCGGCTTCAAGCGCGACGTAAGCGTCGCTCACCGCCGCATTGATGCGTGGCGCCGCGCTGTCGCCGCGGCTCACCGTGATTTTCGCGGCCGGTGTTATGGCGGGCGCAGGCGCCACCGGCGTGGCGGTGGGCGCTGGCGCGGCTGCTTGCCCCATGGTGCTAGTCGTGCTCGTGGTGCTTGTGGCAGATTTTTGCGCGATACTGCCGGCGCTGGCAACGGGCGGCACGGGACTGGTTTCCGGCATTGCGGGTGCTGACGCACTGTTGCGGTTGCCGAACACCGTTGTCGCGGGGATCAATGCAGGTGGTGGCGACGGCGCTTCCGGTGTGGCCGATGCCGAAGACGATATCACCGGTTCCGGGACCGGCGCGGGGGCGGAAGCAGGCGTGGGCGGTGCAACCGCGGGTTGCGATTGCACCGCGGGCGCGCGAAAAAACAACGCGGGATGCATGATCTGCAAGTACAGGTAGATTGCGTAACCGAGCGCGACAAGGCCGGCCAAGGCCGCGGTAAAGGGTACGGGATGCGTGCTGATCCACGCGCCAATGGCAATAGGGCTGGAGTTGCCTGAGTTACCGGAGCGCGCTGGCTGGCGTGCGCTCAACAACACCGCGGCGCGTGCCTGATCATTGCGAGCGGACGTGCGCGAAGCGGTATTGGCCGTGCCCGTTACTTCGATATGCTTGGGGGTTTCCCGCGCAGGGGCGGTGGATGCGACGCTGATGGCAGGTTCCAGCGCCAACGCCGTTTTGCCAACGGTTGCACTTGCCGCCGGTGTCTCTGCCGGTTGATCCGTGGTCTTATTGCGATCCTGTGCGGCCTTTTCCAAGGCCTTCATTAACAGGCTCATTTCGCCGTGCCGCCCGCCTGCGGCGTGGGCGCGAATTCGGCTTGCGGCAAAAAGCGCTGGAAGAATTTCAGTTCGTCGCTTTCCAGCGAGGGATTGCTGACCACGGTCGGGCGCAAGAAAATAACCAGTTCGGTCTTGCTGGCGTTTTCATTGCGAAAGCGCAACAGATCGCCGGCGGCGCCTATTTGATCCGCGCCGGGCACCTGTTCGCGATTAAACCGCAGGTCATCCTGCATCAGCCCGCCGAGAATCACGGTTTGCCCGCTGCCCACTTGCAGCACGGATTCCATTTCGCGTACCTGCACTTCGGGCACCTGGCTAATCACGCAATTCAAGCGGTTGGCATCACACAGGCTGGGATTGGGGTCGTTGCGAAAACGCAGCACGCGCGAAATGGTCGGCCGCACGTTAAGCGACACGCGCCCGTCATCGGCGATCTGCGGTGTAACACCCATCACCACGCCCACCGCGACGATTTTGGGCGTGGTGCTGAAAGTCTGGATCGGCGGGCTGCCTGACGTGCCCGCGACCGTTGATCCCTGCACTTCGAAATACACCACGTTATCGACGACCTTGAGCAGTGCGGTCTGGTTATTCAGCGCCATCAGCTTGGGGCTGGACAACACGCGCGTATTGCCGAACTCCTGCAACAGCTTGACGCTGGCGTTGATATTGCCGGCATTGGAATTGGGATTGGCGTAGCCCAACTGAAAAAAATTCGATCCCGCCGCCGCCAGCCCCGTGCCGAATCCGCCGAGCAGCCGCTGCGTGAGTGTGATGCCGCCGCGCACCGCCAGCCGGCTCCAGTCGATGCCGCCCTGGTACGCGTTGGAGAGCGTGACTTCAACGATGGTGGCTTCGATCAACACCTGGCGTTGCACGGCGTTGGTGATGCTGTCGATGTGCTGCTGGATCAATTGATGCTGGCGCTCGTTCGCGAGCACGCTGATGGTGCCCCCGGCGGCATTGACGATGACGTCGTCGCGCCCTTCGGCGCCGGATTGCGCGCTGCCGGCGGCGCCCGCACCAAAGGCAGTCGAAAAAAGCGTGGTTGCCCCAGCGCCCGCGCGCGCCACGACTTCGGCCTGCTGCAAGCGTTCTTCGCGCGAGGCACGTTGCGCCTCGGCGCGATTGGCGCGGTCTTCGGCGGTCTGGTTCTGCTGCCGGGTCGAACTCAAAATGGCGCGGATGTTTTCGGTGACCACCATCCAAAAATCATTTTTTGAAGTGGTTCGCACCACTGTGCTGGAACCGGAGGTGGCGTTGCTGCTCTGGCTGGTGCCGGATGCTGTTCCGGTGGCGGCGATTTCGCCCGCGACGCCGATGGATGACGTGGTTTCGCGCGACATGTTGACGTAAGGGATGCGGTAAGTCTTCATGTAGGCGGAATCGGGCGTCACCAGTATGGTATTGCCTTCGATCCGGTAGCGCAGGTTGACCTGTTTGGAGATGCGGTCAAGTATCGCCGGCAGCGTTTCATTGATCGCATTCAGGCTGACGAGGCCCGAGATGCCGGGATGCACATCGATGTTTTGCCGGGTGTCTCGCGACAGCACGAGTAGCAATTCCTTCACCGGCACTTCATTAACCACCACGCTGTAGGTCTGCGGTTTCAGTGCGGGCTTGGGCGGTGGCACAAAGGTGCTGACGCGGGCCGGCGGCGGAATGTCGGCGGCGGGCGCTGATGCGGGTGCGGCATTGGGCGCCGGCGCGGGGGCGGTGATATGACCTTCGGAAGGTGAAATGCGGGGTTGAAACTGCGCGCAACCGGAGACGATCAGGCAGCCTGCCGCAAGGGCGTTGCGGAGGCTAGGTAACGTCGTGGCATGGGTCAACCGCATGTGTGCTCCCGTGTACTTGCTGCCTGCTGCTTACCGTTTGCGCCGGCCGCCCGGTTGGCGGCGCCGGACGGATACACTTATTTCAGATCGGCGCGCACGCTTTGCACCGTTCTTAACAAAGGCCGGTTTGACTTCATGTGTCCCGGCAATGTCGCCATCGTGCGTTCCGCGGCGTTTTTGCTGTCGTACGCGCCATACAAAACGGACAACAACGCGAGCGGTTTTGCGTTCGCGACCTTCGTATCCGCGTGGCTACGATACACAAAAATGTCATTGATCTCAATGGATTTTCCCAATCTATTCAGATAGTTTCTCAGATCGGTTTCCGATGCCGAACTGAGTAGCTGGATGGTCCAGACATCATCCCGCTGGCGTGCCAGCCAGGCGGTGGTCGCGGCAACGCGCACTTCCAGCAGGTCGGTGCGCGCGTCGGGCAGGGGCGCGCCCGCTGCAGGCGTGGCCGCGGCAGCCGTCGTGTTGTCCGCTGCGCGCGTGGGTGCGGATACAGGTGTGGACGCCGGCGGCGGTTGTGTCGTGGTGCGTTGATCCAGCCAGCCGTAGCCAGCCGCGCCGATGGCGATGCCGGCCACCACGGCCAGCGTAATCCACGCGCCGCGCGATGCGTATTCTGTTGGGGGCGCGACATCGCTGAATTCGCTGTCTTTCAGCGCCGCGACCACGTGGCGCGTTTTGATCGTATGTGTGTTTTCGGAGAAGGCCGCGAGCAGCGTTTTGTCCGCGATCAGATTGATGCGCCGCGTGAGACCGCCGGAGGCGCGCGCGATGCATTTCACCACGTTGTCGGCAAACAGATCAGGCCCATGGTAGCCCGCCGCGCGCAACCGAAACATCAGGTATTCGCGCACTTCATCAACCGTCAGCGGCGTCAAGCCGAAGCTGTGCGTGATGCGTTCGCGCAATTGGCGGATGTTCGGCTGACGCAAATTGTCATCGAGTTCCGGCTGGCCGAAGAGCACGATTTGCAGCAGCTTGTCGTTCTTGGTTTCGAGATTGGACAGCAGGCGCATTTCTTCGAGCGTCGTCAGTGGCATACCTTGCGATTCTTCGACAAAGATCACCACGCGCTTGCCGTCGGCATGGCGCTTGAGCAGCGTGGCCTGCACCGCTTGCATCACTTCAAGGCGCGTGGCTTGACGGTCGATGGTCAGATGCAGTTCAAACGCGATGGCATGCAGAATTTCCTCGGGCGAGACGCTGGGGTTGGCGAGATACACCGTCTCCACGTTGGGCGGCAAGCGCTGCATCAGCATGTTGCACAGCATGGTTTTGCCGCTACCGACTTCGCCACTGACCTTGATGATGCCTTCGCCGTGCGTGACGGCGTAAATCAATGCTTCCAGTATCGGACCGCGATTGCCGCCGCTGAAGAAAAAGTCCGTGTTCGGCGTGATCTTGAACGGTGCTTGATTCAGCCAGAAGTGTTCGTAATACATTGTTTTTATTTATTATTTTTCGTATCGTCGGGATGTGGGCCGGCGTGATTCTGCATGCGGCTATAGAGTGTGGTGCGATTCATGCCGAGCATTTTTGCGGCGCGCGTCAAGTTGCCCTGCGTGATTTCCAGCGCGGCATCGACGTAAACGCGCTCCCAGCGCGCGAGGGTTTCATCGAGATTAAAGCCGCGTTCGGTTTGCAGTTGCCGCTTGGCGGCATCCGTCAGCGCGGCATCGCTGTCCGGCAATGCGCCGCCCGACGCAGTTTCCAGACTTTCGGTATCGAGCTCTGCGCGCAGTTGTGCGGCATCCACGGGTTGTCCCGCGTACTTGGTGGTGAGACGAATGACAATATTGCGTAACTCACGCACGTTGCCCGGGAAACCGTATTCCATCCATTCGGTCAGCGCGCGCGCATTTAACTCGAACGGCGCGGCACCGGACTGTTGTGCATAAAAATGGCGGAAATGGTCGAGCAGCAGCAGCCGGTCGTCACCCAGATCACGCAGCGGCGGCACGTCGATGGCGAACACCGACATGCGGTGATACAGATCGGCACGGAAGCGGCCCGCGCGCACTTCCTGTCGCAAATCGCGATTGGTGGCCGCCACCACGCGCGCGTTGGAACTGCGCGTTTGCGTCTCACCCACGCGTTGAAATTCGCCGTTTTCCAGCACGCGCAGCAGCTTGGCTTGCAACTCCAGCGGCAGTTCGCCGATTTCATCCAGAAACAATGTCGAATCGCGCGCTTCCTCAAAATAACCGGCGCGCGCGCTGGTGGCGCCGGTGAACGCGCCCTTGGCATAACCAAAAAGCGTGGGTTCCACCAGCGTGGGTGAAATGGCGGCGCAGTTCAGTGCATACAAGGCGTGCGTGGCGCGCGGACTGGTGTCATGCAGGCCGCGCGCGACCAGCTCCTTGCCGCTGCCGGATTCGCCTTGCACCAACACCGGAAACGGCGATGCGGCGAATTGCATGATCTTCCGGCGCAACTTTTCGACCGGCATGCTGTAGCCCAGCAGGCTGACGCCGGTGGCGCTTTTTTCAGCCTTGCCGGCCTGCAAGGCCTGCAACAATAATTTCTTGAGCGTCGCCGGATCGGCGGGCTTGGCCACGAATTCAACGGCCCCCAGCGTGCGCGCATGACGCGCGTTTGCGTCGTCGCTTTGCCCCGACAGTACGATGATTTTCATTTCCGGCGCATAGGCCACCAACTCCGCGATCAGCCGGAAACCTTCGTCGGGACGATGCGGCGACGGCGGCAGCCCCAGATCGACCAGCGCCAGTTGCGGCGGTTGATCGAATTGACGCATCACGCCGCGCGCCTGCTCGCGCGATTCCGCGACACTGACCGCGAAGTCACGGCTCAACACAAAATCCAGTGTGTCGCGGATCAGCGGATCGTCATCGACGATCAGCAGATCGGGTTTACGCACGGCATTGAGAGTCGGATCGTTCATCGGTTGCCGGTGATTGTGCCAGAATGCCGATACGACCGTTGCGGCAATCGCCGGGCAAACCATGACGCTGGGGAAAGGTGGTCGGGCGTGCGGTTCTCTTAAAATAAATCATGTATTATCAATGACTTGGTTGGCCTCGTGCGTGGCCCTGATCTTGTTGCGAAGACGAACGACGATAATTGCATTGGATCGTGGCACGCGTTGTGCGTGCCCGATCTTGGCGTGTCGAGATTCGCGGCCTGACGTTAGGCGCGCATCACGCATGGGTTGCAGAGCGTGCATGGAGTGCATGTAGAGCGCATGAAAAAATCCATATCCATGCTGGTCTGCATGTTGTACCTCGCAACCGGGTTATCGCACGCCGCACAACCCAAGCCCCAAAAATGGACTGAACTACGAAACATCGAATTTGCCGAGTATTGCCTCGCGCTTCCGCTCGAGGGTTATGCGGAGGATTTCAAGCAGAGCGACGTCAAGGGCAAACACGTGTTTACGAATCGTGCGCGCAAGAAGAGCGAGATCGTGGTTTGGGGCCTGGACAATGCCTACAGCAAGGCCGCGCCGGAAATCTATTTCAAACGCTACTATGGCGGCGCCGAGGAACAGGGGCAAATTCTTGAAGAACGCAAACTCGACGCGGCCGCCAAACGTTTTTACGGTTGGGGCTATTGGTCGAATTCAAGGCATGAAACGCGTTTTCTGGAAATCGTCTGGCTACGCGACAAGGAGGTTGTCAAATTTCAAGCCACGTTCCCGGTCGCCGATATGAATTTGTGGAAGGCGCGCTTACCCCATTTGCTGGCGCAAACCACTGCGTGTAAGTAACCAGTGCGCGTGGCATGGTGGCAGAGGCCGCGAAATGGCGGTTTAACACGCGCGGCCGTACTGCGGCGCTCATGCCAAATTACATTGCCACCGGCGTGAAATCGGCCTTGGTCGCGGAGCAATCGGGGCACTTCCATGTCTCGGGCACGTCTTCCCAGCGCGTGCCGGGCGCAATGCCTTCCTCGGGAATACCCAGCGCTTCGTCGTACACGAAGGCACATGCCTCGCACAGGTGCTTGCGCGTAATTCCCGTGCCGCCCCCAGTGGCGAGGGCGCGTGCGCCGGCCATTGAATGCCGCGCGGGGAAATTGAGTATCGCGACGTCGGCGCCCTGTTCGCCGGCTTGCAGCCTGAACGCGTTTTCGTCGGGGGTGACATAGGCGATGCTGAACGCGGGATAGGCCTTGTCCTGGTAGGTGAGGCTGCCGCCCATCACCAGAATGAATTGCCCGTCGGTATTGGCCGCGCTGGGGCACATGAGGCTTGCGCCGGGTTTGAGTTTTCCGGTGTAGACCGCCAGACCGTTGTCATCCTTGATGCTATCGAACTGCGTCAGGCCGCCTTCCTGATCCACGTCGGGGTACGTTACATGCGTCGATACCTGCAGCGGCGTACGATTCGGAATATTTTTGAGCTTTTCGCGGGAATCCGGCATGAATTGCGGACCAACCAGCGTATCCTTGCGCGGACGTATGGTCAGCAGCCCCAGCCCTTTTTCGCTCCAGATGATGGGGCCATAGGGCGTATGCGCTTTTGAAAAATGCACCAGATGGGGCGTCAGCTTGTGCTTGCCCATGGTGCCTTCGCCGTCGATGATGACCTGAAACTGGTCTGTCCCGTGGTAATGCGCCCGCAGCAGCCGCTGCGGCGTGCATTCCAGCAACCACGCCTGCGCCAGATTGGGCTGATCCTTGGAAAAGCCGATGTATTCGGTGCGCCAGCCCTTGTGTCCGCCGGCGATATCGCGCTCCACCTTTCGTGATTTGAAATCCTCGTGCGCTGCAATCTGAATCATCTCAAGCTCCCGTATTCATGGTTACGACATCGCTACTTCATGGTAACGCGGGGGTTTACGGCCGGCGTCAATTCGCGCTGATTTTAATGTTGGCTTGTTTTACCACGCGCGCCCATTTCTCAAGTTCATTGCCGACAAACGTGGTGAACTCCTGCGTTGAATCGCCGACCGGATCAAGGCCGTTACTGATGAGACGCTCGCGCACATCGGGCTGCCGTATGGCATTAATGAATTCGCGATTCAACGTGGCAACAATCGCCGCGGGCGTTTTGGCGGGCGCCATGAACCCGTACCAGCCCGCGGAATCAAAACCCGGATAGCCGGACTCGGCGACCGTGGGCAATTCCGGCGCGGCCGCCGAGCGTTTGATGGTGGAGACGGCCAGGCCGCGCAGCCTGCCGCTGCGGATGTGCGGCATTGCAGTGGGCGCGATATTGACCGCTACTTGCACCTGGCCGCCGATGGTTTCGGTAATCGCGGCGGCAAGCGTTTTATAACTCACATGCACCACGTTGATGCCGGCCGTTTGTTTAAAAAGTTCCATGGTTAGATGGCTGGCTGCGCCGGGCGTGGTGGCGCTGAAATAGAGTTGTCCCGAATGCGCCTTCGCAAAACGCACGAATTCCGCCAGCGATTTGGGCGGCAGCGACGGATGAACGGCAAACACCCACGGCGACGTGACCGCCAGCGTCACCGGCGCAAAGTCGCGTGCGGTGTCATAGGTGATTTTGTAGAAATTCGGCGCAATCATCGTCGAAGCCACCGCCTTGAGCAGCGTGTAACCATCGGGCGCGGCGCGCGCCACGAATTCGGCGCCCAGCGTGGTGCCGGCGCCGGTGCGTTCTTCAACAATGATTTGCTGGCCGAGGCTGGCGGTCAGTTTTTGCCCGAGCAGGCGCGGCACGATATCTGCACCGCCGGTGGAAATAATCCGTATCGGCTTGTTCGGATAGGCTGGCGTTTGTGTTTGTGCGAGTGCGGTCGTGCAGTGCAGGCATGCAAACGCGATGGCGAACAACAACCCTGGCTGCTGCATTGATCCCCCGGTGACGGAATAGCCTCGGCCCACCGCCCCGCGAATTTTGCCGTCTTGCTCGGTACGGCGGGGTGAACGTCGCTCTGGCCGGGATTATAATCCGGCAAAATACCGGGCGACCACCGGAGACAAAATGCGGAAACGATCGTGAGCCAGCCAATAGCCAATCCCATCGAGCAATTACAGCAACGCGTCAATGCCGACGAAAAACTGGTGTGGCGTGGACGTTATGTGGACACGGTTTTTTGGGTCGAAACCGGTGACAGCGACTGGTTGATCCGGGTGGCCGAGGGCCGCATTGTGTCGGTGAAGCGCGGCCCGCTGGCGATGCCAAGCTGGAGATTTGCCCTGCGCGCGCCGCGCGACGCGTGGGATACGTTCTGGTTGCCACTGCCGCCGTCGGGCTTCCATGACTTACTCGCGATGGCGAAGCGCCGCGTGCTGCGCATCGAAGGCGATTTGCATCCCTTCATGGCGAATCTGCTTTATTTCAAGGGCGTGATGGCGGCGCCGAGGCCGCGTGATGCCGCGGAAGGAGCCGCGCGATGACCGCGAATTTTGAACCCATCACCGGTCGTTACCTGCGCATCGATTTGCTGGGCAAACCGCATCGTGTATATGTCGAAGAAGCCGGGCAGGGGATACCCTTGTTGTGTCTGCATACGGCGGCTTCCGACACGCGGCAATTTCGCGGGCTGATGAACGATCCGCGCATCCTTGAGCATTTTCGCGTGATTGCATTTGATCTGCCGTGGCACGGCAAATCATCGCCGCCGGCGGGCTGGCAAAACACGGAATACCGGCTCACCACGCGCGACTACGTGGACATGATTTTGACCATGTCCGATGCGCTGCGGCTCGACCGCCCGGTCGCGATGGGGTGCTCCATAGGCGGCCGCATGGCGCTGCATCTCGCGCTCGATCACCCGGAACGTTTCCGCGCGATCATCGGCTTGCAGGCGGGTGCGCATGTCGATCCCTATTACGATCTGTCCTGGCTGCATCGTCCCGACGTGCACGGCGGCGAGGTGTCGGCGGGAGTCGTGTCAGGCCTGATGGGGCCGCGCAGCCCGGAAGCCGAGCGCTGGGAAACGTTGTGGCATTACATGCAAGGCGGCCCGGGCGTATTCAAGGGCGACCTGTATTTTTATACCATCGACGGCGATATGCGTGGGCGATTGGGCGACATCGATACCCGGCGCTGCCCGTTGTATTTGCTGTCGGGCGAATACGATTATTCGTGTACGCCCGAAGACACGCTCGACGCCGCGCGGCGCATTGCGGGTGCGCAAGCGAAGATCATGAAGGGGCTGGGGCACTTTCCAATGAGCGAAGACCCGCGGGGATTCATAAACTACCTGTTGCCGGTGCTGGATCGCATACGTGGCGCGTGAACGCGCGCACGGCGGGCATGCATGGCGTGTGGTCAAGCCACCAGCGCCATAAACGCCTGTTCGATATCACCGGCATTTTGATCGCGCATTAATTCGGCGGTCGTGCCGGTAAAACGCAGTTGGCCGCCATCGATCACCGCGATGCGGTCACACATTTCCTCAACGTCGGCGAGCACGTGCGAGGTGAAAAAAACGGTTTTGCCTTCGTCGCGCAGCGCTTTGAGTTTGCGCTTGAGCAGGATGCGTGCCTTCGGATCGAGGCCGCTTGCCGGTTCGTCGAGCACGTACAGGTCTTTGTGTGACAGCAGGCATGCGGCCAGCCCGAGTTTCTGATTCATCCCCTTGGAGTAGGCGCGCACTGGGCGGGTGAGCGCGGCGGGATCCAGATCGAGCTCGCCGAGCAGGGTTTGCACGGCGGCGGGCGCAAACGTCACGCGGTGCAGGCGCGCCATATATCGCAAGAAATCGCCGCCAGTGAGGTAATACGGCGGGTTGAAGCGTTCCGGCAGATAGGCCAGACGCGCGCGCGACGCTGTTTGGCGGTGCGACACCCCGAAAATTTCAATCGTGCCGCTATTACCCGAGGCGTGATCGGGCTCGCAGAAATCGAGCAGGCATTTGATCAGCGTGGTCTTGCCCGCACCGTTGGCGCCGACGAGGCCGAAGCATTCACCCGCACCGACGCCGAGTGTAAAGTCGCGCAGCGCCGCCGTGCCCGCATAGGTTTTGTTGACGCCCTGAAACTGCAATGCGAACGTGCTCACGAGGTCTCTGTTGCTGGACATGAACTTTCGGATTTGCGCATGCGTTGATTTTGGCATATGAGCGCGCGTCAGATTGTGATTACCCCGGCGAGCCGCTAGAATCAGCGCATGAATCAAGACACCATTGAACCCCGGTCTCGGTTGGCGTGCTGTGTCGGACAATAATCTCATAGAAATCAAAGACGTAAGTTATGCTTACGGCACGCGTCCCATCCTCACCGGCATCAATATGTCGATCCGGCGCGGCAGCACCGTTGCCATCATGGGTATCAGCGGTTCCGGCAAGACCACATTATTGCGGTTGATGGCCGGTGTGATGAAAGCCAAACGGGGCGAAGTCTGGGTCGGCGGTCAGTTGGTCAACGATCTGGATCAGGCGGGCATATATAAAATGCGCCGCCGCCTGGGCATGATGTTCCAGTTCGGCGCGCTGTTCACCGATTTGTCGGTGTTCGACAACGTGGCGTTCCAGATGCGCGAACACACGGACTTGCCTGAAGCGATGATCCGCGATCTGGTGCTGATGAAGCTGCACGCGGTGGGCTTGCGCGGCGCGCACAAGCTAATGCCGGCGGAATTGTCGGGCGGCATGGCGCGGCGGGTGGCGCTCGCTCGCGCAATCGCGCTCGATCCGATGCTGATGCTGTACGATGAACCCTTCACCGGGCTCGATCCGATCGCGATGGGCATCATCAGCAACCTGATCAAGGCGCTGAATGCCGCGCTCGGCGCGACTTCCATCGTGGTCACCCACGACGTACAAGAGGCGCTGGAAGTGGTTGACTACGTGTACTATCTGTCCGACGGCAAAATGGTGGCGCATGGCACACCCGACGAAATCCGCAACTCAGTCGATCCGCTGGTGCGGCAGTTTGTGTATGGCGAGTTCGACGGGCCGGTGGCCTACCAATATCCGAGCCGCAAGTTGGCGGACGATTTGAGATTGAGCGCGTGAATTGCACGTAAGTAAGTAAGTTGAATGTATAAACAAGGCCATGGCAACCCATAAAGGATTTTCGGTACGCAGAGTCGGCGCCGCCACCATCGATGGCATGCTGCGGCTCGGTTACGCCACGCGTTTTCTGGCGCGCACCTTGTTGAGTTCCGGCACGAGCTTTCGCCGTCCGCGGCTGGTGGTGCGCGAACTGTATTTCACCGGCGTGTTGTCACTGATTATCATCATCGTATCGGGGCTGTTCGTCGGCATGGTGCTCGGGTTTCAGGGCTATCACACGCTGCAAACCTACGGCTCGGAATCCGCGCTCGGCGTGCTGGTGGCGCTGTCGCTGGTGCGCGAACTGGGCCCGGTGATTTCGGCGTTGTTGTTCGCCAGCCGCGCCGGGTCGGCCATGACCGCGGAGATCGGCCTGATGAAAGCCACCGAGCAGTTGTCGGCGATGGAAATGATGGCGGTGGATCCGATAGCGCGGGTGGTGGCGCCGCGTTTCTGGGCGGGCTTCATTTCGATGCCGCTGTTGGCGGCGATGTTCAGCGCGATGGGTGTCTTTGGCGGTTATCTGGTGGGCGTGGTGCTGATCGGCGTGGACGAAGGCTCGTTCTGGTCGCAGATGCAAAGCGCGGTGGATTTTCGCGAAGACATTTTGAACGGTGTCATCAAAAGCGTGGTATTCGGCCTTGCCGTGACGTGGATTTCGTTGTTCGAAGGTTATGATGCGCCGCCGACGGCCGAGGGGGTATCGGGCGCCACCACACGCACGGTGGTCACGTCTTCGCTGGCGATTCTGGCGTTAGATTTCTTGTTAACGGCATTCATGTTCCGGGGGGTATGATGGAGCGATCCACACTCGATCTTTGGGTAGGGCTATTTGTGGTGGCGGGTATCGGCGCACTGATGGTGCTGGCAATGAAAGTCGGTAACATGAGTGGCGTCAGCGCCGGCGACAGCTATATGTTGACCGCGAATTTCGAAAACATCGGTGGCCTCAAGCCGCGCGCGCCGATCAAGAGCGCCGGGGTGGTGGTGGGGCGCGTATCCGGCATTCGTTTTGACAACGAAAAATTTGTCGCCACGGTGTCGATGAGCATCGACAAGTCCTACAAGTTTCCCAAGGACACCAGCGCGTCGATCCTCACCTCGGGCTTGCTGGGCGAGCAGTACATCGGTCTTGAAGGCGGTGGCGATACCGCCAATCTCGCCTCGGGCGACCGCATCAAACAAACGCAGTCGGCGATGGTGATCGAAAAATTGATCGGACAGTTTTTGTATAGCAAGGCCGCGGAAGGCGGCGACAAGAAATAGTGGCAATGACGAGAATCCTGTTGGGAGATACCATGCGTAATTTACATAAGATGTTGTTTTTATTAATGTTTTTTTGCGGTCCGGTCGCGTTGGCTCAAGGCCAGATGCCCGCGCCGGATGCGCTGGCGAAATCCGTCACGGACGAAGTGCTCGCTGTGATTCGCGCCGACAAGGACATACAGTCGGGCAATCAGAAAAAAGTGCTTGAACTGGTGGAAGCCAAGGTGCTGCCGCATTTCAGTTTTCCGCGCATGACGCAGCTGGCGATGGGCCGCAACTGGCGCTCGGCCAATCCCGAGCAGCAAAAGAAACTGGTGGCGGAATTCCGTACGATGCTGGTGCGCACTTACACCACTGCGTTCACGCAATACAAGAACCAGACGGTGGAATACAAACCGTTGCGCGCGGTGGCGGGCGACACCGAGGTGGTGGTGCAGTCGCTGATCAAGCAGAACAGCGGCCCGCCCGTGGCAGTGGATTACAGCATGGAAAAAACCGATGCCGGCTGGAAGGTCTACAACATGAAGATCGAGGGCATCAGCCTGATCGAAAACTATCGCAACAGCTTCAATACCGAAGTGCAGAAAAACGGCGTCGATGGATTGATCACCGCGCTGGCCGAGAAGAATCGCGGCACGCAAGTCACGCAAAAGTAATGGCGAGATGATTACGCTGAACGGTGATCGCGCCGCGCTAGCGGGTCCGGTGACGTTGGCGAACGTAAACGCGGTGCTCGACGAAGGCAACGCCGTGTTCAAGGCGCCGTCGATCACGGTGGATCTTGCAGGGGTCACCGAGGTGGATTCCACGGCGGTGAGCGTGCTGCTTGAATGGCGGCGCGCCGCCGCGCGCGACAAGCGCGCCATTGGCTACGTGAACTATCCGGAAAATCTGAAAAGCCTGATCAAGCTGTACGGCGTGTCCGAGCTGCTGGTAGTTTCGTGAGGCGTGGGGCGCAGGGCGCGCTTAGCGAAGCAGTCGCCGCGGGCAGCAAGCGTCGGCTGGCAGCGTGCTTCACCGCTTAGGCTTCACGTCTAACGCATCACCCATGATTCCCGCCATAAAAGTCGAACAAGTCACCAAGCAATACCACGAACTGCGCGCGCTCGATGGTGTTGATCTGGAGATTGCCCAGGGCGAATTCTTTGGCCTGCTGGGACCCAATGGCGCGGGCAAGACCACCCTGATCAGCATCATCGCGGGGCTCGCTCGCGCGACATCCGGCACGGCCCGCGTTATGGGGCACGACGTGGTGAGCGACTACCGTGCCGCGCGCCGGAGCCTGGGCGTGGTGCCGCAGGAACTGGTGATGGATCCGTTTTTCACGGTGCGCGAGACGCTCACGTTTCAGTCGGGTTATTTCGGCATCAAGGACAACGCCTGGATCGACGAGGTGATCGAACATCTCGATCTGACGGACAAGGCCAACACCAACATGCGCAAGTTGTCCGGCGGCATGAAACGGCGCGTGCTGGTCGCACAGGCGCTGGTGCACAAGCCGCCGGTGATCATTCTCGACGAACCAACGGCCGGCGTTGACGTCGAGCTGCGCCAGGGATTGTGGCGCTTCATACGCAGTCTCAATGAAGACGGCCACACCATCGTGCTGACCACGCACTACCTCGAAGAAGCCGAGGCGTTATGCGGGCGCATCGCCATGCTGAAGCAGGGCCGCGTGGTTGCGCTCGATACCACGCAGAACCTGCTGCGCAAGCATTCGGGATGTTATGTGGATCTGCGGCTGTTGCCGGATACCTTGCCCGACACACTAAAGCCGTTGCTCGTGGGCCATGCGGATGGCGGTTGCCGTCTCGCGTTGAAGGATTATGTCGAACTGGAAGGCATCATGGCGGCTATTCGCAATGCCGGCATCAAAGTGCAGGAAATGGAAGTGATGCAGCCGGATCTGGAAGAAGTGTTTGTGCAAATCATGCAGCGGGAGGCGTGAGTGGTGAGGCGTGCCCCCATCCCAGCCTTCCCCCGCAAGCGGGGGAAGGGGCGGAGGTATTGCGCCTCACGCTTAACGCCTCACACCTAACGGAAAAATGACCGGCTTCTACACCCTGTTTCTGAAGGAATGGCTGCGCTTCTGGAAAGTCGCGGTGCAAACCGTGTTGGCGCCCGTGTTGACGGCGCTGCTGTATCTGCTGGTTTTCGCGCACACGTTGCGCGGGCAGGTCGAGGTGTTTCCGGGCGTCGAATATGCCGCGTTTCTGATTCCCGGTCTGGCGATGATGTCGGTGCTGCAAAATGCATTTGCCAACAGTTCATCGAGCCTGATGCAATCCAAGATGCAGGGCAACATCGTGTTTGTGCTGTTGCCGCCCATTTCGCATCGCGAGTTTTTCTTTGCTTACCTGCTGGCGGCGATGGGTCGCGGCCTGACGGTGGGGGCGGGCATGTTTCTGGTCACGCTGTGGTTCGTGCCGGTTCCGCTGGAGCATCCGCTGTGGGCGCTGGCTTTCGCGGTGACGGGCAGCGGTGTGATGGGCGCGATGGGCATCGTCGCCGGCATGCATTCCGACAAGGTGGACGAACTGTCGGTATTCACCAATTTCATCATTCTGCCGCTGACGTTCCTTGCGGGCGTGTTTTATTCGATACACTCGCTGCCGCCGTTCTGGCAGAAAGTATCGTATCTCAATCCGATTTTCTACATGATCGACGGCTTTCGCTACGGCTTTTTCGGGCGCGGCGATGTTTCGCCGTGGGTCAGTCTGGGCATTGTGTCGGCGGTGTTCGCGGGCATATCATTGCTGGCGCTCTGGCTGATCAAATCCGGTTACAAACTGAGGCATTAAACCCATCATGACGACACCCGAACAACTCCAAGGCTATATTCAAAACGGCATGCAGTGCGATCATGTTGCCGTGACGGGCGACGGCGCGCATTTCGAGGCGGTCATCGTCAGCGCGTTGTTCCGCGACAAATCGCGCGTGCAGCGGCATCAACTGGTGTACAAGGCGCTGGGCGACCGCATGCGCGAGGAAATTCACGCGCTGTCGATGCAGACGCTCACGCCCGAGGATTGGGCGGCAAAGGGTTAGCGCGTGGAAAAACTGGCAATAGAAGGCGGCGTGCCGCTCACGGGCGAAGTGGCGATTTCGGGCGCCAAGAACGCGGCGCTGCCGATATTGTGTGCGGCGCTGCTGACGGCGGAGCCGCTGACCATAGGCAACGTGCCGCATCTGCGCGATGTCACGACCATGCTGTCGCTGCTGGGGCAGATGGGCGTGGCGGTGTCGATGGACGACAAGCTCGGCATCGAGTTGCGCGCATCGAATATCCACACGCCCGAAGCGCCGTACGACATGGTGAAAACCATGCGCGCGTCGGTGCTGGTGCTGGGGCCGCTGACGACGCGATTTGGCGAAGCCCGCGTGTCGTTGCCGGGCGGGTGCGCGATCGGGCTGCGTCCGGTGGATCAGCACTTGAAAGGCTTGCAGGCGATGGGCGCCACCATCACCATGGATCACGGCTACATGATCGTGCGCGCGCCGCGCCTGAAGGGCGCGCGCATTTGCATGGATCTCGTCACCGTGACCGGCACCGAAAACCTCATGATGGCGGCGACGCTGGCCGAGGGCACGACCGTGATTGAAAACGCGGCGCGCGAACCCGAGGTGGTGGATCTGGCGGCGTGCCTCTCGGCGATGGGCGCGAACATCAAGGGCGCGGGCACCGACACCATCACCGTCGAGGGTGTTGCGGCATTGCAGGGCGCGCGCCACACGGTGATGCCCGACCGTATCGAAACCGGCACCTTTCTGGTGGCGGCGGCGGTGAGCGGCGGTAAGGTGCGCGTTACCGGCGCGCGGCCCGGCACGCTCGATGCGGTGCTCAACAAACTGCGCGAGGCCGGCGCAAAAATTGAAACCGGTGACGACTGGATCAGCGTTGAAGCCAGCGGGCGTTTGAAGGCGGTGAACCTGCGCACCGCGCCGTATCCCGCTTTTCCCACCGACATGCAGGCGCAGTTTGTCGCGCTGAACTGCGTGGCGGATGGCGCGGGCGTGGTGCATGAAGATATATTCGAAAATCGCTTCATGCACGTGCAAGAGCTGCAACGTCTCGGCGCGGACATTGAAGTCGATGGCAATACCGCTGTGGTGAAAGGCGTCGCCGCGCTGGATGGCGCCACTGTGATGGCGACGGATCTGCGCGCCTCCGCGAGCTTGGTAATCGCCGGATTGGTTGCGCGCGGCACCACGGTCGTGGATCGCATTTATCATTTGGATCGCGGCTACGAAGCCATCGAGGAAAAACTGTCCAAGCTGGGTGCCCGTATCAGGCGCATAGGATAATTGTTTTAAAACAAGGAGTTATAAGTGACTCAGGTTTATGATCCGACAGCCCCCAGTCCGGAGGCCTTGCAGAACATGCGGCGTGCGGTGAATGATCTTTCCGGCAAGGTGGTCGGCTTTATCGACAACGCCAAGCCCAATTTCAATTTGCTGGCCGACGACATCGCCGAACTGCTGACCACCCGTTTTGGCGTGAAAACCGTGATAAAACGCGCCAAACGCGGCGCGTCGATGCCGGCCACGCAAGAAGTCATCGACGAACTCGCCGCGCAGTGCGACCTGGTGGTCACCGGCTCCGGCGACTGAGGCTCCTGCACGTCGTGGAGTGTCCACGACAGTGTAGAAATCGCCAAGCGCGGACGCGCCGCGATCACGGTGGTGTCGAATGCGTTCATCGGATTGGGCAAGGCGCAGGCGCGCGCGCTGGGACATCCCGGCCTGCCGCTGGCGGTGATTCCGCATCCCTTTGGCAGCCGCACGCGCAATGAAGTGCGCGCGCTCGCGGACAAATGCGTGGGTGAAATCGTCAAACTGGCGGCGGCAAAATGAGCGCCGTTCCCGCGACTCCGCTCACGCGCGCGATGCTGGTCGAGGCGCCGGATGATCTCGACGAGCTGATCGAATTTTTTCATGCGCGGCGCTGGAGCGACGGATTGCCCGTCGTGCCGCCCACGCGCGAACGCGTGGAGCGCATGCTCTCGTGCACCCCGCGCAAACCCGACGAGTTGATTGCCAAGGTGGCGCCCGGTTTTGGCGCGGCCACCGTCGAGCGCATCGCGATCAACGCCGTGATGGCGGGCTGCCGCGCGGATTATCTGCCGGTGCTGATCGCGGCGGTGCAGGCAATGGCCGCGCCCGAGTTCAATCTGCAGGGCATACAGGCCACCACCAACCCTGTCGCGGTGTGGCTGGTGGTCAACGGGCCGATCGCCGAGCAACTGGGCGTCAACGGTGGCATGAATTGTCTGGGACAGGGCACGGTGGCGAACGCCACGCTCGGCCGCGCGCTGCGGCTGATCCTGCAAAACCTGGGGGGCGCATTGCCCGGCGAAATGGATCGCGCCACCCAAGGCATGCCTGGCAAGTTTTCATTCTGCTGCGCCGAAAATGAAGCACAAAGCCCGTGGGAAGCACTGCATGTCGAGCGCGGTTTCAAGCGCGATCAAAGCACCGTCACCGTGATTGGCGCGGCGGGTACGCACAATATGAACACGCATGCCAAGGATGCCGATGATCTGATCCGCGTGATCGCCGATACCATGGCGTTTCCCACCAGCAACGATTACTGGATCTCTGGCGAGCCGTGGATCATCATGTCACCCGAGCACGCGGAGGTAATGCACGCGGGTGGCTTGAGCAAGGCCGATGTAAAACGCCGCTTGTGGGAAGCTTCGAAAATGTCCGCCGGGCGCATGGCAAAGATGGAACTCGCGCGCACGCAGACGGCGCGGTCGGAAGAGTTGGGAACGATTACGACGGATACTTTGCTGCCGGTGTCGCGCGGACCGGAAGGGATCGGGATTCTCGTGGCGGGCGGGCCGGGGACGCATTCGGTTTATGTGGCTAGTTTTGGGGATGCGCGGTCGGTGACACGGGAAGTGTTGTAGGGGGGTAGGGGGATTAGGGCGCAATCCTTCTTGCGCCGTATGCAAACTTTGCATGCCGGCACACCCAGCACAGGTTGATGGATGCCGTACAAATTTACGTCGCTGGCTTCCGGCGCCGTATCTCTTCAATCACCGCCGAATTATCAAGTTCGCCTTCGCCCGCGGCCACGCATCCATCAACAATGCTGACGTAGGTTTCCGCCAGTGGCAGTCCTTGTCCGCGCGCCTTGGCCTGTTCGAGCATCATCAAAAAGTCTTTGCGCGTCTGGGTGATAAAGCCGTGCGGCGTGTAGTCGCCGCTGACCATTTTCGGGCCTTTGATGTCCATCACCTGTGATTGCGCCGCCGATTCGCGCGCGACTTTCAAAAAGGCGCCGGGGTCGAGGCCGAGCTTTTGCGCGAATACCAGGCCTTCGGCCAGCGCCGCGCGGTTCACGCCCAATATCAGGTTGATGGCGAGTTTCGCGCGGCCGCCGTTGCCCGCCGCGCCCAGGTGATGTCGGCGCGGGCATATGGCGTCCAGTACGTCCCGCGCTTCGTCCGCCGCCGCCGGGTCGCCGCCGATCATGCCGAGCGCGTCGCCGGTTTCGGTTTGCTGGCTGGTGCCGGAGACGGGTGCTTCGACGTAGCGCACTTTGCCGGCGGGCGTGCGCGCGACCAGCGCGGAAATGCGGTCGGGGTCGCATGTGCTGACGCACAACGCGATGAGCGGTGCCGCGCCGGCGGGGCGCGCCTTAACCAATGTATCCACTGTTTGTTCAACCTGGTCGGTGTTGAATACGGCCAGTACGACCTGGTTGCAGGTGGCAGCGATCTCGCCGACCGAGTTGGCGGCTTTGCCGCCGATTTGCTTGAACGCGCCGAGTTTTTTCGTATCGACGTCGTAGCCCAGCAGTTCGATTCCGGCCGCGCGCATGCGCTTGGCGCAGGCCATGCCCATCAGGCCGATGCCGATGAGTCCCACCGGCGGTTTGTTGTTCAGGGTTGTCACAGTCTGTCCGCTTGTAAAAGGCGCCCATTATAGGGCGATGCCCGATGGTTTTCGGACGGGCATGCCGGGCGGTGCGCGGACGCGTGGCGCAGGTATAATGCGCCGCTGCGCCGGTATAGCTCAGTGGTAGAGCAACCGCCTTGTAAG
>DHVE01000127.1 GCA_002412495.1 Betaproteobacteria bacterium UBA5216
CGCAATTCAGGGGAGCTTACGCCTTCACTTCCGGCGCGTTCAGCGTTTTCACAATATCGTCGCGCAGCCGGTTAGTGTTCGCGCGTGGAGTCGCGGACTGGATGAGCGACGCGCTGACCGGCAAGATAGCGCCGGGACACGCGCGCCGCGTTGACCACGCCGCCCGTTGACGGTCGTGATCCAAGCTGAGTGCAAAACGGCCAGATGCGTTAACGACGCCTAATCCACCCGCGCGCCGGATTCCTTGACCGCTTTCCCAAAGCGCGCGGTCTCGGCCTTGATATGCCGGCCAAAGGATTCCGGGGTGCTTTGCAGGGGATCAACACCTTGCTGTGCAAGTTTATCCACGATATCGGGCTGCTTCAGGATGCGGTTGATTTCGCCGGAGAGCTTGTTGATGGCGCCATTCGGTGCGCCTGCCGCTGTAACGATGCCGACCCAATTGCCCATGACGAATTCCTTGTGGCCTTGCTCGATCAGCGTGGGGATGTCGGGCAGAAAGGGGTGTCGCTTCTCCGCCATCACGCCGATGCAGCGCATGCGGCCGGACTTCACGGCGGGAAACAACTCGGGCACCGCGTTGATCATCAATTGCACCTGACCGCCCATGATGTCGGCGACGGCGGGGCCGGCCCCCTTGTAGGGTACGTGGGTCATGTTGAATCCAAGCGCGCGCTTCAACATTTCACCCGACAAATGACTGATGGTGCCGATGCCACCGGAGGCATAACTCAACGGCTTTTGTTTGGATACCGCAGAGAATTCCGCGACATTGCGCGCGTTGACGCCCGTATGAATGCCGATAATCAGCGGCGAACTGCCGAGCAGCGCCACCGGCGCGAGATCGCGTTCGAGGTTGTAGCCGAGCTTGCTGTAGAGCGTGGCCGAGATCGCCTGCGCGGTGCTGATGTTCAGCAGCGTGTAGCCGTCGGGACTTGATTTGGCCACCAGTTCCGTGCCCAGATTGCCGCCCGCGCCGGGGCGGTTATCGATGATCACCGGCTGTCCGGTCGCTTCCGACAATTTTTGCCCGACCATGCGCGCCATGAGATCGTTGAGGCCGCCGGGTGCAAATGCCACGACATAACGGATGGGGCGTACCGGATACGGCGCGCCGGTATTCGCGGCGGGTTGTGCTTGCGCGTGCAGGCATGGGGCCAATGCAAGTGCCACGAGCATTGCCGGCAGTGGCAACCCCGCACGTTGCATGGCGGATTGGCAATTAAGGGACATGATCAATCTCCTGTTTTCGGGCATTTCTGGCTATGCCGTGGCCACGCGTCTGGCCGCGGCTATGATGCGGTCGCGTGTACAGGCTTGTCAATCAACAGCTTTGCCTGCTATGGCGGGATGTGCCGCGCTAATCCAGTGCTTCAAAGTTTGTGCCGAAATCATCCGGCACGTTCGGGCCCCACGCATATAACGCATCGGCGGGCGGGTAATCCTTCGGTATCCAGTTGTAGTCGGCGGGGATGTAGTCCACGTCGCAGAAATATTCAACCAGACTGCCCCACGGATCACGGATGTAGTGAAAGAAATTCGAGCCGATGACATGCCGTCCCATGCCCCAACCGTTGCGATAACCTTTGTCGATCATGCGGCAGGCGCCGACGCCGAGTTCGTCGAGATTGGCGACTTCAAAACTGGCGTGGTGATAACCGGGCCGGTCGCTTTTGATGAAGCCCATCACATGATGATCGCTGCCGCCCTCGCCGTTGCGCATGAATGACACGATGTCCGCCGCGCGGTCCGAGAGTTTCATACCGACGATGCGGGTGTAGAAATCCGTTTGTTTGTCGAGGTCCGCGGTGAAACGCAGCGTGTGGCCGAGGCGGCGTGGCTGGACGGGCATGTCGCGCGGCGGATGGCCCACCGTGCCCGCGCGATTCAGATGCCCAGGATTATTGATTTTCCACTCGGGCGCGGGCAGCCACGGCGCGGGCGCGGCGTCGCGCACATTCACCAGCATGCCGTCGGGATCGTGAAACCAGATGCCGTCCGCTGGAGACTCGCGCGGCGCATCCACCAGCTTGTGGCCGTTTTTTTCGAGCCGCTGCGTGATCTCTTTGATGGCATCGGCGCGCGCGCCAAAACACACGTGGTGCAGGCGCTTTTTTGCGCCTTCGATCAAAAGGATCTGATCCTGATCGCGGCCGTGGCAGCGCATCACGACTTGTTCGCCGGCGTTACCGTCTTTAGCGTGCATGCCGAAGTCGGTATAAAACTGTTGGCCGGCGGCAACGTCCGGCACGGTGAGCGCGATGTGTTGTAACGAACGGATGGTCATGCGCGGGCCTCTGGCTGTTAAGGGTGGCGTAGTCTCGGAAAATGTACCGATGGTTTCGTGGGGACGGTGCGAAATTGTGCATCAGGAAGCGTTGGCCGGGCGGAGTATATGCCGCGGCGGGAAGCGGCTGGTGCGGTTGGCATGGTTAGTAAAAAATAATTTAAAAACAAAGGCTTATCGGTTATCCAGGCGAATGTTCGCCGCCTCGATCACCTTCGCGTAACGCGCGGATTCGGCATTGATCAGTGCTGAAAATTGCGCTGGCGTGGATGCATACGGCGCGGCGCCCTGTGCCATCAGCTTTTCCTGCACGTCGCGCGCGGCGAGTATCTGCGCGACTTCGCGTGAAATCCGGTTGACGACGCTAACCGGCACGCGCGCCGGCGCGAGGATACCTTGCCACGTGCTTACCTCGAACTTGGGCATGCCCGCTTCGGTGAACGTGGCAACACGCGGCAATGACGACAGGCGAGTGTCGCCGGAAATGGCGATGCCACGCAACGAACCGGCCCTGATGTGCTGGATCACCGAGATCGGCAACGCAAACAGCAGATGCACATGGCCGCCCATCAAATCGGTGAGCGCGGGGCCCGCGCCTTTGTAGGGCACTTGCAGCGTGCGGATGCCCGCCTGAATGTTGAGCATTTCGTTGGCGAGATGATTCGCGCTGCCGCTGGCCGTCATCGCAAAATTCAGTTTCCCGGGATTGGCCTTCGCATAGGTGATCAGCTCGGCCAGCGTCGTGGCGGGTACCGCCGGGTGCGTGACCAGCAGTTTTTCGTTGCGCGCGATGGTCGCCACCGGTATGAAATCGCGCATCGAATCAAACGGCAGGTTCTTGTGCAGCAGCGGAATGATCACGTGCGTGGTGGCCGCGTACAGAATGGTGTGGCCGTCCGCGGGCGCTTTTGCCACGATGCCGGTGCCAATGATGGTATCGCCGCCCGGGCGGTTTTCCACCACCACCTGCTGGCCCCAGCTTGCCGAGAGATGGGTGCCGATCAGGCGCGCGATCGGGTCCGTGCTGCCGCCCGGCGGATACGGCACGACAAACCGCACGGGCCTTGCCGGATACGCGCCCTGCGCCGCGACCGTGGTTGCGACGATGCATCCCGCCGCGCCGCAGAGCAGACGCGCCGTCAGGGGCGCGAGGTGTATTTTCATGCGCCGCTTATCCGGCACGATATACCGTGCGTTTGTCGATGGCATCCCAATCCAGCTCGACCCCCATGCCCGGCCGGACCGGCACGTGCACATAACCTTCGCTGTCGATGGTGAAATGATCCTTGGCGCACACTTCAAAGCGGTCGAGCGGCACCGCCTGTTCAAAAAATTCGCAATTCGGGATTGCCGCCATCACGTGCAGATTGGCGGCTTGCCCGATGATCGATCCCCACGAATGCAGTTCGCAATTCATGTGAAACCCGGCGCACATGTCGGCGATTTTTTTCGCGGGGGTGATGCCGCGCCGCGCATCGGTGCGCACGATGTCGACCACATGGCCGGCAATGTATGGCGCGTAGTGCGCCGGATTGCATTCATACAGGTATTCGGCGCCCGCGATGGGAATGTCCAGCACGCGCGCCAGTTCCGTCTGGCCTTCAATGTCGTTATCCGGCAATGGCGATTCATACCAGCGAAAGTTGAGCTTCTCGATTTCACGTCCCACCATCAAGGCTTGCCGCCGGTCGTAGTGACCGCTGGCGTCGAGCATGATGTCAATGTTCGGTGCCGCGGCGCGCGCGGCCTGACAGGCCTCGATGTCCCACGCCGGTTTGCCCTTTACATGCAGCTTCATCGCGGTGTAGCCCTGCGCGCACAACTGTTTGGCGGTGTCGGCGTAGTCCGCCGGTTTGCCCAGCGTGGTGGTGCTGGCATACACGCGCATCTTCTCGCGATAGGCGCCCAGCAATTGATATACCGGAACGCCGAAGGCCTTGCCCGCGATGTCCCACAGGCACACATCGATGGCACCCGCGCCTATCATCGGCAGCCCCTTGCGGCTCCACGACGACAGCGTCTGCCAGATCAATTCGCGATCAAACGGATTTTTGCCGACGATAAACGGCTTGACCGCGAACACCAGCGTGTCGGCGATGCCGCGCCGCGTCGACAGCCGCTCCCACGCGAAATAGGTGCCCGTGATGTTCGCGTCGGTGAAAATCTGTACCACCACGCCCTGCATCTTGCCGCGACTGTGATCCTGCGAATCCCAGGGTATGTCGGTCTCGACGATGGACGCCTTCAGGTCCGTGATGCGCATGTTTTGCTTTCCTGTGATTGATGATAAACGGGCGGAGCGGCGATGATAACGCGGCTTCGCGCGCGCTGGCCGCGCCTATTCACCCTTGATGCCGGCGGCCTTGATGACCTCTGCCCACGTTTGCGTGTCCGCGCGGATGCGTGCCGCGAACGCCTGCGGCGTGCTGGTTTCGATTTGCAAACCCTGTCCGGTGAGCGCCTGTCGCACATCCGGCAACTGCACCGCCTTGAGCACCTCGTCACGGATACGCTGCACGATTGCCGCGGGCGTGCCGGCGGGTACCAGCAGGCCGTACCACGAACTGATGTCGAGTCCGGGGAACCCGGCTTCGATCAATGTCGGCAATTCCGGCGCGAGGGGCGAACGCCGCGCGCCAGTGGTGGCGATGGCCTTGATGCGGCCCGCCTTCATCATCTGCATCGACGACGCAATGCTGGAAGCAGCCATTTGCACTTCGCCCGAGACCACGGCGGCCGTGGCGCTGCCGCCACTCTTGAAGGGCACATGCACCATCTCGATACCCGCGCGCCGCTGAAAGAGTTCCACCGCGAGATGCAGCGGCGATCCTACGCCGCCCGACGAAAAATTCAGCGCGCGCGGTTTTTGTTTGGCCAGTGCGATGAGCTCCTTGATGCTGTTGGCCGGCACGCCGGGGTGCAGCACAAAAATGTATTGCGACATCGTGAGCGTGGTCACCGGCTGCAAATCTTTTTCCATGCTGAACGCAAGCTTGTAGAGCGCCGGATTCGCCGTGACGATGGTGCTCAGGCCGAGAAACACGGTGTGGCCGTCGGGCGCCGCGCGCGCCGTGGTTTCGGCCGCGATATTGCCCGCCGCGCCGCCGCGATTATCGACCACCCACGGCTGCCCCATGGCTTCCGCGAGTTTGGGCGAAAGCACGCGCCCGATCACGTCGGCGCTGCCGCCCGGCGCGAACGGCAGCAAAAATCGGATGGGGCGCGATGGATAAGCGGGTGCGTCCGCCGCGCGCGCCGCATCGGCTGCGGCGATGGAACACGCGGTTATAGCCAGTAGCCATAGTTCCGGAATTTTCATGGCGCGCTACTCAAACGCAAATCGAAAGGCGCCGCCATGGCGCACAATGCGCCCGGCGGTGGGCGCCGGAAAATGCCCCGGCAGCAGGCGCATGCCGCTGGCGGCGTATTCTTCGATCAGCCGCGTGCGGGTTGAGCGTGACAACTCCCGGTCGGTGCAAGCCAGCGTGGACCACGCCGGCTGCATCAACTGAAACTGATGATGAATCACGTCGCCGAGAAA
>DHVE01000062.1 GCA_002412495.1 Betaproteobacteria bacterium UBA5216
TCATCGGCCCCAACGGCGCGGGCAAAACCACGCTGCTGGATCTGATTTGCGGGCGCACGCAGGCCAGCGTGGGCAGCATCAAGTTCAAGAATACTGAATTGACGAAGATGGCGGAATACAAGCGCGTGCGCCTCGGTATCGGCCGCAAATTCCAGACGCCGTCGATCTACGAAAATCTGAGCGTGTTTCAAAACCTCGAAGTGTCGTTCCCGAAGGGGCGCTCGGTACTCGGCGCACTCGCCTTCAAATGCGACGACGAAGTGAAGGCGCGGGTGCAGGTGGTCGCCGAAGACATCATGCTGTCCGACAAGCTGGACCTGGAGGCGGGGCTCCTCAGCCACGGTCAGAAGCAATGGCTGGAGATCGGCATGCTGCTAATGCAGTCGCCCGAGTTGCTGTTGCTCGACGAGCCGATTGCCGGCATGAGTGCGCGCGAACGTGATCTCACCGCCGAGCTGCTGCAACGTATTTGCACAGGGCGTTCCGTGATCGTAATTGAGCACGACATGGAGTTCGTCAAGCGCATCGCGCACAAGGTGACTGTCATGCATCAGGGAAAAATTCTCGCCGAAGGTACGATGGAACAAGTGCAGAAAGATCCAAAAGTCATTGATGTCTATCTCGGTCACTGAGTTGCAAACCGTCAAGAGGAGCCCCCCATGCTGAAAGTCACCGACCTGTTTGTGGCCTATGGCCAGAGCGAAGCGCTGCACGGCATCTCGTTCGAGGGCAACCAGAACGAAACCGTCGCCATCATGGGACGCAACGGCATGGGCAAGACCACGCTATTCAAAAGCCTGATGGGTGTGTTGCCGGTGAAAAGCGGCAGCATCCAGGTGGCTGGCAATGAGGTCTCGAAAGATGAAAGTTTTCGCCGCGTGGCCAAGGGCATTGCTTACGTGCCGCAGGGCCGCATGATTTTCCCCACGCTCACCGTCGAGGAAAACATTCTGACCGGGATGGAAAATGCGAAGTCGCGGCGCATTCCAGACGAAATCTATGCGCTGTTTCCGGTGCTGTTCGATATGAAACGCCGCAAGGGCGGCAACCTGTCGGGCGGTCAGCAGCAACAACTGGCGATTGCGCGCGCGCTGGTTACCGAGCCGAAAGTATTGCTGCTCGATGAGCCGACCGAAGGCATACAGCCGTCGATCATCAAGGACATCGCCAAGGCGCTGAACGAAATACGGCAGTTAAAAAAAATCACCATCATTGTCTCGGAGCAGGTGCTGAGTTTCGCGATGGCGGTAGCCGACCGGCTGTTCGTGATCGAAGGTGGGCGCCTGGTGCATGAGACCACGCGCGCCGATACCGACGTCACCCGCATCAAGCAGTATTTATCCGTCTAGTAAGAGTCATCATAAGTATTTGTTTATAAGAAATATTTCATTGAAAGGAGCATGACATGCCCGATACCCTGATCAAAGTCGATCTCGCCAGTTCGCCAACGTTGAACGAGAACATTCACAACCGCTGGCACCCGGATATCCCGATGGCCTGCTGGGTCAAGCCAGGTGACGACTTCGTGCTCGAAACCTTTGACTGGACCGGCGGCTATATCAAGAACAACGACAGTGCCGACGACGTGCGCGACATTGACTTAACCACGGTGCATTACCTGTCGGGTCCAGTGGGCGTCAAAGGTGCGCAGCCGGGTGACCTGTTAGTGGTAGACCTGCTCGACATCGGCGCCAAGCCCGACAGCCTGTGGGGTTTCAACGGATTTTTCTCGAAGAAAAACGGCGGCGGGTTTTTGACCGATCACTTCCCGCAGGCGCAGAAATCCATCTGGGACATCGAAGGTTTGTTTACGCGTTCGCGGCACGTGCCGGGGGTGAAATTTGCTGGGCTGATTCACCCCGGGCTGATCGGCTGCCTGCCGGACCAGAAGATGCTAGACATGTGGAACAAGCGCGAAAGCGACTTCGTGGCCACCGATCCGATGCGCGTGCCGCCGCTGTGCGCGGCTAACAATTCCGCCACCGCCCACTTGGGCAAGGCGACGGGCGCCGCGCGAGCCAAGGCGGCTGCCGAAGGCGCGCGTACCGTGCCGCCGCGCGAGCATGGCGGCAACTGCGACATCAAGGACTTGTCGCGCGGCTCGAAGATATTTTTCCCGGTGTATGTCGATGGCGCGGGCTTAAGCGTGGGCGATCTGCACTTCAGTCAGGGCGACGGCGAGATTACCTTCTGCGGCGCGATAGAAATGGCGGGTTGGGTGCATATGAAGGTGAGTCTGATCAAGGGCGGCATGGCGCTCTACGGTATCAAGAATCCGATCTTCAAGCCCAGCCCGATCACGCCCACCTACAACGATTACCTGATTTTCGAGGGCATTTCGGTCGATGAATACGGCAAACAGCACTATCTCGATGTACATGTCGCTTATCGTCAGGCGTGTCTGAACGCGATTGAGTATCTGAAGAAATTCGGCTACTCGGGTGCGCAGGCACATTCCATTCTGGGCACGGCGCCGGTGCAAGGGCACATCAGCGGCGTAGTCGATATTCCCAACGCCTGCGCCACGCTCTGGCTGCCGACGCAGATATTTGAATTCGATATCAACCCGAGTGCGGCGGGCCCGGTGAAGTATCTCGACGGTTCGGTCAGCATGCCGTTGTCGCCCGACCTGTAATTTCCACCGGCAGCCTCGCAAGGAGTAAAGCCATGCCCAACTATGAATATGAATGCGGTAAGTGTGGTGGATTTACCGCATCGCGCCCGATTGCCGAACGCAACGATCCGTTGCAATGCACAGATTGCGGCGCGCCGGCGAAGCGGGTCATTATGACCGCACCGGTATTCGCCGGTATGTCGGCGTTTACACGCAAGGCCCACGCGATCAACGAACGCGCCGCCCACGAGCCGAAGCAGAGTGCGCAGCATGGCGCCGGTTGCGGCTGCTGTAGCGCCGGCCACAAGGCCAGCACCGCGATGCCCGCGGGAAGTCCGAAATCGTTCCCGGACAAACGACCGTGGATGATCAGTCACTGAGCTAACCCAAGGAGACCCCCATGCACCACGGCGATATATCCAGCAGCAAAGACAGTGTCGGCGTAGCCGTCGTCAATTACAAGATGCCGCGCCTGCACAGCAAGGCGGAAGTGCTCGAGAACGCGCGCAGCATCGCGAAAATGATCGAAGGCATGAAGCTCGGCTTGCCCGGCATGGACCTCGTCATCTTTCCCGAGTACAGCACCCACGGCATCATGTACGATGCGCAGGAGATGTACGACACCGCAGCCACGGTACCCGGCGCCGAAACCGAAATCTTTGCTGCGGCATGCCGCAAATCCAAAGTGTGGGGCGTGTTTTCACTGACCGGTGAGCGTCACGAAGCGCATCCGAACAAAGCGCCTTACAACACGCTGATCCTGATGAACGACCAGGGCGAGATCGTGCAGAAGTACCGCAAGATCATGGCGTGGACGCCGATAGAGGGGTGGTATCCCGGCAACTGCACCTATGTCAGCGACGGGCCGAAAGGCTTGAAAATCAGCCTGATTATCTGCGACGACGGCAACTACCCGGAGATTTGGCGCGATTGTGCGATGAAGGGAGCGGAACTGATTATCCGCTGCCAGGGCTATATGTATCCGGCGAAGGAGCAGCAGATCTTGATCTCCAAGGCCATGGCGTTCGCCAACAACACGTATGTTGCGGTGGCCAATGCGGCGGGCTTTGATGGCGTGTATTCCTATTTTGGCCATTCCGCGATCATCGGCTTCGACGGCCGTACGCTGGGCGAATGTGGCGAAGAAGAAATGGGCGTGCAGTATGCTTCGCTTTCGAAATTTCTGATTCGCGATTTCCGCAAAAACAGCCAGAGCGAGAATCACTTGTTCAAGCTGCTGCACCGTGGCTACACAGGACTCATCAATTCGCATGAGGGCGATCAGGGCGTGGCGGAGTGCCCTTACGAATTTTATAAACAGTGGGTCAATGATCCCGAGGTCGCACGCAAGCGCGCCGAGGCCATCACGCGCGACACGGTGGGTACCGATGAAGCGCCGATTGAAGGCATCCCTCATGCCCCACCGGCACACCGCGCATTGCGCGTCGTCGAAGCCTCAGATACCGTCGCCGTACCGTTCGCGATCAATCAATAACATATATATCGCCGCCAAAACACCGATTCTCGGCGTGGCGGGTTTGCCGCCGACTACATGCCCGCACCCCTTGGCAATGTTCTAAATTCAGGCGCGTATTTGATCAGCGTTGAGGGTGGCGGGTGAGCGCGCGCCTCCAGCATGAACACCATAAAAGACTCTTCCACACCGAACTCGTTACGCAAGCCGTGCCGGCTTGCCCGCTCGAAACCGAAGCGGCTGTAATATCCGTAGTCGCCCAGTACCACGACCATGCAGGCGTCGCGGGCGTGACATTCCGCGAGGCCATTCTGCACCAGCCGGCGTCCCACGGCATGTCTTTCGTGACCCGGCACCACTGCCATCGGTCCCAATCCGTAGGCAATGACATTGAGCGGCGGATCGCACTTTACCGGGGTAAAGACAATATGCCCGATAACGCAGCCTTCCGTCTCCGCGACGAGCGATACGGCATTCCTGCCTGCAATGCGCAATTGTTCCACCAAGTCAGCTTCGGCAGCCGTGGGAAAAGCAGCAATATGCACTTTCCGCACGGCAGCCGTGTCTTGGGTGCGCTCCTTGCGGATGGTGATCACGGGAACATCCAAAGGTTTTGAGGGACACGTCCTGAAATGATTCGCGCTCGACCATACCTCACCGGACGCAAATTTGGCACCTTATTGATCAAGGGGTTCATGCGATCAAGGGGTTCATTCGCGAAACGGCACGAGGCGCAAGTCCGGGTCAGCAAGGAATGAGATGCTAGCCGTAATGGCGTGCCGGTTGTTATCGATGCGTTTGATCAGATCTTCCCACATGCCCGTGGTGGACTTACGCAGCACCAGAGTTGAGTCGGCATCCTGAACGTACCAGAAGTTACCACGAATTTCGGACACCAACTCGCCAGGCTGCCAAACCACGATGCCGGTAAAGAAACGTGCGTGGCCGTGTTCGTTTTCGATCGCACCGTCCACTTTCTCGCGCTCAATCTCCAGATAGAGATCGGCGGCGAGCTTTATGCCGCCGGAACTCCCGGGGTTTGGGCGCTGCACCAGTGCGAATAACGCGCCGACGCTTTCAGGGCCGCCGAGGAAAATCGGGTCGGTAACTTTCTTGGACGGCTCGTGATCCGGGAACATTTCGCCGAGCGTGATCGGCGTCGGACGGTTCAGAAAGAAACCGATGTGCTGGCCATTGCCGAGTGGCGTGGCGATCACCACGCTCGCGCCAAAGAGTTGATCGTTCAGCGATGGTGTGGCGACCAGTATCACCGGTTCTTTAACCGGATCGTTTGCGAAAGCCCACGTACTCATCATGATGGTGGCGAGCACGCTGGTTAAAGCAACAGCAAGGTGGCGAGCAAACATGAAGATCTCCTTAATTAAACGTTCGTCTTCGAAATATTGCGACGCACAAACCATGCCACAAGCGGAGAATTTTCCCTTGTAATAAAACAAATGCTTATGTTTTTATGTGTGTTAGCTCGAATTAAAGAGTGACGCTTGCGCTTCGCGCTATGTGCGAATTGCACTTTCCTGGTGCCATCGATTGGCTTGATGCCGGTAGGTAACGGATGAGTTCAATGCATTCAATCGGACCTGAAATCAGAATCATGGTGCGCAGTCTCGATGAGAGTGTGGGGCGCCGCTATCCCTGATGACGTGACCCGTTGGCGACGCCCCTGCTCGGTTCGTTGCGATTCGTGCCGTGCGCGGGCGGCACGGTTGCAAAAGGGTCCGAAGTGCTCGGGCTGCTTTGCAGCGCCCCACCGTTGCACGATACGAGTGGCCAGTAGAGTATCTACGCCCCGTTTACAGGTTAGGCGGCTGGCGCGCGTCTTTAGTGACTGAAGGCATTTCGGTGCGGCCGAATACCTGACCCCGGGGCACCAAAATAACGCAAATTCTGGTGTGTGTGCCCGAAATTGAGCGCCACGCCCTCCTTGTAAAAGCCAAAATTTATGAACCTGTGGCATTTCTAAGGAATCTGCCGCCGGATCGCTTTGGCGTGAATCTTGCGTGAGTTTCATACACAGCCACCCGAAAGAGATCGTATCCGCCAACCGCCCTTTGTTTCGATTGATCCTGTGACATTAGCATCAATGCCCACTGTAACTATCAATGCCAGTCCCCAGCCGATAGCCATAGACCCGGCCCGTACCGCCGTCATTCTTATCGACATGCAGCGCGATTTTCTCGAGCCAGGCGGCTTTGGCGAATCCTTGGGGAATGACGTCACGTTGCTGCAGGCTGCGGTTGAGCCGTGCAGGCTGTTACTCAACTGCGCGCGCGAGCAACGCTTGCTGGTGATTCACACCCGCGAAGGCCATCGCCCCGACTTGAACGATGCGCCGCGCGCCAAGGTGGAGCGCGGGGCGCCGAGCCTGCGCATCGGCGCCATTGGCCCGATGGGTCGCATTCTGGTTCGCGGTGAAGCGGGTCACGACATCGTAACTGCGCTGTATCCACTCACCTGCGAACCGGTGATCGACAAGCCTGGCAAGGGCGCGTTTTACGCAACGGATTTGCATACTATTTTGCGTAACCGCGACATCGAAAATCTGATCGTGTGCGGCGTAACGACCGAAGTGTGCGTGCATACCACAGTGCGCGAAGCCAACGACCGCGGCTATCGCTGCATCGTGCCGGGTGACTGCTGCGCATCATACATTCCCGAGTT
>DHVE01000023.1 GCA_002412495.1 Betaproteobacteria bacterium UBA5216
GAGTGAGCGCCGAGACCGAGTTCTACGTGCCTAACGATGACATCCTTCGTGAACTTGGCCGCCTGCAGATCCGACACAGTCATCTAGACCACACGCTTCGGCTAGCGATCAAGCGAATGCTTGGGATCTCGATTGACGATACAGGTTACTGGAACGAGACCCGCGGAATGGCTAAGACGTTACGGGATCGCGCCCGAGAACACATTGCTGAGCGATATGGCAAGGAAGATGACATGGTCGAAACGCTCAACCAGGTCCTCGACGATGCCGAAGTGGCAACCACTCAGAGAAATCGACTGCTGCATAGCGTGTGGATGAAGGCGCTTGATGGGGAGCCAGTCCTGCACGACCGGGACAACACGCTGAAGATGCACGTTGGCTTTAAGCTTCCCAGCGTCGAGGAAGTCGCAAGTGTCAGCGAGCGGGTCGAGCGCATTCAGAGGGTGCTCAATCATCTCACGCGGAAGAGCTTGTAGGTTTCCATGGCCCAAAGCGAACACCGCGAATGCCATGGGAGAATGACGCCCAACCCGGCATTCGAGCGGACGCGCCAAAAGCGGCGCGCCGTTCAATTCTTTCGTTAGCAGCACAATCAATGCGTGCCGTCCCCGCGACCACACAACCTCTCCCCGTCACGCAATAAAATAGCAACAAACCGCATGGGCGCGTTGCACTCCCGTATGCACAGCGCACGCCGCGAATGACCGATGCAATCCGTCACTCCGCCTTCGCGCCCGTCTCCCGCACCAGCGCGCCCCACTTCGCCGTCTCTGCCGCCAGAAAATCCGCAAATGCCCTGGGCGACGCCGATGGCGCGGCATTCACGGTGTCGGTCAGCAGATGATCGCGCACGTCGGGCATTTGCAGCACCGCTGAAAAATCCTTGTGCAGTTTGTTGACGATGGTCGCAGGTGTGCGCGCGGGCGCCATCATGCCGTACCACGCCGCCGCTTCGAAGTTGGGGTAGCCCGATTCATGGAGCGTAGGGATGTCCGTCATGGCGGGTGAACGCTTCAAGGTGGTCACGGCCAGCGCGCGCAGCCGTCCGGCGCGAATATGCGGCAGCGCCGTGGCGGAACCGAAGGTCAGGTGTACGCGCCCGGCGATGAGGTCGAGCACCACCGCGCCGCCGCCTTTATACGGCACGTGCAGCAGATTGACGCCCGCCACTTTGCGAAACAGTTCGCCCGCGAGATGCTGCGACGAACCGATGCCCGCCGAGCCGAAGGAATACGCGCCCGGCTTGGCTTTCGCGAGCGCGGCGAGTTCCTGCACATTTTTCGCGCCCACCGGCGGATAAATCGCCAGGATGTTCGGCACCTCCGCGAGTTTGGTCACCGGCTCGAAATCCTTAACCGAATCGTACGGCAGCTTGCGCAGCGCCGGGTTGATGGCATGCGCGGGGCTGACCATCACGATGGTGTGGCCGTCCGGCTGGGCCTTGGCGCCGATCTCGGTGCCGAGCACGCCGCCCGCCCCGGAACGCGGATCGACCACCACTTGCCTGCCCCATAGCTCGGTGAGTTTCGGCGCCGTCAGCCGCGCGATCATGTCAGGTGCCCCGCCAGGGGCGCCGAATGACAACACCAGCCGCACCGGGCGCACCGGCCAGGCGTCGGCGGCAAACACCGGCGTGTTGCAGGCCGCGATAACCATCGCGGCAATAATCGACATTTGCTTTCGCTTCACCTTCCCTCCATTCCGCCATTCGTGCTTTTGATTTTCTGATGCTACCGCCCCGCGCCTTACGTGCGCGCGGGTTCACATGATAGCCCCATCGGCGAAACGCCCCCGGCGCGTGCGCGGCCTGCACGCCCGGCATAAAATCATGCTGTAATGCGACGGTGAAAGTAGCCGTACCGTAAAACCCAAGGGAGCGCCACCATGACCCCGGAAGCGAGCAGCACCCCGAACGGACAAATCGAGTTCACCGGCAACGGCAGCGAGTATTTTCGCATCTGGATCGTCAATCTCGCGCTAACCATTCTGACGCTCGGCATTTATTCGGCGTGGGCCAAGGTGCGGCGCCTGCAGTATTTTTATCGCAACACCGCGTTGATGGGGCATGGCTTCGATTACCACGGTGATCCGGTGGCGATTTTGAAGGGCCGCATCACCGGCATTGTGTTGCTGGTGGCGTATAACGGCGCGTTTGCCGTCAGCATGCGGCTGGGGTTATTGATTCTGCTGATTTTGCTGGCGGTGTTTCCATGGCTGCTGCAGCGTTCGTTGTGCTTCCGGCTGCACAACAGCAGCTATCGTGGCCTGCGGTTTCGTTTTACCGGATCGGTCAAGGATGCTTACGAGGCTTTTCTGGTATGGCCGATCGCGAGTTATCTCACGCTGGGCGGCTTGATGCCGCTGGCGCACCAGCGCATCAAGGAATACCAGCACAATCACAGTGCATATGGCACGGCGCCCTTTCACTTCAGCGCGAAGGCCGGGGATTTCTATCGCATTTACCTGAAAATACTCGGCCTCATGTTTCTGATGGGGCTGTTGATCCCCCTTATTGTCTACGGCATTCATCTCGCGTCACCCGGCATTTTCGACGGCTTCAAGAGCAAGAACCCCGAGGTGGTCGGCAAGCTGATCGGCGTTATATTCATGGTGATCATGGTTTTTTATCTGGTGTTTTTTCTGCTGGTCGGCCCGTGGTTCGCCGCACGCATACAAAATCTGGTGTGGAACCACACCGCGCTCGGCGTGCATGTGATGGCCAGCCACGTACGCGCGCGCGACCTGTTTAAAATCTACTTCACCAATTTCATCGCCATCATCCTGACGCTGGGCCTGTTCAAACCCTTCGCCGATATCCGCGTCGCGCGTTACCGGCTCACGCACATGGCGTTGAACGCGCAGAGCAGCCTGGACGAGTTTTTTGCGCAGGAGCAGCAGGCCGTCAATGCGCTGGGCGAAGAAACCGCCAACGTTTTCGATGTCGATATCTCCTTCTGACACCGGCACGCCGAAGGCCGCACCCGGCGGCGAAGCGGTCATCGTCAACGCCACTTATTTTGACGGCCGCAGCGCGCTCGCGCACGCTGTTACCCTGTCGCTTGCCGGGGACGTTTTGCAACTGCGCGGCCACGGTATTGCGCGCGACGATCCCGTCACCGCGCTGCGGGTATCCGAGCCGATGGGCGCGGCGCCCCGGCTGATTTCGTTCCCCGGTGGCGCGCATTGCGAAGTGCGCGACCACGCGGGCATGGCGCGCATGCTCGCCGCTACCGGCTTCGAGGATGGTCTCGTGGTGCGGCTGCAACGCCGCTGGCGCTGGGCGCTGGCGTCGGTGGCAGTCACGCTCGCGGTGGTGTTCGCGGGTTATCACTGGGGACTGCCCGCGGCTTCGGAATGGCTCGCGTTTCAGATGCCCGACGCCGCGCTGGCGCGCATGGGCAGCAGCACGCTCGACGTGCTGGACCGCATTGCCTTGTCACCCAGCAAGCTGCCCGCCGCGCGGCAACAACAACTGCGCGATGCCTTTGCCTTGCTCGCGGCACCCGGCGGCGCGCAGACCCGCTATACGCTGCATTTTCGTGACGGCGGTACCATCGGCGCCAATGCCATGGCGCTGCCCGACGGCACGCTGGTGGTCACCGATCAGTTGGTCGCGCTGGCCGCGCACGACGAGGAAATTCTCGCGGTGCTGACGCATGAACTCGGACACGTGCAGCGGCGGCACGGCTTGCGCATGCTGATACAAGGCTCCATCGTTGCGTTCGTGGTGTCGTTTTACATCGGCGATGTCAGCAGTGTCGCCGCCGGGTTGCCGACCTTGCTGTTGCAGGCGCGCTACTCGCGCAATCACGAAACCGAAGCCGATCACTTTGGCGCGGCCATGCTCAAGGCCAACGGCATTTCACCACAACGCCTGGCGCAGATGCTCGAAAAACTCGAAGCCGCGCATCGCGCCAAGGCGGCCGCGAAATCCGACAAAGATAAAACCGCCACGGAATCGCAGGCACGCCGCGGCGGTATCGGCGATTATCTCGCCTCACACCCGGCCACGCGCGAACGCATCGAGGCGCTCAACAACGCGCGTTAGCATGCGGCGTGATTGGTGTCTGCCGCGGTAGCTTCATGCTCCCATTATCTGTCCCCTCGTCCACGCGCGGGAGAGCGTCAGGACGAGGGCCGCGATGCGCCGCGACAGTTCAATCCACGCGCGCGCCTGAGTACTTCACCACTTTCGCCCATTTCGCGATGTCGTTGCGGATGATCGTGCCGAATGCTTCGGGCGTGCTGCCCACGGCATCGCCGCCATCGATGGCAATGCGTTGCCGCAGTTCATCGGTCCGCAGGCTGCGTACGATTTCGGCATTGAGTTTCATCACGATCTCGCGTGGCGTACCGGCCGGCGCCAGTACGCCGTACCACGCCGTCGCTTCGTAGCCCGGCAAGCCGGATTCAGCGATGGTCGGCACGTCCGGCGCGGAACCGGAACGTGACAAGGTGGTTACGCCCAGCGCGCGCGCCTTGCCGCTTTTCATCGCGGGTAATGCCGGCGGCAGATTGGGCAATGCAAGCGCCACCTGCCCCGAGGCCACGCCGATAACCGCCGCGGGCGCGCCCCGGAACGGCACATGCACCAGATTCAACCCGGCCATGGCCCGAAACAGTTCGCCGGACAAATGCGCGGTGCTGCCGTTGCCGCCAGAACCGAATGACATTTCGCCGGGCCGCGTACGAGCCAGCGCGATCAGCGCCTTGATGTTGTTCACCGGCAACGCGGGATGAACAATCAGCACATTAGGCGCGGTGGAGACCAGCGACACCGGGGCGAAATCACGCACCGGGTCGTAGCCGAGCCGGGGATACAGGCTGACATTGACCGCGTGCGAACCGGCATTGGCCATCATCAATGTGTAGCCGTCGGGCGGCGATTTGGCGGCGAGTTCGGAGCCGATAATGCCGCCGGCCCCCGGCCGGTTATCGATCACGACGGGCTGCCCCAGCGCCTCGGTGATTTTCTGGCCGATGGCGCGCGCCATGATGTCCGGCCCGCCACCCGGTGACGAACCGACAATCATTTTAATGGGCTTTGCGGGGTAACCGGTCTGCGGCTGCGTCTGAGGCTGCGCCTGCGCAATGCCGGCCACCAGCATCGCGGCCCACGCCGTGCTCGCGCATTTGACCTGATTATTCGCGCCACGCATGCCCATCGTATAATTTGTGCCAATCAAGGTATTGGGTTCCATGGCGCGGCATGCTAGCACGCCGCGCCCCGCTCACAAGTCCCCCGTGATCCTGTATTATGCTTGTGCATACACCTGCGGAGCGAAAACATGTTTTATGCCTTCTATGTCGTTGCGATCACCATTCTGATCCTGCACTTTACAGGCTGGCTCAAGCGCAACAATCTGGAATGGGTCGTGCTGGTGCTGGCGGTTGCGACCTTCCCCGCGGTGATTTTTCTGCGGTAACGCTTCGACCCTTTGACCCTGCGCCCCTCGGCCCCTTCAATCATCAGGCACGCGCCCGCCGCGCTTACTTCAGCATGAGCAGCACGCCGCTCGCCAGCATGACGGCCCCCACCATGCGACTGAACATTTGCTGATCGACACGTTGCGCAATCAGGCCACCCACGCGCCCCGCTCCATACGCCAGCGGTAACGCCACCGCCAGCAACAGCAATACTTTTTGCGTAATCAGTCCGGCTATCAACAGCCCGACCAACCGCGTCATGCCCATCACGAGCATCAGCATATTCATGGTGGCGCGAAATCCGTCTTTCTCGATTTTCAGCGAGTTGAGATACATCACGAACACCGGCCCCACGCCGCCGCCAAACACCGATCCGATGACCCCCGCGAACAAACTGATGGCCGCCGCCACCGGCGTCAGCCAGCGTCGCGGGATGGTAGGCGTTTTTCCTTTAGAAACAAGCATATATAAAGAATAAAGCACTACGAACAATCCGAACGCGCGTGTTAACGGCTTGGCGTCGATGTTGGCCAGAAAAAAAATCCCGGCAATGATGCCGGTGATCGCGAACGGCACGATGCGCGCGATTTCACGCCATGCCACCTTGCGCCAGTCGCTCACGCCCTGCGAGATGGACGTGACCGTGTTCATGCCCGACAACACCGGCACCACCAATTGCAGCGGCATCAACAACGCCAGCATGGGCGCGGCCACCACGCCGCCGCCAAACCCCGCGCCGCCGCGCACGCAATAGGCCAGCACCACCGCGAACACAAACAACGACCACTGCGTGCCGCTGAATTCAATCATGCCGCTCGCCGCGCGCTGGCCAGCGTGAGCAGCAGCGACCCAAATCCGCCCACCGCAAACAGTGACAGCACGCCAAAGGTCGTCGCATAGCTACCGCTCAATCGATAGATCAACGCGAACATCGCCGGGCCGATCAGAATGCCCGCGAAGTTCCACACCATTGCGCCGCTGGTGGCGACACTCACCTTGCCCGGCGGACTCAGGCGCGCGACCTCCGCGAGAAACAGACCATTCCAGCCGATCGCCGATGCGCCGAACGCCATGAACAACAGCACCGTCAGTGCGCGCGGCCACTGCGCAGTCATCAGCGCCATCGCGCCGCAGCACACCACCATCACCGCGCTCAACACCGCCAGCAAGCGCAGACAATGGCCGGATCGATCAGCGATCCAGCCCCATGCGATACGCCCCGTCACGCCCGAACCCTGCGCCACCGAGAGCATCACGCCCGCCGCCACCAGCCCGTAGCCCGCGTCCTGCACCAGCATGGTGACCGCGAATGAACTCAGGCACAGTTGTACGCCCGACATGAACATCGAGGCCACCGACAGCCAGCGCAATTGCGGCAGGTGCCACAGCAGCATCATGCCCTCGCGCGCCTGCTGCCGCGCGCTGCCGCCCTGCGTCGTGCGGTCGTCGTCCCAGCGCGCGCGCACGCATTGCAGCGCGACGATCATGGCGAGCGCAAATCCAATCACCAGCAGCAACGCCCATTTCCAGCCCAGCAGCAAGGTGACCGGCGGCGCAACGAGCGCCACGATCATCCAGCCCGCCGGCACGCATGTCTGCTTGATCGAGAACACCAGGTTGCGGTGCTTGGGCGGACTGAAACGAAACAGCACATGCGCGCCCGCCGGGGTCATCACGCTCATCGCGGCACCGAGCAATATCGAGGCGATCACCAGCGCCGTGATGCCGCTCACCAGGGCCAGCGCCAGTGCCGCCACGCTTAACAGTAGCCCGCCCTGTATCGCGCGGCAGGCGCCATGGCGTGTAACCATCCACGTGAGAAACGGCGACGACAACATGGCCGCACCATAGATCAGGCTGATCTGATAGCCCACTAGCGAGGGTTCGATGCCCATTTCAGCCGCCAGCTTCGGCGCGATCACCGGGAATACCGCGATGCCCATCACGGTACCGATCTGCGCCAGTGTGATCAACGCAATCACTGCAACCAGCATGGAACGCGACAGCGCTGGTGATGCGGGTTCAGCAGACACGATGAATTTCAGCGAGGCGCATAACGACAGGAGGGAACGCCGATTATAAACGCTTGCGTCAGGCAACACGCGGCCGGCGCGCGAATGCGAGCAACAGCAGTGACAGCAGCGACACCGCGGTCAGCGACCAGAACGTCAGCGCGTACGATCCCACACCGCCATACGCCAGCGCAAACAACGACGGCCCGAACAACACGCCGCCGAACATGAAAAACGAGGTTCCGCCCGCGATCGCACCGGCCATGCCCGGCGGACTCAAACGCGCTGCCTCGCCATGAAACACGCCGTTCCACCCCGCCGCCGCGGAGCCAAGCACAAAAAAGAACATCAGCGTCAGCGGCCGCGGCCACGCCGCGTCAAATTGCGTCAATGCAATGGTGGTCACCACGCTGATCATACAGATCAGCATCATCACCGCGAAACCGCTGCCGATGCGGTCCGCCGTCCAGCCCCAGAATATGCGTGACGCAAAGCCGCCAAACTGAATCGCCGAGAGCATCACGCCCGCTTCCAGCAAACCAAACCGGTGTTCCACCACCAGATAAATCACCGTGAATGAAAACAAGCAACGCTGTATCGCCGACAGCAGGCTGCCGACGATGGACAGCCAGCGCAGATCATGGGCGCACCACACCAGCGTCACCGTGGCCCACACGCCGGGCTGCTTCTCGTTGCTTTGCCCGCGATCGGCATCCCACGTCTCGCGATACGGTTGTATCGCCAACAGCGTGATCACGCCGGCGGTGGCAATCACGGCCATCGCCCACTGCCAACCGACGCTTACGGCCAGCGCGGGCGCCATCAAGGCGGCAATCACGCCGCCCGCCGGCACGCCGGTCTGCTTGATCGAAAATATCAGGTTGCGGCGTTCGGGCGGCGTGTACTTCACCAGCATGTGCGCCGCCGCCGGATTGATCAAACCCAGTCCAATGCCGCAAAGCACCGAGCCGAGCGCCACCGCATAAAGGCTGGGAACCGCATACAGCAGCGTGCCCACGGCGCAAATCAAGACGCAAAGTTGCGTGGTGCGCGCCGCGCCATAGCACAACACCACCGGCCCGCCGGTGGCCGCCGCGACTGCCGCCACGCCAAAGGTCAAACTCACCTGCACGCCGATCAGCGCCGCATTGACACCCAGCGACTCCGCCAGCTTGGGTGCGATCGAGGGCAAGACATGATTGGACATCGCCACCAGCAATTGCCCCACGGTGGCAACGATGGTAACCAGCCACCAAGTAGGCGCGTCAGATGGCGATTTCACGGCGAAGGCAAATGAATGGACAAGGCATCACTGGAATTTACGTTACCGGCATCGATGTCCGCAATGCCGGCAACGGCACTATTTACCGGCTTTCACGGGATTTGCTACCATATTCACAGTATGCGGACATTCCCTCAGTGGCTTCATTACTTGCTGGCCACCTTGCTGGCGTGCGCGTGCCTGATCGCGCAGGCGCAGCCGCGCACAGCCGCCACCGGCGCGGAACACCGCATTGCACTGGTCATCGGCAACAGCAACTACAAGGATGCACCGCTCGCCAATCCGGTTAACGACGCGACGGCCATCGCCAAGACGCTGCAAGGACTTGGCTTCAAGGTGATTCTGCGCACCAATGTGTCGCAAAGCCAGATGCGCCAGGCGGTGCGCGAATTCGGCGACGAGCTGCACGCCGGCCGCGGCGTGGGCCTGTTTTATTTTGCGGGCCACGGCATGCAGATCAACAACCGCAATTTCCTGATTCCGGTGGGCACCGACATACGCCGCGAATATGAAGTCGAAGATCAGTCGGTGGATGCCGGCAGCGTGTTGTCAATGATGCAAAGCGCGAGAGCGCGCGTCAACATCGTGATCCTCGATGCCTGCCGCAACAACCCTTTCGCGCGCAGCTTCCGCAATTCCACGGTGGGCTTGGCGCCGATGCAGGCGCCCGCCGGCACGCTGCTCGCCTACGCTACCGCGCCGGGTGAAGTTGCCAGCGACGGCACCGGCCAATACGGCCTTTACACGCAGCACCTGCTGAACAACATGCGTTTGCCCGGCCTCAAAATTGAAGACGTGTTCAAGAACGTGCGTGCCAGCGTGCGGCAGGAATCCGGCGGCAAACAAACCCCGTGGGAAAACACCTCGCTTGAGGGTGAGTTTTATTTCAACGTTAACGTCACGGTGAATATTCAGGCGGCGCCAGCGACTCCCGTCACACCCGGCGTATCACGCGCGGACATCGAAAACGCCGTCGCGGCGGCGCTCGCTAAACGAGAACAGAACGATTCCGCGCGCCGTAAGGCGCAACAACTGGAGATCGAACGCGCGGTGCAGGCCGCCCTGAGAAAACGCGAAGAGGAAGCCGCCGCCGCGCAATCGACCAGACAAAGTCAGGAGGCGCAGGCGGCCCGCGCAGCCATTGAGCGGCTCAAGCAGGAATTGGCGGAACTGCAATCCGCCAACAAAGCGCAGGCATCGCCACCAGTCACCCCATCCGCAAACACGCCGGCGTCGCCGGAGCAAGTCGCGTTGGCCGCGCCAACCACCCGGCCCGCGCCGACGTTTGCCGCGGGCCAACCCGTGGCAAGACCCGATATAGCGGCGGGCGACCGGTGGCGCTTTCAGGTAACGGATTTGTTTTCACGCACCACCAAAGATGTCACCGTCGAAGTGCAATCGATTACCGAAAATCGCATTTACACGCAGGATACACAAGGCGCGTCTATTCAGGTGTGGGACCGGCACTGGAACCTGCTGCGTGACGGCAATACCGATTATTCATCGCCCTATCCGGCGCTGCAGTTTCCGCTGAACGCCGGAAAAAAATGGAACAGCGAGATCAAATATGAGTACATGGGCGGTAATTGGCGGCAGCAGACCACGGCTACTATCGTCGGCTGGGAAAAGCTCAAAGTGCCCGCCGGCGTGTTTGACGTGTTAAAGATCGAGATACGCGGCCATTGGCAACACGACCACGTGCGCTTTTCCACCAGCGGAAACATTACCGATGTGCTGTACTACGCGCCGCAGACTGGAAATTTTATCAAGCGGGAAATCAACAGAACATCATACGGGCCCCCCAATGCACCCAGTCACGCGATCCAGGAGCGATGGGAACTCGCCGAAGCCATGAAGTGATTGCCGTCAGGACGATTGCGCGTTGCCTGCCGAGCTATAAGACATATCCCGCAACGCCGGCTGCAACTGTTTGAACTCCACCGGCACAAAATCATAGCCGTCGTGCGGCGCATGCACAATGAGAAAAAACGCTTCGTCGGTTTTGCTGGGATTAAACACTTCGTGGCGCACGCCCGGCGGCATGGCGCAAAACGCACCCGGCTTTAGTTCAAAAATGCCATGGCCGTGCTGGCCTTCGTAACGGATTTCCAGCAAGCCCTTCACGCCGACGAACAAATCGTAAACCCGCGAATGCAAATGGCGCGGCACGCCGGAGCCGGGCGCCACGCGAAACACCGCCGACTGCACCGGCCCGTCTTCGTGGATCACGCCCTTCTCACAGCCGGGGCGGCGCGAGGCGAAATCAATCCGGGTGATATCGTCGATTTTGATGACCGGCTGCTGGCCCATGAGACTTCCTTTCGCTTGGCGATTACGTTGCCCGCGATGATCGCACAAGCGCATTGAGTACACCCATAAAAGCCCGGATAATGACCGCCTCTAGCGCCTCATGCCCCTCTTGCGTCTTTAGGGCGCGCCGGCAAAACCATCCCTTCGGAGCATCACGATGAAAGCAGTCGTTCTCAACAAACATGGCAACCTCGATGAATTGCAGTTGGTAACGGATTTCCCCGATCCGGTCGTCGTTGAAGACCATGTGGTGATTCGCGTCGGCGCGACGTCCTTCAATTACCACGATGTGTTCACCGTGCGCGGCATGCCGGGCATCAAGGTGCCGTTCCCGATGATTATCGGGCTCGACATCGCGGGCGAAATTCTTGAAGTCGGCAGTGGCGTAACAGGCTGGAAAAAAGGCGACCGCGTGCTGGTAAACCCGCTGAACAAGAAAAAAGGCCTGATGGGCGAAATGATGCACGGCGGCCTGGCGGAAAAATGCCTCGTCGCGGCGGACCAGTTAATCGCCATGCCGGACAACGTGACCTACGAGCAGGCGGCGTCGCTGCCAGTGGCCTACGGCACCGCGCACCGCATGATCATCACGCACAACACGATTAAAAATGGCGACAAGGTTTTGGTGCTGGGAGCATCGGGCGGTGTCGGCACCGGCTGCGTGCTGCTCGCCAAAATGCTGGGCGCGGAAGTCATTGCCTGCGCGTCTAGCGCCGACAAGATCCAGCGGCTCAAAGACCTTGGCGCGGATCACGTGATCAATTACAAAGACACCGATTTCTCGAAATGGGCCATCGAAAAGTTCGGCAAGCCGCAGCGCCGCAACAACGAAGGCGGCGTGGATGTGGTGATCAACTTCACCGGCGGTGACACTTGGGGCTCCACTCTCAGGTGTGTCAAACGCGGCGGAAAAATTCTCGTGTGCGGCGCGACCGCGGGCTACGACCCGAAAGAAGATTTACGCTACGTATGGAGCTTTGAATTGCAGATCATTGGCTCCAACAGTTTTTACGATGAAAACCTGAAAGCACTGATGGACATGATTCAGCAGGGCACCATGAAGCCGGTGATCGATGAAGTGCTGCCGCTGGAACGCGCCGCCGAAGGACTGCGGCTGATTGAGAATCGCGAAGTGTTTGGGAAGGTCATCATCAAGCCATAACCATATGTTTTAAACGGCTTTATTACAACACCTGCAATGAACAAACCCGCCATCGCCTGCCCCGAGGCACGCGGCCACACAGGCAATCTTGGTGCGCTGTTTGCCGCGCACGCCGATAGCGCACGCACGGCCCTCATTGATCTGAACAACCCGGCGCAGCCGCGCGCGGTGAGCTTTCGTGAGCTTGATGGCCTCTGCAATGGTGTCGCTCGCGGTCTCGCGCGCGCGGGCCTCAAGCCTGGCGACCGCATCGGCATTTTGTCGCAGAACCGTGTTGAGTTTGTCGCCACGCTATTGGGCGCCATGCGTGCGGGCGTGGTGCCGGTGCCGGTCAACATCAAGCTCGCGGTGGATACCGCGCATTACATCCTCAACGACGCTGGCGCCAAATGCGTGTTCATCGAAAGCGCGTATCGCAAACTCTGTCCGGCAAATGTGCGGACGGTTGAATACGGTAGCGCGTACGAAGCCTTCTTGGATCCCGGCGCTTTCACGGCATTTGAACCTGTGGCCGATACCGTTGCGATCCAGCCCTATACCTCTGGCTCCACCGGTCGCCCAAAGGGCGTGCTGCTCGCGCACTACGGTCAAAACTGGAGCCGACTGATTCTCGCGCACACGCGTGGCACGAATGAAAACGATGTGATTCTCGTGGCCGCACCGCTGTATCACAAGAACGCGCTGAACGCGATCAAGCAGGGCCTCACCGCCAGCGCGCAACTGGTGCTGATGCCGCAGTTCAACATCGAACGTTATATCGAGGCCATGGGCCGCTACCGCGCAACCGTGATCTCCGGCGTGCCGACGATGATGTCGATGATCCTCACGCGGCGCGACTTGCTGGCCAAGATTGATACCTCCAGCGTGCGCACGGTGATGATGGGTTCGGCACCCTCCTCCACGCAGTTGCTGGTGGAATTAAAAACCGTGTTCCCCAAGGCCGAGGCGCTGGTGGTCTATGGTGTTACCGAAGGCGGCCCGGTGCCGTTGGGGCCGCACCCGGACGGCAAGCCGCGCCCGGCGGGCTCCATTGGCACACCCTACGCCGGCACGTACGCCAAACTCATTGGCGGCCTCCATGAAAACGAAGGTGAACTGCTACTGAAAAACCCCGGCATTCTGCTCGGCTACCACAACCTGCCGGACGAGACCGCCAAGCGCTTGCGCGACGGCTGGTATTACACGGGCGACATCTGCCGCCGCGACGCGGAAGGCTTTTATTATTTTGTCGGCCGCACCGACGACATGTTTGTGTGCGGCGGCGAGAATATTTTTCCAATTGAAGTCGAATCACTGCTGGAAAAACACCCGGCGGTGCATCAAGCTTACGTGATGCCTTTCGCGCACGCGCTCAAAGACAAAGTGCCCTACGCCTTTGTCGTGCCACGCGCGGGCAAAAGCGTCAGCGAGGAAGAACTCAAGCAATTCGCGCTCGCCCACGGCCCGGCGTATCAGCATCCACGCCGCGTGTTTTTTCTGGAACAACTGCCGCTGGCCGGCACCAATAAAGTCGATCAACAACAACTGCGGCATCTCGTAACGTCGCTCGCCGGAGAATCACAACATGTCTGAAGCGCCATTCACTGCCGAAAGTCTCGAACAACGTCTCGCCCTCGGCCCGTTCAACCGCTGGCTTGGATTCAAGGTATTGAAGATGGACGACAGTGGTCTCGAGCTTAAAGCCACGTGGCGCGAAGAATGGGTGGTCAATCCGGATCGGCGCTACACGCACGGCGGCATCCTGGCAGCGATCATCGATGTCGCCGCCGACTACGCGATAGCCGCGAAGCTCGGCCGCCCGGTGCCCACCATCGACATCCGCGTTGATTACCACAAGGCAGCGATGCCCGGCGATCTGGTCGCAAAGGCGAAAATCGTGCGGAGCGGCGGGCAGTATTCCACCGCCGAAGCGTATGTTTACGATCAGGAAGGCGCTTTGGTAGCCAGCGGTCGCGGCACCTACTATACCGCCCCGCCACCTCCGCTTAAGGCGAAGTAACAAAACTCGTAACCATATGTTTTTAAAAAGAATTTAATGAAACCCTTATGAAAGCCTTGAGTGAAAACTTCCGCCAGTTTCTCGATCGCCTGCGTAGCGGCGGACACCTAATCGACATGAAACAACCTGTCGACATTCGTCACATCGCGACGCTGGTCGATCAATCCGACAAGGCGCTGTTTTTTCATAACGTCATCGGCTACGACATGCCGGTGGTGTCGGGCATCATCCGCTCGCGCGAGCGCGCGATCATGTCGATGGGTTGCACCGAGTATGGACAGATTGAACAACGTCTGCGTCACGGCATCGATCATCCGATTGCACCACGTTACATCGAAACACCCGCGATGAAGCAGGTCGTCATGAAGGGCGATGACGTCGATTTGTTCAAGCTGCCAGTGCCGATGTCGTCGATCTACGACGGCGGACCGATGATCACCGCCGGGGTGGTGATGGCGCGCGATCCGGAATACGGCTTGAACTCCGGCTGCTACCGCTTCATGGTGAAAGAAAAAAATCTCACCGGTATCGACATCGTTACGCCCAACAATATGCGCATGTATGCGCAACGCGCGTATGAGGCGGGACGCGTGTGCCCGATTTCGATTTCCATAGGCACGCATCCGATGGAGATCATGGGCGCGAATTTCCGCGCGCCCATCGGCGTGGATGAAATGGGCATCACCGGCGGCATTCGTGGCGTGCCCGTCGAATTGGCACAGTGTGAAACCATCGATCTGCCCTGCGTGGCAGACGCCGAAATCGTGCTCGAAGGCGAAATTCTGCCGACGGGCTGGACTCACCCCGAAGGGCGCTTCGGCGAATTCACGCGGCTGATGGGCGGGCTGCACTGGAATCCGCTGGTGCGCATCAAGGCGGTGACGATGCGCCGCGATCCGATTTATTACGCGCTGCACATGCCGTGGGAAAACACCTGGCTCGCTGCCCCCTCGCGTTATTCGGCGATCCGTGCCGCGCTCAAAAACGCCGGCGTGCAGGTGAAAGACATTAACGTGACACTCGGCGGCTGTGCGTTCTGGCATGCGGTGATCTCGATCAAAAAACAGGCGGGCGAAGGCAAGAACGCGCTGCTCGCGGCGCTGTCGGTGCTCGACTTGAAACATGTGGTAGTGGTCGATGACGACATCGACGTGTTTAACGCGATGGACGTCGAATGGGCCATTGCCACGCGCGTACAGGGCGACCGCGATGTGATGATCATTCCCGGCGCGCGCGCGAAGCCGCTCGACCCCAGCCTCTCGGTGATGCCGCACGGCGTGGTGCCTACCGGCGCCAAGGTCGGCATCGACGCCACCATCGGCGAAGGCATCCCGCGCGAACGCTTCGAGCGCATTGCCTACGCCTACGCGGACAAAGCCAAGATCGCCGATTACGCTGGGGGCAAATCGGACCCCGCCCCCGCCAAAGACGACATGGCCGACGCCAGCATCGACGCGCTGGCGAATGCCATACTCAAAGTCATCGAAAAGGAGCCGCTTTATTATTCCGCCGTCGCCGAGCGTTTTGCGGATCACACCTTTCAGGCAGTCGCGCGTGCGCTGGGCAAACTGCATACCGACGAAAAACTCTGGCAGGATCCGCGCGGCCGGCTGTGCGTGCGCGGCTCCGTGCATGCGGCCAAGGTGCCCGGGAAGATTTAAGGTTCAACGGACAATAACCAATGCCATCCAAAGCCAACACGTACCACGTCCACCTGGAAACAGACCGCAAGCGTCCGGAGCTGTTTCATCTGCCGCTAGACCAGTGGCTCGCCGCCGCGAAACGCCATCGCGCGCTGGCAAAGAAGCTGCGTGTCACGGTGGGATCGAACGGCGAAAATCTCGACGCCGCGTTGGGCACGGCGGATTTTCTTATTACCAATTGCCCGCCGCCGAAAGAGCGCCTGCGCGAACGCGCGCCGCGTCTGAAATGGATACAGACCACTGCCGCTGGCGTCGATGCCCTGCTGCCGTTCGACTGGCTGCCGGCGGATATCGCGCTCACCAATAACCGCGGCGCGCACGGCCCCAAGGCATTTGATACCGTGGCGATGGCGCTGCTGATGCTGCATCAGCGCATGCCCGAGACCTTCGCGAACCAGAGGGCGCAAGCGTGGCAACCGCTCTACACCACGCCTATCAGCGGCAAGACGGCCGTGATCGTGGGCTTCGGTGATTTGGGTCAGGGCGCGGGCCGCGCCGCAAAAAAACTCGGCCTCACCGTAATTGCGGTCACGCGCAGCGGCAAGGCGACGCGGATCGCGGATCGCGTGCTGCCGACAAAACGCATCGACAGCGTACTACCGAAGGCGGATTTTGTGATAGTCACCACGCCGCTCACCGCCGAGACGCGCGGGCTTATCAACCGCGAACGCATCAACTTGCTGAAACCGGGCGCGGGGTTCATCAATATAGGCCGCTCGCCGATCGTTGATTACGTGGCGCTGCGCGAAAGGCTTGAAAGCGGAACGTTATGCGGCGCGGTGCTCGATGTGTTTGATCAGGAGCCGCTGCCGCCCGATTCGCCGTACTGGACCACGAAGAACCTGGTGGTGCTGCCGCACATCAGTTGCGACGACCCGCGCTACGTCGAACATCTGCTCGACTTCTGGTTCGGGAATTTCGAGCGCTACCTGACCGGCAAGAAACTCAAAAATATTGTCGACCGGCAATTGGGTTACTAAAGGATCATGCCCCCTTAACAAACCGGATGCTCGTCGCCGGCCACGTGCCGGATGAACGCGGGTTGCGAGCTGATTTGCTCCAACCGGTAGCCGTGCTGATAAACCGATTGCAAGGCCCAGCCGTTCTCCGAAGTGAGGCCAAGGTCGGAACGCAAGCGGCTGATGTGCGTATCCAGCGTGCGCGTGCTGCTGCTGGAACCGCGCCCCCAAATGCGCTCCATCAAATAGGTGCGTGACAGTAACTGCCCGAGATTCGAAAACAGAAATACCGCGAGATCGTAGCTCTTCGGGGTCAATGCCACGCGCTGGCCCTTGCGCAGAATTACGCGGTTCTGCAAGTCCACGTTCAAGTCGCCAAAACTCAGCGTCTCGATGGGCGTGGGCGTGCGCGTCACGCGCCGCGTAAGCGCATCGACCCGCGCGAGAAACTCCAGCCGGCGCAAGGGCTTCACCATGCAATCGTCCGCGCCGGCTTTTAACGCCGCGACAATATCGGATTCATTGCTGGTAAGACTGAGCCGCATGATGGGAACCGGCGCTGTGGACTGGTCGCGGACGTACCGGATCACTTGCGCACCATCCCGCGCGTTCCCGTCCCGCGCGCCCCCACCCACAATCAACAAATCGCAAGTATCGTGCGCCATTTCGCGCTGCAACAACTGTGCGGAATGGTAAACAGCTGCGTCATGCCCGGCGGCGGCGAGCCAGCCGCGGAGCAAATCAGCGGTATAGTTATCCTCTTCCAGCAACGCAATTTTCATGACAGACGTCCTTTTATTGGGCGTTAGACGAGTACGAGTACCATAACGCAGTCGTACCTATTTACGCTAAGCGCAATGGGTGTTTTTACAAATGTTTTACGAATTTTTTGACATTTAAATTGTTAAATATTGGATTTAATATCGAAATATGAATGATCAACGTCCCGCGTCAGCGGAAACCTCCTCAAAGTCCGCTTATCCCGACATAGACCATGTCGCGCACTTTCTACCGGACATTGAGACCGCTGGCGTCGCACTCACCGAACTGGGCTTTACCCTGACCCCCTTCTCCGAACAGTCTCACCGCCTGACACCGGACGGGCCATTGGTTCCCGCCGGAACCGCCAACCGCTGCATCATGTTGCGGCGCGGCTATCTGGAATTTCTGACGCCCACGCATGACACGCCCAACGCGGGGCAATTGCGTGCGGCAATGCAGCACTACACGGGCGTACATCTGCTCGCCTTCGGAACGCAAAACCCCGATGCAGATTTTCAGCGACTTTCCGCCGAGGGCTTCCAGCCGCTAACCCCGCTGGCGCTGCAACGTCAGGTGGGCACCGTTACGGGCGAAACCCTCGCGCGGTTCACCGTGGTTCGCGTGCCGCCGCAAGCCATGGCCGAAGGCCGCGTTCAATATTGCCAGCACCATACGCGCGAAGCCGTCTGGCAGCCTCGCTGGCTAACGCACGCCAACCATGCCGCCGGCCTGGCCGGCGTGATTCTGTGCGTCGCCGATCCCGCTGAAGTGGCGCGGCGTTACGCGCGCTTCACCGGGCTGCCGGTCGCAACGGATAACGCCGCGGGCACGGGAAATACCTGCCGGATCGACACCGCGCGCGGCTACCTGCTGTTTGCCGCACCCGACTGGCTGCAAAACACATTGGGCGAAATTCCGCCGGCATTACCATGGATTGCTGGTTACGTGCTCGATAGCGACAACTTGCGCGAGACCTTTGCCCGCACCGGCGGCAGCGCGTTTGGTACACGCTGCCTGGTGAAATGTAGTGCGGCGCTGGGCGGATTGATGATATTTCAAGCGGCCAGCAGCGAGCCGCTGGCATAGCGTTAAAACGAGGCTAAGCCTCACGCATGCGCCGCAGATAGCGCAAGCCTATAACACGGGCGCTTGACCAACGCTGTTGCGCGGACGATCATCGCGCCACATGCTACGACATCTGGTCTATTCTCTGGGATCGGTGCTGCGCTGGGGGTTTTACATCCTCCTGCTGGTGGGCATTTGCGTCTACGCGTTTCTGCTGATTTTTTCGTGGCTTGCCCCGCAGCGCGAAACGCAGTTGGCGGGCGACATCGCGCCGCCCAAGGGCCGCTATGTCAAGGCGGCCGACGTCAACATTTTTGTGCAGGAAGCCGGCCCGCCCGACGGCATAGATGTGCTGCTGGTGCCCGGCATCGGTGGCTGGAGCGGCACCTGGCCGCACACCATGGCCATGCTGGCGAAAGCGGGCTACCACGTCGTCGCGCTCGATCTGCCCCCCTTCGGATTCTCGCAACGGCCCAGCGCCGCGCTCTACGGCAAACAGGATCAGGCTGATCGCATTCTCGGCGTGATGGACGCGTTCGCCATTCAAAACGCCATACTGGTTGCGCATTCCACCGGCGGCGGCCCGGCCGTGGAGGCCGCCTCGTTACCGTCGCGGCGCGTGCGCGGTCTGGTACTGATTGGCACTGAACTCGATATCGCCTTCAACCGGCGCGGCAGAAGCTATCCGTCTTTCATGGTCGACCGGTTTCTCGCGTCGCCCAGTCTACGTGATGGCGCCGTGGCTGCGTTTATTTCCAACCCGCTGTTCACCAGGCACCTGCTCAACTGGTTGAGTAACAAACCCGGCTCTGCGACCGAAGCTTGGGCCAGTCTCTACCGCCAGCCGCTCAAAATCAAGGGCACCACCGCCGCGGTCAGCGATTGGATGCCCGAGTGGGTGATCAGCGCAAAAGAGGCCCGTAGCGAAGACCCGGAAACCTATCGCAAACTGAAAATACCCATCCATCTCATCTGGGGCGATTTCGATACCATCGCGCCCGTGGAACAGGCCAAGGAACTGACCCGCCTCGCGGCCAATACCACACTGAAAGTAATCTACGGTTCGGGCCACCTGCCGCAGATGGAAGACACGGAGTTTTTCAATTACATGCTGTTAAAAAGCGTCAACAGCATCAAGCACGATATCGAGCTCAAGGAAGCAGCCGATAGACGTGCGAAAGCGGCGGCCGTGATTCAACCGGATAAGGCAGAGGCTAAATCCGGACCGCCATAAGTATCCTGCCACTTGAACCTTGGGTCTTCACAATCACGGGGAACATTTTTGGCAGGGGCTATCGGCCACCGTCGCCGATTAATGCAAACGGCGCCCAGAACATCGGATGGGCATAGGTAAATTCCAGCTTACCGGACGCGTCGCGCTGCCCCGCGTTGTCCAATACCCACAACATGGTTTGCCGCAAAGCCTCGGCGCGCGTGAGGTTTGGATTATCTACCGAGCGCTTAAACACCTCGGTCGTTAAAAGCTTCGCAGATACCGTTTCCACCGGCCAGTTGCTCACCAGCAACGAACGTGCACCGGCATAGAAAAATGCACGCCCCAATCCGGAAATCGCTTCACTGCCTGCACCATCTGCCGAACCCGTGTTGCAAGCCGACAATACCACCCAGTCTGCATTGAGCTTTAATGCGAGAATTTCTTCCGCAGTCAACAAGCCATCGCCGTCTATTCCAGCCACGTCCGGAGCAGTCATTGCCAGTGCTGGCTGATCCAAGCCATTCAAATCACCCGGCACAAGTCCGTGAGTAGCAAAAGCGATAACCTTGCGGTCCGCTAAATACACACTTTTGACGTTATTCTCATTGGCTTGCACGCCAAGGAACACATCCTTGCTTATATCCGCCTTTAAAACCTGGGCAATATCCCGTATTTCATCGGCTGTTTCCGGCAACCGGGCCAATTGCGCGAGCGTGGACGAATTGGCAATGGCCGACGCGTTACGCAACGAACTACCGGAAGGATTGTCCATTTCACCAGCAATCGGCAACGCGATTGTTTCAATCTTGAGATTGCGCAAATTCGCACTCAATTCTGCCACCTCAATTTTTTGTGGCATGCCGGCTTCTGCGTGTTGAGCCTTGCTGAAATAAGGATCGCCAAAACCCGCGAATTCGCGCCTGTTTCCTGACACTGCCGGGAGCGCGCGCAATGTCGTTAGCGCGTTCACCGAAGGTAGTTGCGAAACCGCCGCTTTTCGTAACAACCACGACACGGCACGATAGCTGTCGAATCTTGCGGTATCGGCCGCCAAGTCGGACGGCGCGGTCACCAGCAAACCAAAGGGCAACTGTCCGAACGCGCGATGCGGCACTATAATCAGACTCGTTGCATCCTTCCAGGCGGTTTCCACGGGCTTGAGCAGATCGGTGTACAGCCGGTGCGCGATAGCGGTATCAAATCGCGGAAAGCGAACGATCGCCGTGTTGCCAAAGTCCAGCGCTTTACGCAATTCGGCAATCGACGCGCTCACGGCCCTTTCACCCAGTGCAACTACGGCGAATGCTGCTTCGCCCTCGCGTGGCACGGCCCATACATAGGTCTTGTTCTGTCCGACGTATACACTGATCAGGGCTTCTCCCGGCTTGAGCGCTGCGCGCGCCTGCTGCATGGTTACCGGCTTTGGGTCTACCAGATTTGCGTATTCTGGAAAACGACGTTCCAGATCAGATTTCAGCTTTGCACGCTGAACTCTCAGGTTTTCTATTTCAGAGCGAATGCCGGCGATGACTTTAGGCAGTTGGTCTTCCGCGGCTGCACTTAACAGCCGACCCAGCAGACCCGTGAGAATGCCAACCCGCGAACGTGCGTCCTGCTCTTCACGCGCCAGCGCCGCCAAGGCCGGGTCAGTGATAGCTGAACGGGCGGCACTTTCTGAAAGCGAACGTTGTACACTACTTGCACGAGCAGCATCGGCAACTCGAAATGATTCCGCAATCGCCTCCTCGCGTGGCAGCCCTTCCATCAGCAATTCAATATAAGCCTCCAGAATATGTCGCAAGCGCCGCGAACGGATATTTCTGCCATTGTCCTCGTCGCCATCACTGCTTTGTGTGGAAAGCAACACTGGAACGGCGCGCCGAAACTCTGCTAACGCACGATCACGGTTGCCGTTAGCCGCCAGGGCCATGGCCAGGAAACCACGTGCCTGCGCGGTTTCATCCGCTGAATCCCCCAAACGCGCGCTCGTCAAGCGCGTTAGCTCTTCCAAAATGGCTACCGCTTTCTCGGACTGCCCCGTCTTGATCAGTGCGAGCCCCCAGCCAAAATTGACGAATTTCAAGTTTGCCGCCATGAATGGATCTTGCTTAATACTCTCAGCAACTGATTCATATTCAGTCAGGGCACGCGACCACGCGCCTTGCCCCACCAACGAAGCCCCCAGATTCATACGCGCGAAAAGCAATTGCCTCGTCAGTTCTTCGGTCTCAGACTTCTGGAAGGTTTCAATGGCTGCCAGTGCAAGCCGCTCTGCTTCACGATTACGGCCCTGTGCAATCAATATTTGAGCAAAAGTGCGCAGAAAAAAACCAATGCGCTGCTGATAACGTCCTATACGATTCAGGCTCTTGCCCAATTCGCTCCGAATAATTTCCTCGGCCTCTACCAATCGCCCCTGTTGCATCAGATTCCGGGCGAGTCTGATCGCGTAGTCCTCGGTAATTGACGCAACCAATGCCAGCGATCTTGTAAATCGCTTCTCGGCCAAGCGTTTTTTCGCCAACGGCAAATCCAGCTCCATTTCCTTTAATGCTTTTCGACGTTCCTGCTCGGCTTCCTTGAGTTTTCCCTCTGCTTCATACTGGGCAGCCCGTGCCGCAGCAATCATCGCAAGTCGCTCATGTTCGTACAATGCGCTAGCCGCATCGGTCTTGCGTTCCGCAAAAACCTGCTCCATTTTGGCCAGTTCAGCGCGAGCGGATGCGTAATCTCCAAAGGACATGTATATGCCGCTCAATTTGGAATGCGCCTCCATCCGGCTTCCGATATTGGCCCGTGGCATGGTTTCGGCTATTTCAAGATAATATTTCAGTCCGCGTTGCAGGCTACCCGACGAAGTCTCAACGTCGGCCACGCGATTGCGGAGACCGTAATAAAGGTTGGAACGTGGCGGCGCGTAATCCAGCGCAAGTTTAAGGTCTGTTAAATACTGCGCCCGGAATCCCAACGCGCTCTTGGCCATGGCGCGATTGCGGAAGAACCTGGCAAGTTCTACTTTGTCATTGGTGTCGGGCGGTAACTGCTCTGCACGCTTGCGAAGATCGGCACCGTTGTCTCGCTCGTTTGTGGAATATTGCCCCAGTAAGGCAAGCACATCGTCCACGTTACGCGGGGGTGCAGAGATACCTTGCGCAATTACCGGCACATGGGCCAGTAGCCCCACAAGCACCAAGAGTACGATGCCCACACTCAAGCGCAATCGAAATTCCACGCCGAAAGACATATTCAGCCTGTGGACCATAATGTCCCCCACCTGTAGCCAGCCGATGCAGCCTATTGATTCAAATAAATCTCAATGCCAATCCGTCGCGCTACAAATCCCCCTTGATCCCCGCCGTCTTGATGATCTTCGCGTAAACCGCAATATCCGCCTTGACCGTTGCCGAGAATTGTTCGGCGCTGCCGCCGATGGCCTCATACCCCAAACCGGCGAGGCGCTGCTGGACATCCACGGATTTGAGTCCCGCCCCGATCAGCTGATTCAGCCGCGAAACGATTTCGCGCGGTACGTTCGCCGGGCCAGCCACGCCGAACCACGGTTCGATCACGTATTCTTTCAAGCCGGATTCCATGATGGTGGGAATCGAAGGCGCGGCGGCAGTACGCTTCGATCCGCACAGCGCCAGCACGCGCAATTTGCCGCTTGCGGCATGTGGCTGTATCACGGCAAGATCGGCGAACATCAGGTCAATCTGGCCGCTCATCACGTCGGTGAGCGCCGGCGCGGTGCCTTTGTACGGCACATGCACGATTTCAGCCTTGGCCATCGACTTGAACAACTCGGCGGCCAGACTCGACATGCTGCCGGTGCCCGACGATCCATACGACAAACCCTTGGTACGCGCGGCGGCTATCAGTTCCTTAACCGTTTTTGCAGGAACCGTGGGATTAACCGCCACCGCGTACGGTACGTGCGCGACGTTGATCACCGGCGTGAAATCACGGATGGAATCGTACGGCAGCTTTGCATACAAACCCGGCGCCACCGCCATGTTGCTGGAACCCACCATCACCAATGTATAGCCGTCACCGGGGGATTTCGCGCCCACCTCCATGCCCACAATGCCGCCCGCGCCGCCGCGATTGTCGATCACCACGGCCTGTTTGGTCTGCTCGGTGATTTTTTGCCCCACCATGCGCGCGAGCAAATCGTTGGGGCCGCCGGGCGCAAACGGCACGATGAGTTTGATGGACTTGACGGGATACGGCTGCGCCTGCGCGCCACACGCGAACAACCCCATAATCAACCACGCCTCACGCCTCACGCTTCACTCCTCACGGGGTCGCTTACTGCGGCGTAATGCCTGCCGCCTTGATTACCTTGTTGTACTTCTCGATTTCGGTCGCCACCAGCTTGCTGAGTTCGGCCGGTGAATTGCTCCACAGCGGATCCGCGCCATTGCGTTCGAACTGCTCCTTCATCTCCGGCGATTTGGCGATGGCGGTCAGCTCGGCGGTAAGGCGTTTTGTTATCGCCGCGGGCGTACCCTTCGGCGCAAAAAATCCCAGCCAAAGCGATGCATCAAAACCGGGATACGATTCCGACACCGAAGGCACATCCGGCAGCGCGGGCGAACGCTTGGGCGTGCCAACGGCAAGCGGACGCAGCCGCCCCGCCTTGGCCTGCGGCAACACCGCCGGCATGCTGCCGAACAATGCCTGCACTTGCCCGCCGATGGTGGCGACACCCGCCGGGCCGTTGCCATTAAACGGCACATGCACTACGTCGATGCCTGCCGCCATTTTCAGCATTTCCATCGCCAGTTGCGTGGTGGTGCCAGTGCCTGCCGAAGCGTAGTTCATTTTGCCGGGCTGTGATTTCGCCAGCGCGATGAACTCTTTCAGCGAATTCGCTTTCACGCCGGGGTTGACCACCAACAGATACGGCGTGGAAGCCACCAGCGTCAGCGGCTCAAAATCTTTGACCGGATCGTATTTCAAGCTCTTGTACGCGCCCACCGCGATCACATGTGTGCTGGTAGTACCCATGGTGAGCGTGTAGCCATCGGGATTCGCGTGTGCCGCAATGTCGGTGCCGATGGTGCCGCCCGCGCCGCCCCGGTTATCAACGACTACCTGCTGGCCGAGTTTTTCACCGAGTTTTTGTCCAGCCAGCCGCGCGATGATGTCCGTCGATCCGCCCGCCGGGAACGCAACGATCAGCCGTATCGGCTTTGTGGGGTATTTATCCTGCGCCATTGCGGCGCCCGACGGCGCAAGCAGGCCCGCCGCGATAAAACAATACATGTATTTGTTTTTAAACATTATTTCTCCTCGTTTTTTGAACACAAACACGCGTGGCGCATTCTACGTGAACCTACGCTATTCCGCCTTGAGCAATCCAGCCTTGATCAGCTTATTCAATTTTGCCGTTTCGCCGCGCACGAAGTCATCCATGAATTCCGGCGTGCCGCCCTGCACTTCCAGCCCAAGTTGATCCAGTCGCGCTTTCACATCGGCGAGCGTGAGGATGCGATTCACCTCGCGATTGAGTTTGTCGATGACGGGCTTGGGCGTTTTCAGCGGCGCAGCCATGCCGAACCACACCAGTGACTCCGCATCCTTGAAACCACTTTCCGCGAGGGTTGGCACATCGGGCAGCAACGGCGAACGCTTCGGACTGGCAATGCCGATCACGCGCACGCGTTTACCTTTGATCACCGACTCGCCGCTCACCGTGGTAGTGTGCGCGCCCTGTAATTGCCCGCCCACCAGATCGGTCAGCAGCGGCGCCGTACCTTTATAAGGCACATGAGTAAACTGCGTGCCGGTCGCACCCTGCATCACCGCCAGCCCGATGTGCAAGCTGCTGCCGATGCCCGACGAACCCCAATTCACCTTGTTCGGATTGGCCTTGGCGTATTCAATCAGCTCCTTCGGATTACGCGGCGGAAAATTCAGATTCGTCAGCAGGATCAGCGGCGCGTAACCGATGTAAACCACGCTCATGAATTCATCGGGCCGGTAAGGCGCGTTCTTCGCCATCAATGGCGCATTGATGCTCGGCCCCGGATTCGCCAGGATCAGCGTGTAGCCATCCGGCTGCGAACGCGCCACTGTCTCACCACCGATCAAACCGCCCGCACCGCCGCGGTTATCCACCACGAATTGTTGTCCCCAAGCCTCGGTGAGTTTGCCGGCAATCAACCGTCCGATAATGTCATTCGAAGCACCCGGCGTAAATGGCACCACCCAGCGCACGGGTTTGCTGGGATAGTTGGGCGCGGCATCGGGTTTGGGTGTTTGAGCGATTGCCGTGTTGACTAAAACAACTGTCAGTACCGCTGTAACGATGGATTTCAAAAGTTGCCTCCTGCTAAATCTAAACTAACCCCGTCGTTCCCGCGCAGGCGGGAACTCATAACACACTCACACAGAACCAGAGACGCATCACTTGCGAAGATTCGTCAGCGCCTCCGGATTAATCACATTAACCGGCTTTCCCTCAAGAAATGCAATGATCTGGCCGAACGAGCTCGTAAACTGCCCTTCGTACCCGGCCTGCTCCACATAACCGATGTGGGGCGTGCATACCGCATTGTCCATCGCGATCAGCGGATGCGTGGCATTCAGCACCGGCTCGGATTCAAACACATCCACCGCCGCCATGCCGGGCCGCCCGGCTTTCAACGCGGCTTCGAGCGCACCGGTTTCAATCAACGGCGCGCGGCTGGTGTTGACGATCAGCGCGGTCGGTTTCATGCGCGCGAGATCCGCCGCGCTGACGATGCCGCGTGTGGCGTCCACCAAGCGCATGTGCAGTGAAATAACATCGCAATCCTCGAAGAACGCGTCCTTGTTGCGCGCCACTGAATAACCATCGGCCTTCGCACGTTCGATGGTACTGTCACGCCCCCAGATCAGCACCTTCATGCCGAACGCCTTGCCGTAGCCCGCCACCACCGCGCCGATGCGCCCGTAGCCGTAAATCCCCAGCGTCTTGCCACGCAGACCCAAGCCCATTGTCGATTGCCAACGGCCCGCCTTCAGTGCCGCAACCTCCTGCGGAATCTTGCGCATCGCCGCCAGCACCAATCCCCACGTCAGTTCCGACGTGGCATACGAAGGCTTGCCTGGATGCATGTCGGAACACAACAAAATGCCGCGCGCCGTCAGCGCCGGCACATCCACATGCGGATATACGCTACGCTGGCTGATCAGCTTGAGTTTAGGCAATCGCGCAATCAGCGACGCGCGTATCGGGGTGCGCTCGCGGATCAACACCAGCGCCTCGGTGTCTTTCAAGCGCTCGGCGAGTTTGTCTTCATCCTTGGTGTGGTCGTTCCAGATGGTTACATTGTGATGGGCGACGAGTTTGTACGCATCGAGCTTGCGGACGGCGTTTTGGTAGTCGTCTAGGACGGTGATGTTCATGGGCTATCAGGTTATAATTTATTGTTTAAAAACAAATATTTATTATCATTTTCGTTCTGACGTTACATTCGCTCAAGAATATGCAACCCCCGTACCCGATCCAAAAGATAAATCAACCCGCGATCATCCACCGTCACGTCATTACTCTGCACGCGCGGACACCCCGGCGGCACGTCGGGCATGAAGTACGCGACTTCCTTCGGCGCATGCGGTTTGGCGATGTCGATGATGTGCAGCCCGTTGGCGAACCACGCCACCGGTATCTCAGTGCCTGTGACGATTTCACACGGCTGATGGCACCCGGTCATTGCCGGTTGCGGCGTGTCGGGCATGTCTTCCAACTGGAACGATGAAATCGGCACGGGATTTTTTTCGTCGCTGATATCCACCACCCATAAAAACGCCGCCGGATACGGCGTGTCGCAGCCTTCGAGTCGGCCCACGTCTTCGTCGGACACCACCATGATGTCACGGCCGCCGATCTTGAACGGCATTTTGAGACACGTATGCGTGGGCCACGGAAACGGCGGGCTCCAGTCCACGTGCGACACCAGTTTCGGTTTTGACATGTCTTCGATATCCAAAATCACAAAGCCGCCATACCAGTAGCTGGTGTAGAGGCGATTGCCCTGCCGCAACGGGTGATGGCATTTGTGATGCGAGCCTTTCCACGTGGGCTTTTCGCCGCCAGCCGCCCATTGGCCCGGCATATGCCAGCGGCCCACTTCAACCGGCTTGGCCGGGTTGATCAAATCCAGAATCACCACGATATTGCCGATATAGCCATCCATCGTCGGCGAGATGTAGGCGTAGCGACCATCGAAATCAAAGCGATGCACGCCGCGCGCGTAATTGGCGTTGCTCTTGTCGGTGGCGTCCCAATTCGTGATGAGCTTGTGTTTGGCCGGATTGGAAATATCCCAGATCGACAGGCCACCCGTATAACCCGCGGGTGGCATTTCGCCTTTCAGCGCATGCGCGCCAAGCACTTCGCGATTGGTGATCATGATTTCGCCATGCACGCGCACCTTGTGCGAGTGCGTGCCAGTGGGCATGTTGATTTCGCCAATCTGCTTCGGGTGCTTGGGGTCGGACACATCGATCACCAGCGTGCCCGCCGGGTTGCGCATATTGCCGACGTAGGCCACCTTGTTCTGTACCACCACCTGCCCGCCGCCCGCGCAGTCAAACCACGCCTGCTTGCCGAACTGATCGTGCGTGTGTGCATGATCATGTGCACCGCCACCTTGGCGCACATCCACGTAGGCAACTTCCCTGACTCCCTTGGCTCTGCTCATTTTAATTTCCTGTCTTGAAGGTTGTAACGGCTGTATTTGACTGAATGGAACGTTCCGCGGACGATAGTTTACGCCGCATTACGGTCAGACTCGCTGGCGCGCAAGCGAGCGACGGTATCCTGACGGTAAAAAAGCGCCAATTGTGCATACACATCGGGGTAGGCGTCGAGCACCGCCTCCGGCGTTTCAAAAAACGCCTCGCTGACGACAGCGAAAAATTCCGCCGCGTTTTCGGCGGCATATTCGTCGATTACCATATCTTCCCCGTTATCGACACGCTTGCAAAAATGCTCGTAGGCGGCACTGAACGCGGTCGCCCACTGCTCTCGACTCATATCCTTGTGCAATGGCGGAAATCCATTGGCGTCGCCGTTGAGCATATCGATTTGGTGCGCGAATTCGTGCATCACCACGTTGTAGGCGCTGTCGCCATCCGGGCGCCCCGCTTGCTGCACGTCCGCCCACGACAGCACCACGGTGCCGAACTCCCATGATTCGCCGCTCATCGGCTCTTCGACGACATGCACCACGCCGGCCTCGTCCACTTCTTCATGACGCGCGACGAATTCACCGGGATAAATCACCACTTCCGTCCAGCTCTTGTACCAATCGAGATCGAGATTGAGAATCAGCATGCACGCCTGTATCGCAATCGCGAGCCGCGCGCCGTTGTCGATATTCAAATTGCCCGCGCCGTTGATAGGCTTTTCGGCAATGAACAGAATCACCAACTCCTTCAATCGCTGGCGCTCATCGTCGTCAAGCACGCGGGTGAAGTTGTAACTCGCGAGTTCACGCGCCCACGCCAGCGAGTCGATACGCCCTTCGCGCAATGCGCGCTCACGCCGGCGGCGCTTTAAAAAAGCAAACATAAACAAATGCTTACGATATATTTCGACACGGATTCACATGCATTTACACGCATTCATACGGATAGACCGGGGGTTTAGTCTGCGTTCATCCGCGTAAATCGGTGTCTAAACGTTCTTGCTGTTTTCATTGCCGTCAACAACCCGAAGTAGCGGCACCGGCGTTTCTTCCAGCTCAACACCCTCGATCTGCGCGAAGCGCTGCGAGATTTTTTTGCTGCTGATCTGCACCTGCTGCGCGTCTTCATGCGCCTGGCGCACGTGATCGGCGAGCTTGCGCATGCGGTCGTCAAAACGCGCGAAGTCGAGACTCAGCTTCACGAGCTCATCCTTGATCACGTGAATTTGATTGCGCGTCTCCACATCCTTCAGTACCGCGCGCGCGGTATTCAACACCGCCATCAGCGTGGTAGGCGATACGATCCAAACGTGTTTCGCGTTGGCGTATTCCACGATTTCGGCGTGATGCGCGTGAATCTCCGCGAACACGGCTTCCGCCGGGATGAACATCACTGCGCCATCCGAGGTTTCACCGGCAATGATGTATTTGCCGCTGATGGCATCGACGTGGCGCTTCACATCGGCCTTGAATAGTTTTTGCGCCAGCGTGTAATCGACCTCATTGGTTTCGGGATCGAACATGCGGTGATAATTTTCCAGCGGAAACTTGGAATCCACCGCCACCAGCCCGGTGGGCGGCGGCAGCCGCAACACGCAGTCGGCGCGCGTGCCGTTGGAAAGCGTGCATTGCATTTCAAACGCGCTCGCCGGCAGCACATTGCGCACCAGCGCTTCAAGTTGAACTTCGCCGAACGCGCCGCGGGCGCGCTTGTCGCCGAGCAGCTCCTGCAGGCTTAAAACACTGCCGGTGAGACCGTCGATTTTTTTCTGCGCTTCGTCGATGGTGGCCAGCCGAGCCATAACGTTGACGAAGGTTTCATTGGTCTTCTTGAAGCCTTCGTCCAGCCGCTCGCTGACCTTGCCGGAAATCTGATCCAGCCGCTCATCAATTTTGCTGTTAAGCGAGCGTGCGGTTTCCGCCAGCTTTTCAGTCATGGCTTCGCGCTGCGCCGCAAAATTCTGCGTCAGCGTGAGCTGCAGCGCATGCAGTGTGTCGCGCGTTTGCTTGAGTTCGGCGCCGACCGAACCGCGCAGGCGTTCGCTGGAATCCGCAACTTGTCCGCCGACGCGATCGCCCTGCTGCGTCAGCCCCCCGTACAAATCGACGAGCATCGCGCGGTGTTTGGCTTCGAGTCCGCTATCGAACTGCGACGAGAGCGCTTCCACCGCGCGCCGGTGTTCACTCAATTGCGCTTGAAGGCGCAGGTACGCCAGCACCAGAGCCATCAGCACGGCTATTAACAGCACGATCACTAAGATTTCCGTCATCGTGTGAGTATAACGCGCCGGGTTTGATTCATTGGATTTCTACGCGAGCTCGCGCAACACGCGCATGGGCGGTGTCGCCAGCACGCGGCGTGTGCCGAGGTGGCCCGCGAGGGCAATACCCGCGCTGCCGCACACCACGCCGGCGAGCCACGCCAGCGGACTCAGGTTGTAGCTCACGTTCAACACCTTGGCCGCCAGCACATAACCCAAGCCGCTGCCCCCCGCCGCCGCTATCAGTCCAGCCAGCGCGCCGATCACGGCAAACTCGGCCAAATGCGCGCGGGTGAGCTGCGCGCGGCTCGCGCCCAGCGTGCGCATCACGGCGGCCTGCTGGATACGGTCATCCTGCGTGCTGGCTATCGCGGCGTAAAACACCACCAACCCCGCCAGCAACGTAAACAGAAACACAAACTGAATGGCCTTCGACACCTGCGCGATCATTTTCTGCACCTGCGCCATCACCTGCGCCACGTCGATCACCAGTAAATTCGGAAACTGTTTAACCAAGGCGTTCAGCAGTTCGTTATTGCGCGGCGGCAAATGAAAGCTGGTGACGTAACTCACCGGCTGGCCATCCAGCAAGCCCGGCGGCGCGATCATAAAAAAATTGACGTTAAAGCTGTCCCAATTCACTTTACGCAGGCTGGTCACCGTGGCCGTGACGGCGTTGCCCGCGATGTCAAAGGTAAGCCGGTCGCCGAGTTTTACGCCGAGACGCTGGGCAATCCCGTCTTCCATGGAAAATTGCTCGCGCGATGCCGGATCAGAACTCCACCATCGTCCCGCGGTGATGAGATTGTCCTTCGGCACGGTTGCCGCCCAGGATAAATTGAATTCGCGTTCGATCTGGCGCTTGGCGCGCTCGTCGGCGTAATCGGCCGCGCTGACGCTGCGTTCGTTTACCTTGACCAGCCGGCCCCGTATCATCGGATGCATCAGCGGTGCGGCGATGCCGTGTCCGGCAAAAAACCGTTTCAGCGGCGTGATTTGGTCGTCCTGTATGTTCACCAGGAATCGATTCGGCGCGTCCGGCGGCAAGCTGGTTTGCCACGCCAGCAGCAAATCGTTGCGGATCAGCGTGAGCGTCAGCAACGCCATCAGGCCCAGACCCAGGGCGATCACCTGCACAATGGTGCCCAAGGGCCGCCGCCGCAGATTGGCAATGCCAAAGCGCCAACTGATACCGCGATTGCGCAGTCCGGATACCGCCTTCAACAGCAGCCACGACGCCGCTCCCGCGATCAGTGTCGCCCCGGTGAAACCCAGCACCACAAAAAGGCCTAGACGAAAGTCACTGGCTTTCCAGAAAATCATTCCTGCGATGATCGCGTAGCCGAGCGCGTAAGCGGCGACGCCGCGCGAATCGGGCGCGCCAAGATCGCGCCGCAGCACACGCATTGCCGGCACGCGTCCCAGCGCGATGATGGGTGGCAACGCAAAGCCCAGCAGCAGCGCCAGCCCTATAACCATGCCCTGCAATAGCGGCAGCGTGCCGGGCCGAGGCAGATCCACCGCCACCAGCGTGCCCAGCCAATGGGCCAGTGCCTGCTGCGCCAGTGCGCCCACCACGCAGCCAATAATGCTTGCCGCCAATCCGAGTATCGCAAAGTGCATGAAGTACAGGCGCATCAACTGCCCCTTACTCGCGCCGAGGCAGCGCATCATGGCGCAGGCATCGAGATGCCGCTGCAAGAAGCGCCGCGCCGCCAGCGCAATCGCCATCGCGGCGAGCAGCACGCTGACCAGCGCCGCGATGTTGAGAAATTTTTCCGCGCGTTCCAGCGCCGAGCGAATTTCCGGACGCGCGTCGCGTATGCCTTCGATGCGTTGCCCCGGTTGCAAGCGCGCGGCGGCCCAATCGCGATAGTCATCAATCGCCTCGGCCCCGCCTGCAATCTGCAACCGGTAACGGACGCGGCTGCCGGTTTGCACCAGACCGGTCGCTTGAAGATCGGCAGTGTTGAGCATAACGCGCGGTCCGGCGTTGATAAAACCAATGGCCGCGTCGGGCTCCTGCGTCATCACGTGGGATATATGTAACGCTTTGTTTCCTAAAGATATTTTTTCACCCACGGAAACACCGAGTTGCGACAATATGCGCTCATCGACCCACACGGTTCCGGGCGCCGGGATCGATGGCGCACGGCGGTCTTCGGCATACAGTTTGTCGGCAATGCGCACCTCGCCGCGCAACGGGTAACCCGCCGCGACGACCTTGATGTCGGCCAGCACATTTTTGTCGCCATACACCGCCATGCTCGGAAAGCGCAGCATCTGCGTCACGGCGAGCTGGCGCCGCAGCGCCTCTTCTGTGAATTCGGGCGGCAGCGCGCGATCATTGGAGAAGACCAGATCCGCGCCGAGCAACTGGTTCGCCTGACGATTGAGCGCGAGTTGCACGCGGTCGGTAAAAAATCCGACAGTCGTCACGCCCGCCACCGCAATGATCACCGCGATGCCGATCAGCGTAAGTTCACTGGCACGAAAATCCCGCGCCAGCAGCCGCAGCGCCATGCGTATTTCATGCAACCATTTCATGCTTGCAGCCTGCCGCCCGCGAGGCGTATGACCCGTCCGCAGCGCGCGGACAAGGTTTCGTCGTGCGTCACAAGCACCAGCGTGGCGTTACGTTCGCGATTAAGTTCAAACATCAGATCAATAATCTGCGCGCCGGTGGCGGCATCGAGATTGCCCGTTGGTTCGTCGGCCAGCAGGATGGCCGGCGAGGTGATAAACGCGCGTGCAATCGCCACGCGTTGTTGTTCGCCGCCGGACAATTGTTTGGGGTAATGCCGCAGCCGCTCACCCAGCCCCACCCGCCGCAACAATGCGGTCGCCTTGGCTTCGCCGCCTTCGATACCGGCCAGTTCCAGCGGCACCATCACGTTTTCCAGCGCGGTCATGGACGCCAGCAACTGAAACGACTGGAACACAAAGCCCATGGTACGACCACGCAGGGCCGCGCGGCCATCTTCGTTCAGGGCAAATAAATCCTGACCGGCGATGCGCACGCCGCCGGCGCTGGGCGCATCCAGCCCGGCCATCAATGCGAGCAGCGTGGATTTTCCCGAACCCGAAACCCCCACCACCGCCACCGCTTCGCCGGCCGCGACGTTGAAACTCACGTCATGCAAAATGGTCAACGGTGTATCGCCGGTGGTAACCTCTTTGCCCAACCGGCAAACTTCAATCGCCGCAGTCGCTGAAGTCGCCGGGATCACTGGAATAGCGGGAGACACTAAATTGGAGGGCATGTTGCGTCGTCTGGTCTGGTTATGGGTATTCTGCTGCTGCGCCCTGTTTGCATTGCTTGCGCTGCCCAGCGTATCGAATGCGACAACCGCATCCGCGAGAGCGCGCACGCTCCTTGTGTATGGTGACAGCCTGTCCGCCGGCTACGGCTTGCCCAAGGAGAAAGCCTGGGCGAATTTGCTCGCCGAACGCCTGAAACAGCAACGCATCGATTATACGGTAGCCAACGCCAGCATCTCCGGTGAGACCACGGTTGGCGGCATGCGGCGCATTCACGCCACGCTCGCGCAACACAAGCCCGCCATCGTGCTGCTGGCGCTCGGCGCCAATGACGGACTGCGCGGACAAAGCGTCGAGGCCATGCGCAATAATCTTGAAGCCATCATAGATGCGTGCCTGAAATCAAAATCTCAAGTGGTATTGATCGGCATGCGACTGCCGCCCAACTACGGCAGCGCGTACGCCGGCAAGTTCCACGCGGTTTATGCCGAGGTGGCAAAAAAATACCAACTGCCACTGGTGCCGTTTTTTCTCGAAGGGTTTGCCGATAGGCCGGATTGGTTTCAGGCAGATGGGATTCATCCCGCGCTACGCGCGCAACCGGTGATGCTGGATTCCGTGTGGAAAGCGCTCCATCCGCTGCTGCAACAGAAGCCATAAATTACTTTAAAAACAATAACTTACGAAACCCCTTTATTTACCTCTAGGGTCTGGGATGACGGGCGCTCCACATAATTTCAGGTTCGCGCGCGTGGCCTGCGCAATGCGTAACATTTCGGCGGCGTCCGATGGCGGGTAGTTACCCTCGATGGTCTTATCCGGCGTGCGCGCGAGCTCTAGCCACTGCTTCAGGGTCGCACGGCACGCGGCGTTGTCCCCCACGCGAAATTGCGTGATCGCGAGGTCGTTATCCACCCAGGCGTTATCAAGTTCCGTCAGCCAGTTGGAACACTGCCCGGCAATCGGCGCGAGGATGGCGCGCGCTTCGGCAAATAATTTTTTGTCGTAGGCGGCCTTGAACCGGTCACGCTCCCGACGCACGTAACTGGGCGCGCAGTGCGCCGGCGCCAATGCATACGAGGCTTCGAAATGCGCGCGCGCGCCGCAATACGTTGAACACGTGCGTTCGTGTTTTGAATCAACCGCGACGCCGGTCTTGTCCACCTTGAAGGTGACGATACACGGCAATTTTGTATCGGCGCTGTCTTCCATGCGCGACTCACCATTGCGGATCACGCCGGACAGTTCGCAGGTGTGGAAATTGGCGCCGCGCATGTTGAGGTGAAAACGCAAGGCATCGCCCTTGTCGGGCGCAATACGAAGCACGCCGAAACCGCCGCCCGAAACGTATTCGCCGGGCTTGATTTGTGCATGGGCATTGGGCAGCGAAAACAACATTCCCGCCGCCAGGGTCACGGTCAAGGCGGCGCGCGGCCGAACAAAACTACGACACCACAACACTCGCCGCCCCCGCCCGCATTTCGCCAATCACACACGCATCCTTGAAGCCCTGCGACTTGAAGATGTCCATGACTTTCGGCGCTGTCGCCGCATCACACGCCACCAGCAAGCCGCCGGCTGTCTGCGGATCGGTGAGCATTTTACGATGCCAATCCGGCGCGCCTTCCGGCAGGCGCACGTGTTCGCCGTAGCTCGCCCAGTTGCGGTCCGATGCACCCGTGACGAATCCCTGCTCGGCCAAAAATTTGGCGGCGGACAAAATCGGCGTCTTGGCGAATTCCACTGTGGCTTGCAGTTTGGATCCGCGGCAGATTTCAAGCAGGTGTCCGAGCAATCCGAACCCGGTGATGTCGGTCAGCGCATGAACGCCGGGCATTTCAGCCAGCTCCTGTCCGGGCGTGTTCAGTTTCGTACAGGCGTCGATCATTTGTTCGTAGGCTTTTTCGCGCAACGCCCCTTTTTTCAGCGCGGCGCTCATGATGCCCACGCCCAGTCCTTTGCCGAGTATCAATACGTCACCCGGCTGGGCGCGGTCATTGCGCTTTACTTTATCGGGATGCACCAGGCCCAGCACCACCAATCCATAAATTGGCTCCGGCGAATCAATGGAGTGCCCGCCCGCGATGGGAATACCCGCGATGTCACACATGGCCTTGCCGCCCGCGCAAATTTTGCCGATGGCCTCGACCGGCACCTTGCCCACCGGCATGCCCAAAAGCGCCAGCGCCATGAAGGGTTTTCCGCCCATCGCATAAACATCGGAGATCGCATTGGTGGCGGCGATGCGTCCGAAGTCGAATGGATCATCGACGATCGGCATGAAAAAGTCCGTCGTTGCAACAATCGCCTGGGTATCATTGATCTTGTAAACGGCGGCGTCGTCAGCCGACTCATTGCCCACCAGCAGATTCGGAAAATTACCCGTCAGCGGCGACTTGGAAAGAATTTCGCTCAGCAACGCTGGCGTCAGTTTGCAACCTCACCCGCCGCCGTGCGACAAATGCGTCAGCTTGATGGCGTCGTTTTCGGTGGCGTTCAATGTGGGTTTGTTCATGATTTCACGTAAACTAGGAAGTGATGAAGACAACGACGGACACGATGGACAATTCAGTTGCAACCACGGGCAAGCCGGCACAGGGCAGTGGCGCGCGCTCGGCTATCGATGTAACCGTAGCACAACTGACCGGCTTTGACGAGATTATCGATGTGCGCTCGGAGAGCGAATTCGCCGATGACCATATTCCCGGCGCGGTGAATTGCCCGGTGCTCGATGACGTGCAGCGCGTGCAAGTGGGGACGATTTACAAACAGGTGTCGTCTTTCGATGCCAAGAAACTTGGCGCGGCACTGGTCAGTGAAAATATCGCGCGGCATTTACGTGAACGCTTTCACAAAAACCCGCGTGACTGGCGCCCGCTGGTGTATTGCTGGCGCGGCGGCGGACGCAGCGGCGCGCTGGCGCATGTGCTGACCCAGATCGGCTGGCGCACCGCGCGGTTGGCGGGCGGCTATAAAGCCTATCGCCGCGCAGTGATCGATGATTTGGAAACGTTGCCCGCGAAATACACGTGGCGCGTTGTGTGCGGCATGACCGGCACCGGCAAGAGCCGGCTGCTGCGCGCGCTGGAAGCTGCCGATGCACAAGTGCTGGATCTCGAAGCATTGGCCGCGCATCGCGGCTCGGTGCTGGGCAATCTACCCGACGCTCTCCAGCCGCCGCAAAAACTGTTTGAGAGCCGCGTATGGCACGCGCTGCGGGGTTTTGATCCGTCGCGCCCCGTATATGTCGAGGCCGAAAGTAAAAAAATCGGCCAACTGCGTGTGCCCGATGCCTTGATCGCCGCCATGTGGGCAAGCGAAACCCTCGTGCTGGAAGCGGATGTGCCAACGCGCGTCGCCCTGCTCAAGGAAGAGTATGCACATTTTCTCGGTGATGCCGGCGCCCTGAATACGCAACTGGAATGCCTCACCGGCTTGCATGGCCATGAAACCATCCAGCGCTGGACCAGCATGGCGCATGCGGGCGCGTGGGATGCTTTAACCGAGGAACTGCTGATCAAACATTACGATCCGAGCTACACGCGTGCTATCGCCAAGCACTATCCGTCGCTGGATCGCGCGATACGGTTACAGGTAACATCCGTCGAGACATCGGCCTTTGCGGCACTCGCGCGACATTATCTGGCTGAAGTTTCTCTTTGATAACAGGGTGATAGCGCGTCGCTCGTGCGACCAACGGCGCAGCCCTTGCGCGATAGTCCCGGTTGCGCCACCATAAACAAACGTTACCTCTGTTACACGTTTTTTTTATCGGCCCGCGACACGAATGACTGACCAACCCGTTCCCGACTTTGAATTGCCCGCCACGAGCGGCAAAACCTTCAGCACGCGGAACACCGGCAAGCCCTGTGTTCTGTATTTTTACCCCAAGGACAACACACCAGGCTGCACGGCCGAGGGCCAGCAATTTCGCGATCTGCATGCGCAGTTTGCAAAACTGGGATGTGCAATCTATGGCGTGTCGCGCGACAGCTTGAAGTCGCATGAAAACTTCAAGGCCAAGATGAGCTTTCCGTTTGAGTTGCTGTCCGATGCCGATGAAGTCGCTTGCAAGGCTTTTGATGTCATCAAGATGAAAAACCTGTACGGTAAGAAGGTGCGCGGCATCGAGCGCAGTACGTTTGTGATCGACGCCAAGGGCATTCTGCGGCGCGAGTGGCGCGGCGTTAAAGTGCCCGGCCATGCGCAAGAGGTGCTGGAGTTTGTAAAAACAATTCAAAAACAATTGGTTATGTAACACACTTCCCGCCCAGGACAATCATGAGCCAGCGCAAGCCCACCCCTGCTTCAGTCGCCCCCGCGTCCGCCAGCGTTACCCGGCTTCACACGCCCGCCAAGCAGGCCAAGCTGTTTGTGCTCGACACCAATGTCCTGATGCACGATCCGACGAGCTTGTTCCGCTTTGAGGAGCACGACCTTTTCATTCCGATGGCGACGCTGGAAGAACTGGATGATCACAAAAAGGGCATGTCCGAAGTCTCGCGCAATGCACGTCAGGCAAGCCGCTACCTCGATGAATTGATCAGCCATGCCTCCGCCGATATCGCGGAAGGCATTGCGTTGTCCGCGCATGGCGACAAAAATGCCAATGGCCGGTTGTTCCTGCAAACGGAATCCATCAATGGCGAACTGCCCGCGCGGCTGCCGGGCGGCAAGGCCGACAATCAGATCATTGCCGTCGTCAAACACTTGCAGGAGCAGCTAGCCAAGCGTCAAGTGATCCTGGTGTCCAAGGACATCAACATGCGCATCAAGGCGCGCGCGCTCGGGTTTGCCGCGGAAGATTATTTCAACGACAAGGCACTGGAAGACACCGATCTGCTCTACACCGGCGTGCGCGCCCTGCCCGCAGGCTTTTGGGAAACGCACGGCAAGAACATGGAATCCTGGCAGCAGGCCGGGAACACCTATTACCGGGTGCACGGCCCCGTGTGCGGCAGCCTGATCGTCAACGAGATGGTGTATCTCGACGGCAACGAGGGCGACAAGCCGTTTCAGGCCAAGGTTATTGAAGTCAGCGGCAAGACCGCGATTCTGCAAACACTGAAGGACTACAGCCACGTTCGCAACAATGTGTGGGGCATCGCCGCGCGCAACCGCGAACAGAATTTCGCGCTGAATCTCCTGATGAATCCCGACATCGATTTCGTGACTCTGCTTGGGCAGGCCGGCACGGGTAAAACGTTGTTGACGCTGGCCGCCGGCCTGATGCAGACGCTCGAAACCAAGCTCTATAGCGAAATCATCATGACGCGCGTTACCGTGCCGGTCGGCGAGGACATCGGGTTTCTGCCCGGCACCGAAGAAGAGAAAATGAATCCGTGGATGGGCGCGCTCGAAGACAATCTGGATGTGCTCAACAAAACCGACGATTCCGCAGGAGAATGGGGCCGCGCCGCGACGCGCGATTTGATCCGTTCGCGCATCAAGGTCAAGTCGCTCAACTTCATGCGCGGCAGAACGTTTTTAAACAAGTATCTGGTGATCGATGAAGCACAAAACCTCACACCCAAGCAGATGAAAACGCTGATTACGCGCGCCGGCCCCGGCACGAAAGTCGTGTGCCTCGGCAACATCTCGCAGATCGACACGCCCTATCTCACCGAAGGCAGTTCAGGCATCACCTACGTGGTGGATCGCATGAAAGGCTGGCTGCACAGCGGGCATATCACCCTGACACGCGGCGAACGCTCGCGGCTGGCGGATCACGCGGGGGAAGTGCTTTAACGCGCCTACACCTAGTAAGAGTCGCCACCCGCGTAGTTCTCGAACCGGGTGTGCCGTCCGAGGAAGGTTAACGTCACGGGCCCGGTGGGGCCGTTACGCTGCTTGGCGACGATGACTTCCGCCTTGCCTTTGCTTGCTTCATTGGTGGGGTTATAGACTTCGTCACGATAAATGAACATGATCAGGTCGGCGTCCTGCTCGATAGCGCCCGATTCACGCAAGTCCGACATCATCGGCCGCTTGTCCACGCGTGATTCCACGCTGCGGTTCAACTGCGAGAGCGCAATCACCGGCACTTTCAATTCCTTGGCAAGGCTTTTGAGGCCGCGCGAAATTTCCGCCACTTCGGTGGCACGGTTTTCCTCGCGTCCGGACGCCGAGCCGCTCATCAGCTGCAGATAGTCCACCACGATCAGGTTCAAGCCGCCGGTCTCGCGATGCAGGCGCCGAGCGCGCGTGCGCACTTCGAGTGTATTGAGGCCCGCGGTATCGTCGATGTGGATATTCGCGTCGTTCAGTTTACCAACCGCGTCCACCAGCTTGGGCCATTCACTTTCTTCAAACGTCCCGGATCGCAATTTGTGCTGATCGACGCGGCCGACGGAACCGATCATGCGCAGCGCGAGTTGCGTGCCCGACATCTCCATGCTGAACACGGCTGCGGTTTTTTTCAGATTCAGCGTAACGTACTCGACAATATTCATCGCGAGTGCGGTCTTGCCCATGGAGGGCCGCGCGGCAATGATGATAAGTTCGCCGGCCTGCAAACCGGAGGTCATGCGATCCAGATCGACATAACCGGTGGCTAAGCCGATCACGTCGTCCTTGTTTTCGCGGCTGTAAAGCATGTCGATACGCTCGACCGTTTCGGTTAGTAGCGGATCGATTTTTACAAAACCTTGCTTAGCCTTGGCGCCGACTTCGGCTATCTGGAATATTTTCGACTCTGCCTCGTCGATCATAGCTGCAGCATCCCGCCCCGCAGGGTTATACGCGGCATCGGCGATCTCCGTACCCGCCGCCGCCAACTGGCGCATGATGGCGCGCTCGCGCACGATCTCGGCATAGCGCCGGATGTTGGCGGCACTCGGCGTGTTGAGCGCGAGCGACCCCAGATACGCCTGACCGCCCGCTTCTTCGAGTTTCGCGCTTCGCTCCAGGCTTTCGGCCACGGTCAGCACATCGGCCGGTTTGCCGTTTTCAATCAGCAGAATGATGTGCTGAAAAATCAGCCGATGATCCGCGCGATAAAACTCGTTTTCACCAACGATATCCGATACGCGATCCCATGCGGTGTTGTCGAGCAGCAATCCGCCCAGCACCGATTGCTCTGCCTCGATCGACTGCGGCGGCAACCGCAGGGCGTCCATCTGCGGATCTTTGACAAAACTGCTGACGACTTGCATGGCGCACATAAGCTATTGTTTTTATTGGATATTTATTTGATATAAGAATTAGCCGAGCGGCGCGCGGATGATCAATCTACATAAAAAAAAGGGCTGTTGCCAGCCCTTTTTTGTAACGCAAAAAAAGTGTTTCGAATTAACGCATTAGTAACTACGCGGCCTCGCCCAAAACCGAAACGGTAATTCCAACCACCACATCGGCGTGCAACGCAATTTTGAGCTGCGTGTCGCCTATCGTCTTGATCGGACCATCCGGCATGCGTATCGATGCCTTTGCGACTTCGTGCCCCTGCTTTTTCAGCGCGGCCGAGATGTCACTGTTGGTCACAGAACCAAACAGCTTGCCATCGACGCCAGCCTTCTGCGTGATCTGCACCATCAGGCCATCGAGTTTTGCGGCTGCGGCTTGCGCGGCGGCCAATGCATCGTTCTGCGCTTTTTCGAGTTCAGCACGGCGCTTTTCAAACTCCGCAAGATTCGCCGGGGTGGCGCGCTTGGCCTTGCCGTGCGGGATCAGAAAGTTGCGCGCGAAGCCGTCCTTGACCTTGACCACATCACCGAGCTGGCCGAGGTTGACGATTTTTTCGAGTAATATGATTTGCATGTCGGCTCCTTAGTGCAGATCGGTATACGGCAGCAAACCCAAGTAGCGGGCGCGTTTAACCGCCACCGACAACTGGCGCTGATATTTTGCCTTGGTGCCGGTAATGCGCGCCGGAATCAGCTTGCCGTTTTCATTGATGAAATCCTTGAGAAGCGCGATATCCTTGTAGTCGATCTGCGTGATCTTCTCGGCGGTGAAGCGACAGAACTTGCGGCGGCGGAACAACGCATTGCCGCGCTTTTTGTTCTTGTCGTTCAACTTGCCCTTGTTCTTGCCAAACCTGCCTTTACCCATGGCCATGATCGGTATCCTTTGTATTCGTGTTAAGCAATATTGGTTACGTGCAAAATGATCTGTGTGCCGACACGGCTTTTTTTCGCCAGAAACCCGGTCACCTGTAACGCCGTCCCCGGCTTTAACCGGGACAGCGCCGTGGCGATTTCGCCAATTCCCACACACCCTACTTCGCATTCAACCTGCCGCTGCATGCCGGCTTCGGTTTGCGTTGACCCGTGACTGAGCTGTAATCGCACCAGCGGCAACCCTGCGGGGGTATGGCGTAAAGGTTCTATCGCGGTGATGGTTCCTGAAAGCGTAACCGTGTTGGCTTGCAATGCCCGGCTACGCCGCGGGTTGGTCCGCAGCGGGCGCCGCAGCCGCTCTCGGCGCGTCGTCGGACAAACGGGGCCGCTCTTCGCGCATCATCGGCGAAGGAGTGGTCACCGCGGCATCCATGGACACGATCAAATGACGTAACACGGCGTCGTTGAACTTGAACGCGTGTTCGAGTTCCAGCAGTGTTTCGTTATCGATTTCGATGTTCATCAGCACGTAATGTGCCTTGTGCATCTTTTGCATGGGAAAGGTCATCTGGCGACGGCCCCAGTCCTCATGGCGATGGATTTTGCCGCCACGCCCGGTAATCATCTGGGTGTAGCGCTCGACCATGCCCGGCACCTGCTCGCTCTGGTCCGGATGGACGATAAAAACGACTTCGTAATGTCGCATGTATAAATCTCCTTATGGGCGATGCTGCTTGATTAGGCCTCCCGTTATGCGCGACGGTGAGGCAAGGAATGAACTTCGGATGTTTATCGCGCCTGCCTAAGCGAATCCAGCTAAAGCAGTAAATCCATTAAAAACAGGCGCTTATCGCACCATACAACCCTGGTGCGAGGCGCGGATTATACAGCAAGTCGTTGAAATTTCAAGCGCTTTTGACTTGGCACCTGGCGTCTGGCGCCGTGATCAGATTCCCGCAGGAGGGGGAAATCAGAATACCAGCGCCAATCCGGCTGAGATGCGGTTGTCACCGCTTTGACGCGTGCCGCCATCGCGCAATACGTGCGCAACATCCAGGCGCAGACTGAGCAGCTTGCCATAGTTCAGACGCACGCCCATCCCCACGTCGGACAATGTGCGGCGCGTCACTTCGCCAAGCAAAGCGTGATTACGTGAAACCGTACCGGCATCGTAGAACCCCACGGCGCGCAGCCGGAATCCTTCGGGCAAACCCACGCTACGCGCGAACTCGGGCGTGATCAATTCGAATTGCCCGCTGACGCCCTTGTCGTTGGATTGTTCGCGCACCAGATAGCCGCGCAAGGATTCCGGGCCACCGAGGCCAAATTGTTCGCCGGACACCAGCGCGTCGTTGGTGTACTGGCCATTCACGGCGGCACGTGCCTGCCAATCCTTGGCAAAACCGGCCACCACGCTGGCACTATAGCGGAATATTTTGTAATTCTCGTTGGCGTTAAAACGCGAACGCGCAAAATCGGCGGCCTTTCCGTCATTGCTGCCGGGAATATTGGCCGACAGGCCGGCGCTGTAATTAACCTCAGACGCCGAACCTTTCAACGTGCCTGAATAAGTAACGCTCACCGGCCTGACCGTAATATCCGGCACAAGGCCAACGCCGGCAATCGTCACGTCATTATGATAGGCGCGATAATCCAGGCCGAATGACAGTTTTTGGTCGGCCGTGCCCAACTTGGGAAGGTAGTAGTTCCAGCGCGCACCGAATACCGTGCCGCTACCGGCCACGTTGAACAGCCCCTGCACCGTACCGGAATTCACATCCGAATAACCGGCAAACACATCCACCGAGCTGTTGAGCCGATAGTACGGCGCATGGTAACCCACGCCAAAAATGCCAACCTTGCTGACGTGCGTGGGCGACGTGATGATCTGCGCCGAAAGCGTGTGATCCCGGTTGAACAAATTACTATGCTGAAAACCGATACCTGACCGTAGATAGCCGGTGTCGCCGGTACCGGTGTTATCGAGCGTCGCCACCACGCGCCACGGTTTTGCGTCTTCTACCTTGATGTTTAAATCCACCAGTTCCGGATTTTCAGAGGTCCGCATCAGCACCGTGGTACGCTTGACCGGATGTTCGCCGGTCATCTGCAAATTACGTGCGATCGCATACGAATTGGGCACTTCGCCGTCTTTCAGCGCGGGCAGACTGTTGCGGATATTGCCGTTGTCGAAATGCTTGTTGCCATCAATCACCGCCTTGCCCACTTTCGGCTGCAACACGCGCAGCTGAATCACACCCGCGTTAATATTCTGCTCCGGCAGCAAAACCTGGACGGTGCCATAACCTAGCTCTCGGTATGCCGCGCCGAGGTCTTCCTGGGCGCGCCGCACATCCGCTAATTGCCGCTGCTTGCCCACGTAGGGCGCAAGCAGGCGCTCGATGTGTTCCTTGGACAACAGCGTGTTGCCTGTTACGTCGTAGCGCTGCACATCAAAGCGCGGCTCGGCAGGCGCCAGTGCGGGTTGCGTCGTTTGTGCGAATAATGCACAAGGCAGCAGCAATGCGCCGCTGAGCAACGCTCCCGCCACCTCGCGAGGCACACTCAATGGCAACCGCCTATTCGCTCTATTTTTTTCCGCCACCAATCCACCCTGTTAGCTAGGCTCTTTTCCCGAGAATATATCGGAAACACCTTGATTTTACAAACATTTTTATAGACTCATGGCCGCATTCTTGCGTTGCTAGTTGCAAGTAAGATACTCCTGCAATCGCTTGAAAATGTCCGTATCGTCAAACTGCGCAAACACGTCCTTTTCCTCGCGAATAAGTTGCGGATCAACCAGCGTTCCGCCAAACCCCACGGCACCCGCCAGTTGCACCACCTGCGAACCGTAGCTCGGACTTAGCCCCGTGAACAGCAGCGGAACCGTTACTGAACTGAACGCCCCCGTAATGGTGCCGCCTGCGGTAATCGCCTGGAATTTGTCTATGATACCAGGCACGAAACCGCCAAACTGCGACACCTGCAAGGCGCCATTCAAGAATACATTTCCAGTCACGACCAATTGATCGTGGCCTGCGCCCGGCGACAGGCCACCAAGTTCGAGTTGCAATATCCCGGTCGAGGATTGCGTGTAATCGCCTGCTACGGTAATCACGCCAGGCGACGCACCAGGCGCAACGGTACCCGTGTTAACCACGTTGCCAGTCACGGTGCCTTTTCCTTTCAGCAACCCCGCCACATTGAGCGTGGGCGCGGTCAATGAACCGCCATTCAGGTCAAGCGTGCCGGTGGAGGCAACATTGATCGTGCCGCTCGCGGTCCAATTGCGCGTCAGGGTTGCAAGGCCCGAAAGGGTTGCTGCGCCGGTTGTTAGCGACCCACCCGCGCCCAACGTCCCGCCCGACCAGTTAAATGCAGCCGTGCCAGGCACGGTCAGATTGGCACTACCACCAAGCGATCCGGAAATCAGATCCAGCCCGCCGGTAAACGTCGTAGCTCCTCCGTTGAATAATGCGCTACCTCCGGAAAACACGGTCTTGCCGTTCGGGTTGTAGGTCGAGCCGCTTGAAAACGTCACCGTGCCGCTCTGGAACTGAACATCGCCCAGTGACGTGCCGGAACTCGAAACACCGCCGCCGGTGAACGTTCTATTCCCGGCAAACGCCAGCGTATTGCCGGTCGATACCAAATACGTGGCATTGTCATTGATGGTCGAAGCTCCCAACGTGGTAACACCGCCGCCACCAATACTGAGCGTTCCTTGATTGTTGAAAACCGACTGAATGCTGACGTTGTTGGCGACCGCCTCGCTTATCGTGCCGGTATTCAGGAAAATTCCACTTCCGGTAATAGGCGCGGCGTTGGTTGTCGTGATGTTGAATGTCCCGTTATTCGTAAGCGTGGCGGGTGTATCAATTTGCATGCTGCCCGTGCCGGAGAGCGTCGCAGCAAAATTATTGATCCAGTTACGGCCCAGCACCGCCGGCCCCGAAACCGCAAGGCCAGCCATGCCGGCGACCGTCGTCATCGTTCCGCCACCGGAAATAATGCCGCCGCTCCACGCAAAATTCGAGGAACTGGCCGCTGTATCAAAATTGGACGACCCGGTCAGCGTACCACCCGAAACATTCCAAGTCCCGGTAAAATTGATCGGGGAGCCATTGAAAGTCGTGGCGCCCCCTGAAAATACCGCGGTTGAATAAGCACGCGCGCCAGTACTGGCAACCGTGAGTGCTCCCCCGGTGACTTGCAGTTGATTGGCCGTCAAGGCGGTACTGCCCGGCAATGTCACGGATCCACCGCTCACCCGCACCGTGCCGGTTCCGCCATTGATGGAGCCACCCGTAAACGTACGCGTGCCACCCGCGAAATCCAACGTGCCGCCACCGGTTCCAAAATTGTAGCTAGCGGCATCATTGCCACTACCATTAATAGTTAGCGTAGGGGCGATGGTCCACGCTACAACCGCGCCAGTGTTGTTGGTAAACCCTGCAGACGCTATCGTAACGTTCGCCGCATTGATGTTCAGCGTCCCGTTGTTAACTAAGTTACCAGTACCAAAAATTTGCTGTGACGCGGTCGATGAAATGTTGACCGACTGACTCGCCGCCACCGTCACAGTGGCACCGTTGATATTTAGCGCCCCTGTGGGGCCGGTAATAGCGAACCCGTTTGCGGGATTCCAGTTACGCTGCAAGACCACTGGGCCTGAGATATCCGGGCTACCATCAGGATTGGTAACCATCGTCCCCGTACCTGCTATGGTTCCGCCAGACCAGGTAACGCCACCGCCGCCACCGATCCCGAAATTGAAATTCCCCGATCCAGTTAAAGTGCCTCCGGACATGGTCAGTCCGCCAGTGGCATTGGTTGTTACGTTAAGCGTGGGGGTGCCGCCGGTTACCGTTAGCGCCCCATCCAGGTTGAAAACCGACGCTGACAACGTTGGGGTGCCACTAGAAAAAGTCACGTTTCCCCCACCGTTGACAGTAATTGCCCCTCCGATAATGATATTGCTGCTGATGTTCGCAACCCCACCGCCCGCGAAGTCCTGATTGGGTGTCAGCACCAGACTCAAATTGGCGCCTGTAATCGGACTGCCGACACTAATATCGTTGTGCGCTTTGAGCGTCAGCGTGGAAGTACCCGCGCTAGTGATGGCCGCATTGATATTAATGTTTCCGGCGTCAGCGCCCGCGCCAGTGGTATCAAGCGTTACATTAGTGTTTCCGCCTAATTGAGTGGAAATCAGATCGGCGCCTATTTGTGAATTCGAGCCGCCCGGCGTAAACGTCGGCGCTCCGCCAATATTAGTCAGGCCATTACCAGCAATGACTTCTATGTTGTAGGGATCCAGCAACCACAATCCGCCTTGGCCGTTCGCCGCTCCCAAATTGACTTTGATGCCCGCCACATCCAAGAAATGCCCTGACGTTTCAATAAAACCGCCATTGCCGCTCAACGCACCACCCCGCGCACTGATACTGCCGTAAGCGCGCGTTACATCATCCCCCCACAC
>DHVE01000024.1 GCA_002412495.1 Betaproteobacteria bacterium UBA5216
CAGAAGAAATGTTTATTCTGAATTGCAAGCGTGCGTCGAGCAGCCTTGACGCCCAACTTAAAGTCGCCTTCATTGCCGACGCTTTATAACCCGTCAAAAGGCTGCATGGAGAGCTAGAGGGCAAGTCTTTCATTATCACATTGCCACAAACCAGCACACAAGGACAGTGGAGCAGTGTCTGGACGGAGTGGGATGTCGACCTTCAAGAACCGGTGTGCCGCCAATAATTTCAAGGGCGTGTGAGATGACTGATTTTCCATAAGATCAGATTACCCTCATCGTCCCCGCTCTCGCAACCACCAGTCATACAAGGTTCACTGGATTGTCTGTCGCGGTAGTCACGCCGCGCACCACGCGCTAAACTCCCGCGCGTGTCCGAAATCGAAAAAGTATTCTCCGCAGAAGGTTTCTTAGCCGCCGTCGTTCCCGAATTCCGTGCGCGCGAAGGCCAGCTTGAGATGGCGCTGGCTATACAAAAAACCATTCAAAAACAAAAGGTTATCGTTGCGGAGGCTGGTACGGGCACGGGCAAGACGTTTGCCTATCTCGCGCCCGCGTTGTTGTCGGGCGGCAAGGTGATTATTTCCACCGGCACCAAGACCTTGCAGGATCAGTTGTTTGATCGCGACATTCCTACGGTGCGCGCGGCGCTGAAGGCGCCGGTGTCGGTGGCGTTGTTGAAGGGGCGCGCGAATTACGTGTGCCACCACCATTTGGCCAACGCGTTGGTCGATGGCCGTTTACCCACGCGCGAGGACGCGCGTTATCTGCAATTAATCGCGAGTTTTGCGCGGCGCACGCAGAGCGGCGACCGCGCCGATCTGGCGGATGTGCCCGAGTCGGCGGGGGTGTGGGCGCATGTGACCTCCACGCGCGAGAATTGCCTGGGCTCGAATTGCGAGCATTTCGACAAATGTTTTGTGATGCGCGCGCGCAAGGCCGCGCTCGATGCCGACGTGGTGGTGGTGAATCACCATTTGTTTTTTGCCGATGTGGCGCTGCGCGACGAAGGCGTGGCGGAGCTGCTGCCCAAGTGCAACACGGTAATCTTCGACGAGGCACATCAGTTGCCCGATACCGCGAGCTTGTTTTTCGGGGAACGGGTTTCGACGTCGCAGTTGCTGGATCTGGCGCGCGACGCGCGCATGGAGGGCATCGCGGGCGCGAAGGATTTTGCGGCGCTGCCAGAAGCGGCGCTGGCGCTGGAGAAAGCCGCGCGCGACCTGCGTCTGGCGCGTGACGAAGACGCGGGCCGCCTGACGCAAAAAGACATCCAGGACGACGAAGTCTTCGAGGACGCGATCAACGGCGCGTGTGCGAAATTGTCCGCGCTGTTTGTGTTGCTCGATTCGCAGGCGGAACGCAGCGAAGGACTCAAGCTGTGCCGCGAGCGCGCGCAGGAACTGGCGCAAACGATTGCGCGCTGGAGAAATGGCGATCAGGCCCAAGACGACAATTTCGTGCGCTGGATCGAGGTGTTCGGCTCGTCGTTGCAATTGCACGCCACGCCACTGTCGATCGCCGATGTGTTCCGCAAGCAGGTGACGGAAACCTCGCGCTCGTGGGTGTTTACCTCGGCAACGCTGTCGGTGAACGGCGACTTCAAACATTACTGCGGCGAGCTGGGGCTGGACGAGGCGCAAACCGCGACCTGGCCCAGCCCGTTTGATTTTGAGCATCAGGCGCTGCTGTATGTGCCGAAGGCGATGCCGAACCCGAACACACGCGAATATACCGCGGCGGTGGTCAAGGCCGCGCTGCCGGTGTTGATGGCGAGCGAGGGCCGCGCTTTCCTGTTGTTCACCAGTCTGCGCGCCATGCGCGAGGCCAGCGAACTGGTGCGCGAAGAGTTCAAGGCGCGCGGGCTGGATTACCCGGTGCTGACCCAGGGCGAAGGCTCGCGCACCGAACTGCTCGACCGCTTTCGCGCGCTGGGCAACGCGGTGCTGGTGGCGAGCCAGAGTTTCTGGGAAGGCGTGGATGTGCGCGGCGACGCGCTGTCGGTGGTGGTGATCGACCGGTTGCCGTTTTCGCCGCCCGACGATCCGGTGCTGGCCGCGCGCATCGACAAGATGAACCGCGAGGGCCGCAATGCCTTCATGGAGTATCAGGTGCCGCAGGCAGTGATCACGCTAAAGCAGGGCGCGGGGCGATTGATACGCGACGAAACCGATCGTGGCGTGTTGATGATCTGTGATCCGCGTCTGGTCGACAAGCCCTACGGCAAGCGCATCTGGCGCAGTCTGCCGCCGATGAAGCGCACGCGGGAGCTGGCGGAAGTCGAGGCGTTTTTTACGGAACCGCGCGCGGCGCGGACTCAGGTTTCGGAAGGCGCGGCTGCCGCGTGAGATTCCAGGCGCCGGCGCACGAATTCGACGTGTGAGCGCAGGTTGTAATACTGATCGGAGTATTCCACCGGCACCGGTATATCGGACACGGCCTCGTCGATGCGCTTGATTTCGGCGCGGTGTTTTTCCTTGTCGCCGGGGGCATCGGATAACGCTTGCTCCAGTTTTTTCAGCTCGTCGTACCAGTGCCACAGGCGTTTGCGCACGCGCCAACTATAGAGAAACGGCACGATCTTGATCAAGGGCAGCAGGATCGTGGCGATGGGGATCAGCAGTACCAGCAGCCGGTCGGCCAGCACGGCCAGCCAGAACGGAAGGTATCGCTGAAAGAACGGCGGTCCGCTCTTGTGAAAACGCTCGGCAACGGTGCTCATCGGCAATTCACTGCTCTGTACCTGCGGAAAATGATTCTCGGCATGAATAATACTGGGGCGTCTATGCACTTCGGCCGCCGCTTGCGCCAGCGCGAATTGCAGCGCGGGATGCAGGTCGTCGCGTACGGCGACCATGGCGCCGGCGCCGATCATCTGTATGTCGTGACTGGGAATGTTGTCCTTCAGATCCACCACGCCCTGATGCAGCGTGATGCGCGACAAGTGTCCATGGCGCATGGCGTAGGCGTCGGCCTGCGCAAGGTTCATCAGGTGAATATCCTTCGAGCGGAGTGGCGCTTGCAGAATATCGGCTTCGGGCCCGGCGACTATAAAGGCGGCGTCGATTTCCACGGCGGACAGTTTCTCCAGCGAGTCCTTGGAGGACAGTTCCAGCAGGGTTGAGTTTTGCGCCGTGACGTCGCTGGACTTCAACAATTGCCTGACAAGCTGGTTGGTGCCGCTGCCGGACGGGCCGATCGCGACCCGTTTGCCGCGCAATTGCGACAGCCGCACGGTGTCGGGCGGGAGACGATGAAACACCCATACCACTTCGTAAAACATGCGCCCCAGTGACAGCAGGCTGTTGGAATCCTCCGGTTCCGTGGTGCCGCCCTGCACGAAGCCCGCGCTGGCCTCCGGCGTGGCGCCCCGCATGCGCGCCAGATTCTGCAGTGAGCCCGCGGAGGTCTTCACCTGCATCTTGATGCCGTCGCGCGCAAGGATGTCGCGGTATTGCAGTGCGTGCCGGTGGTAGGCGCCGCCTTCGGCGCCCGCCGTGAATATAAAGGTGTCCGGTGGAGCTGGCTTGATGAAGTGCGAGGTGAGCGCGAACGCCGCGACCACCAGCAACAGGATCGGCCCGATAATGATCAGCCACTCACGCCATGCGGAGCGTTCGAATTTTGGCCGTTTGAAGCGGGAGGGGCTGAGCGCCATGATGGCTGGATTATAGCTGCCTTAGTCGAAGAACCACTTCCAGCACAGCCATGCGGCGGCTATCCACAAAACTATAACAATTGCCGCGCCGAGCCAATGCCGCGGTTTGCGGTTTTTTTCTTCGAGCCATTTCGCGGCCTGAACGCGGCATACGTCGAGGATCGGCCGGGGGATGAATTTCAGCGTGAGCCAGATTCCGATGGGCAGCAAAATGGCTTCGTCGAGCAGACCCAGCACGGGAATGAAATCGGGAATGAGATCAATCGGGCTGAAGGCATACGCCACGATGCCGATGGCGAGTATTTTTGCGATCAGCGGCGTTTGCGGATGGCGATAGCAAAACCACAACGTCACGGCTTCGGCTTTGAGCGCCTTTGCCCATTGCAGTAGCCGTTGAAGCATATGCTTTTGTTTTTAAACGATAAAATTACACTACAACCGCGTAAAGATCATGTGCGTCCGCACGCGTGATCTTGACCTGCACGAAGTCGCCGGGCTTGATCGCACCGGGCTTGGCGATAAAAACACTGCCGTCGATTTCGGGTGCATCGGCACTGCTGCGGCCGACGGCTTGTTTGCCGTCGTTGCTGTCGACCAATACTTTTAACGTTTGGCCCACTTTCTTTTTCAGCCGTGCCTTGCTGATTTTTTCCTGCGTTTTCATGAAGCGCGCACGGCGCGCTTCACGCACCTCGTCGGGCACGGGATCAGGCAAGGCGTTGGCCGTGGCGCCTTCCACGGGCGAATAGGCAAAGCAACCCACGCGATCGAGTTGCGCTTCTTCCAGAAACGCGAGCAGTTCTTCAAACTCGGATTCGGTTTCGCCTGGAAATCCGGCGATGAAGGTGCTGCGGATGGTGAGCTCGGGACAAATCGCGCGCCACGCCTTGATGCGTGCCAGCGTGTTCTCGGCATTGGCGGGGCGCTTCATCAGTTTGAGGATGCGCGGGCTGGCGTGCTGAAACGGCACGTCGAGATACGGGAGAATCTTTCCTTCGGCCATTAATGGAATAACGTCGTCTACGTGTGGATACGGATACACATAATGCAGCCGCACCCACACCCCCAGTTCACCCAATGCCTGCGCCAGCGCCAGCATGCGGGTTTTAATCGGCTTGCCGCCCCAGAAGCCGGTGCGGTATTTCACATCCACGCCGTATGCGCTGGTGTCCTGCGAGATCACCAGCAATTCTTTCACGCCGGCCTTCACCAGATTGTCGGCCTCCTGCATCACATCACCGATCGGGCGGCTGACCAGATCGCCGCGCATCGACGGGATAATACAAAACGTGCAGCGGTGGTTGCAGCCCTCGGCGATTTTTAAGTATGCATAGTGCCTGGGCGTGAGTTTGATGCCTTGCGGCGGCACAAGGTCAACGTGCGGATTGTGCTTGTGCGGCAGATGTTTGTGCACCGCGTGCATTACTTCATCAGTGGCGTGCGGGCCGGTGACAGCGAGCACCTTGGGGTGGGTTTGCTTGACGATGTCGCCCTTGGCGCCCAGACACCCGGTGACAATGACCTTGCCGTTTTCCGCGAGTGCTTCGCCGATGGCATCCAGGGATTCCTCGACGGCTGAATCGATAAACCCGCAGGTATTGACCACCACCAGATCGGCGTCGTCATACGACGGCGAGATCAGGTAGCCTTCGGCGCGCAATTGCGTGAGGATGCGTTCGGAATCGACCAGGGCCTTGGGACAACCGAGCGAAACGAATCCGACTTTTTTGGTGGTCATGGAGGGGAATGGCAGATTAAGGAAACGGTTTCCCTCCCCCTTGAGGGGGGAGGGTTAGGGTGGGGGTGTGAAGCCGCTTGGCTTGCGGTGCCTTCACCCCCATCCCCGCCTTCCCCCTTCAAGGGGGAGGGTGTTTCATTGAATTTTCGTAGCACTACTACGGAAGTTGTTTGGCGATCAGCTTTTGTTCTCGCCGCCGTCCTTGGGCGGCGTGCCCGATCCGCCCGCATTGCCGCCAAACCCCGCAAACGGAAAACCGCCGAACATGTTGCGCGTCTGATCCTGCATCTGCTTTTGCATTTCAACAAAGGCGTTCGCGCTTTGTTCGAGATAGCGGCCCATCAATCCTTGAATCGCCGGGCCCTGCATCTTGATGAATTCGTTCCAGGCTTCGGTGTTGAGCATCGGATTGGCGCCGTAGAGCTGGCTCGACTGGCTTTGCATGCGTTTCTGGATGTCCATGAAGGTGGCAACGTTCTTTTCCAGAAAATTGCCCATCATGCCCTGCATCGCGTTACCGTAAAAACGGATGATCTGCGACAGCATGTCGCTGGAGAACATCGGCGCGCCGGCGGTTTCTTCTTCGAGAATAATTTGCAGCAGTATGCTGCGCGTGAGGTCTTCCTTGGTCTTGGCGTCTTCCACGCGGAACTCGACGTTTTCGAGCACGAGTTTTTTCACGTCCGTCAGCGTGATGTACGCGCTGGTCTCGGTATCGTAGAGACGGCGATTCGGATATTTCTTGATTAGACGCGGTTGTGTTGCCATGACGCACCCCGGCAGAAAAGTTAGCGCATTATTTCAGAAAAGGTGTTGCGGTGCAATGGAGATATTGTAAAAATTCAATAAAAACAATTGCTTGCGATAATTTGACATAGGGTGCGTGGCATCAATATGGCATGCCGCTGTAGCGCGCTTGCGAAGGCGCATGTATCGCAACACCAAGGTCGTGCGCACGGTTTAACTCGCCTTGTTTTTTGTAGGGCCGCGTTTCGCTGTGGTTTAATCCAAGAAACTCACTGTGCTGCGCTGAATCTTCGGCCATTCCCGCCCCATGCACTTATCAAACGTTCCACTTAAAACCTTGCTGAATACCCGATTGCGTAGTGTGGGGCGCCTGTTCGCATTGATGGTGCTTGCTGTAACCACCGGCCACGCCGTTGCCGCGGAGCCCGTGGCAGAAGCGCCCTTGGTAATCGGGCAGCGCGTGGTGCACGTTTTTCGCGCGCCGCTCGGTGCTTATACGCCGGCGGAGCGTGCCGAAGGCGCGCGCCAGCGCATTCTGAAAGCGATGGAAAGTTCAGGCGAGGGCTGGACGTCGATAAAGCGTACCGAGCAAGGGGTGGCGGTTGATCTGGACGGCAAGCCCATGTTCATTGTGCTCCCCGGCGACGCGCGCAAGCTCGCGGATGAATCCCCGGATGATCTTGCGAATGCAGCGTCGCGCAAGCTGCAGCAGGTGTGGCGCGAGGCGCAAGAGCGCAGCGACCCGCGCGCGACCGCAAGCGCCGCGATGCGGGTGATGGTGGCCGCGGTTGTTCTGCTGCTCGCGTTGACGGTCATCGTCAAGATAGTGCGTTGGATGCACGGCATTATCATTGCTCGCCTGGCGGATCGCGTGCATCGCTTGCCAGGCGCGGGGGGCGGGTCGAGGATGGCCGCACTGCTGATCGGACTGGCTTCGCGCGGTTGCCTGGCGGCGGGGTGGCTACTGGCCTTGACGGTTGTTTTTCTGTTTCTCGTTTACAGCCTGGATCAATTTGCCCACACGCGGTCGATCAGCGAAGGATTGTCGCAGTCACTGACGAACCTGCTGGTGCAAGTGATGAGTTCGGTCGCGGGCGCGGTTCCCGGCCTGTTCATCGCGGCGATCATATTTCTAGTCGCTTGGAGCGTCACGCAAGTGTCGTCTGCCATATTTAGCCAGATCGGGGATGGTCGACTCAAGGTGGGGATGCTGGACGCGCATACCGCGCCGGCCACGCGCCGGATCGTGAATGGTTCTTTATGGCTGTTCGCGCTGGCCATGGCCTATCCTTATTTGCCCGGATCGCATACGGAAGCGTTCAAAGGCCTATCGGTGATGGTCGGTTTGATGGTGTCCATAGGCGCGTCGGGGCTTATAGGGCAGATGGCCAGTGGCATCATGCTGGTCTATACCCGCGCATTATCATTGGGCGATTACGTGCGCATTCAGGAGGCCGAAGGCACGGTCACGGAATTGGGCTTGCTGGTGACGCGGCTGCGTACCGGTATGGGCGAGGAAGTGGCGCTGCCCAATGCGCTTGTGCTGGCGAACCTCACGAGAAATTTCTCGCGGTCCAGACCAGGCGCGGGATTCATACTCGATACCACCATCACCATCGGCTACGACGCGCCGTGGCGGCAGGTGCATGCCATGCTGCTGGAAGCGGCACATGCGATCCCCGAAATTGCACGCGACTCCGAGCCTTACGTGGTGCAGACCGCCTTGTCGGATTTTTATGTGGCCTACAAACTGGTGGTTTACGCGGGCGCTGACAAGCCCGCCGCGCGGGCGCGGGTCACCAGCGATCTGCACGCGTCGATTCAGGATGTCTTCAACAGGAATGGCGTGCAGATCATGTCGCCGCATTATTACCTCGACCCTGCCAAACCCAAGACAGTAGCGGAGGCGGATTGGTACGCGCCGCCGGCAACGGCGCCCCTCAAGAAATCCGAATAACGGACCCCGCTGATATGATGCCGGCGCCGTTATCGAAGACATTCAACGCTTTTTTCAATTCAGAAAAATCCGGTGGAGCACTGCTGATTGTTTGCACGCTGGGCTCGATTGCCGTCGCCAATTCACCCGTGGGCGGCGAGTATCTGCGATTTTGGCAAATTTTCATTTTCGGTCTTAGTATCGAGCACTGGATCAACGATGCGCTGATGGCTGTGTTTTTCCTGCTGATAGGGCTGGAACTGGAGCGCGAGCTTTACGTCGGCGAGTTATCCAAAGTCAGGAATGCGCTGCTGCCGATATTCGCCGCGATCGGTGGCATGGCGGTTCCCGCGCTGATACATTTTTCGCTCAATGCCGGAACACCGACGCAGGCCGGTGTCGGCATCCCGATGGCGACCGATATCGCTTTTGCGCTGGGCGTGCTGGCGCTGCTGGGCAGCAGCATACCCGCTTCGTTGAAGGTGTTCGTGGTGGCGTTTGCCGTGATCGATGACCTTGGCGCGATCATTGTTATCGCGGTGTTCTACACCACGCAGCTCTCGGAGGGCTATCTGGCAGCGGCTCTGGCGATTTGGGGTCTGCTGCTGGTGTGCAATCTGCGGCTGCGCATTATGCACCTTTCGCCCTACCTGTTGGGTGGGGCGCTGATGTGGTATTTCATGTTGAAGTCGGGCGTGCATGCGACCATCGCCGGCGTGATGCTGGCCTTCGCCATTCCCTTTACCGCAAAAGATGACGACGCGCGTTCACCCTCGTACCTACTGGAGCATGGCCTGCACAAACCGGTGGCGTTCATCATTCTGCCGATATTTGCCCTGGCAAACACCGGCATCGTGGTGCAGGCAGATTGGTTTCAACATCTCACCAGCGTCAACAGCATCGGTATTGCCGCGGGGCTTGTCCTGGGTAAACCACTGGGCGTGACGTTGCTTTGTTTCGTGGCGGTGGCATGCGGCATTTGCCGTTTGCCGGCGAACCTGAAATGGGGGCACATCGCGGGCGCTGGCGTTCTGGGCGGCATCGGTTTCACCATGTCCATATTTATTACCAATCTCGCTTTTGCGGCGAATCCCGAAATGATCAACGCCTCCAAGATGGCGATACTGCTCGCATCGCTTTCCGCCGCGGCTTGCGGGTTTTTGTGGTTATGGATATGGGGTAAAGTGGCCATGCAAAAAGGCGCTAGTGATTGATCTTGAACTGCGATAATGTAGTCAATAGCACTAACGAGATCAGCAATACAGTGAGACGATTGATAAACGAAAGCAAATCCATGAGAATGTTGATAGCTGCGGCGACTGTAGTCCTGTCTGCGATATCGTTGCCATCCTGGGCTGCGACCCCCATAGAGACCCGGCAAGTGCAATTCAAGGCGGGCGAGAGCGCCTCTACCGTCAAGAGCAGCTTGAAGGGTTACCAGACCATCGATTACAAATTGCGGGCGCGTGCCGGTCAGACCATGAATGTGAGCCTCAAGACCAGCAATGAGAGCAACAACTTCAATGTGTTGCCGCCGGGTTCGAAAGATGTGGCGATATTTAATGGCTCCACATCGGGCCGTGAGTGGAGCGATGCGTTGCCTGCCGACGGCGAATACACTGTGCGTCTGTATTTGGAGCGCAGCGCCGCGCGGCGTAACGAGACCGCCAGTTTTACGCTGACTATCGGCATTACGGGAGCGGCCGCCAAGGCATCTGCAAAACCCGCCGAAGAAAAGGCTGCTGCTTCGCAAGCCGGCGTGAAAAAATTTAATGCGACGGGGCGCATACCTTGCGCGCAGTCCAAGGGACAACCGACGGCGCCTTGCGACTTCGGCGTCCAGCGTGCCGGCAGCACTGCGACCGTGATGGTGACGCGCCCTGACGGACGCAAGCGCGCGATATTCTTCGAGAACGGCAAGGCCATCGGCGCGGATATCAGTCAGGCCGATGGCAATGTCGCATTCCGCTCGCGTAAACAAAGTGATCTGTACTTCATCGAAGTCGGCGATGAGCGCTATGAAATCCCCGAGGCGGTGGTTGCCGGTGGATAGCGCGTAGCGCCTTTTGCTATGAGTGGCTATAGAATGTCGCTATGAACAAGCAAAGCGAAGACTTAAACGCCCTGATCCGCAAAGCCGCCAAGGAAGCCCAAGACGGTGAGGCGCGACTGGCCTCACGTGGGCGTTCCGCAAAGGCGGCGGGCGGCGTGTGGAAAATCGCCGTGTGGGCAGTATTGTGCGCAATAGCCACCGGGTGGGCCATCCTTCAGCTTTTGAATTTGCTCGTGCCGGTGTCACAAGGCCAGATCAGGAATGATCTGGCACGGGCAGCACTACAGGCGCGTCAGGAAATCGAGGCGGCGCGCAAGCGGGACGGCGTATTGCCAACCACCATTCCCAATGCGGCGCTGGCCAATCTCGTCAGCTACGAGATCAAGGGAACGGGATACCGGCTCGTGGTATTGACAGTCAAAGATCGTTTGGAAATAGATGAGGCAGGCGTTCAAGTCATATCAGAAAGGAAAAACACTCAATGAACAAGGCACGGAATGCACGCGGATTTACGCTCATTGAAATATTGGTTGTCATTGCGATCCTTGCTGTTTTGAGTGCCTTGGCGGTGATTGTCTATCGTTACTACGTGGATCGGGCGCGTGCGGCGGAAATCGTTGAAAAATTCGATGCTGTGCGGACGACGGTCAACGTTTCACTCACGCAAGGCACAAAGCAGTGTGCCGATATTCTCAAGCCTTTTGACGGCAAAACTCTGGACGACCCTTACGCACGATTATCGATCGACCTCGTGGCGGTACAGGGTGGCCCAGCCGCAGGCTGGCGACCCGTCATGGTGGTGTGCGCGCGCGCGGATCGCCACGGGCCTACAGGCGTCAGTGTGGCGCGCGAGGCGCATAATATTTTTAGCAAAAACAGGCAGATTGAAAGTGGCGCCGTGCTCACCGAAAGCGTGGTGAGTTTTGCCGTGCCCTTGAGTCAGGGAGCCGGTTCGCAGTGCGCTGTGCCGTTTGGCAATAGGCTGGATGCCTGCGGCGACCCCGTGGCTGTGCCCACGGCAGCCACCATCAATACGCCTGGTCAAGCACCTACGCAGGCTATAGCCACACCGACGCCGCAAACAGTGCAGGCGCCCTCTGTAGTACCAGCCAAGCCGGCAGATACGCAGACACAGGCCACAACTTCCGATGGTTGTCCGACGGGGAAGGAATCTTACACTTACACGCCCGCTCAGGGTGCCGCTGTCAGAACCTGTGTGGACAAGTGCGGGGCCGGACAGATTCGGGATCCCAACAACTTTCGCTGGTGTGCACCTGCACCGTCGCAGGCTATAGTCGCCAAGCCGGCGGATACCCAGACACAGGCCGCAACTTCCGATGGTTGTCCGCCCGGGAAGGAATCTTATACTTACACTGCCGCTCAAGGCGCTACTGTCAGAACTTGTGTGGACAAGTGCGGGCCCGGACAGGTGCGGGATCCTAACAACTTTCGCTGGTGCGCACCGGCCCCCGCCAGTGCGTGCCGGGCGCGATGTGATGACAAGTTTCCTAACCGGCATCCTCCTGGCCAGTGGCAAAACTGCACGAAGGCGTGTTGACGTGTCCCGCGAATTCAAACGCGCGGGGGTAATTGGCGCGTCTGGAACTCAAGGATGCAACGATTACCTTGAGCATACAATCATGGAAATTCCGCAATGACAACCGCCGTATTGCATGTCCTCGTTAAACGCACGTTTCCCGCGCGCGAAGCGCTGCGAACGCTTGCTGTTGATCCATCGCTGGTCACGGCCTGGAAGCAGCTTGCCGCGGCCGCGGGCGTGGACAAGTGGGCGCTGGCGAGTGCAATTGCGAACGAGCTGGGCTTTGAGGCGCCTGGCAGCCTGAAAACGTCCGATCCTTTTGCGGTTCAGTTACTGCCCGAGAGCCTGGCGCGTGAACATTTCGTGCTGCCATTGCGCGAAGAAGCGGGCATGCTGATCGTCGCCTGTGCTGCGCCGCACGATGAGAACACTTTGCAGCGCGTCAAGTTCGTGACCAATCGCGCGCTCAAGATTCTGGTGGTGCCGCCGGACGAACTGGAATGGGCCATCGTGGATGCCTATGCCCGGCTCAGTCAATTGCAGGCGAATGAAATCGGCACGCTGTTTTGGACGGCGGACGGCAAGTTCGCCGGCAATGGCGCAACCGGCGAGCATGCGCTGGTGCAGCTTGCACGGTCATTGTTGATGGAGGCAATCAAGGCGCGCGCATCCGACATACACATACAGCCATTTTCCGGCGGCGGACTGGTTCGGGTTCGCGTCGATGGTGTTTTGCAACGCCTGGCCTTTGTGCCGGGCGCCGTGCTGCACGCGTTGCTGCGCTACTTCAAAGCGCAGGGCGGGATGGATCCCACCAATGATCGCGTCCCGCAGGACGGGCGCATGTCGCTGGTGCTGGGCAGCCATGATTACGACCTGCGGCTTTCCGTGCTGCCAGCAAGCCGTGGTGAGCGCCTGGTGATTCGGTTCCTTGATCAAAACCGGGTCTATAAACTCAGCGGTGCGGGATTATCAACGGCCGCTATGCAGTCGCTTCGCAAGCTGGGCGCCAATTCGTCAGGGGTCGTATTGATTACGGGGCCGACCGGCTCGGGCAAGACTTCGACGCTTTACGCGATGTTGGCGGAAATCAACCGCACGGGTGTCAGCATCATAACGGTTGAAAATCCGGTCGAATATCGTATCTCGGGTATTTCACAGGTGGAGGTCAATGCCAAAGCGGGGCTGACTTTCGCCAGTGCGCTGCGCTCGATTCTGCGCCAGGACCCTGACATCATCCTCATCGGCGAAATACGCGACGCAGAAACCGCGGACATTGCCATGCAGGCCGCGCTGACCGGCCACCTCGTACTCGCGACGCTGCATACCAACGATGCCCTCACCGCGATACCCCGCTTGATCGATCTGGGCGTGCATCCGTCCATACTCGCGGACGCGCTGGCGGGCGTGGTCGCGCAACGGCTCTTCCGAAAATTGTGCGTGGCGTGCCGCGTCAGTGTGAGGGAGCCACTGCGGCACGATGAACGTTTGTTCTTTGAACTGACGGGCGAACGGCCTGCCTACCGGGCCGTGGGATGTGGCGCTTGCAGGGGCACTGGCTATAGCGGCAGGCAACCGGTCACCGAAATTGTCGAGATGTCGCCGGCGCTGCGGCAACAATTGGCCGCCGACCATACAGACCTTGCAAAGTTGCAGGATTTGACCAAGGGGCCACTGTCGTCGCTGTCGCACGGCGCCGCGATGCGTGTCATCTCCGGTGACACCACCGCAGGCGAGGCGGCCCGCGTCGTGGGCCAGCGCTTCTGGTCCGATTTGGCCCGTGAGTTCCGGCGTGCATTGCCAGCGAGCGCCGTCGGCGTGTTAACGCCGGAGGAAGGAAGCCAAACCGGCATCAGCGTTCTGCTGTTCGAAAAGCACAGCGCAATGACAATAGCGGTTACGGATTTGCTAGGCAAGGCATCGATCAAGGTTCATGCCACGGATGATCCCTCGGCTGCACGTGACATTATTGAAAAAGACGAAAATGTCGCATTGCTGGTTGCGGATATCGATGTTGGCACCGAGCGCGAAAACCTGGAGGCGTTATTGCGGTTACGCCGAGCGTTGGCATGGTCTCGCTTGCCCGTCATGTTGATCGTGCCCTCCAAGGAAAACGCAACGCAACAGATCGTGAAAGACCATGGCGTGTCGGACTATCTCGTAAAACCCGTCACGCCGGAAATCATTGTGGCGAGAATTCAAGCCATGCTGGCGCGGTAGCCGCCTGCCGGATTCCCCGCAGTAGCAACACAAGTGCGTAAACAATGAAAACTGAGTGTGGTGTCAGCGGGCTCATGATGAGGATAGTTATTCAAGCATTGGCAGGGTTGAATTGAGACGGCGCCACGTGCTCGCGCTGGCCATAGCCGCCGCCGTGCTCGCCGTGGCGCTGCCGATTGGCGGAGCACTTTATGTGTCGTGGCAACTGGCCATCGCCGACGAAAAGGAATGGCTGTCACAGTTTGTCCGGCGCGCGATGGTGCGCGCTGACAAGACGGTGAATGAGGTGGGCGGCGTACTCAAGTCGCTTGCCGCCATGGATGTCACGCCCTGTTCGCGTGAGCATATTGAGCGATTGCAGCTCGAACGTTTTAACTCGGAGAATATCGAACAAATTAGCTATTTCGAGGATCGGCGGCAGCGCTGTTCCACCAGGGGACAGACCGCGGGGCTTTACGAACAAGCAAAGGCGGACATGTTGCTGCCCAACGGATTTGAAGTCGCGCTCAATCGCGCGTCGCAACTGGCGGGCGGCAAGAAAGTAGTTGAAATCCACCACGGGCGTTATAGCGCGCAGGTGGATCCCAAGCGGTTTGTGGATGTGATTGTTGACCGGCCGGACATTCAGTTGGCGCTGATCACAAGGCATGGGCAGGTGGTCGGCGCGCTGAATAATCCGCATATTGCGTTATTTCAACGCGTATCTCAGGGCGCGGCGGATGTGCTCGAGGAGGGCGGCATGTTCTTCGCCGTCGTTAGAGATCCATCGGGATTGATTGTCGTTGCGGCCGAGCCGCGTTCGCATCTGATCGACAAATGGTGGCGGGAGCAGCGCATCCTGTTGCCGTTGGGACTGTTTTTTGCATTGCTCATGGTCGGCGGTGTGGTGTGGGCATCGCGGCGGCAGCTATCGCCGCTCGGCGAACTGACTGCCGCGGTTCGTGGCCGCCGCTTCGTGGTGTTTTATCAGCCGCTGATCGATCTTGCCAGCGGCGCGGTGGTGGGCGCGGAAGCGCTGGTGCGCTGGCGCCGGCGCGATGGCTCCATGGTGCGCCCCGATTTATTTATACCACTGGCCGAGGAAAGCGGCCTTATTTTGCCGATCACCGATCAGATATTCAAAAATGTGATCGTCGATTTGCGCGACCTGTTGGTGGAGCGCCGCGAATTGCACATTGCGGTCAATCTATGCGCCGCGGATGTGACCAGCGGGCGTGCGCTAAAGCTTATTGGCCCCTTGCTGGAAGGCAGCGGGATCGCACGCGATCAAATCTGGCTGGAGGCGACTGAACGCGGATTCATGAATGCCTCTGCTGCGGCGATGGCGGTAAAAGAGGCGAAATTCGCGGGGCATGTGGTGGCAATCGACGATTTTGGCACCGGTTATTCCAGTCTCTCGTCGTTGCAGTTCCTGTCGCTCGACATCCTGAAAATCGACAAATCATTTGTCGATACGGTTTGTACGGAATCAGTCACCAGCAGCGTCACGCCGCATATCATCGAGATGGCCAAGTCACTCAAACTGCGCATCGTGGCCGAGGGCATTGAACAAGAAGAGCAGGCCGCGTATCTTCGCGCGCGCGGCGTTGATTATGGGCAGGGCTATCTGTTCGGAAAGCCCATGCCCGCGGACGCGTTTATCGCCTTCGCGCGGCGTTCGATAAAGGCGACCGCAAATTAAAGAGGCGCAGCCTCGCGCCGTCTACTGCATATGCTGCCCACCATTGATCGCGATGTTCGCGCCGGTGACAAACGCGGCTTCGTCTGAACAAAGGTAGGCAACCAGGCCGGCGACTTCTTCCGGCTTGCCCAACCGGCCGATGGGAATCTGCGGGATGATTTTGCTGTCGAGAATTTCCTTGGGGATCGCCGTCACCATCTTGGTGCCGATGTAGCCCGGAGAAATAGTGTTTACCGTGACGCCTTTTTTCGCATATTCGAGCGCGGCGGCTTTGGTGAAGCCATGCATGCCCGCCTTTGCCGCCGAGTAATTGGTCTGGCCGAACGCGCCTTTTTGGCCATTGACCGACGACACGTTGATCACGCGTCCCCACCCGCGCTCAGCCATGCTGTCGATCACCGGTTTGGTCATGTTGAACACGGAATCCAGATTGGTGTGTATCACCGCATCCCATGAGGCCTTGTCCATTTTTCGGAAGGTGGTGTCACGGGTGATGCCGGCGTTGTTGACGAGCACATCCACGGGTCCGCACTCCGATTGAATTTTCGCAACCGCTTTCTGGCACGCGTCAAAATCGGCGACATCGACTTCATAGGCCTTAAAATCGAAACCCTGTTTTTTCATGTCTGCCAGCCAGGCATCACGTTTGGTGTTGCCCGGTGAACAGGTGGTGATGACCTTGTAGCCCATTCGTGCCAGTTTGATGCAGATGGCCTCGCCCAGACCACCCATGCCGCCGGTGACTACTGCAGTGCGTTGTATCATGTCTGCTCTCCTCAAGAAAAATAAAATTTTAAAAACAATGGGTTACAAATTTATTGCGAGGGGTCAAGCGGCTCTGCTTTTGCGCGCACGTAGCGTCCCGGCGCGGCTTCGATCACAGTGTAACCCGCGCCGCCCGGCGCTGCGGGCGCGGTTATTTTCTTGCCGCCGTGCCGTGCAAGCCACGCACACCAGTGTTTCCACCAGCTGCCAGGATGCGAAGTCGCGCCCGCCAGCCATGCGTCGGCATCCAGGCCCGCCGCGCCATCGGTCCAGAAGTTGCGTCTGCCACTGGAAGCAGGATTGATCACGCCGGCGATGTGGCCGCTGGCGGCAAGCACAAAGGTTTGTTGGCCCTGCAGCAACGGCGTGCTGGCATAGGCGGTTTTCCACGGCACGATGTGATCTTCGCGCGTGGCGAGCAGATACGCGGGCATATCCAGCCGCGTTAAATCAAGCGGCACGCCGCACACCGAGACCTTGCCGGGCGTCTTGAGATTGTTTTCGAGATAGGTGTTGCGCACGTACCAAGCATACATCGCACCGGGCAGATGCGTGCTGTCGCTGTTCCAGTGCAGCAGATCAAACGGCGGCGGCGTCTTGCCCTTGAGATAATTGTTGACGACGTAATTCCAGATAAGATCGTTCGCGCGCAGACTGGCAAAGGTGATGGCCAGTTCGCGGCCGGGCAGCACGCCGCCATCGCGGAACTGGCGTTCCCGGTTTTCCACATAGGCCTTGTCGATAAACACCGACAGCTCGCCGGTGTCACAAAAATCGAGCATGGTGGCGAGCAGCGTGATACTGGCAACCGGGTTTTTGCGTCGGGCGCGCAGCACGGCAATGGCCGTGGCGAGCAGGGTGCCGCCGACGCAGAATCCGAGCGCATTGATTTTTTTCACGCCGCGTATTTTGCCGACGGCATTGATCGCGGTGATGACACCCTCGGAAACGTAGTCGTCCCAAGTGACTTTGCCCATGCCGGCGGGCACATTGCGCCACGACACCATGAATACCGTGTGGCCCTGTTCGACGGCATGGCGCACCAGCGAATTGTCCGGCTGCAAATCCAGCACGTAAAACTTGTTGATGCACGGCGGCACCATCAGCAGCGGACGTTCATACACGCTGTCCGTGGCGGGACGGTATTGAATCAACTGCATCAATTCGTTTTCGTACACCACGGCGCCAGGAGTAATGGCCAGGTTGCGGCCGACTTCAAAGGCGGTTTCGTCCGTCATCGATACCATGCCCTTGGGCAGGTCGTTGCGCAGGTTTTGCAGTCCCCGCGCGAGGCTGGCGCCCTCGGTTTCCGCCGCGAGCTTGATCGCTTCCGGATTGCTCCAGCCGAAATTCGCGGGCGAAGCGGCGTCTATCCATTGGCGAACGAGGAATGCGGCCTTTTTCTTTTCGTGGGGATCCAGCGCGGCGCCGCCGGCGGCGGATTCGAGCCACCGCGACGTGATCAGATACGATTGCGACAGCCAGGCGAAATACGGTTCACGCCATTCGGGGGCGCGAAAGCGTCGATCGGTGATTGTGCTGGCGTCCGGAGCACCGTCGTTCATCACGCCGTCGGTCGCGGCCACGCCGGGCGACGTCAGTTTTTTCCACAGCATCCATTGCTGTTCATACCAGGATTGCTGTAACCGTTGCCAGCGTACCGGGTCGCGCGTGTAGTCCCGTGCCAGTTGTTGCAGCGTGGCAGAAGCATCCAGCGAGCCCGCGCCCTGTCTGAAGGGCTTGGCCACGGCGGCCAGCAAATGCTGCTGGATGTCGGCCAGCGCTTGAAACGTCTGTTGTGTATCGGACGCGGAAGCCAACGTGCCTACCTCGACAAAACCACGGAAAAAGCTTATTAAACGCGCTTTCAGTGGCCGTGCGCAAGCGCGCCGACGAACCAGATGGTAGCAATCCCCAGCGCGATCAGCGTGACTTGTTGGATGGTGGCGCGAATCTCGGGCCTACGATGCAGGCCGGGTATCAGATCCGCGACGGCGACATAGAGCATGCTGGCGGTGGCGAGCGCAATCAGCGTGTTGACCCACTGCTGCATCGTTTGCAACGCAAAATACGCCACTACGCCGCCGATCACCATCGCGGCGCTGGACAGCAGGTTGAGCAAAAAGGCCTGGCGTTTGGTGTACCCGGAATGCAGCAATATCAGAAAATCGCCCACTTCCTGCGGCACTTCATGCGCGATGATGGCGAGAGCGGTGACTATACCCAGTTGTGTATCCGCGAGAAACGCCGCCGCGATCAGCACGCCATCGACGAAATTATGGAACGTGTCGCCGATCAGGATCATCATGCCGCTGCGGCCATGATCATGATGGTGCGCATTGGCCACGACTGGCGCTGGCGTGTGACCATGCCCATGCGCGTGTCCCTCATGTGGGTCGTGCGCCTCGCACTCCTCGATGTGGCAATGCCGCCACAGCACGAGTTTTTCGAGTATAAAAAACAGCATCAATCCGCCGCAACCATACTCGGCGGATTGATGCTGTTTTTTA
>DHVE01000076.1 GCA_002412495.1 Betaproteobacteria bacterium UBA5216
CGCGCCAGGCAGCCTGATGGCGGAAGAAAACGAAGCCATCGTCGAAGCCGGATTGGCGTCAATGAAGGCTTCGACGATGGCTTCAATGAAGGCTTCGAAGCCATCGTCGAAGCCTTCATTGACGCCAATCCGGCTTTTAGTATCGTCGATTGCGATAGCGTGCTGACGCAGCAAAAAATCGCGCTGCAAACCGGAAAATATCTGAAACTGACGCCGCATCAGCACGGCACCGATGGTTTTTTCGGTGCGGTCATCACTCGTGCGTAGCACATAAGATACGCAAGAGACGCACGCAAGGCACATGCTAGAATCCTCGCGAATCACCTAGCGACCGCGATCATGCTCACCCCGCCGCCGATGCCCAACCTGCTGGCCAATCTTTGGGCCGATCTGCACGACGTCGCGTTTTTATGGCAGGTTGTCACCGCCGCCGCCAGCCTGCTTCTGGCATGGCTCGCGGGCAAATTGCTGAAGCCACGCATCGCCTCGATGGAAAACTCGCCCACGGTGGGGCGTGACGCGCTCGCTGCAATTCAGTTTCCGCTGGTCGCGCTGGTGCTGATACTGTGCGCGCGCGCGCTCATTCCCGGCGCGCAGACGCTGCTTGACTTGATGGTGGCGCTGCTCACCGCAGCGATCCTGATTCGCCTGGTCGTGGTGATGCTGCGCCAGGTGTTCGCCCCCAGCGGCTGGCGCGATCAATTGATACGCTTCATTGCCGCCGCCGTATGGATCGGCTTTGCGCTGTATGTCGCGGGACTGCTGCCCGATCTGCTGAAATTTCTCGATGGATTGGGCTTCTCCGTCGGCAAGCAGCGCATTTCGCTGCTGCTGATTCTACAGGGGGTACTGTCGGTGCTGGCCACGCTGCTGATTGCGCTGTGGCTCGGCCGTTTTGTCGAAGCGCGCGCGATGGCCGCAACCGATCTGGATATCAATCTGCGGGTAATGATTTCCAAGCTGGCGCAGGCACTGCTGGTGTTTGTCGCAATTCTGGTGGCGCTGCCGGCGGTGGGTATCGATCTCACAGTGCTCAGCGTATTCGGCGGCGCACTCGGCGTGGGGCTCGGTTTTGGCCTGCAAAAAATCGCCAGCAATTACATCAGCGGCTTCATTATCCTGATGGATCGTTCGGTGTCGCTCGGCGATCTGGTGACCATCGACAATCACACCGGCCAATTGACTAAAATGACCGCGCGCTACGTGGTGGTGCGCAGTCTGGGCGGCGTCGAATCCATTATTCCGAACGACACCCTGATTACCTCGACGGTGGTCAACCAGTCTTACACCGACAAACGCGTGCGCCAGGGCGTGCCGGTGCAGGTGGGTTACGACAGCGATCTGGAACTCGCCATGCGCCTGATGGAGGAAGCGGCCGTGCGTCAGACGCGTATTCTCACGGATCCCGCGCCCAAGGCGGTGATCCTGCGTCTGGCCGACAGCGGCGTGGACCTGGAACTCGGCTTCTGGGTCGAAGACCCGCAGACGGGTACGGTCCGGCTGCGTTCCGACCTGCAACTGGATATCTGGCGAGCGTTCCGGGAGCACCATATCGAGATTCCCTACCCGCAGCGCACGGTGCGCTTTGCGGGCACCATACCGGAAGGCACGCAAGCGGCAGTATCGGCAATATCAGCCGGAAATATACCAATAAATCAATAACTTGATTTACATCAGACGCACCCCCAGATACCACTATCCGCGCCCGTTGAACTTCGGTAGACTGCGCGCGTAATATAGGGTGTAAACGAGGAGGATTATGTACACAGGTTTGCTTGATTTGCCGTGGTGGGGTTATATCCTGGCCACATTGGGTTTGACCCACATCACCATTGCTGCGGTCACCATTTATTTGCATCGACATTCGGCGCACCGCGCGCTGGATCTGCACCCGATTGTCAGTCATTTTTTCCGCTTCTGGCTCTGGGCCACCACCGGCATGACCACCAAGGCCTGGACCGCCATTCATCGCAAGCACCACGCGAAATGCGAAACAGTTGAAGATCCGCATAGCCCGCAGATTTTCGGCATCAAGACCGTTCTGCTGACCGGCGCGGAACTGTATCGCAAGGAAGGCGCCAACCAGGAAACGCTCGATCACTACGGCCATGGCACGCCCGACGATTGGCTGGAAAAGAATGTCTACGGCGTGCATGACCGCATCGGCATCGGCTCGATGCTGGTGCTCGACACCATTCTGTTCGGGCCCATCGGCATCACCATCTGGGCCGTGCAAATGATGTGGATACCGTTTCTCGCCGCGGGTGTTATCAACGGTATCGGCCATTATTGGGGCTATCGCAACTTCCAGTCCGAAGATGCCAGCACCAATGTCGTGCCGTGGGGCATCCTGATCGGCGGAGAAGAGTTGCACAACAATCACCACGCGTATGCCTCGTCGGCCAAACTGTCCAACCGCTGGTACGAGTTCGACATCGGCTGGCTGTACATCCGTATCCTCGAAACGCTGGGCTTGGCCAAGGTGAAAAAAGTGGCGCCGAAACTCAGAATGGTTTCGTCCAAGGCAAAATGCGACTTCGACACGCTACAATCCGTCATCACGCATCGGTACGACGTGGTCACCCGCTATGCGCGCTCGTTGCGCAATACCTGCGCGGCGGAATTGCAGTCGCTCAAATCGCGCGCCGCCAGCAGCGGCAACAGCGTGGATGGTGCGCGGCTCAAGCGCTGGCTTAATATTGACGCCACCGCGCTGCCGGAAAAAGAACTCGCGGAGCGCGCGCAGATCATCAGTCAAAGCAAGGTGCTTTCCACCATTTACACCATGCGCGACGAGCTCGCGGGTGTCTGGCAACGCTCCACGGCCAGCAAGGAGCAACTTGTGCATACGCTGGAAGACTGGTGCCATCGCGCGGACAACAGCGGCATCGCGCCGTTGCAAGAGTTCTCGAAGACCTTGCGCTGCTATGCCTGAACTGCCGTTGGGAGTCTGGAGCAAGCCGCGTAAAGCCGCCGGACACCCCAATAAAAAAGCCCGCCAGTGGTAAACGTGGCGGGCTTTTTTTATTGGGTGCTTTTATTAGGATGAAACCTATTTAATCTTTGCTTCCTTGTAGGGCACGTGCTTGCGGGCGATCGGATCAAACTTGTTGATCTCCATCTTTTCCGGCTGTGTCCGCTTGTTCTTGGTGGTGGTGTAAAAATGACCGGTACCGGCAGATGACTCGAGCTTTATTTTTTCACGCATGATGTTCTCCGCTGAAAAGGAATGAGTTAGACCGCAACGCCGCGGCTGCGCAGATCAGCCAACACCACGTCGATACCGTTTTTGTCGATGGTGCGCAGGCCTGTTTGAGAAACGCGCAAACGGATCCAGCGATTTTCGCTCTCCACCCAGAAACGGCGGCTGTGCAGATTCGGCAAAAAGCGCCGCTTGGTTTTGTTGTTGGCGTGGGACACGTTATTCCCCACCATCGGCTTCTTGCCGGTGACCTGACATACGCGTGACATGATAAATCCTCGGAACGGATGAAAACCAGAAAGTGAGACGCGCAAAGCACGTCCAAAGGGGGCGAATTCTACACGAAATCAGGGGGTTCGCTCAAGGACTCGTCCGCCACGGCACTGCACGCCCGGGATCGCCTGAACGATAATGATGAAAATTTAAATAATTATTAAAAAACAAACACTTATAACAATCCCCGTTCCGCGAACGACATCGTGCTGTCGGCGCCCACCACAAAATGATCCAGCACCCCTACGTCCACCAGCGCCAGGGCGCGCTTCAGCGTCGCGGTTAAGGTCTCGTCAGCGCGGCTGGGTTCGCACACGCCCGACGGATGATTGTGCGCGAAAATAATCGCCGCCGCGTTGTAGTGCAGCGCCCGTTTAACCACTTCGCGCGGGTAAACGCTGGTCTGCGTGAGCGTGCCGCTGAATAAATCCTCCACCGCGAGCACGCGATTCTGCGCGTCAAGAAACACCCCCACGAATACCTCGTGCGGACGGTTATGCAACCGCAAGCGCAGATAATCGCGCACCGCCTTTGGCGTGTTAAGCGCTACGCCCTGCTTCAGTTTTTCGCCCAGCGCGCGTTGCGCCATTTCCAGCACGGCCTGCAATTGCACATACTTCGCCTGACCCATGCCGTGAATATTGCAAAAGGTTTTCTGATCCGCTCCGCACAACGCCGACAGCGAGCCGAATTGCGTGAGCATGTCACGCGCCAGATCGACAGCGGATCTGCCCACGACACCCGTGCGCAAAAAAATCGCCACCAGTTCCGCGTCGGAAAGCGCCGCAGCGCCTTTGGTCAGCAGCTTTTCGCGCGGCCGATCGTCGGCGGGCCAATCGGTGATGGACATTGAGGGAACCGCTATCGGTGAGGAATGAAGGGTGAAGAACGGCCCAACAGCGTTGTGGTTTACGCCTCACACCCCATGCCTCGCACAATTCCACGTTTCATGGCGGTACGTTACACTGGCACCTGATACGCGATAAGTGCTCTATATGACTGATATTTCAAGCAAAAAAGTGGTTTTGGGTGTCACCGGCGGAGTCGCGGCGTACAAGGCCGCCGAACTGGTGCGCCGCTTGGGCGAACATGGCATCGACGTGCATGTCGTCATGACGCAAGCCGCCTGCGGCTTTATAACGCCCGCAACCATGCAGGCGCTTTCCGGTAACCCGGTCTACACCGATATGTGGGACGCGCGCATCCACAACAGCATGGCGCATATCGAACTGTCGCGCGACAAAGCGGCCATTGTGATTGCCCCCGCCACCGCCGATTTCATGGCCAAGCTGGTGCATGGAAATGCGGACGATTTGCTCTCCACGTTGTGCCTCGCGCGCGACTGCCCGCTGTTGGTCGCGCCCGCGATGAACCGCCAGATGTGGGATCACCCGGCGACGCAACGCAACGCCGCACAACTCGAAAAAGATGGCGTTACCTTGCTCGGCCCCGTCAGCGGTGATCAGGCCTGTGGCGAAACCGGCGCGGGGCGCATGCTCGAAGCACAGGATATCGCCGACGCCGTAGCCGCCTTCCTTGCACCGAAAACGTTGTCCGGCGTGCGCGTATTGATGACCGCCGGCCCGACCTTTGAACCGATAGACGCGGTGCGCGGCATCACCAATCGCAGTTCCGGAAAAATGGGTTACGCCATCGCGCGCGCCGCGATCGGCGCGGGCGCGACAGTCACCCTGATTTCCGGGCCATCTAGCCAACCCCTGCCGGTGGGCGCGTCGGTTACGCATGTGCAAAGCGCCGCTGAAATGTTCGATGCCGTCAAACGCCACGCCAAACAGGCGGATATTTTTGTCGGCGTCGCGGCAGTGGCCGACTATCGCGTGGACAATCCGCGCGAACATAAGATCAAGAAAACCGATAAGTCACAACTAACGCTGAAATTGGTGCCCAACCCCGACATCCTCGGCTGGGTCGCGGCGCAACCCCAACCGCCGTTCACCGTGGGGTTCGCCGCCGAAAGCCAGAATCTCGAAACCTACGCCGACGAAAAACGCCGCCGCAAGAAAGTGAATCTGATCGTCGCCAACCTCGCGCAAAGCGCCATTGGTGCCGATGATAACGAAGTCATGCTGCTCGACGACAGCGGCACGCACAAGCTCGCACGCGCACCGAAGGAAGCGGTGGCCAAGAACATTGTGGCGCGTATTGCCGCGCTATACAAAAACGAAAAAAAACACCGTTAACCGCAGTCGAGCGCCCGTGAAAAAAATCGACGTCAAAATTCTCGATGCGCGCCTGCGCGATCAACTCCCGCAATACGCCACCCCCGGTTCCGCCGGTCTTGATCTACGCGCATGCGTGACTGCACCGCTGACACTAAACCCAAGACAAACCGAACTCATTCCCACCGGTATCGCCATCCACATCCAAGACCCCGGCTACGCGGCAATGATCCTGCCGCGCTCGGGGTTGGGCCACAAACACGGCATCGTACTTGGCAATCTGGTGGGCCTGATCGATTCTGACTATCAGGGCCAGCTATTTGTATCGACCTGGAATCGCGGCAACGCAGCGTTTGTCATCAACCCGATGGAGCGTCTGGCGCAACTGGTTGTCATCCCCATCCTGCAAGTTGAATTCAACGTGGTCGATGAATTCAGCGCATCGGAGCGCGGCGCGGGCGGTTTTGGCAGCACGGGCAAAGCCTGATTCAGGCTCCTGCCGCGAAAACGCTAGTTCACTTTTACACCCGTCGCCGCGATCAATTTCGCGGATCGGTCATAGTCGGATTTGAGCAGCGCCGCGAATTGCTCCGGCGAACTGAACATCGGGTTCAGCGCGATATTGTTGAACCGCCCCGAAACTTCCGGCGTATCCAGCGCCTTCTTGATCTCGGCATTCAGCCGGTCGATGATGGGGCGCGGCGTGCCTGCCGGCGCGAACGCGGCCACCCACGCCACGTAGTCGTAGCCGGGCACACCCGCCTCCGCGATAGTCGGAATATCCGGTGTCTGCGGCAAACGCTTGGGCGAACTCACGCCGAGCGCACGCACGCGGTTCGCCGGCAGCAGCGGCACGACCACGGCGGTGCTGCCGATCATCACCTGTGTTTCACCCGCGATCAGCGAGATACCCGCCGCATCGCCGCCCTTGTAGGGCACATGCACCATGCGCGTGCCTGACAGAATATTAAAATTCGCCATCGCCAGATGCAGAAAACTGCCGCTGCCCGACGAGCCGTAAAGCAACTGGTCCGGCTTTGATTTTGCGAACGCGATCAATTCTTTTACCGACTGCACCGGCAGCGACGGATGCGTAACCAGCACGCCGATCTGCGCAGCGAGCGGCGTGATGCCGATCAGATCCTTCATCGTGTCGTAAGGCAGTTTCTTGTACAAATGCGCATTGATCACTAGGCTCTGCGACGTCACTAGCAAGGTGTAACCATCGGGCGCACTGCGCGCGACCAGCGCGGCGCCGATGGTACCCGACGCACCCGTGCGGTTGTCGATCACCACCGGCTGCCCCCACGATTCCGCGATTTTCTGGAACGTCAGCCGCCCCGCCGCGTCATTGGAGCCACCGGGCCATGGTATTACCACGCGCACGATTTTGGACGGGTACGGTTGAGATTGCGCATGGCCGGGCATCACGAGCAAAACACCCCACAACGTCACCACCGATGGCGCCAACGCAAGAACCTGGGTTTTAAGTTTCATAGAACCTCGTCGGAAAACAAACCTCTGCAATACGCGCACGGCAACCGTGGCTTGACGACATAAAGACGATGCCGGACGATTCCATTCTACTATTGACTCGGCCGCCCAGTTTCGCCGCAGCCACCACGACAGACCCGACGCGATATCGCATAAAAGGAACCCATGGCATCCCGACAATTCACACCGGCTCTATCAATGCTGGCGGCTTTCAGTGTGCTGGTGCCATCGCTCGTTACAGCACAATCGTATCCCGCCAAACCTATACGGATACTGGTCGGATTTCCACCGGGCGGCAACTCGGATTTTGTCGCGCGCGCGGTTGGCCGCGGGCTGGGCGATCTGTGGGGGCAACAAGTCGTGATCGACAATCGCCCTGGCGCGGGCGGCAATATCGCGGCGGAGCTGGTAGCCAAGTCGCCCGCCGACGGACACACATTGCTACTCGGCGTGTTCGCGCATGCGATTAATCCCAGTCTCTATGGTAGCAAACTGCCGTTCGATGCAGTGCGGGATTTTGCGCCGGTGATACTGTGCGTGTCGTCCGCCAACCTGCTGGTGGTGCATCCGTCGTTGCCAGTGAAAACCGTCAAGGATCTCATCGCGCTCGCAAAAGCGAAACCGGCGCAAATCACTTATGCCTCGGCGGGCAACGGCACCGCGAGCCATTTCGCCGGCGAACTGTTCGACCAGATGGCCGGCGTAAAAACGCTGCATGTGCCGTACCGCGGCACCGGCCTCGCGCATACTGATTTGATGGGCGGGCGCGTGGTGATGTTTTTCGCCGCCATGGCGGGCACGCTCAGCCACGCACAAAGCGGGCGGCTACGCGCGCTGGGCGTCACCACGCTGAAACGCTGGCCCGGCGCCCCTGACGTGCCGACGATGTCCGAAGCGGGCCTCAAGGGGTATGAAGTCAATTCGTGGTCGGGCATCCTCGCGCCAGCGGGTACGCCAACAGAAATCGTCACGCGGCTGAACACCGAAATTACGCGCATCATGCGCCAAAAGGAAACACGCGAGCGTCTGTATTCCTTCGGGGCGGAACCCATAGACAACACGCCCGCCGAATTCGCGGCTTATATCAACGCCGAGATCAGCAAGTGGGCCAAAGTCGTCAAGGGCGCGGGCATACGAATCGACTGAGAACGCGACCGTTCTCCGCAAACGGATTTAACCAAGGTCTAAATCAAATTCTTGAGCAAGCAGTGAAAGACTACTGTTCCAGCCTGACTGCATCAGCCACCATCACATAACCCGCGCAAACTTCTGAAACGTATGGCAATCCGCCGGCGCGCGGTTGCGGCTCACGGCGAATGTCCACGTAACTTCGCTCACGTAAAGATCATTTTTTGAATCGAGCGCCAAGCCATGCGGCGCGGCAAAGCTTCCAGGCGCGGTGCAATCGGGTGTGCCCCAGCGCGATAGCAGTTTGCCCTTCGGGTCGAAAATCGAGAAGCGCGCGTGGCGCATCTTCGTCACCGGGCCGAAGCTGTAGGAGGTGTCGCCCTCGTGCCATGCGAGTTCAGTAACGTACACATTGCCCTTGGCGTCAAAGGTGAGATGCGTCGGGCGCTGCGTGTCCGTCCATTGCTCCAGAAACTCGCCATCGGGACTGAATATCTGGATGCGGTCGATCTCGCGATCGCACACGAACACGCGCCCGTCGGCCGCCACCGCGATGCCGTGCGGCAAGCGAAACTGGCCGGGGCCGTCGCCCGGTTCACCCCACGAGCGAACCAGTTGCCCGGTGGGCGAGAAGATATGCACGCGCGCGTTGCCGTAGCCGTCCGAGATATAGATCTGGCCCTTCGATCCGATGGCGACGTTGGTCGGCCGATGAAACGGCGGCCCCGCACGTTTGATCGAGCCGGTGTTCTTGCCGTCGTAGCCAGTGTCGGAGGGCACGTTCAGCGTGCCCATGGTCATCAGCAATTTGCCTTCGGGCGTGAATTGCCGCACGGTATGGTTGCCATCGTCGGTGGCAAAAATGGTGCCGTTGGGCGCGACGTAGATGCCATGCGTGCGCATGCTGAAATCGCCCTTGCCCCAGGTGCCCTTGTAGTTGCCGTCGCGGTCGTAAATGATGACCGGATTTTCGCCGCGGCAAATCAGATATACCCGGTCTTCCTGATCCACGGCCACACCCGCCACGTCACGATGCGCCATGCCCTTGGGTAATTGTTCCCAGCCTTCGACGGCGGAATATTTGAGTTGATCCAAGCTTTTCTCCCTCGATATCGACGTGCGTTGTCAGCGTTTGTTAATGGCAAAGCGCCCCGGGCCGATCAATGCCACCACCAGTCCGGTGAACAGAAAAAACCCCTGCAATTCCAGTGCCCAGCCGCCGCTACGGCTGAGATCAAACAACTGGCTGGAATGCGATAACACGATGGCGAAGATCATATTGATCACGATGATCAAGCCGCCGACGCGTGCGTAAAACCCCAGAATCACCAGCAGCGGCGCCAGCAATTCGCCGATGTAAACGCCGTAGGCCACCCAGCCTGGCAGCCCGATGGCGATCACCGACGCCTCGATGCCACTCACGCCCTTGACGATTTTTGCGTAGCCGTGAAACAACATGAACACGCCCAACGCGAGCCGCAGCAGCAGTTTTCCCAGATCGTCGGTCATTGGCGCCCCTTGGTAACGATGTAATTACCCGTTCACCGTCAACTTCACCAACGCATCGGCGCGCGCGCTTTTCTCAAGATCGCGGCAGGTGGCGGTGAGCGTGTCGTACTGCGACGCCGGTATCGGCAGGCCGGTTTTGACATCCTGCAGGCGGCTGACCAAGCCATCGTATTCCCAGATAAATTCGCGCCCGGTGGATTGGCGGGTGTAGCTCTTGCCGTCCTTGGTGAACACGGTAATACGCGGACCAAACAGTGTCATCTGGTGCGACGGAATAATCTTAACGCGATGCATCAGCTCCAGTATTTCGGGCGCATCGTCCTTCGGGTCGGTCTTGCGGCCGGCCAGCACGGGGAAGCGATGCTTCACGGCGCCGTACGCGGTGTAATACGCCGTGCGGCCATGCTCCGCCACGCCGTCTTCGCGGCGGCTGGGATAGGCCGGGCTCGGGTATTGTGTTTCGAGCCAGTTGACCACGGCCTCGATGCGGTCGATGTCTTTGTATTGAATATGGTTGTCGCGGCAAATATCGCCGGTGACATCGACATGCGCAATGTTGTAGCCCGCCGTGAAATACACCCGGTACAGCGTTTCGAGGAACATCCAATCCTTGCCGAGATTCGCGGTCACGTTGGCAAGGTTGGCGCGGATGTCGCCGGCAAAACTGTAGCGCAGCGCGCCCTGGTTGCTGCCAGTGTAGGCGTGGTAAAAACCCGCGTCGCCTTCCAGCACAGTTTCACCGCCGACATGCCCCGGATGCGCCAGCGACACAGCCAGTAGGGCGTTGCGCGTGGCGGCACCCTCGCGCAACGGCGAGCCGCCGCAACGCGCGGCTTCAAGGCCGCCGGACGCCAGACTCGCGCACAGCGCTATCGTGCTGTTGATGCGGTCTTCGTCGTAGCCCATCGTCTTCGCTGCGGCCACGGCCGCGCCGAAAATCCCGAACACCGGTCCCGGGTGAAAACCGTGCGACATGGTGGTCGGGATCACTTCCGCCGCCATGCGTTCCATTACCTCATAGCCCGCGGCAACGCCGGCAAGATAAGCCTTGCCCGATGCGCCGCAAGATTCCGCCGCCACCAGCGCCGCCGGAATGATCGCGGTATTGGGATGGGTAAGCATGCGAAAAGTGTCGTATTTGCCGCCGGCCAGCGCCAGTTCGGAATTGGCATAGGCCGCGCCGCCCTTGGTCACCAGCGTGCCGTTGGTCAGGATAGTCGCGCCCTTTTTCACGCCGACCTCTTCGTCGGCGATCATTTGTATCGCTTGTTTGCCGGATGCGGTTTTCGCGCCGAGCAATACGGAAGTCAATGCCTGCAACGTCACGCCCTTGGCGCGATCAATCACGGCGGGAGGCAGGTCTTCGTAACGCAGGCCGGCGGCCCATTTTGCGAGTGTGCGGCTGAGGGATGCCATTCGGTAAATCTCCTGTTGAGTGCTGATGGTCGGAGCGGATTGCTCCGGGTAGTTATGAAATTGCTTGGTCTGATGCGGCTACAATAATGCAAGCCACGCGATGAACATGACATGGCCGCTCAACACATTTTACTCGCCGCACAACGATCAGAGTTGACTGCATCCACAATGCAGCCAGATAAAATCGCATCCATCGACGCCCGCACCGACAGCACAAAATTATTAATATAAACATATAGTTACAATCACACCTCTGGAGGTCACTCGGATGTCCCCTCTCCCGCTTCGCATGTCATGGACGCTGGTGGCCCTAGCCGCCGCACTGCTCGCCGTGGCGCCCGCGCCACAAGCGCGCGTCACCAAAATTGTCATCGACAAAAAAGTCTCGCCGGCATTTCCGCTGAAGGAAGGCGGCTTTCAATCGTTTGGCGCGGCGGGCCCGTACGAAACCATCGCGGGCCGCGCGTATGGCGAACTTGATCCGCGAGACCCACGCAACGCGGTGATTCAGGACATCCAGCTCGCGCCGAAAAACGCCAACGGCAAAGTGGAATACGTCGCCAGTTTTTTTCTGGTGAAGCCCATCGACATGTCGAAAGCCAGCGGACTGATGTGGCACGACGTGCCCAATCGCGGACGCCGCGTGGTAATCCCATCGGCGGAACGCAACGCGGGTGATGTGGGCTTAAGCAGCGGCTGGCAAGGCGACAACGCCGGCAACACCGCGCCCGGTCCCGACAATGATTGGGTGACCGTGCCCATCGCGAAAAACCCTGATGGCTCGCCGATCACCGGGCAGGTGTTTGCGCGCATCGTCAATCGCAGTGGCGCGAATTCGCAACCCTTGATCGTGCAGACCAACCCGCTGCCGTACAAACCACTCACCCGCGACACCACGCGCACCACACTGGTGTCGCGCGAACGCGAGTCTATGGACGGCGTGGTAACGGGCGAACGCACGATAGCCAGTGACGATTGGGCATGGGCCCGATGCGGCGGCGAACATCCCCCGTTTCCCGGCACGCCCGACGACAATCACATCTGCCTGAAAAACGGTTTCGACGCGAAACTGCTGTATCAGATTGTATTCACCGCCAAGGATCCTTACGTGCTGGGCGTGGGCTTCCCGGCGTTTCGCGATGTCGGCGTGTTTTTCAAAACCGCGAAGCAGGATGATTTCGGCACTGCGAATCCGCTGGCGGAAGGCGGCGGCATGAAGTGGGCGATCTCGCGCGGGCGTTCCCAGTCAGGCAATTTCCTGCGCGCGTTTTTGCACCTGGGTTTTAATGAAGATGAAGCCGGCAAAACAGTTCACGACGGCGCGTGGCCCATCATCGCGGGCCGGCGCATCGGCATGAATTTCCGCTGGGCGCAGCCCGACGGCGTGCTCGAGTTATATCAGGCGGGCAGTGAAGGCCCGCAATGGTGGGTGCCCTGGCCGGACAAAGTACGTGGCCTGCCGACGCGCAGCATTCTTGATCGCTGCAACGCCAGCAAGACCTGTCCGAAGATCATCGAACATTTCGGTTCCGCCGAAGTGTGGGGGCTCAAGCTCACGCCCGAATGGGTCGGCACCTCGGCGGATGCGGATATTCCGCTGCCGCCCAACGTGCGCCGCTATTACATCGCCAGCACCGCGCACGGCGGCGGCGACGGCGGCTTTAACACCAGCCTTGCCGGTTCGACACTGCCGCCGCCCAGCTGCACCGGCAACAACTACGGCACCAGCGTACTCGCGGCGAACCCGCTGCCGCACACCGAAACTTATGCGGCCATTCGCCATCATTTTCGCAACTGGGTGATGAAAAACGCCGAACCGCCGCCGAGCCGTTATCCCACGCTCGCGGCAAGACAACTGGTCGAACCGACCAAGGCGGCGATGGGTTTTCCCACCCTGCCCGGCCTGCCGCCGGCCATACCCGGCAACTTCATCAACCCGGTGCTGGATTACGACTTTGGCCCCGAATTCAATTACAGCGACGCCTCTGGCGTGCCCACGCTGGCGCCGCCAAAAATAAAACAAGTGATCCGCACGCTGGCGCCGCGCGTGAACGCCGATGGCAATGAGCTCGGTGGCGTGCCGGTCGTGTTGCACGATGCACCGCTCGGCACCTATCTCGGCTGGAACATCACGGCAGCTGGCACGCGCCCGTTTCATGCCGGACAAATCTGCAACTACACCGGCGGCATGATTCCGTTCGCGCGCACCAAGGCGGAACGCGAAGCAAACAATGATCCGCGTTTGTCACTTGAAGAACGTTACGGCACGCACGATGGCTACGTCAGCGCAGTGCACGCGGCGGCGGATAACGCAGTGAAGTCAGGGTTTTTGTTGCCGGCGGATGCCGAGCGGCTAGTAAAGCAGGCGATGGCGAGCAACGTGCTGAAGTAGCGAGCCGCCATCGTTTGCGTGTGACAGTCCGTCGATGTCGGGCGTCCTCGTCGTAAAACCGCAGGGTGCGCAGCGTATCCCGCCGTTCGTGCAAACCGCAATAGGCGGGATGACTCCCGCCCTACGTGACTACTTCACCGCCTGCATGCGCTGCGAGGTGCCGAACAGAATATCGCGTTCGGTCTCGGTCAATTCGCGCTCATGCGCCTTGCGCTCATCGGCCAGTAGCGCGAGCCCGCGCTGCACCGCCGGGCGCGCGAGGATTTCCTCGAACCAGCGCTGCACGTGCGGATAGAGCGCCATATCCACGCCGCGCCGCTCGGGGTTGATGATCCACGGCCACGTCGCAATGTCGGCAATGGTGTATTTGTTGCCCGCGAGATACGCGGTTTTGCCGAGTTGCTCGTTCATCACCTTGTGCAGGCGATTCACTTCGTTGGTGTAACGCTCAATGGCATAAGGCTGCGGCTCTTTGGCGTAGGCACGGAAATGCCCGGCCTGACCGAACATCGGGCCGACACCGCCCATCTGAAACATCAGCCATTGCAGCGTGGTGTATTTCGCGGCGGGTTCATACGGCAAGTACTTGCCAGATTTCTCGGCGAGATAAATCAGGATCGCGCCCGATTCAAACAGCGCGAACGGTTTGTCGCCGGGACCATTGCGATCAATGATTGCGGGGATTTTATTGTTCGGGCTTATCTTCAAAAAGTCCGGTTTGAACTGATCGCCCGCGCGCGTGTTGACCGGATGCACTGCGTACGGCAGCCCGGTTTCTTCGAGCATGATGTGCACTTTGCGGCCATTGGGGGTGGGCCAGGTGTAGAGGTCTATCACTAAAATTCCTTTAAAAACAAATAATTACAATCTACTTCACTTGATAACGCGCGACCTGCGCTTCATCCACCTCCACACCATGGCCCGCGCCTGTGGGCCGCGTCATCTCGCCATTGGAAATCACGATCGGATTTTTCACGATGTCATCGACGAGATAATGGTTCGTGATCGAGACGCCCCAGTTCACGTTGGGCGCGACGCAACCCATGTGAATAATTGTCGCCGCCCCCACGCTGGTTTCCGCCACTTTGCAGGCGAGATTGATATTGAGCCCCAGCGCCGCGCACACGCTCATTGCGTGCACCGTGGCGCTGACGCCGCCCAACTTGATGGTTTTCAGATTCGCGCCCTTGATCGAACCCGCGCGCGCCATCTGAATTATCGTGGCCACGTTGCCCAGTGACTCGTCACCATTCAACGGTACCGGCGAAATGCGCGCAAGCTCCGCCATGCCGTCAAAGTCGTCGTCGCGAAGCGGCTGCTCGAGAAACAGCAAGTCCGCTTCACGCGAGCGCTCGACGAAAATGCGCGCATTGCGAAAATCCATGCCCATGTTGGCATCGGCGCACAACACGACATCGCGTCCTATCGCGCGCCGGATGGTCACGGCGGCATCGGCCTCGTCGAACGGATTCTTGATGCCAACCTTGAGTTTGAAAAACTTGTAGCCTTCCTTGATTTTTTTGTGGGTCTCGGCGATGTCGTCTTCGATTTTCGGGTTGCCCAGCAAATACATCGCGGTGATCGATTCACGTAGCGCACCGCCGTACATATCCGACATCGATACCTTCAGATGCCGCCCGGCGAGATCGGCAATCGCCGCATCCATCGCGCATTTCGGCCCGCCGTTATGATGCATCGCATGCGCGCAGATGTGCGCGAGTTCAGCGCGCTTTAACGCGTCCTTGCCGATCATCAGCGGCGCCAGATGTTCATTGACCGCGGCCACCATGCCGGGCAACACATCGCCGGTCATCGTCGGCGCGACGGACGCTTCGCCCCAGCCCACCAATCCATTCGCCGCTTCGGCGCGCACCAGCAGGTTATACGATACCTCCAGCCGCACACCCGCCATGATCACCGGCTTTTTAAGCGGAATCGCAATCGGTATGGCGTCGACGCGTTTGATGACCAGCGGCCGGGCTTCGACCGGCTGATTGACACGAGATGCGTGGACGGTATCGGGTACCATGGGTTTTCTCTCCGGCAGTGCAATTGATTTCTGGTGCGAATTATAGTCCGGCGCGCTACCGGAACCGCATATTGATTTGGGGGTCGCCCGGCAGGCCGAGGTAACGCACTTTAAGCCGCATTTCGCGCTGCGGCAGCAACGGCGTGGAGAACGAACCCAGACTTAATTTGTCGCCCACGCGCAGCCGCCCGCCGCTCTTGCGCACGTCTTCCACCAGCCACAGCACGGCGTTCAGCGGGTGCCCCATGATCGCCGAGCCGGGCGCATTGGCGAGTTCGTTGCCGACGTCATCGGTCATCACCACGCGCATGTCGCGAAGCTGATCGGCGAAGGCTTGCGTGGGCTCGACCGGAATGCCCTGACCGAAGATGCCGCCGCGCGCGCCGGCGTTGATGGCGGTAATCACGACCGCGTTCAGCGGTTCGCCATCGGCCACCACCAAGTCGGCGAGCTCGATAAACGGATGCAGGCGCGACAGCGCCTTCAAAACTTCGAGCGGGGTGCGCGCTTCGTTGATGGCATCGTCACCGACTTCGACCAGCAAATCGGCTTCGAACACCGGCCGCGCGGCATAACCGCCGTAAACCGGAAATCCGCTTTCCATCGTCAGCATGCGCGTGAGCAGCACGCCCCGCACCGGCGCGCTGGCGCCAAAACGTTTTTGCACGTCCAGGTTGGTCAACGCGACCTTGTAGCCAACGATGCGCCCGCCGAATTGTTTGTTCGCTTGTAGCTGCTCGACAAAACGATCACGCGAACAAGCGGCATCGGCCGGGCTCATCGACGGCGAAACCCCGCGCAGCGTTTGTTTGTCGATCCAGCGCGCCGCCATCTCCGCGGCAGCCTGCGTGCTCAGACATTGCGCGGCGGCGCCAACGGGCAAGACGCTCAACAGCAGCACCGCGAACCATGAAAAAAATGCCGGTTTATTTGTCAGATTACTTGCCAGATAAGTTTTCATAAGGTTGGGGATCTATAGTCCGGGTAAGCTCGAATAATGTAATCGCCGGGGTAAAATGCGCCGTTTGCAAGAACGGTGTCGTCTGGCGGTCTGCGTCGCGCGTTGTGTGACGAGCCGCACAGCCATAGTGCGTCCGCATCATTTTTAATTAAAATATTTATTAAAAACAACAACTTACAAAGTATATCATGATTCTTTACGCGCTCACCATTTTCACCAGCGCGTTCCTGCTGTTTCTGGTTCAACCCATCATGGCAAAGCAGATTCTGCCCTGGTTCGGCGGATCGGCTGCGGTTTGGACCGTGTGCATGGTGTTCTTCCAGTTTCTGCTGCTGTTCGGCTATGCCTATTCGGATTTCACCACGCGCAAGATGAAACCGCGCAATCAGTTGATCCTGCATGCGGCGCTGTTGATCATCAGCCTGATTTCACTGCCGATCATTCCCGATGTGTCGTGGAAGCCTGCCGGCGACGAAGACCCCACATGGCGAATTCTCGGCTTGCTCGCCTTTACCATCGGCCTGCCGTATTTTCTGCTCTCGACCACCGGGCCGCTGGTACAGGCTTGGTTTGCACGCGCGCATGCGACCGGCACGGTCTACCGGCTGTTCGCATTGTCGAACTTTGCCTCGCTGCTGGCGCTGATTTCCTATCCGTTTGCGGTGGAGCCATGGATCACCACGCGCGTTCAGTCGTTCGGCTGGAGCGCGGGGTACGCGCTGTTCGTGGTGGTGTGCATCTGCGCGGGCGTGTACAGCCTGCGCGCGCACACCGAGGCACAAGCCAATCCCGACGCACCCAAGCCCGACGACGGCCCCGCGCCCACGTGGGCGCACTACGGCATGTGGCTGCTGCTGTCGGCCATGGGATCGTTCATGCTGCTGGCGGTTACCAATCACATCACGCACGACGTCGCCTCGGTGCCGTTCCTGTGGCTGCTGCCGCTGACGATTTATCTGATCACCTTCATTCTGTGCTTTGAAGGGCGGAACTGGTACAAGCGAGCGGTTTTTCTCGGACCGCTGATCGTGGTGGTGGGCGCGCTGGCGTGGTTCATGCACGAAGAAGGCGGCATCATGGATTTCAAGGTCGCCGTGCCGCTGTTCAGCGCGGGGCTGTTCATCATGTGCATGTTTTTTCATGGCGAACTCGCGGCGATGAAGCCCGCGCCGCGTTATCTCACCACGTTCTTTCTGATGGTGTCGCTGGGCGGCGCGCTCGGCGGCGTGGTGGTGGGATTCATCGCACCGAAGTTTTTCAGTACCTATTACGAATTCGGCATCGGCCTCGTGGTCACGCTGCTGCTGGCGGCGTATCTCACGCTGGATCTGTCAGGCGGATTGCAGCGCGTGGTTCCCATTGTGATTCTGGCGGCTGTGGGGTTCACTGGCTTTCATGTGTATCACTACATCGACGCGCTATCGAATGAGGCACGCCTGATGTCGCGCAATTTCTACGGCACGCTGCGCGTCAAGGATTCCGGCCCGGAAACCAGCGAGACCGCGATGCGCCGCCTGATGCATGGCGTGATCATGCATGGCGAACAATATCTGCATCCGAAAAAGAGCCATCGCATCACCACCTATTACACCGAAAGCAGCGGCGTGGGGCTCGCGGTCAAGTATTTTCAGGAAATGGGATCGACACGCGTGGGCGTGGTGGGTCTGGGCACCGGCACCATGGCCGGCTATGGCCGCAAGGGCGATGTGACGCGGTTTTATGAAATCAACCCGCAGGTTATCGAGATCGCGCGACGTGATTTCACCTATATTTCCAATAATAAAGGCCAGGTGGATACGGTGCTCGGTGACGCGCGCCTCACCATGGAACGCGAGGCCCCGCAGCAATACGACGTACTCGCAATCGATGCATTTTCCAGCGACGCGATTCCGGTGCATTTGATCACGCGCGAAGCGATGGCGATTTATTTGAAGCACATCAAGCCCGACACCGGCGTGATTGCGTTTCACGTCACCAATCGCTTTTTAAAGCTCGCGCCGGTGGTCAAACAGATCGCAGACACCTATGGGCTGCACACGGCGTTGATCACCGACGACGAAACCGATGGCGATGCCTCGCGCACGGATTGGGTACTGGTCACACGAAACAAGAAACTTCTCGCGCATGAACCGATCAAAGAAGACACCTCCGAAATCAAGGAGATACCAGGCCTGCGTTTGTGGACGGATGACTTTAATAACCTGGTGCAGATCCTCAAATAACAAGCAAATTTTATTCTTTAAAAACATAATGTTATGAGCAAACCATTGCACTGGAGGCTGCTCTTGTCCGTTGCTGTCATGTGCATGACAGCCGTTGCGCAAGCACAGCCGCTGCAAACCACCGACGCGCGCGGCCTGCCTACGCTCGCGCCGCTGGTCAACGAAGTCACGCCCGCTGTCGTCAACATTTCCGTCGTCACGCGCGCACCGATGGAAAGCAATCCACTGTTCCGCGACCCGTTCTTCCGGCGTTTTTTCGGCGTGCCCGAACAGCAACAGCAACAACGCGAGCAATCCGCCGGGTCGGGCGTCATCGTGGATGCGACGCGCGGCTATGTGCTGACAAACAATCACGTCATAAAAGATGCTGAACGTGCCATTGTCACGTTGAAAGACCGCCGCCAGTTCGCGGCAAAATTGGTAGGCACCGATCCCGGCACCGACATTGCCGTGCTGCAAATTGAAGCGTCCGGTTTAAGCGCATTGCGGATAGGCGATTCGGACAACATGCAGGTCGGCGACCATGTGCTCGCCATCGGCAATCCGTTCGGCATCGGGCAAACCGTAACCTCCGGCATCGTCAGTGCGCTGGGCCGCAGCGGACTCAGCGTGGAAGGCTACGAAGATTTTATCCAGACCGACGCCTCGATCAACCCCGGTAATTCCGGCGGCGCGCTGGTCAACCTGCGCGGCGAACTGGTCGGCATCAACACCGCGATCATCGGGCCTTCGGGGGGCAACGTCGGCATCGGCTTTGCCGTGCCGTCGAACATGGCGCGCGCCATCATGAACCAGATCATCCGCCACGGCGAAGTGCGCCGTGGACGGCTCGGCATTGAAATGGCCGATCTCACGCAGGAACTTTCGAAAAAGCTCGGCGTAAATACCCTCGACGGCGCCATAATCGCCGTGGTGCAAGCGGGCTCGCCCGCCGAAAAATCCGGTATCCGCGAAGGCGATGTCGTCACAGCGCTTAACGGACGCCCCATACGCAACGCCGCAGAATTACGCGCGCGTCTGGGACTCACGCCCATCGGCGAAGAAGTGGAAATGCGTTTGCTGCGGGGCAACGCAGCCCGCATGGTACGCACGAGAATCGCCGCGCCGGATGTCTCAACGGGCGAAGGACAGGCGATCGCACAACTACCCGGCATGCGCGTGATCGAGATTCAGCGCGGCAGTCCGCTGTTTCAACGGTTGCAAGGCGGCGGGCTGGTGGTGTCCGCCGTCGATCCCAACAGCGTCGCGTGGGTCGCGGGTTTTCGTCCCGGCGACATCATTTATTCGGTAAACCGGCGCCGCATGCAAACGGCCGCCGAACTGCAAAACGCGCTGCGCGGCGCACAAAGCTACGCGGTGGGGCTGTTGCGCGGCGACTTTAATCTGACGATTACGCTACGCTGATTTTCAGCGCCGTCCCAAAAACGTCCGAAGGATGGGTGAAAACCATTCTACGGGCACTGTAGTCTGACGATAATGCTGCGTTAATCCGCCCGTATCCCCGTGTCGCGTATCACCTTCGCGAAGCGGTCGATCTCGGCGCGCGTAAAACCCGCCAGCTCGGATGGCGTGCCGAACGCCACATCGATACCCAGATCGGCAAAACGATCCTTCACGTCAGGCAATTGCAGCACGCGCCGCACTTCGGTACTCAACGTGCTGATGATCGTGGGTGACACGGCCGCGTTGGTCACCAGCCCCCACCACGAATCGAACGCGTAACCGGGTATGCCCGACTCCGCCACGGTCGGCAGATCGGGCGCGAGCGGCGTGCGTTTTGATCCGGTAATGGCCAGCGTGCGCAAGCGTCCGGTTTTCATGTGCGGGAACACCACCGGCATGCTGGCAAACACAAAATGAATCTGCCCGGCCATCAGATCGGTGACCGATTGCCCGGTGCCTTTGTACGGCACGTGCGAAATATTTACCTTGGCCATTACACGAAACATTTCGCCGCAGATGTGCGCGGGCGTTCCGTTGCCGCCCGAACCGTAGTTCAACTGGCCAGGACGTGTCTGCGCTAACTTGATGAAATCACGAACGTTCTGCGCCGGCACCGACGGATGCACCACCAGCGCCGTCGGCCCCACCGCGAGCTTGGCGATGGGCGCAAAATCCTTCAGCAGATCGTAGCCGGGATTTTTAAACAGCGAGACATTGATCGCCGCCGTGACACTGGTAATCAGCAGCGTGTAGCCGTCGGGCGCAGCGCGCGCGGCTATTTGCGAGCCAAGGTTACTGCCCGCGCCCGGCCGGTTTTCGATAATCACCTGATTGGGGAAACCTTCAGAAAGCCGTTGCGCGATGATGCGAGCGATCAGATCGGATGATCCGCCAGGTGGAAACGGCGCGATCAAGCGCACGGGTTTGGCGGGATAATTCTGTGCGTACAATGGCATATTGCTCGCCGCCAACCAGCCCGCGACACCCCACACCATCACTATCCAGCGCAATTTGATGGACTGCATATTCAAATCCTCCGCAAAAGCAGATCGTGCCAATCGGCAGCATACAATACGACATTGGCTCTTGGCGTTCTGAATATCGTTTTCCAGAATAACACGCCGATTCACATCATACCGTCCCCTGAAGGTCTGCCCATGAAAATCAAAACCAACGGCATTGAAATCAACTACGAAATCGCCGGCAACAGCACCAAGCCGTGGGTCACGTTAAGCCATTCGCTCGCCTGCAATCTGCACATGTGGGACGACCAGATGGCCGAACTTACCAAACATTATCACGTGCTGCGCTTCGACACGCGCGGCCACGGGCAATCCACAGCGCCCGCGGGCGATTACACACTCGATCAAATGGCCGACGACGTGAAAGGCCTGTTCGACGCGCTCGGCATCAAGTGTACGCACTGGGTGGGCCTGTCGATGGGCGGCATGATCGGCCAAACCTTCGCGCTGAAATACCCCGGCGTGTTTCAAAGCCTGGTGCTCGCCGATACCACCAGCCGCCGCCCGCCCGACGCGGCAAAAATGTGGGGCGACCGTATCGCCATGGCACGCGCCAAGGGCATGCCCGGCGTGCTCGACTCGACACTCGCGCGCTGGTTCACCGAACCCTACCGCAACACCCGCAAAGACGTGATGGCACGCATCGGCGAACAAATACTTACCACCCCCGTCGATGGCTTTGCCGGCGCGTGTATCGCCATTTCAAAAGTGAACACGCTCGACCGGCTAAAAGAAATCACGTGCCCGGTGTTCATCATCGTCGGCGAAGAAGACCACGGCACGCCGCCGGAAATGGCGCGCGCGATACACGATAATTTGCCAGGATCGAAATTGCTGGTGATCCAATCCGCGGCGCATCTTTCCAATGTCGAGCAGGCGGAAGTGTTTACCGGGGCGGTGAGTGAATTTCTGAAGCTGGCAAGTTAGGATCTTCCCCCGGCATTCTTCCGCCGCAACAGCGCCCCGCCCGCCGCCAGCATCCCCGCGTTCGACAAGAACACCGGTACGAAGCCGAACGCGGCGCCGACGCTGCCGAACAGCAGCGGTATTGACAGGTGCGCGACATTGTTGACCATGACTCTCAGGCCTGCGGCTTCTGAGGCGCGGCCCGGCGGCGCGAGTGCGTAGATGAGCGACATCGACATCGGCTGGCCACTGCCGACGCCGAGCCCGAGGATAAAGGCCGCCACGGCGAGCAGCCATGGGTTGATAAAAAACGGGAACAACACAAACGCGAATGCGGCGATGAAGATGCCAATCACCAGTATGTCGGCTTCGCTCGAACGCTTTGCCCACGCGGGCAGCAGCAGGCGCACGGTGAATGTCGCGAGCGCGAACGTGGCGAGCACGGTGCCGATCACCGATGCCGATAGCCCTATCGAGTGACCGTAGATCGGAAAATAAAACTGGAACAAATCCCACGCCGCCGAGAGTATGCCGCTGGCGATGAAGGCGCCGCGCAGTTTGGGCATTTTCCACAGGTCAATGATGCGGTGCTTTGACTTGTCTTCACCGGATTTGACAGCCTTGGGCAAGAAACCCGGCTTCAGCCACATCAGCAGGCACGGCACCACGGTAAATGCTGACAGCAGCATGAACGCGTTCAGGTGGCCAAGGTGATCGATAGCCAGGCCGGAAGTAAACGGGCCTATCAATCCGGCAGTGGAAAATCCCAGGCTGACCAACGAGTAGTTGCGCGCGCGATTGTCAGCGCCGCCAACGCCGCCGGTGGTGCCATGCACGGAGACAAAGAAGAAATGGAACGACGAGCCGATCAACAGCGCGGCCACGTACAGTGTCATCAATCCCGGAAACAATGGCGGCAACAGCATGGCGATGCCCATGCCAAAGGTTCCCGCCAGCATCGGGCCGCGCGGGCCCAGCCGGTCGGCAAGACGCCCCGCGTAAATGGCGAGTAACAGTGGGCAAATCGCATACAGCGCCATCAGCACGCCGATGGTGAACTGGTTTGCGCCAAGTTCCAGCGCATACAGCGAAATTACCATGCGGCTGCCGCTGAAGCACGAGTGATTCAACAGGCACAGCAGCGTGATCAGGTAGATGGGCATTGAACCGCGCACGTGGCTACGCGGCTATCGACAGGTAATGCACCGAAAATAGTTGCTCGGCATCGGTCCAGCAGTGCTCCGCGGCAAACCCGGCTTCGCGCGCGAGGCGCTGAAATTCGTCGATGGAATATTTGCAGGAGTTTTCGGTGTGGATGGTCTCGCCCGCGGCAAAATGAAACACCTGCCCCGCCACGCTGACGTGTTGATCGCGCAGGCTGCGCAGATGCATTTCTATGCGGCCTTCGTGGATATCGTAAAACGCGTGATGCTCGAATGCCTTCAGGTCAAAGTTGCCATCCAACTCGCGATTGATGCGCGTTAGCAGGTTCAGGTTAAACGCCGCGGTGACACCCTGCGCGTCGTTATAGGCGGCGTGTAGCCGTGCCGGGTCTTTTTTCAGATCAACGCCCACCAGCATGGCGCCGCCGGCCCCCGCAATGGCGTGCGCATGACGCAAAAACGCCAGCGCCTCCCCCCGGGTAAAATTGCCGATGGTCGAGCCCGGAAAATAAATCACGCGGCGGCGTTCGTTGAGTCCTTCGATGGCAGGCAACCGCATGGGCCGCGAATAGTCCGCGCACACAGCAGCAACCCGCACCGCCGGATAGGCCGCCGCCAGTTCGCCCGCGCACTGTTGCAACGCGGTGCGCGAGATATCGATGGCCACGTAGGCAGCAGGCACCATGGCTTCGATCAGCACGCGTGTTTTGCGGCCCGAGCCGGCGCCATACTCGATCAACAAACAGTTCGGCCCCAGCAAGCGCGCCATGTCGCCGGCGCTGGCCTGCATCATCGCGAGTTCGGTGCGCGTGGGATAATACTCCGGCAGCCCGCAGATCGCTTCAAACAACTCGCTCCCGCACGCGTCGTAGAAATATTTCGGCGCGAGCGCCTTGCGCGGCTGCGCCAGCCCGCCCAGCACATCGGCGCGCAGGTTTTCAGTATCGGGATGAAGGTCGTGAAACTGGTATTTAGAGAGCAACGGCATGGCACGGACGGCAAGGTTGGCAACCGCGCAAGGGTAACACGCAGGTACGCGTCAACCGACGTTCATGCGCCCCGCATGGTATTCGATCCACTTCTTGATGCGATTGGCGTCGCCCGAGCGGCTGAGCCGTCCCCAGGAATCGAGCAGTACGATTACCACCGGCGCGCCGGCTATGACCGTTTGCATGACGAGGCAGCGGCCTGCCTCGCGGATATAGCCCGTCTTGGACAACTCGATTTGCCATTCCGGACTGGGAATCAGGGCATTGGTATTGCGAAACTCCAGCGTGCGCCCGCTCACGGTTTGCACCGCGTAGCCGTTGCCGGTGGAATATTGCCGGATCAGCGGATACTGGTAAGCCGCCGTCACCATTTTGGCGAGATCCTGCGCGGTGGACACGTTGCTGCTGGAAAGCCCGGTGCTGTCGACAAACGATGATTGCATCATGTCCAGCGAAATCGCCTTGAGATTCATCTCGCGAACAAATGCCGCAGTGCCGCCTGGATAAGCGCGCCCCAGCGCGGACGCGGCGCGGTTTTCCGACGACATCAGGGCAAGCCGCAACATTTCGTCGCGCGTGAGCACGGTGCCGATTTGCAACCGCGATCCGGTATGCTTGATGTGATCGAGATCGTCTTCGGTCAATGCGATGGGTTCGTCGAGCGGCAACTTGGAGTCCAGCACCACCATCGCGGTCATCAGCTTGGTGATCGAGGCGATGGGCGACACTGCAGTGATGTTTTTGTTGTACACCACATCACCGCTTTGCATATTGACCACCAGCGCGGCGGTCGATTGCACATCGAGCACGTTGGGATTAAACGGTTCCGGCGGCGGCGGCCCCACGCGCCGCACCACACGCACATTCCTGGCGGGCCGGCCAGTGGCGCGGGGAGCCGCTTTGGATGCTTTTGCGGCGGATGGTTTGGCGGCGGCCTTGGGCACGGACTTGGCAGTGACGGCTACCGGGCGCGCGGTGGCGGCGGTGGTCGCCGTCGTCATATTGGCTTTCCGGGGTTCAGCATGGCCATACACCGCGAATCCACACAGCAGCAGAGCCAAGTAATACTTTATCCGCGTCACCCCATCCTCCAATGCCACAATATCCCTTAAAAATACAGACTTACAGTCCGTATTTCAAGTGGTTTACGTGGTTTATTTACTGCACTACGGATTTAACGCGTAAAAGCGCAGGCAGATGACCCGTGGATTTAGCCACCACGCACCAGGGTGTGAAACTCAAAACCCATTCGGTCGTCCGCGAGCGGAGACCAGCAAGTCTCAAAGACAGGTAATAAACGGCCAGAAAAACGGACAAAAAAAACTCCGCGTGGGGAACCCAGCGGAGTTCAAAGAGGCCTTACAACTATCAGCACTACCTGCTGAGCACCGACAATTGCAAATACCGGCCTCCGAGGAGGAAACAAAACATATTGCACTCACCCCAGTGTTACCACGTGCAGCAGGGCACAACACCGAGATCATTCGCAATGAGGCTGAAAGTATCAATGGTGGCTTACATCACGCTTACATTCGCCGCATGGCGGCGTGTTTACCTCGCGCTGCCCATATGGTGTAGTGTTATGCTTGCCTCCCAACGCCGGGGCATCAGCATCACGTAAACCTTTTAAAAACAGGCAGTTAAACCATGCGCATCCTGATTGCAGAAGACGATCCCGTACTGGCCGACGGGCTCACCCGCTCACTACGTTCGGGCGAATACGCCGTGGATTGCGTAAACGACGGCATGGACGCCGATCATGCCTTGTCGTCCCAATCCTATGACTTGGCAATTCTCGATCTCGGCCTGCCTCGTCTGGACGGCTTTGAAGTGCTGCGGCGGCTGAGGCGGCGGGCATCCGCGATACCCGTACTGATTCTCACGGCCCGCGACGCATTGACCGATCGCGTGCGCGGCCTCGATTTGGGTGCGGACGATTACCTGACCAAGCCGTTTGAGCTGCCCGAACTGGAAGCGCGCGTGCGTGCATTGATCCGGCGCGGACAGGGGGGCGGCAGTTCAACCGTGGCGCACGGCAAATTAAAACTCGACACTGTCGGCCGCCGCGTGACGGTGGAAGATCAGCCGCTCGACCTGTCGGCACGTGAACTGGGCGTGCTCGAAATTCTGATGATGCGCAGCGGCCGCGTGGTGAGCAAGGATCAGCTCGCTGAAAAACTCTACAGTTGGGACGATGAAGTCGGCGCCAATGCCATCGAAGTTTGCGTGCATCGACTGCGCAAAAAGATCGAACCCGCCGGTGTGTCGATACGCACCATACGCGGCCTCGGGTACTTGCTGGAAAAAGACGTCACATGAGAGAACGTGCCACGCTTCGCCGCCAAGTGCTGGCGTGGGTATCCATTCCACTCGGCATCCTGTGGGCGGTCAGCGCCTATAGCGATTACGAAATCGCGCAGCGCTTTGTCACCGACGCCTACGACCGCGCACTGCTCGAATCCGCACTCGATATCGGCCGCCAGGTGCGAGTGCTGCGCGGGCGCGTTTACGTAGATTTGCCGGAGGTTGCGGTACAAATGCTGCGCTCGCGTGAGTCGGGCCAGTTTTATTATCTGGTGACCGGCCCGGACAGCGAGTACATCACCGGCGAACCCGACCTCAAGCCGTCGCGGCCCGCGCCATCCGGGCAGGCGGCCTACTACAACGATACTTACCGTAATCAGGATATTCGGGTCGCCGCGGTCAAACTGCCCGTTGAGACTGAAGAATTGCGCGGACTCGTTACGGTGCAGGTGGCTGAGACGCTGTCTCCCCGCACGGCATTGCTGCGAGAAGTGCTGCTGGGCATGGCCGTGCCCCAGGCACTGCTGGCAATCCTTGCCGGCGTTGTAATCTGGTTTTCCGTCGGCCGCGGACTGGCGCCATTGGCCGCGCTGCAGCGTGAAATCGAGCGACGCTCGCATCGCGATTTGTCCGCGCTTTCCGTCGCCAATGTGCCTGCGGAGGTTCGTCCGCTGGTGGAATCGACCAACGGGTTACTGCACAGAGTCAGCATGGTGCTGGCCGCGCAACAGCGGTTTATTGCTGATGCCGCGCATCAGTTGCGCACGCCCATCGCGGGCTTACGCACTCAAACCGAACTCGCGCGACGGCAGACTTCGCCCGCCGATGTGGAGGCCGCGCTTGCACAATTGCAAACCGCCGCCGACCGCACCACACACCTGGTTAATCAATTGTTATCGCTGGCGCGCGCGGAGCCTTCCGCCGACAATGCGCAGCCTCTGCAAAAGGTCGATGTTGCCGTATTGGCGCGTGAAGTGACTACCGAACGTGTTCCGCGCGCACTGGCCAAAAATATCGATCTGGGCTTCGAAAGCGGCGACGCCCTGCCACCAATCGCCGGAGACAATTTTCTGTTGCGCGAAATGCTCGGCAATCTGGTCGACAATGCCATCAACTACACCCAGCCCGGCGGGCATATCACTGTGCGGGTGACCTGTGACCCGGGCACGTTGACCCTCTGTGTCGAAGATGATGGGCCGGGCATACCCGAAGCCGAACGCGAAGCGGTGCTGGAACGCTTTCATCGCGTGTTGGGCACGGGCGTCGAAGGCGCGGGACTCGGCTTGTCCATCGCGCGTGAAATCGTACTGCGCCATGGCGGAACTATCCGCTTGTTATCCGGGCAGGACAACCACGGCACGCTGGCCAAGGTAACACTGCCGCGCGCAGCTTGATTTTGACCGCCGCCGCTATGCCGCCGCAGTGTCCACGGTCTGCACCTGCTTCTGGTCTTCTTCCTGCTGTAGCGCCCACATCTGCGCATAGGCGCCCGCGCGATCCAGCAATTCGCGGTGCGTGCCACGCTCGATGATGCGCCCGTGATCCATTACCAGTATCTGATCGGCGTCCATCACAGTGGATAACCGGTGGGCGATCACCAGCGTGGTATGCCCACGCGCGATGCGTGTAAGTTCTTCCTGAATCGCTTTTTCAGATTTGGAATCCAGCGCCGACGTTGCCTCGTCAAAAATCAGGATACGCGGATTTTTCAGTATCGCGCGTGCAATGGCCACGCGCTGCTTTTCGCCGCCCGAAAGCTTAAGGCCGCGTTCACCCACAGGAGATTCGTAGCCCTCGGGCAGACTGACGATAAAATCATGTATGTGCGCCGCGCGCGCCGCCTCCAGCACCTCCTCCTTCGAGGCGCTGGTGCGGCCATAGTGAATGTTGTAATAAATCGTGTCATTAAACAGCACCGTATCCTGCGGCACGATACCGGTTGCCGCGCGCAAACTGGATTGCCGCACGTCACGGATGTCGGTCTGATTGATTCGTATGGCGCCGCCCGACACGTCATAAAAGCGATACAGCAGCCGCGACAGCGTCGATTTACCCGAGCCGCTGTGGCCCACCACCGCTACCTTGTGTCCGGCGGGAATCTCGAAACTCACGTCAAACAGAATCTGGCGGTCAGGCTCGTAACTGAAATTCACCTTGTCGAACTGCACGGTGGCGGGTCCGTCAGCCAGCGGTTGCGCACCGGGTTTGTCCTGAATCTCTCGATTCTCTTCGAGCAGCCTGAACATGCGATCCATGTCAATCAGCGACTGCTTGATTTCGCGATAAGCCATGCCAAGGAAATTCAGCGGTATGTAGAGTTGAATCAACAACGCGTTGACGAGCACCAGATCGCCGATCGTCAGCGATTTATCGGCCACGCCCTGCGCGGCAAATACCATCAAGGTGGTAGCGGCAATGGCAATGATGCCGCTTTGGCCGATATTAAGCAGCCCGAGCGACGCCTCGGTCTTGACGGCAGCGGATTCATAACTGGTGAGGTTGGCATCGTAGCGCTGCGCCTCGAACTCTTCGTTATTGAAATACTTGACGGTTTCGTAGTTGAGCAAGCTGTCCACGGCGCGCGTATTCGCCTTGGAATCGAGTTCGTTGGCGCGGCGCCGGATCGCCGTACGCCACTCGGTGATGGAAATCGTGAAAATGATGTAGGCGATGACGGCGGCAAATGTCACCGCAACGAAACGCCAGTCAAAACGCGCAAACAGCACCACGGCCACCAGCACGAATTCCAGGATCACCGGGATAATCGAAAACAGCATGAACGTCAGCAGCGTGGAAATGCCGCGCGTGCCGCGCTCGATATCACGCGTCATGCCGCCGGTTTGGCGGTTCAGATGAAATCGCAGCGACAGACTGTGCAGATGGCGAAACACGTTCAGCGCCACGCGGCGCACCGCGCGTTGCGCCACGCGCACAAACACCATGTCGCGCAGTTCGGCGAAAAGGGTATTGGCGAATCGCAGCACGCCGTACGCCACCAGCAACATGAACGGCACGACCAGTATCTGCTGCGTTGGCGCCAGATCGTCCACGATGCCTTTCATCAACAGCGGTACGCCGACGTTGGCGAGCTTGGCGGCGACCAGAAAGGTCAGCGCAATCGCGACGCGCCCTTTGTATTCCCACAGGAATGGCAGCAGCGTGGGCACTACACGCCATTCGTTGCGCCGTTGCGGCTTGGCTTCGCTGGCCGGCGGTGTTGCGGTGGGGGTGGCACTGATGTGGCCGTGCGCGCTCATACGCAAGCCAGTGGCGAATAATCGCGGAATATCATGTTATATTTTACCAATAAAAACAAAAGGTTATACCAGACTCACGTCGCACGTCAGCGCGCGGTGATCGGAACTGAGCCGCCAGCCCTGCCCGTGCTGCACCTGCGCGGCCCGAACGTGAAACCCGCGTACATAGATGCGGTCGAGGCGCAAGAAAGGCAAGAGCGCCGGGAAGCTGCGCGCTGGCCGGCCGCCGTCGGCTTCGAATACTTCCTGCATGTTCAGGGGGTGTGCGAATTCATGGGTAGCGCGATGAAGCCAGTGCCAGTCGTTAAAATCGCCCGCCACGATCAACGGCGCGGTGGCCGGTACCATGCGTTCGACGCGCTGACGCAAATGTTCCAATTGGCGTCCCCGGCCACGCGCCGTCAGCGCCAGATGCACGCACACGCAATGCAGCGGCTCCGGCCAGCCCGGCACCGCGATCTCTGCATGCAACAGGCCGCGCCGCTCGAAGCGATGCGATGAAACATCCTGATTTTCCCAGCGCAATATCGGATAGCGCGACAACACGGCGTTACCGTGCTCGCCATCGTCGTACACGGCATTGCGGCCGTATGCGTGATCCGGCCACACCAGATCGGCGAGGAATTCATGCTGCGGCTCGTGCGGCCAATTGCCGTGCCGCCGCGCGTGCGCATCATGCCGGCCCGCCACTTCCTGCAAGAACACCACGTCGGCGTTGAGCGCGCGCAATTGATCGCGCAGCGCATGGATCACCACGCGCCGGTTGAAAATCGACAGGCCCTTGTGGATGTTATAGGTCGCGACGCGAAGTGTACGAACGGGGATTTTCGTGACGCTGCTCATTCAAAAAAAAGGCGTGCCGCTATCACGGCACGCCTGCATTGCATTGATAAAAACTCAGGATACCGCCAGCATGCGATCCAGTGTAATACGCGCAAGGTCTGCTTCGCGCTTCGGCACCTTGATTGGATTGACCACCTTGCCGGCGACCAGATTTTCGAGTGTCCAGGCGAGATGCTGCGGGTCGATGCGCGCCATGGTCGAGCACATGCACACGGTGGGCGCCATGAACTGCACCACCTTGCCCTGTGGCTTGAACTCTTCCGCAAGCCGGTTCACGAGATTCAGTTCGGTACCCACCAGCCAGCGCGTGCCGGGCGCGCTCGCGGCGATGGTTTTCAAAATATAGTCCGTCGAGCCAACGTAATCCGACAGCTTGCACACTTCGAAATTGCATTCCGGATGGCTGATCACCGCGCCCGTCGGGTTTTGCTGGCGCCAGCGAAGAATGTGCGATGCCTGGAACATCTGATGCACCGAGCAATGCCCCTTCCAAAGCAGCACTTTCGCCATTTTGATCTGCTGCACCGTCAACCCGCCCATCGGCAGATCGGGATCCCACACCAGCATTTCGGCCAGCGGGATATCCATCAAATAGCCCGTCCAGCGGCCCAGATGCTGATCGGGGAAAAACAGCACTTTCTCGCGCCGCGCAAACGCCCATTGCAATATCTGCCGCGCGTTGCTTGAGGTGCAGACGATGCCGCCGTGTTCGCCGCAAAATGCTTTCAGGTCGGCGGCGGAATTAATGTAGGTAATCGGTGTGATGATCTCGTCGGGATTCAGGACTTCGCCGATTTCACGCCAGGCGCGCTCCACCTTAGCGAGATTCGCCATGTCAGCCATCGAACAACCCGCGCTCATGTCGGGCAAAATCACGGATTGCGTGGGCTTGGAAAGAATATCGGCCACTTCGGCCATAAAGTGCACGCCGCAGAACACCAGGTAGTCCGCCTCGGTGCGCGACGCGAGCTTGGACAGTCCCAGCGAGTCGCCCACCAAGTCGGCATGCCGGTAAACATCGGCGCGCTGGTAGTGGTGCCCCAGAATGGAGACACGCTTGCCCAAGGCCTTTTTGGCGGCCAGGATACGCGGCTGACAATCGTCGTCGGCCAGCGCCTTGTAACGGTTGAATTCGATGGTGCCGGCGGTGCCTCTGTTGCTGGTTTCCATAACGCCCTTTCACTTGCGCTTTTGTTCCGCCATCACTTGCAGGAAACGGCGGGGAAGCTTGGAAAGATATCACACTGAGACCCAAAAACCAGTCCGGAATTCCCACAACCGGACATTCCAATTCCAATAATGTTCCAAGGGAAATTGGGTTTACCGGTAACTTATTCAATCGTGGGATTTAATGATTTGTTTCCAAGTCTTCTTTCCGGAAGCTCGCGAATCGCTGCGGCGTTGCTCCAGGAAAAGCATTTTTCGGCCGCTGCCTGCCATGGCAGCCAGATGGATTGCGTGTGCTCCTTGGGTGCCAGCGTCACCGGCAGGGGTGCCGGCACCTCGAGGCTGAACACATGTTCCGTATTGTGAGTGGTGCCAGGCGCGTAGCGGCCACTCCAGCGCGAGAATATCTCGAATTGATTCTGTTTATACCAGTTGCGCAGCGGGTACAAACGCGCATCAATGCCGGTTTCTTCGCCAACCTCGCGCACCGCGGTGTTTTCCAGCGGCTCGTCCACGGCATCCACGCTGCCCGTCACCGATTGCCAGAATCCGGCGCGATCCGCCCGTTCGATCAGCAGTACTTGCAAGTCGGCGGTGTGTATGACCACCAGCACTGAAACCGGTATCTTGTAGGCCAATCCCGACTAATCCGTCTTATTTTTCAGTAGGCGACAAGTTCCCTGGCGCCATCGACCAGCACCACGAAGGGCATGTCCTTACTCTTCCAGTAATCGGCGGCCTCGGCCAACACATCCAGCGCGGTTTGATAGTCATCCGGCGACGCCTTGGCAAATTTTTCAGGGCTGGTAATGTGCAATACGTAGCCCTTGCCATCCAGCCAATTAAAGTCGCGCACGCAGTCGGCCAATGCATCCCAGTTGCCGCCGAAATACGATGGCAGCTTCAGTTGTTTCGCGCAGACGTTCATGAACTGCTTTTTGTTCGAGACCGCCAACAGTGGCAATTCCAGCCAGATGCATAGATTCTTGCCAGCAGCCTTGCGCACTGATTCCACGTCTGCGGGCGCACGATAGACGCCGGAACGTTTGGCTCCCAAGGTTTCCGCACTAGCGCTCATGGCACTATCCGCTTGAAGGTTTTGTAGTGGTCGTCGCTGTAATACTTTTCGCCACCCTTGCCGGTAACAACGCGCCGCGCGCCACGATGCTTCACACCGGGGGTTTTTACGGTGAACTCATTGTAATAACCACGTTCCTTGATCGGCAGGCGCTTTTCAAAATTGCCGAATACGATGCCGTCGCGTTCAAACGGATACGGGCCGGCTTTCTCGATCAACTTGAGCGTCTCGCGCGCTTCCGAGGGCAAATCCTTGACGGCGACATCCGCCAGCGCGGCCTGAATGCGTTGCGGCGCTTCGGCGCGCTGCGCCGAAGCGGGCGTCGGCCCGAGCAGCGACCCCAGCCCGAGCAACACGCCGCACAATACACATAAGCGTTTGAATATATTAACTATTTTTATCACGGCTTGCAATCCTGATCAATCCCTTGCTTGTCTAACGCGCGGCAAGCCGGGCAGGATGACCCACGGTTCACGCTGCGGGCGTTTCTGTTTTCCGCAAGCGGATATGCAATTCGCGCAACTGCTTCTCGTCCACCACGTTCGGCGCCTGCGTCAGCAGACATTGCGCGCGCTGCGTTTTCGGGAACGCGATCACATCGCGTATCGATTCCGCCCCGGCCATCATGGTGACGATACGGTCCAGTCCAAACGCAATGCCACCATGCGGCGGCGCACCGTATTGCAGCGCCTTCAACAGAAAGCCGAATTTTGCCTCCGCTTCTTCAGCATGAATGCCCAGCGCGGTGAACACTTTGGATTGCACGTCCTGACGATGTATCCGCACGGACCCGCCGCCAATTTCCCAGCCGTTCAACACCATGTCGTGGGCGATGGCGCGCGCCGCACCGGGATCGGTGGCGAGCAAATCTTCGTGCCCGGCGGCCGGCGATGTAAACGGATGGTGCATGGCGTTCCAGCGCTTGGCTTCCTCGTCCCACTCGAACATCGGGAAATCCAGCACCCACAGTGGCTTCCAGCCTTTGTCGGCGAAACCGCGCTCGTGGCCGATTTTTGCTCGCAACGCGCCGAGCGCTTCGTTCACGATTTTGGCTTTGTCGGCGCCGAAAAAAATCAAATCACCGTCCTTGGCGCCGGTGCGCTCGATGGCGGCCCTCAATGCCGCTTCAGAGAGATTTTTTACGATCGGCGATTGCAAGCCGGTATCGTTCAACTGCATCACGTCATTAATCTTGATGTACGCCAGCCCCTTGGCGCCGTAGATTTTGCTGAATTCGGTATAGCCGTCGATCTCGCCACGCGTGAGCGCCGCGCCGCCTGGCACCAGCAAGCCGGCCACGCGCCCGCCCGGCGTATTGGCCGGCCCCGAAAACACTTTGAACGCTACATCCTTCATGACATCGGTCAGTTCGGTGAGTTTCAGCGGCACGCGCATGTCGGGCTTGTCTGAGCCATAGAGCGACATCGCCTCATCAAACGACATGCGAGGAAACGGCTGCGGCAAATCAATATCGAGCACCTCCTTGAACACGGCACAGATCATCTTTTCCATCATGTCCGTGATTTCAAGTTGCGTGAGGAACGAGGTCTCGATATCCACCTGCGTGAATTCCGGCTGGCGATCCGCGCGCAGATCTTCGTCGCGAAAACAGCGCACGATTTGATAATAACGATCATAGCCCGACACCATCAGCATCTGTTTGAACAACTGCGGCGATTGCGGCAGCGCGAAAAATTCGCCCGAGTGCACGCGCGACGGCACTAGGTAATCGCGCGCGCCCTCCGGCGTGGAACGCGTCAACATCGGCGTTTCGATGTCGATGAATCCGAGTTTATCGAGATAACTTCGTATCGCCATCGAAGTGCGGTAACGCAACCGCATGTTTTTTTGCATCGCCGGACGGCGCAGATCCAGAAAGCGATACTCAAGGCGCACGTTTTCCGAAAGATTTTCGTCGTCCATCAGAAACGGCGGCGTCAGAGAAGGATTCAATATTTCAATCGATTGCGCCAACACTTCGATCTCGCCGCTCACCAGGTTGGCATTGACCGTGCCGTCGGGACGCGGACGCACCTTGCCGGTGACGCTGACCACGAATTCATTGCGCAACGATTCCGCGGTTTTGAACGTCACGGCATTATCCGGATCGCACACGATTTGCAGCAGACCTTCTCGGTCGCGCAAATCGATAAAGATGACGCCCCCGTGATCACGGCGCCGATGCACCCAGCCCTGCACGGTTATCGTCTGCCCCAGATGTTTGCGGCTCACCAGCCCACAGTATTCGCTACGCATGATTTAAACCTGAATTTTCAAAAATGTTATTTGTTCGCCGCGGAAGGCGCATCCCGCCCCGACATAAGCCGGGCCGCGTTCGCACGCTCCTGGGTATCGCTATCCGACGTCACCACGCCCATCGAAATGATGTACTTCAATGCCTCATCGATGCTCATGTCGATCTCGATCACGTCGCGGCGCCTGACATAAAAATAAAATCCGTTGACCGGGCTCGGCGTCGTTGGAATAAATACCGCGACGTGTTCCTCGGAAAACCGGCTCGTCAGCTCGCTGGGCACGTTGGTCTGAAACGCCAGTGACCACGCCTCCGGATGCGGATAACGCACCAGCAGCACCTTGCGAAAGGCATGCCCCGAACCCGAGAACAGCGTATCGCTAACCTGCTTTACCGCCTTGTAAATCGAATTTACCACCGGGATGCGCAACAACACGCCCTCCCAGAATGCCACCAGCTTCTGTCCAATGAAGTTCGCCGCCAGCACACCGGTTAGAAACACAACCACCAGCGTCAGAATCACGCCCAAGCCAGGAATATGCATGCCAAGCCAGCTTTCGGTACGCAGCGTCTGCGGTAACAGCAGCAGCGTTTGATCCATCGTGCTGACCAGCAGGTTAAGCACCCACAGCGTGATGACCAACGGCACCCAGATCAAAAGACCTGTCAATAGATAGCGCTTGAAAAAACTTTTCTTGGGCATGGCAATGAAATAACTGGCAAAACTGGCGCGGTAATCGTCCGTGACCGCGAAACCCCGTCACACACCCCCACACCACATACCAGCCGACGTTAATTCCGCGACACCGGGCGTCGCGGATGCGAGGATTGCGTCAAGTGCTGCTGGGCGTCGCGGGCGTGCTGGATGCCGCTGGCGCTGTGCTACTGGCCGATGATGCGGTGCTGGTTTCGGATTTTTCTGATTTGGCGCCTTCGGACTTGGCGGAATCAGCGCCGCCGCCCGACTCGCCGGGTTTGTCGGCCGACTTCTTGGCGGCCCCCGTGGCGTTACTTCCACCACCTTTGAAATCCGTCACATACCAGCCGCCGCCCTTCAACTGAAACCCGGCCGCGGTAACCATTTTGCTGAAGGTGGGTTTTTTACACTCCGGACAATCCGTCAGCAGCGCATCACTCATGCGCTGGATATACTCTTTCTGAAAACCGCAACTGTCGCATCGATATTCGTAAATCGGCATGGCAACTGGCTCAATAAAATAACGGGGTAGTAGTTTAAGGTTGAATAGGGTGAATTTAATTCCCGAAAAACCTAAAAAAGTATTATACACCAAGCGCTTAGCGTTCATTCACCGCTTACAATCCGGGACGCTTCCTGCAAGCCGGTGCCGGGATAAGGGGCGGCGGAAGACGAAGGCTGCTACCGGCGACATCCAAACGCGGGCATCTCAATGGAGGGTTCAAGGCATCTAAGAACGAACGCTTGCACTATCTGTCGCGTACGGCTGTCGCATACATCCGGAAGAATCCGCAAGACCGGCGCGTATTACGCGATAACTCAATCAAGTGATCACGCAATGTGCCGTGCGGTTAGGATATCCGTGCGTTCCCCGACCACCCGCTTGGCTGCCGTGCGATGAGAACCGACAACTGGAGTCTAGAACGGAATATCGTCGTCCATTTCATCAAACCCGCCGCCCTTCTTCGCTGGCGCGCGTTTCTCGCCCGCGGGCGCGCCACCGCCAGCACTTGCAGGTGCTGGTTCACGCGCCATGTTGTCGGCGCCGCCACCGCGGCTGCCGAGTAATTGCATGCGGTCGCCGCGGATTTCGGTGGTGTAGCGATCCTGGCCTTCCTTGTCCTTCCACTTATTCGTGCGAATACTGCCTTCGATATAAACGGGCGAGCCCTTTTTCAGATATTCGCCGGCAATTTCAGCTTGGCGGCCAAAAAATGAAATGCGGTGCCACTCGGTGTGCTCCTGCATGGAACCACTCTTATCCTTGTACTTCTCGGTCGTCGCTATGCTGAAATTGGCCACTGCGTCGCCGCTCGGCAGGTAGCGCATTTCCGGGTCTTTCCCAAGGTTTCCGATTAGGATGACTTTATTGACTGATGCCATGATGAACTCCTGAATTAATTATCGTGCAGGTGCGCCCGCAGCTTGCGGCGTGTCCGCGCTGGTTGGGGTTGGGCGCGGCGGTGGCACCTGCATGCCTATCGCGAGTATAAGCCAGATTGCAAGCAGGATTGCACCGGGCACCACGACGCCGGCCACCCCCCAATGGCCGAATAAAAACCCGCCAGCAGCCGCTCCTGCGAACGTGCCGAAAAACTGCACGCTGCTGTACATCCCGATGGCAGCGCCTTTCAACTGCGGCGGCGCCATACGTGACACCAATGAAGGCAGCATCGCTTCGAGTATATTAAAGGGAACAAAAAAGAATAATAAAAACAAAGTGATAGACCACAGCCCGCCCGTGAGCCATGGCATAGCCCCTTGCACCATCAGCAATAATGCCACCGACGCAATGAACCAGCCTTTCAGCTTGCGCGGATCGTGCGCCCCCATGACTGCGGGAATCATCAGCACAAAAGACGCCAGCATCACCGGCAAATAAATTTTCCAGTGTTCATTCACGGGCATACCCGCGTCGCGCAAGGCAAACGGGATAGCAATAAACAGCGCCATCAACACGGCGTGTAATGCGAATATGCCCCAGTTCAGGCGCACGAGTTGTGGGTCCGCCAGTACACTTTTGAAATCCGCCAGCAGGCTGGACGTTCGCGGATGTGGATTGGCGGGTGCCGGCGGCACGATGCGCCAGATGACGCCCATCGCACCGATCGCCAGCACGCCCGTCAGCGCAAAAATTCCCGGCACGCCGATTAATTGATTTAACCAGGGCGCGGCAGCCAGCGACAATGCGAACACCAGCCCGATGGTGGAACCAATCATCGCCATCGATTTGGTACGATGCTCTTCGCGCGTGAGGTCGGCGGCAAGCGCCATCACCGCCGCGGAAATTGCACCCGCGCCCTGCAGGATACGTCCGACGATCACGATATAAATGTTCGGTGCGGCGGCCGCCATAAAGCTTCCCGCCGCGAACAGCATCAGACCCAGGTACATCACAGGTTTTCGCCCGATACGATCCGACCACCAACCAAACGGCATTTGCAGTATGGCCTGGGTAAGCCCATACGCGCCGATGGCCACGCCGACCAGCGTGAGATTGGCGCCGCCAGGCAAGGTTTCGGCGTAAATCGCGAACACCGGCAAGATTACGAACATGCCGAACAGCCGCAACCCGAACACACTGGCGAGCGCGAGGCTCGCCCGCATTTCCAGCGCGCTCATGCGATTAGACGATGACATGGAAAAACAACTTGGGAATCAGAACGAAAGGCGGGTATATTAGCAGGTTTACATTTGACGACTGGTTGCAAATTGGCTATCAGCACTCCCCTCAGTCCCAATGTGATTCACCTGCCACACGCTGGCGTTGGCACGGTATCCGGCGCGGGCGCGGTTGAAAAATTGCCGCCGAAAACAGGCGAAACCATCCGCATACGCGGCGCACGCACGCATAATCTAAAGAATATCAATCTCGATTTGCCGCGCAACCGGCTGGTGGTAATCACCGGTTTGTCGGGTTCTGGAAAATCGTCGCTCGCCTTCGACACGCTCTATGCGGAGGGCCAGCGTCGTTATGTCGAATCGCTGTCGGCTTACGCGCGGCAGTTTTTGCAGATCATGGAAAAGCCGGACGTCGATCTGATCGACGGATTGTCACCAGCCATATCCATCGAACAAAAAGCCACCAGCCACAATCCGCGATCTACCGTCGGCACCATCACCGAGATTCACGATTACCTGCGCCTGCTGTTCGCGCGCGTGGGCGACCCGAATTGCCCGGATCACGGCAAACGACTCGAAGCGCAAAGCGTGGCGCAGATGGTGGATCACGTACTCACACTGCCCGCCGACACGCGCGTAATGATCGTGGCGCCTCTCATCGCGGGACGCAAGGGCGAGCAAGCCGATCTCTTCGACGAATTGCGCGCTCAAGGATTCGTGCGGCTGCGCATCGACGGCCAAGTGTATGAAATCGACAACCTGCCCAAGCTCAAAAAGAATTTCAAGCACACCGTTGATGTGATCGTCGACCGGCTCAAAGTACGTGAAGACGCCAAGCAGCGGCTCGCGGAGTCGTTTGAAACGGCGCTGCGGCACGCCGACGGCCGCGCGCTCGCCGTCGAAATGGACAGCGGCAGGGAGCATCTATTTTCCGCCAAATTCGCATGCCCGGTATGCAGCTACTCGTTGCCGGAGCTCGAACCGCGACTGTTCTCGTTCAACAATCCGATGGGCGCGTGTCCTCGCTGCGATGGCATCGGCTCGGTCAGCTTTTATGATCCGAAACGAGTGGTGGCTTTCCCCGATTTGTCGCTCGCATCCGGCGCCATCAAGGGTTGGGACCGGCGCAATCAATTTTTCTACGACATGCTGCAAAGCCTGGCGCAGCATTACGGGTTCAATCTGGAAACGCCGTACAACGAGCTGACGGAAGAAGTAAAAAATATTGTGCTGCACGGTTCGGGCAGCGAAAAAATTGCCTTTAGTTATGTCGGCGAGCGCGGCAAAACCATCGTGCGGGAACACGCGTTCGAGGGCGTACTGCCCAACCTGGAACGGCGCTTCCGCGAAACCGATTCGGTGCTGGTACGCGAGGAACTGTCGAAATATTTGAACACACAAACTTGCCCGGAATGTATCGGAACACGGCTACGACGCGAAGCGCGGCATGTCACGGTGGGCGAAAAAAACATACATGAAATCAGCGGTCTGTCCCTTGATCGCGCAGTGGTTTTTTTCGCTGCTCTCGATGTCGCCGGCGCGCGGCGCGCCATCGCCGACCGGATCGTGCATGAAATTTCCAACCGATTACAGTTCCTGGTGAATGTCGGACTCGATTACTTGTCGCTCGATCGCGCGGCGGACACGCTGTCGGGCGGCGAGGCGCAACGCATTCGCCTTGCGTCGCAAATCGGCTCTGGCCTGACGGGCGTCATGTATGTGCTCGACGAGCCTTCCATCGGGTTGCATCAGCGCGATAACGCGCGATTGATCGAAACCCTGAAACGATTGCGCGACATCGGCAATTCGGTCATCGTCGTGGAACACGATGAAGACGCGATTTTATGCGCGGATTATGTCGTCGATATGGGGCTGGGGGCTGGCATACACGGCGGCAACATCATTGCCCAGGGCACGGCGGCCGAGGTATGTGCGCACGCGGAATCACTGACGGGTCAGTATCTTTCGGGAAGGCGCCGTATCGCGGTGCCCGCACTGCGCCACCCGTTCAATGAAAAGCGCCAGCTCGTGGTGCAGGGCGCAACCGGCAACAACCTTAAGAATGTCACCGTCGGAATTCCCGTCGGACTGTTCGTTTGCATCACGGGCGTTTCGGGTTCCGGAAAATCCACACTGATCAATGACACGCTGTATGCCGCCGCCGCGCAGCATCTCTATGGCAGCGCGACTGAGCCCGCACCACATGAGAACATCGCCGGTCTGGAATTTTTCGACAAGGTCGTGAACGTCGATCAAAGTCCCATCGGACGCACGCCGCGCTCTAACCCGGCGACCTACACGGGACTGTTCACGCCCATACGCGATCTGTTTGCCGGCGTGCCAGCCGCGCGCGAACGCGGCTACGGTGCTGGGCGCTTTTCGTTCAACGTCAAGGGCGGCCG
>DHVE01000061.1 GCA_002412495.1 Betaproteobacteria bacterium UBA5216
CATCGCGCCCATGATGCCCAGCCCCACCTGCCCCACCATTATTGGCTTTTTCATATAAGTAATTGTATTTAAAATATTATTTAACTTACCCCTACGCTACTGATGCGGCGCAGCGGCGCGCGGTTAGTCGCCAGCAGGTCATCGGCATCGGCTTCGTAACACGGCGTGCCGCGTGGAAACCGCGCAAAACAACATAGCGGCACACTTCGTCGATCCCAGCGCCGCGCGCCGCCGAAAAATCCGGCGCGCGGCTTTCCTGTTCGATCTATTCAAAGCGGTGAAACAGCCTGCAAGGCGTCGCTCATTTCACGCAGGAAACCCAGGTGAGATGTTAACACGCCCCCCTACCCATTCCCGACACGCCGGAGTCGGTACGCCTCGCATCGCGCCCCGGCACAACCCTTCGTGGCAGGCCTGCACGCTAAAGTTTGCCGCGTGAAAGCCGATATTCCGTCAGTAGCAAATGCCGGGATCACCTTTCAAACACGCACCCCCAATAAAAAACAGGCTCACCATGCAATTACAGACTGGAACCTACCATGGCACCAAGGGATGGAATGCCGCCATGCCAACAAACCTGGACAGCCCGCAAACGCTGATTCTGGCGTTTGGCGCCAAAGCTTATGAAACGAATCCGCATCCCTTCGAAGCGCTGGCCGATGCGTTCCCCCAATCCATCATTGCGGGATGCTCCACGGCGGGTGAAATCGCCGGCGACTGCGTTAACGACGAAAGCGTCAGCGTGGCATATACGCGGTTTTCCGGTACGCGCCTACGCAGAGCGCACGTTGAAGTCGCCGACGCGGGAGGCTCTTTGCAAGCCGGCATTAGCCTCGCACAACAACTCTCCGGCGACGACCGTCCGTGCGCGGTATTGATTCTTTCAGACGGCACCTGCGTTAATGGCACCGCGCTGGTGCAAGGGCTAACCCAATCGCTTCCCAAGGGCACGTCGATATTTGGCGGTCTTGCCGGGGACGGCAGCCAGTTCTCCAGCACATGGGTGCTCGATGGAAGCGCCCCCAGGCGCAACCAAATCTGCGCCATTGGTTTCTACGGCAACCAGCTACGCATCGGGCACGGTTGTGATCACGGCTGGTCTGACTTTGGACCGGAGCGCCGCATTACCAAATCAGAAGGCAACGTGCTCCATGAACTGGATGGAAAGCCCGCGCTCGATCTGTACAAGACTTATCTCGGTGACATGGCGGCCGGGCTGCCCGGAAACGCGCTGTTGTTTCCCCTTGCGATACGACGCCATCCGGATGACAAGACGCCGCTGGTGCGAACCATACTGGGTATCAACGAAGCGCAAAAATCGATGACCTTCGCCGGCGACATGCCGCACGGCGCCATCGCGCGCCTGATGCGCGCCAACGACGACAGCCTGATTGGCAGCGCCAGTAGCGCGATATCCGCGGCAACCCGGAACGTGACCACCGAGCAGACCGCACTGGTCATCTCCGTCAGTTGTGTCGGACGCCGGCTCGTTCTGGGTGAGCGCACCGAAGAAGAAGTCGAGACCATCCTTGAAGGTGCGCCCCCCGGCGCGGGACATGTCGGATTCTATTCTTATGGGGAAATCTCCCCGGCACTCGAAGGCAATGTCAGCGAACTACACAATCAAACCATGACGGTCACCGTGCTGACCGAGGTGTAACCCCGTGAGCGAAACATTGCATCAACTGCTGCGGCGCCAGCTCAAGCGGCTTGGACTGGAGGCGCTGGCGCCCCCGCAATCGACGGACGCGTGGCAGCGCCTGCTCGAACGGGTCAGCCGCGCCTATGCGGAAGCCGAACAGGATCGCTACCTCATGGAGCGTTCGCAAGAAGTCTCCTCGAACGAGATGAATGTACTGAATCGTGAGTTGCAGGTGGCGCAGGCCCGGTTAAAAAGCCTCGTTTCACTGTCTTCGGACTGGGTCTGGGAACAAAATGCCGATTTGAGATTTACCTATTTCTCGGATCAGCGCGACGAAAGCACCCGTGCTGATCCGTTAATTCTTCTCGGCACCCGCTGCATGGAAGGCGATGCCTACCATGCAGCGCCGGAAGACATCGCCGATTACGAAGAGAGCATTAGACAGCGCAGACCATTCCGGGATTTTACGTTTGGATTTACCGACGGCGCAGGACAGCGCTACTACATGCGCATCAGCGGCGAACCGAATATCCAGTATGGTGAATTCAAGGGATACCGCGGTGTTGGCACGGATGTCACCAAGACCCGCCTTGCCGAAGAGGAAGTGGCCCGTCTTGCCAACTATGATGGCTTGACCGGCCTGCCGAATCGCCGCTCATTTATCGAAGAGATAGGACGCGCATTGGATCGATCCAATCGCAACAATGTGCCGTTCGCGGTGTTTTTCATCGATCTCGACCGCTTCAAGAACATTAACGACAGTCTGGGACACGCCGCTGGCGACACCCTGCTGAAAGTGATCGCAACGCGGCTTAGCGCGCTGCTGCGCAAATCCGACATGGTGGCTCGCCTCGGCGGCGATGAGTTTGTGGTGTTGCTCGAAAACTGCGAAGACCCTGCACTGCTGGGAATCATCGCGCGAAAGGCACTGACCGCGATCAGCGAGCCCGTCAACATCGGCAATTGCAGCCTTCAGGTGAGCGGCAGCATCGGTATCAGCGTTTACCCCACCGACTGCACAGACGCATCGACCATGCTGAAGTACGCCGATGCCGCCATGTACCTGGCAAAAAACAAGGGAAAAAACAACTTCCAGTTTTATACGGCGGAACTGGCAGAGCACGCCGCCCGGCAATTCTCGCTGGAAAGCGATCTGCGCGCGGCGCTCGAGCGGGACGAGTTTCGATTGTTCTACCAGCCTAAGATCAACATCGTCACGGGGCAAATGGTGGCCGTCGAAGCGTTGATTCGATGGCAGCATCCCACGCGCGGGCTGCTCGCGCCGGGCGAGTTCATTACCCTGGCCGAAGACTGCGGTCTCATTGAACCCATCGGCCTGTGGGTCATCCGGGCCGCGTGCCGCCAGTTGCGCACGTGGAACATCAAGGGATTGAGTATGCCGCGCTGCGCGGTCAACTTGTCCGTGCGCCAGTTCAACGACGATGGCCTGGTGGAACATGTCGTGGAAGCGCTCGCCAAGACGCAGCTCAACGCCACGTTGCTGGAACTGGAAATTACGGAAAGCTTGCTGATGGCCAATCCGGAACGGGCGCTCGATATACTCATGCGGCTGCATCGCATGGGCGTGCATATCGCCATCGACGATTTTGGAACGGGATATTCCTCGTTGGCCTACCTGAAGCGCTTCCCGGCACAAACGCTGAAAATAGACCGCTCGTTCGTGCGTGATTTGCCCGATGACCGCGACGATGCCAACATAACCAAGGCGCTGGTGGCGCTCGCCCACAACCTGGGCATGGAAGTGGTGGCAGAAGGTGTCGAAACCGAAGCCCAACTGGATTTTCTGCGCAAAATAGGCTGCGACGAAGCGCAAGGCTATTTCCTTGGAAGGCCCATGCCGGCCGACGCGCTTGAAGCGCGATTAACCAAGCAACGCATCGCTGCCTGCGCCGCGTAAAACGGTTAAACCCTGACGCGTCTGGATAACGCGCGCCCGCCTTCAGCACCGGGCGCGCTTCACCGCCCGTTCCCACGCCGCGCGCAAATCGTTGGCCGCTTGCCTCGCCAACCACGGTTCGAAGCGCCGCTCCACCTGCCACTGCGCATCGATGGCTTCGGCGCTTTTCCAGTAGCCGACCGCCAGCCCGGCCAGATAAGCCGCGCCCAGCGCGGTGGTTTCCGTCACCCGTGGCCGCACCACCGGCACGCCAAGAATATCGGCCTGAAATTGCATCAGGAAATCATTACGTGCCGCGCCACCATCGACGCGCAGTTCCGTAATCGCGATACCCGCATCGCGCTGCATCGCATCCAGCAAGTCGGCGGATTGAAACGCAATACCCTCCAGCGCAGCGCGGGCGATATGGGCTGCCGTGC